>JACKJA010000002.1:1395143-2092715 GCA_020638175.1 Rhodospirillales bacterium
GCCATGACCGCCGGATTCGCCAAACTGCTGGAGCCCGTGGTTGACAATGTTCTGGTTGAAACGAACCGGCACCTGATCGTGCCGATGGCCGGCGCGGTCTTCCTGTGCTTCTTTATCCGGGGGCTGGCGACCTATATCCATACCATTCTGATGAACCGGGCCGGGCAGGCGATGGTCATGGATATTCAAAACGACCTGTTTGCCAACTTCATTGATCTGGATTTATCCTTTTTCCAGCAAAACCCCAGCGGCCAGCTTGTTTCCCGCGTTATGAACGACGTCGAAGTCGTGCGCATGGCCGTGGCGGGCAGTTTTGTAGGGGTCGGAAAAAGTCTCCTGACTCTGGTTTTGCTCGTCGCCCTGATGTTTTATCAGGACTGGAAGCTCTCTTTGATCGCCTTTATCTTTTTCCCGTTTGCCGCCACATTTGTAGCCATTATCGGGCGGCGTTTGCGTAAACTGTCCGGGAACCTGCAGGACCACAAGGCCCGCCTGACCGATGTCCTGACCCAGATTTTCCAAGGCATCCGGCAGGTCAAAGCCTATGGCATGGAATCGTTTGAACGAAACCGCGCCGGGACGGCCATAGACACGGTGCGCAAACTAAACGTTAAAAGCGTGCAGCTCGGCACATTATCGACGCCGTTCAATGAAACGCTGATCGGTCTGGCCGTGACCGGCGTGATTGTTTATGGCGGGATGCAGGTTCTCAACGGCGCGCTGACCACAGGCTCCCTGATTTCCTTCATCGCAGCTTTTGCATTGGCATACGAACCGATGAAAAAGCTGGCGACCCTGAATAACACGCTTCAGATGGGGATGGGGGCCGCCGACCGGGTCTTTGACATGATGGATCGCCGGGCGGAAATACAGGATAGTCCCGGCGCCCTGACGTTGGCGAGCGCCAAGCCGTCAATCGTCTTTGAAAGCGTTTCCTTTGGTTATGACGAAGATGAAATTATGGCGCTGAATGATGTGTCTCTCACGATGGAGCCGGGGAAAATCACCGCGCTGGTCGGGCCGTCAGGCAGCGGTAAAACCACGATCATGAATATGATTCCCAGATTCTATGACCCGCTATCGGGCAGGGTGATGATCGACGGACAGGACATCAGGAACGTAACGCTGTCTTCCTTACGGGGGCACATTGCGCTGGTCTCGCAGGACATCACCATCTTCAACGACACGGTCCGGGCCAACATCGCCTACGGCAATCAGGACGCCAGCGACGAGCAAATCCGGGAGGCCGCCAAAGCGGCTTTCGCACACGATTTTATCATGGCCATGCCGGAGGGCTACGACAGCATACTGGGCGAGCAGGGCACAAAGCTTTCCGGTGGCCAGCGCCAGCGTATTTCGATCGCCCGCGCGGTCTTGAAAAACGCGCCGATTTTATTGTTGGACGAAGCCACATCGGCACTGGATAATGAATCCGAGCGCGCGATACAGGCCACCTTGGCGGAATTGCAAAAAGGGCGTACGTCTCTGGTGATTGCTCACCGCCTTTCAACCGTTCAGGCCGCCGATCAGATCATTGTTTTGGATAAAGGCAAAATCATCGAACAGGGCCGTCACGAAGAACTGCTGGAAAAAGCTGGACTTTATGCCAGAATGTATCAAACAGGACTGCAATAAATATTGGATATGGAGAATAGATAAATGGATATCAAAGCGGCATTGGTGGACAAGGTAGTAACACTCAAGCCGGAGCAAACGGTGGAAGAGGCTGTGGCCTTGTTCAAAAAGAAAAACATCCGGAGCGCCCCCGTTGTCGATGGTAAACAGCTTGTCGGATATTTCAGCCTTCGTCACCTGATGAAGGGATTGTTGCCGGTATCTGTCGATACGGATCTGGGAATGCGGGTTCCTTTGGGCGCGGCGCCCGGACTCGAAAAACGTCTGCGCAAATTAAAGCCGCAGCCAGTCAGCATGCTGATGGAACGGGACATGCCGGTGGCCAAACCGGACATGCCGCTTTGGGAAATTATCGGGCTGCTGACCCAGACGGGACGACCGTTGCCGGTAACGGATGCGGAAGGCGCTTTTGTCGGGCTGGTTTCCGAATTGACCGCTTTGGAAGCGCTTGAAGCGGAAGGTTGATCTGGATAGTCGCGCCTCTTAACGTCTTGATTCAATTTGAATTCATCTGATTCTGAAAAATTTTCCTTTTTGGCGTTGCATCATTTTTAAAAAAGGAGCATAGTGCGGCGCCAAATGAGCAGGGCATCCCTGACAGGGTTGTCTGCACCCGTAAAACCAAAAGAAAATACGAGGAAAAAGATATGCCTTGCAGAGATGCAATGATAACAGAAGTAATTTCGGCGCGCCCGGAACAAACTGTTGCAGATGCGCTTGCCCTGTTTGATAAACACGGTATTCGCGCCGTTCCGGTCGTGAACGAAAAAAATGAAGTTATTGGTGTTTTTAACTTCATGCACCTTCTAACGAATATTCTTCCAGTTCCAGTGACATTCGATGGCGGCTTGACTCGCCTGAAAAACATGGACATCAGCCTGGATTTTGTATCGGGAACATCGCCTTGGGTCGCCAAGCGTCTTGAGTTGATTCTTCCCAAAAAATTGGAAGATGTGATGATAAAAAATCCTCGGACAGTAAGACCGGAGACATCACTGCGCGAAGGCATTCGCCTGATGGTTAAATATGGTAGTCCTCTGCCGGTTGTCAGCGATGATAACAACACGATGGCGGGAATCATTTCATCTCAGACGGCGATCAAGTCACTGCTGCGGATTACCAAGCATCTCGAAGAAGGTAAAGAGGTAAACGAGTAGGGTGTCGTTCTTAAACTCCTTTACTCCTTGCAGAGAAAAAAGACGAGCTATAAGCGATCTAAAAAAATCGCAGGCTAAAAAATTCTGAAGGAACTATTATGATACACGAAGAACTTGTTCTGGACACTCCGATGCTGGCATCGGCTATTGTCCTTTTTATTACTTTTGTTGGTATTTTTACCGAACATTTACACCACATTCACCGTACGAAAGTCGCCATGCTCGGCGCAGGTCTGATGGTTGTTGTCGGCCAGTTCTACGGCTTTTACGACCCGGAAGGCGCGCTGCACGCGATCGACTGGAACGTTGTGTTCCTGCTGGGGGCGATGATGACGGTTGTTTCGATCATGATCCCCACAGGCGGGTTTCAGGCTGTAGCTTACCGCATCGCTAAATTCAGTAAGGGGCGCCTGTTTCTTCTGCTGTTTATGATGGGGCTGTCGATCAGCGTTATCTCCATGTTTCTGGCAAACGTAACGGTGGTGGCCATCTTCGGCCCTCTGATCGTTCTGATTTCCCAGGCGTTGAAGGTAAACCCGGTGCCACATTTGATGGCCGCGGCTTTGCTCTCGAACGTGGGGGGGATCGCTACGCTGGTTGGTGACCCGCCGAACCTTATGATTGGTTCCGCTGCGGATATCAATTTCAGTAACTTTTTCATCCGCATGGCCGGCATTGTGGTCGTGGCCTGGGTTGTATCCCTGTTTGCTATCCGTGTCCTGTTCAATAAGAAGCTGACAGCCAAACCGGAAAAGACGGAATTTACCAATGGCAAACTGCTGAAAGACAAGAAAATCTGGTATGCCTCAATCCTCGTAATGATAACGATGATTTTCATGTTCATCTTCCAGACGGCTTTGGGCTGGGATGCATGGGTTGTCTCGGCTTTTGGGCTGACGGTATTGCTGGCTTTGACCTACAAGGCCAACCCGGATTCCTATTTTGCTGACATCGAACTGTCTTTGCTGGTGTTCTTCATCGGCCTGTTCGTTATTGTCGGCGGTGTTGAACACAGCCATTTCCTCGAATGGGTTGGTCAGTTTATCAAGCCGCTTGTTGAAAATGATATCGTTATGGCCTGCATTATCCTGATGTGGGTATCGGCGATCCTGTCAGCGGCGATTGATAACATCCCGTTCACGGCGGCGATGATTCCGATCATTCTGGGTATGGAAGCCGAGGGCATCGACGTTATGCCGCTTTGGTGGGCTTTGGCTGTCGGTGTTGGTCTGGGCGCGAACGGAACGCACCTGGGCGCTTCGCCGAACCTGTATGTCATGGCACTGTCCGAACGTTTGGCCGAGAAGGAAAACAAGCCCTCTCTGGCAATTACGCCGGGCCTGTGGTTCCGTAAAGGGACGCCGACAATGATTGTAGCGCTGATTGTTTCAACCTTTATCTTCTGGGGCTTTTTCAACTTCTATGCCTCTCCGATTCACGATACGGAGCAACGCATGGCCGCTTTGAACGGGACGCTGGAAGAAATCCCGGTTGATGCAGCGGAACATATCATTTCCGCCCAGCATTAAGCGGTACGGAAAATAATTTAAAAAGGGCCATGGTAATTTTCCGTGGCCCTTTTATTATGGCCCCATAGCAATGAACGAAAGAAACAATGCCATGAGAATTTTTGCCGCCCTCTGTCTGGTCTTTTTTATCGGCACGCCCGCCCATGCCGGCGAATTCAAAAAAACTGCCGCACAGGATGAAGCCACTCAGCAGGTCGAACCGATCCGCGAACCGCTGGCCATTGTAACACAGGACGGCGTTACGCATCCCTTCAGGGTCGAAATTGCCCGCACGCGCGAAGAATTGATGCAGGGCCTGATGAACAGGCTGGAAATGCCGGAGGATGCCGGCATGCTGTTTATCTTTGCCCGTGAGAACCCACGGTCGTTCTGGATGAAGGGCACCTTTATTCCTCTTGATATGGTGTTCATCCGGGCTGACGGCACCATCCACCACATCCATCATAATGCTGTGCCGCACGACCAGACCGGCATCCCGTCGGAAGGCCCGGTTTTGGCCGTATTGGAAATCAATGGCGGCGTTGCGGAAAAGCTGGGGCTGAAGCCGGGGAACAAAGTTCTCTACAAGACATTCGGCACAGCCCCCTTACAAGTAGAATAGTCTTGCGATTTTCCCGGGGACGGGGTACAACGTCACGGTCTTTTGACAATACGGGGTGTAGCGCAGTCTGGTAGCGCGCCTGCTTTGGGAGCAGGATGTCGGGAGTTCGAATCTCTCCACCCCGACCATCTGCCTTCCCGGCTTGGGAGTTTAAACATGAAACCGGCCGCAAACGATCATGAACAGCTCTGGCGCGACTGGGCCTGCAAAGCGCAGAATGGCGACAGCAAATCCTATAACGCGCTCTTGAATGCGCTCCTTCCCTACATTCGTAATATTTTGTCCGGCGGACTGGCCAATGCCGACTGGGTCGAGGACATCACGCAGGAAGTTTTGATATCTGTTCACAAGTCCCTGCACACCTACAGCCCCGATCGTCCGTTCAAGCCGTGGCTGGGCGCCATCATCAATTTCCGCCGGACGGATTTCCTGCGCAAGTACTATCAGGAAGGGAACAAGCGGCAAGCCGCCCTTGACGATACAAATATTTATCAAAAGCATGTAACCGATCCGGCCTATGCGGGCGAATTAAAGGATATGGAGCAAGCTCTGGCGCAACTGCCGGAACAACAGCGCAAAGTCTTTCGCTTGATGCGTATCGAGGGATACACCGCGCAGGAGGTGGCGGAAAAGACGGGGATGAGCGTCGCGGCGATTAAAGTGTCCGTTCATCGCTCGGCAGGCAAGCTGAAAAAAATATTGGGAAACGGTTATGAGTAAACAGACCACAGAAAATTTGATCGCCGGGCTGAGCGCGGAATTTAAACCCATGCGTCCTCTGGCACATCCTTTGACGCGGATTACGCCGTGGTTTGGGGCAACGTTGCTTTATGTCACCGCCCTGTCTGTTCTTTTGGGCATGCGGGCCGATGCGCAATCCCTCCTGCAAACATCTTCGTTTTTATTTGAAGCCTTGATGGTTTTACTGATGGCTGTTGGTGCGGCGCTGGCGACCGGTTGGCTGGCGGTTCCCGATATGCGCGGACAGGGCTGGCTGTTGGCGGTGCCAACAACCTTGTTTGCCCTGTTCATGGGCTGGCTGGCGGTACAAGCTTTGAGTACGCCGCTGCATGCCGATTTTCATGTGCATGGCTGCAGCTTGAATGCGCTTCTACTCATTGCCCCGCCATTTGCCGCTTTTGTTTATACCGCGCGTAAAGGCGCAACGGTAAGGCCATTGTGGATGAGTTTTATGACGTTGCTGGCTGTGGCCGGGCCGGGCTGGATTGCGTTACGTCTGGCGTGCCCGGTTGACCATATCACTCATCTGTTCCTGCATCACTTTTTGCCTTATGCCGGGGTAGGGGCTTTGACAGGGATGCTTGCCCGTCGTCTCTACCGCTGGTAATTTAATCATAGCAAACGATTCCATCGGCATGAGGATAGTGTCATCATGAATGTTATCATATACAAACCGGCAAAGAATGCGATGCAGTCCGGCCGCGCCAAAACGAAAAGCTGGCAGATCCGGCCTGAATCCGGCGGACCGCGCCGCCCGGAACCGATTATGGGCTGGACCAGCACCGAAGATACGCTGAACACGGTGAAACTGGCTTTCGATACAAAGGACGAAGCCATCGCCTACGCCAAAAAGAAAGGCTGGAGCTATACGGTCGGCATAGAGCATGCCCGGAAAGTCCGCCCCCGCAATTACGGTGATAAATTCCGCTATATCCCGATCGAAGAGTAAGGGCTTGTTAGGAATTGCGATTTAGAATAAAACATCGGTTCCAGGCGCCCGTAGCTCAACCGGATAGAGCAACTGCCTTCTAAGCAGTAGGTTACAGGTTCGAGTCCTGTCGGGCGCGCCATTTTTCTACAACTACCCCTTCATCAAAATTGATGGCAACAAAATCACGTTATCGCCAGTGCACATTGTAGCCTGAGCCGCACAAAAAAAGGTCCGGAGAGCTCAAGAGCATCTCCGGACAAACGGCGGTAATAGAGGGTGTGTAATTATTCTTATAGAGCAACCGGAAAGTTTTTGCAAGAAAAAAAGCAAAAAAAGTGCAAAAAAACCGCGGAAAACCAAGTACTTCCGGTTGTTTCGATAAAATCAACTCTTTCTTGGGCAAAAGACAAGTTCAACTGTATTTGACTTGTTTTTGGAAGTTTCAAACCCGCCTAAGTAATGGTTGTTTTTATATTTGTTTTTACTTGATGAGTTTATTGTAATAAAAGCATCAAAAACAGAAGAAAATGTATTATCGCAAATATATAACTTGAAAATGCGAATAAAACAATCTCAATGCGCTTAGTATTTTACAAAGTTCTTTCAATCGGGTTTTTTAAAATTTCCATGCCCCATTCGGCCCACGACCCGTCATAAACACGGATATTGTCGTATCCGGCCTCGTTTAGCCCCAATGTCAGGACACAGGCCGTCACACCACTGCCGCAACTTGTCACGATTTCGCCGGATAAATCCATACCGTCAAAAATCGCCTTTAAGGCATCGGGGGATTTGAAGCGTCCGGTTTCGGAATTAATCATGTCGCCAAACGGCAAATTCAGGCTACCGGGAATATGGCCGCTGACCAGACCGGGGCGCGGTTCAGGAACGCTGCCGTCAAAACGCTCCTTGCTGCGGGCATCAAGAATAGTGGCGGTCTCCTTGTGATCGACAATCAGCCGGATGTGATCTTTGTCACAGACCATTTCCGGATGGAACCGGGCGTTAAACATCCCATACGCCGGGGCAGGGGACCTCCCGCTTTCCAGAGATAAACCGGCGGCGCTCCATGCCGCCATACCGCCATCCAGAACCCGGACATTATCGTGGCCAAAAACCCGGAACATCCACCATGCCCGCGCACAGGCGTAAGGAATGCCGGTATTGTGATAAACAACCACGAGATCATCGCTGGAAATCCCCAACCCGGAAATGGCGCCGGCGAAGTCCTCTGCCGACGGCAACATATGCGGCAAGTCCGTTGACAGGTCGGCAATACGGTTAACGTCGAAAAATTGCGCGCCGGGTAAATGACCTGCCTCAAAATCCGCCTGCACATCCACGCCGGAACCGGGCAGGGCAAAAGACGCATCCAGCAGCCTTATCGGACGGTCTTTCTCAAGAAAGGAGTGAAGCGTTTCAACAGAAATAAGCTGAGAGGAAGACATCATGGCAATAAACATCCTTGGATCGTTTATGAAAGCTTCATATTGCCGTGAAGAGACGGCGATGAAAAGAGACTTGATAATTTAGAAGAAAAAAGAACTCTCCGGTCTTTGATAGATTACGAAAGGAATGTTTTCGAATAATAGTCAAAAACGGGAGCGCTCAGGTTTTCCCAAGCGAAAGGATATTCCCCTCAAATTGTCCGGCAGCATTTGGCCAAGTGTAGTGGTCCAGAACATGTTGATGGCGTGCCTGACGGGCGTCCGGGGAATCGGGATCCAGCCGTTCAAAAGCCGCCCGCAGATCGAGGGATGTCGAACCCAGCAGGGGCGTAGAAAGAATGCTGTCATTGGCCGTAGAAGGAACGGCAATAACATGCAACCCACTGGCCAGGGCTTCGATGGTTACAATTCCGAATGTTTCCGTGTCGGACGGCATGCAAAAAACATCTGCCGAACGGAAGTGCGCGGCCAGGTCTGCGCCCACTCTGCGCCCGGCAAAAACAATATCGTTATCATTGGCGTGTTTGCGCTTTAGCCCTTCGAGTGCGGGGCCGCCGCCGACAACGATCTTTGTGCCGGGCAAATCTGCATTCAGGAAGATATCGATCCCTTTTTCGGGAGCAATACGGCCAACATAAAGGCAAACAGGCTTTGCCGCATCCTGGAACAACGTTTTAAGTCCCGGTTTGAACAAATCCGTATCGACCCCTCTGGAAAAAGGGCGCATAGGAGCCGTAAAACCAAACTCTTTTAATTCGCGCTCCAGTCCTTCCGTAGCAACCATCAGGCAAGAAGAGTTTTTGTGAAAAGCGCGCAAATAAGCGATCGTTGCTTTCCGGGCGGCGGTTTTAAGAACAGGCACATAACGTTCGGCGTAAATATGGAAGTTGGTGTGAAAACAGGTTGAAAATTCCTTGCCGTGCCGGCGGCAATACATCTGCGCCGCCCAACCGAGCGTTCCTTCGGTGGCGATATGGATATGATCCGGCTGTAAATCCTCGATTTTCTGTTTGACCTGACGATAGGGGAGCCACGGAATGATGTGAATATCAGGATAAAAAGGAAGCGGTTTGGCGCCTTTAAAGTCACTGGAACCCAGAACGGTAATCTCGTGGCCTTTTCCTTGAAGCTCCGGTGCAATATTCGTGTACGTCGTATTGACGCCGTTTGTCTGCCCTTTGGCTTCTGAAATAACAAGAATTTTCATGGCGGCTCTGTTTCTGGAAAGTGGTGAACCATTTCAATAACACATAACGCTTTGCCGCTTTATAAACGGGAAGGAAATTATATGGCAAGAAATTTCTTGAGAGAGATGAGGGCAAAAAACAACCTTTTTGAACATGACGACAAGCTCCTTGCCCGCAATGGGAGCAAGTAATCCAAATTCAAAATCTGCCAAGCGATGATTGAGAAGAAAAATGGCTCTCGGGCCGGATTCGAATTGGCCCTACAAGCCACTGATTTATTGAGTTAATAAAATTGTGAATAAAGCTGTATACCCGAAAATATACCCGAAAATTCCAATGTGTAATTGTTTTTCACACTCTGAGTATGATATAACATTTTTCACCTTCTGGTAAAAGGGTTCTCCTCGCAGAACGCATTTTGTAAGACTTGCGTATTGCTATTGGTGTTACAGGAATTGTTCCTTGGAATATTTCATGCGTAACTCCTTGTTGGTCACTAGACTAAGCAGTATTCGTACTGCATGGACGCCAGAAGGTCTAGATGAGGAGATTTTGCCTATGAGTGAAAATTCAAAACGCAAAAGCCCTAGCTGGACGCGTGAGTTAGCGAATGTTTTGAAGTGGTTTTTACTGCTTTGGAAGGTTTTAGACTTTGTAAGACGTCTGGCTAGTGACTACCGCCTGAAAGAAGATAATGCCCTACAATTACGAACTGTGTTTTAAAACCCCTAAAAATCGTTGGATATTTGTTCCAACTAACGAATGCCAAGATAAAGGGTATGAGTTTGTAGATGCTATTAAGGAAAAGTGGGGGTGCCCTGATTATTTTTACCATTTTAAATCTGGAGGGCACTTAGCAGCTATAGGACAGCACCGAGAAAGTGCTTGCTTTGCAAAAATAGATTTAACCAATTTTTTTCCAAGCATATCCAAATCTAGGGTTATAAGAGCTTTAAAAGATATAGGCGTTCACTACGAATTAGCTGAGAAAATAGCAGGCTGGAGCACTGTTAGGGATAAAGAAGACCGTGATAAGTACGTTTTGCCATACGGTTTTGTCCAATCTCAATTACTCGCTAGTATATGCCTAGATAAATCAGCGATTGGTCACTACCTAGAGAAAGACCTCCCCGAAGATATTTTAGTTACAGTTTATGTTGATGATATAATTTTGTCTTCAGATGATAAGAAAAGCTTGGATTACGCCTATAACGGGTTATTAGAGGCTGTAGACAGGTCTGGTTTTGCGATTAATGAAGCAAAGTCTCATGGGCGCAATGATAATGTGACCGCATTTAATATTGGCATAAATGATAACGAACTTCAGATAATTGAAGACAGATTTAGTGAGTTTCAGAAAGCTGTTGAATCAGGCGGTATCAAGAGAAGAGACGCCATAATAAACTACGTGAACAGCGTTTGTCCTGCGCAAGCTTCTATCTTAGTAGGCTGATCCATTTTCACGCATTATGTTCTATTGATGTTCTTTTGGCGTCAGTCCGCACATATACGACAAGAGAATATATGTGCGGACATCCCCCCTTCCGTCCCCCAAAGGGGGAGGCACACACTTCTATTACCTTGATTTTTTTACCAATAAAACGCAGTATTGGCGAAAGTTCGCTGTAAAGCGAGCTTGGGGCTTCGAAACCCTTAATCATACGCGGCTGGCATCAGCCGTGAGTGATGCGCTTCTAAAACGCATCACAGGATGCCGCTCTTCGGTCTTATGGCCGGGAGCGGCGGCTATGTCCAAGGCTCCGGCCCAAAGGCCGTCGGCCATTTATCGTATGATTAGTGGTTTCGAACTCCCGGCTACCAAGAGGTTTTATCTCTTGGTGGTCTGTTCGAATTTAAACTGAAAGGCTGCTAACATGCGCATATTTATGACTTTATTTTTTCTTGGCTTTGGATCTCTATCACTTTCAGCTTGCGTTACTAGTGGCGCAAACCCTTTTTCCGCTTTACCAGCTACTTTTACCACTGAGAATATTATGCAGGTGCATCAAGGCATGAGTTCAGATGAGGTGCTCGCAATGTTCGGCGAACCCAAGAGTGTTGATGTGGCTGTGTGTGGTATGCCTCCAAACCAGTGGACCTGCACAACATGGAAGTATGGTGAATTTCCTTATGAAACGGCGAGTTTTACTTTTAATGGAAAGCATGATTCTCTAAGGTTGAACAATTTTGAAGTAGATAGAGATTAGCAATGAAGAAATCGCATGTGTTTTTTGGTTTAGCATTCCTGATGCTAGGGTATTGGGCAACGCATAATTATGATGTAAACGCCTCATGCTACGATATTTTAGAAATAGGCAAGCCACTCCATGGCCCGATATTGCTCGATAAGTGTAAAGGCAGAACTTGGACGCTTGTTCAGGATGAAACAACCCTGAATCAGCTTGGATACGTTTCAGACGATGGTGAAGATAAAGAAATAAATACGGTGGTATGGACTAGAGTGCATCGAGGCGGAGGGGTTGTAACTTTTGATAACAAAGAAAAATAAACTATCTTAAGCGGTTGGTGGCCGCCTGTTTTTCTTCATCTGTCATCCTGCGTTTGTGGAAAGGGTTTTTTCCAAAGCGGAAATGCCACAGTGGGCAATTTTTAGCTGCACATAACCGAACTTCGGACGGTTTTTCTAAACAGCATTCTAAGCAGTATTTTCGTATGGCTTTTACCAGTGTTTTTTTATCGCAATTTTCTGCGGGTGTGTTTGTATCTAAAATCTTTTTCATTGAAATTTTCTCCATTGCTAATGCAAAAAGTTGGGAAGAAAGAGCGTTTAAGAAGTGAAGGCCCGTTGATTAATACGATCCTGCATCCATGCGTCGATTTCGCTTTCTAGCCATGCGACTGAACGGGCGCTTAAATTGATATTTTTAGGGAAGTTGCCTTCACTGATGCTCAGATAAATTGCGCTACGGCTCAAACCTGTACGAGCCATAACGTCTGTTAATCTAAGGAAGCGTTCTTTTTTAGGCGTGTCTAACATTTGTATCCTTTCTATGTTCGTCCCAGTGGATACAAATATTTTTAATGGAATTTAGGCTGTCGCTATAAAGATGATGGAAGGAAAATTTCTTTTGAAAAATTTAGAAAATTTTCTGAGCGTGGCGTTCTTTATGAGTTTCTTTAATAGCAGTTTCTATTTGAGAGATTGTGATGCTGGGTTCTAATGGCTGAATGATAAATTTTAGCAGCTCGGAATCGCCCATTTCTCTTTTGGAAATGTATTCGCCTTTGTAATAACGGCTTTGCTCTAGCTTGTGACCGATTACAGGTTCTAATACAGGTGCAATTAAAACGATCCAATGATTTAAAGACCTGCTTTTTTTGAATTTTCTGAAATCAACCTCGTCCATAGTAAATTCAATAGAATCTAAAATCACGTATAACAGCTGCATCACTTTTTCGGGTGCATCTGCTTTGTTTAAACCAAATTCTAATGGTTGCTCTCTTATTTTATTTAAATGGCCTTTTAATGAAGGATAGTTCCACTCAAGCCGACGGCAAAAGCTATCAATTAATTCAAGCTGAAAGTTTCCAGAATTTAAAACTTTCTCCAACGAAGTTTCAGCTTTTTGCAAATGAGTAACTGCTTTTTGAAGTTCTCTTTTAATTTCATTAGGCGGTAACGAAGTCTCGTAAAAGCTATGAGAGCGAATATAGCTTCTTGCACTCAGATAAATTTGATTTTTTAGTTCTGTTTTTAAATTGTGATCTTCAACACCTAAAATACTGAACAGTTCAGTGAAAAATTCAGGTGTATATGCTTTTTCAGTATTCATTTTTTCAGGTCATCAATATAGTTAGCCCATTCCTGCATCATAACCGTACGCTGATCGAGGAATTGTGTGCGATCATAGGCGCGGCCAAGGCTGGTATTAGGGGCGTGAGCAAGTTGGCGTTCGATAATTTCGCTATCATAGTTCAGCTTTTCCCGTATGGCGGTGCGAGCCATGGCACGGAAACCGTGGGCGCTGTGCCGATTTTGAAAGCCAAGAGAGCGGACGGCTTTTGAAAGGGTATCACGGGCCATGTGTTCACGGGGATTGGTTTGTTTTGTGAATACGTATTGTCGATTCCCGTTTGTTTTTTTCATTTCGTGAAGAATTGCGAGAGTTTGGCTTGCCAGAGGTACAACGTGGTCAAATCCCATTTTCATTTTCTCGGCAGGGATGAGCCAACGGTTATCATTGAAGTCAAATTCGCTCCATTCGGCGGCGGCGAGTTCTATGGGGCGTACGAAGGTTAGTGCAAGCATTTGCAAGGCTAGGCGGGTTTGAGGGAAAAGCCGGGCTTCATTTCTTTCCAGTGCGGCTAAAAATTCAGGTATTTCATGAGGTTGTAAGGCTGGCTGGTGTTTGACGCGGCGAACGGCTAAAGCGTCCCCAATATCGGCAGTGTAATCTCTATTCGCAGAGCCTATGGCCATGGCATAGCGGAAAATCTGGCTGCAATATTGCCGTGCACGGTTGCGCATTTCATAGGCGCCGCGGGCTTCAATCTTTTTGAACATATCCACAATATCAACGGCGTTAATGTCTTTCATCGGAATATGCCCGATTTCGGGCAGTACATCTTGCCCTAGGCGCTTTTCAATATCTCTGATGGTTTTTTCTTTTACTTCCTGTCGTCGTTTATTCAGCCATTCTTCGGCCACAAGAGAGAAGGTGAGGGCGCGTTCTTGGCGTTTTAGACGTTCCTGATCTTTTTTAAAATCATTGGGGTCTATGCCGTTGGAAACAAGAGTGCGGGCTTGTTGGTGTAATTCTCGTGCTTCGGCTAGGGTTGTTTTCGGGTATATCCCGATGACAAAAGTGCCGTTTTTATGAGAGCCATTATCACGCTTGAGCTTGTAATCATAGCGCCAGCTTTTACCGCCAGCCTTCATGATAAGCAGGTAAAGCCCTTGTCCGTCGCGGAGTTTGTAATTCTTCTCCGTGGGTTTAGATGTCCGACATGAAAGGTCTGTAAGTTTCATTTTCGGGTATCTCCTTTTTGGCATGTACCCGAATACCCGAAAATATACCCGAAAACATGCTAGAACTGATTAAATCTCCTCGGACTTTCTTGGAATAAAAATTCTTTGAAAGCGTCGGATTTCCTAATGTTCTGGGAGTGTATGGGATTTCTTTGGAAAAAGATAGTGGCTCCCCGGGCCGGATTCGAACCAGCGACCAAGTGATTAACAGTCACCTGCTCTACCACTGAGCTACCGAGGAATACAGAAGATATATACATCAACTGTTGCCAGTGCGCCGTTTTTATACTGTCACGCAAAAGCTGTCAACCGCTAACTGATGTTGGAGGCACGGGCCGGAATCGAACCGGCGTACGAGGATTTGCAGTCCCCTACATGACCACTCTGCCACCGCGCCATTGCGTTGAAAGCGGATATATGAATAGAGGATTGTGTTTCACATTTCCACCTTTTTCTTGAATCCTTTTTAAAAGTTCCGCCGCACCGGGAAAGACTGGAAAAATCTTTGTTTTTCAGGTAAAACAATAGAAGGCTTTTCTGCCTGTTCTTTTTTTTCGCTTTTCAGCTAACTGGAAAATGACCCATGACAAACAATCTGCAAGCCGCCGCGCGTAAGAATATGGTGGAGTGTCAATTGCGTCCCAACGGCGTTACCCGGGCGGATCTTCTTGCACTATTTGAAAGCGTGCCGCGTGACGCATTTCTTCCCTGCGGTGATGCCACCAAGGCTTATCTGGACGAAGATGTGCTGGTCGGCAAGGGCCGGATCATGATTGAGCCGGTGATTTTAGCGCGCATGCTGCAGGCTGCGGCGCCGTGCGCCTCCGACATCGTTTTGAATATCGGCGATTCTTGCGGCTACTCAACGGCTTTGCTGTCCAGCATGACGACAACGGTCATTACGCTGGAGTCCTATGCGGGCCTGCTGGAGGATGCTCGTAAAGTCTGGACGGCTATGGATTTTTGTAACATTGCCGTTGTGCAGGGAGCAAGCCGCGAAGGCTATCCGAAACAGGCGCCCTATAACCTGATCGTTATCAACGGAGCCGTCGCGGGCGTGCCGCAAAATATTCTGGATCAACTGGCCCCGAAAGGACGTCTGGTAACAGTTCTTCAGCCGCTGGGCGAAAGGATGGGGCAGGTGGCTCTGTTCGTAAAAACGGCGGCAGGTGAAATTTCCAGCACATCCAATCTTTACGATGCGGCGACCCCCTACGTACCGGGGTTTGAACCTGTTCCGGTTTTTGAGTTTTGATGATATGAGCGCGCAACCTCTCTTTCGCTATGCTTTTCTGACTGCCTTGATGGCGGGTTTGCTGCTTGCGGGGACGGGGTTTTCACGGGCACAGGAAAATGACGCCCCCATCTTTCAAAAGCTGGAAGATATGCTGCGGCTGGCCTACATCGAAAACCCGGACTTAAGAGCCGCCCGCGCAGAATTAAGGGCAACAAATGAATTATTGCCTCAGGCTCTGGCCGGATGGCGTCCGTCTGTCAATGCCTCGGCGGACATCACCAAAGCAAAAATGACCGGCAGCAACTTTGGCGCGGCGGAGGGATCAACCTCCAAAACGCTCGAAATGGAACTGACACAGCCCGTTTACCGCGGAGGACGCACGCTGGCGGAAACGGAAAGCGCCTATAACGCTATTCTGGCCCGGCAAGCCATGGTGCAGGGGAAAGAACAGGACGTGTTGCTGGCGGCGGCGACGGTCTACATGAATGTCCTGCGCGATCAGGCTTTGCTGGATCTGGCGATCAATAACCGGGAGGTGATCGCCAAACAGCTGGAAGCCACGCGCGATCGTTATGAAGTCGGCGAGCTCACCAAAACAGATGTAGCACAGGCGGAATCACGGCTGGCCCGCGCCGATGCCGATAATATTCAGGCACGGGGAGCCGTCAAAGCCAGCTATGCCGCTTATGAGCGGGTAATGGGCAGAGCGCCGGAAACACTGGGCTATCCGATATTACGCTTTCCGTTCCCGGACGACCTCGATCAGGCTGTTTTAAAGGCTGAACAGGATAACCCGTCCGTTTTGGCCGCGGAACTTTTATATCGCTCATCGGAAGAAGATATAGAATCTGTATTCGGGGAATTATTGCCGGAGCTGAATATTGCCGCGTCATGGGATAAATCATACGACCCACAGCCGGGCCTGAGTGATGAATCGTCCAGCAAAACAATCGGGCTGGTAGCGACAATCCCGCTTTATAGTGGTGGCAGCACCCGATCACGCGTGCGGCAAGCCAAACATACGGCCAATCAACGTTATCTTGAGATCATCAGCGTCCGGCGCGGCGTTCGCGAACAAATTATAGAAAACTGGGAAGCGCTGGCAACGGCAAAGGCTGTCTCCGAATCAAAAGCCGCCCAGGTTAAAGCCGCGGCCTTGGCCCAGGAAGGGGTGCATCAGGAAGCGGAACTGGGGGGGCGCACGATACTTGATTCTCTGGATGCCGATCAGGAAATGATGGATGCACAGGTTGATCTGGTCATTGCGCGCCGGGATATGGTCGTCGCTTCTTTTGCGCTGGCCGCGACAATAGGGATGCTCACTCCGGAAATTCTGGGCTTTTCCGATGTCGCAGAAGACTATAATAGGGAATTACAGGCGGCCAAATGGAAAATTCTGGGGATGGATGTGGATATTGATGGGAATAATCCCTAATCGCCCTTTGACAAGAGGGCCGCAATATACCAAACTCCATGAGATTAACAGTGTATTGAATTTACTCTCTTTTTGCTTATGTCAGACGAAGATAAACAGAACGAACAAGAACCTTCGATCGAAGAGATCCTAGCCTCCATCCGCCAGATTATATCTGATGAGGATGAGGAAGGTGCGCCTGCGGAAGAGGTGGCTGAAGAAGCCGCCCCTGAGCTGGAGCCTGTTGTCGAGCCTGAACCGGAACCCGTCGAAGAGGAAGAAGAAATCCTCGAATTAACCGACATCGTCGATGAAGAACCGGAACCCGTCGAAGAGGAAGAAGAAGTTGAAATTGATCTCGTCGATGAAGATATCGAGCCGCTTGAAAGCGGGGAATCGATTTTGACGGAAAAAGCTGCCGAAGCAACTTTGGAAGGTTTTGCCCGTCTGGCGACAAACATCGCTTTGCAACGCAGCGGTCAGGGCGTAACGCTCGAAGATATCGTCAAAGACATGCTGCGTCCGATGCTTCGCGAATGGCTCGACGCTCATCTGCCGGACCTGATCGAACGCCTGGTGGCCGAAGAACTGGAACGGATTTCCCGTCAGGCCCGCGATTAAACGTCACTGACATAAAAAAAACGCAATAAAAAAGGCTGTCCGTTTGGCAGCCTTTTTACGTGGTATTCGGTAATGTAAGAAAATCTTACTTCTTGTCGTCGTTTGCACCGCCGGACAGGAAGCTGCCGTAACGGTTTTCAAATTTGGACAGCTGGCCTTTTTCAACAACCTTGTGCGCACCGCCGGTATAGGCCGGGTGCGACTTGCTGTCGACGTCCAAACGCAAAATATCACCTTCCGCGCCATAAGTGCTGCGGGTTTTATATTCTTCGCCGTCCGTCATAACGACGGTGATTTCATGGTAATCGGGATGAATTTCGGCTTTCATTGTTAAATCTCCTGCTTGATCGAGTGGGCTTTTTATCGTTTATAGAGCGGGATTGCAAGTATTTTCTTACATAAAAAGGCGCTCTTTATGAACTGGTGGCACCCGGAACGCTTCGAACAAAAACGCGGGAACATGGAAACGCGGGCAAAACTCGTCAAAGCTGTGCGGAGCTTTTTCGACGAACAAGGCTTTTATGAGGTCGAAACCCCGATCCTGCAGGTTATGCCGGGGGCAGAGCCGCATTTACATGCCTTTAAAACGGAATTGCTTAATCCGCACCGGGACCGGCGGCAAACACGCTATCTTCACACCAGCCCGGAATTTGCGATGAAAAAGCTGCTCGTCGCGGGGTGGCCTAAAATCTACCAAATTTGCCACACCTTCCGAAATGCCGAAGGATCGCCCCAGCACAACCCCGAATTCACCATGATCGAATGGTACCGGGCACATGCGGATTACCGCGCTATTATGGATGATTGTGTGGGTCTGCTGCGCGCCGTGGCCATGGCCTGCAACATCACGCAATACCGCTATAAAAACATGACCGCCGATCCTTTCGCGAACTGGGAAATACTCTCTGTCTGCGAGGCCTTTGATAAATATGCCGGCTTTGATCTGGAGCCGCTGCTGGATAATGAAAGCGCGCTCAGAACGCAGATTAAAAATCTGGATATTCATACCGCGCCCGACGACACATGGGACGATTTGTTTATGCGCGTCATGGGGGACATTATCGAACCGCATCTGGGGCAGGGCACCCCGACCATCATCTATGATTACCCGGTTTCACTGGCGGCATTATCGCGCCCTGTGCCGAGCGATCCCCGTTTTGCTGAACGCTTCGAACTCTATGTCTGCGGCATGGAACTCGGCAACGCCTTTGGCGAACTGACGGACCCTCAAATCCAGCGTAAACGGTTCGAAGAAGATATGGCCCTGAAAGAAAAGCTTTATGGGGAACGCTGGCCGCTTGACGAAGATTTCCTTGCCTCCCTCGAACATGGCATGCCCGAAAGCGGCGGTATAGCACTGGGCATTGACCGGCTCGTCATGCTGGCCACCGGGGTGGAAAACATCAAAGACATTTCATGGTGTAATTAGTTTTTATCGCACGGATTGGAAGGAACATTCACCGGATAGGCCGTTACGATATCATCACCCTCGCGGTCCAGAACCACGCGAACGACAAGCCCGCCATCATCCTGCTCCGACACGTAATAGCCGTTATCTTCCTGATGCCAGATCACATTATCGTTCGCAGCAAGCGCCTTGACGGTTTTAATAACCTGCTGCGCATCCCAGTTTTCAGGAAATTCGGTTTTACAGGGCTTGTTTACACCATGTAGGTGTCCGCCGCCGCTTTCATCACCATAGAGAATGTGAATCCGCCGCCGTTCGGACAGGCGAGGCGGGAGGTTATCATTGGCCGGAACCAACTGCCCTACAAAGGCCACGGGTCCGCTGAGCGCCTCAACGACTTGCGGGCGCTCGCCGCTAATGATCCATCCGGCAAGACCCGCAATGATTCCGATAATAAAGATAAGCCGTTTAAGGTTTTTGCTCATACATCAATGACAGCCACAGCCATGCCCGCAGCTTTCCGCCGCCAGCGTTTTTCCGGCGCTGCCCAGATCGGCAATCGCCTCATCCAGACGCGCAACCAGCGCTTCCTCGCCCTTGCGCAGCCAAACCCGCGGGTCGTACTGTTTTTTGTACGGCGTGCCGTCATCCGGGTCAATTTGATGCTGGAAGGCCTTTTCGTTGGCCATGACATACGCGCCGACGCCGTGGGCAAAAGCAAATTGCGTATCCGTGTCGATGTTCATCTTGAACACACCGTAAGAAATAGCCTGCGAAATTTTGTCCTTTTCGGACCCGGAACCGCCATGGAACACAAGGTCCAACGGATTGCCGTCCGTCCCGCATTCCTTTTGCACCAGATCTTGTGCATTTTTCAGGATTTCCGGAGTCAGCTTCACATTGCCCGGTTTGTACACGCCGTGAACATTCCCGAACGACGCCGCCAGCGTGAAGTGCCCGATCCCGGACAATTCTTTCCACGCCCGCAGGCAATCTTCCGGCTGGGTATAAAGGGAAGGGTTGTTGATATTGTCTTCCGATCCAATGCCGTCTTCTTCACCGCCGGTACAGCCCAGTTCGATCTCAAGGCTCATGCCGAGCGGCGCCATTTGCTTCAAAAGCCGGGCCGATTCATACAGGTTGAAATCAATATCCTCCTCGGACAAATCCAGCATGTGTGAACTGAACAGCGGCCGTCCCGTCGCCTCGAAATGCGCCTCGCTGTAACCGACCATCGCTTCCACCCACGGGATCAGCTTCTTATTGGCGTGATCGGTGTGCAAAACAACGCAAATCCCGTAATGCCGGGCCAGGAAATGAACATGCTGGGCCGCAGCCACCGCGCCCAAAACCTTGGCCTTGAATGAATCCTCGATCCCTTTCCCGGCATAGAACTGTGCGCCACTGTTTGACAACTGGATTATGATATCCGACTTGTTCTTCGCCGCCGCTTCCATCACGGCATTGATAGAATTCGTTCCCACGACATTGACCGCAGGCAGGGCATAGCCACCCTCTTTACAAGCCTTCACGAGTGTCAAATAATCATCACCCGTAACAACGCCGGGATTAAGAGAGGTCATAGCATCTACTTTCTGTTGTGTTTAAGCCGCCGCTGCTGCGCTGTTATAGCCCACAGCATGCATTTTCGCGCCGGTATCGAGCATCCGGTTCGAAAAGCCCCATTCATTGTCGTACCATGTCATGATCCGCACCAGCTTCCCGTCGACAACCTTTGTTCCTTCCAGAGAAAAGATCGAAGACAGCGGATTATGGTTGAAATCGCTCGACACCAGCGGCTCATCATAAGCACCCAAAATGCCGTCCAGATCACCGCCGACAAATTCCTTGATCGCAGCATTCACTTCCTCGACCGTCGTGGCGCGTGAAGCGATGAATTTAAGGTCCACAACCGAAACATTCGGGGTCGGAACACGAATTGACACGCCATCCAGCTTGCCGTTCAACTCCGGCAACACTTTACCAACAGCTTTCGCCGCGCCGGTCGATGTCGGGATCATGTTGGTGGCTGCGGCCCGCGCACGGTGCAAATCCTTGTGCATCGTATCAACAACGCGCTGATCCCCCGTATAGGAGTGAATCGTCGTCATAAAGCCGCTTTCAATACCAATCTTGCTGTGCAGGGCATGAGCCACCGGTGCCAGGCAGTTCGTGGTGCAGGACGCATTGGAAACGATCCGGTGATCGGCACTCAGCTTGTCGGAATTCACCCCGAACACAACCGTCAAATCTTCATCCGTTGCCGGCGCAGAAATCAAAACTTTCTTGGCGCCCGCCTTTAAATGCATGGAAGCGCCATCGCGCGATGTGAAAATACCCGTGCATTCATAGGCAATATCAATGTCCATTTCACCCCAAGGCAATTCCTCTGGGTTGCGGACCTGAACGACTTTCACACGCTTGCCGCCCGCAATCAGGATATCATCGCCCTCGGTCGAAACTTCGAACGGGGAGGGGCCATGCGTGCTGTCGTATTTCAGAAGGTGAGCATTGGTTTTAAGGTCTGCCAGATCGTTAATCGCGACAATCTCAATATCGTCACGGCCCGATTCAACCCATGCCCGAAACACCAGACGGCCAATCCGCCCAAACCCGTTAATCGCTACGCGTGCAGTCATAAAAAGTCTCCTCTATCTATCAAGTGCTTTCGTGAGCATTAAAATTAAATCGTTGTCCGAATACCTATAAACCTTGTTTGTAATAATGTGAATAGCCTGTGACGGTGTTTTGTCAAACCGGTAAAATGCGATAACCGGAACAGCGAAAACATCAGCCCAACCCAGCTCTATACCCAGTCCCGTTGAGGGGTAGGACACTTCCGCCAAGAGCAAGTCTGAATTTTTTATGATCTCTTTCGTGTTTTCCGGCGCGCGGTTGCCGTCATGGGGAAAATGAAAATCATGGGCCTGAGACAACGCCGATCTTTTTAAAGGCTCATAGAGTTCCTTTTCAAAATCGAACACGGTTGAATGGCCGACATGGATTTTCATTTGTTCCTCACTTTTAACGTCACCCCCGCGAAGGCGGGGGGCCAGAAAGCATAAATTTCCATTTTCTGGATTCCCGCCTTCGCGGGAATGACGGCGTAAATAAACAGTTCAATTTACTTATCTTTCGCCTTCACTGCCTCGACAACCGCATCGGCGGTGATCCCGAAATGCTTGTAAAGCTCACTGGCTGGCGCTGAATCACCAAAACCGGTCATACCGACAAAAATGCCGTGCGGACCGATCAACCGATCCCAGCCCTGACGTACCGCGGCTTCAATCGCAACCTTGATGCTGTCGTTACAGGTTAGGCTGGCTTGGTATTCACCGTCCTGTGTAAAAAACAGATCCATGCAGGGAACGGAAATAACGCGGACAGCCATGCCCTTGAGTTTATCCTTGGCTTCCAGCGCAATCGACACCTCCGATCCCGTCGCAAAGATCGTTACATCTGGTGCCCCTTCACAATCGGACAGGACATAAGCCCCCTTGGCGCATTTGTTCTCGGTGCTCAGTTCCCGCACAGTCGGCAACCCTTGACGGGTCAGTGACATAATGGAAGGTGTCTCAATCGTATTCAGCGCAAGTTCCCAGCATTCTGCCGTTTCAATCCCGTCGCACGGTCGATAAACATTCAGGTTCGGAATCGCCCGCAGCGCCGCCAGATGTTCGACCGGCTGGTGTGTCGGGCCGTCTTCGCCCAGCCCGATGGAATCGTGCGTCATCACGTGAATGACGCGCTGTTTCATCAATGCCCCCAGACGAATGGCCGGACGGGAATAATCGGCAAACTGCAAAAACGTCCCGGCATACGGGATAATTCCCCCATGCAGCGCCATGCCGTTCATAATCGCCGCCATGCCGTGTTCGCGCACACCATAATAAATGTACTGACCATTATAGCCGTTTTCCGGGGTAATATCTTCCGGCCCCTTGATCTTGGTGTTTACCGACCCGGTCAGGTCTGCGGAGCCGCCAATCATGAACGGCAATTCCACAACCAGCTTCTCCAGAACCTTGCCCGATGTCTGGCGGGTAGCCAGCTTAGGCTTTTCAACAGCAAATTCCTGCTTGATCTGCAGGATCAGTGGCGCAATCTCCTTGCCGACATCACCGTTCAGCACATCCATAAACCGGTCGCGGTAACGGTTGCGTTCGAAAGCCGTTTGCCATTCGGCGAAATCTTCCTGATTGCGCTGGCCGGTCATCCGCCACTGTTCCATGATCTCCAGCGGAATTTCAAAAGGCTCGTGCGGCCAGTCCAGATTTTTGCGCGCCCCGGCAATTTCATCCTCACCCAGCGGCGCCCCGTGCGCAGCCGCGCTGTCCTGCTTGGTCGGTGCCCCAAAACCGATATGCGTCTTGCAGCAAATCAGCGAGGGCGTATCGCTGCCCCGCGCTTTGTTCAGGGCATTCGTAATCTCATCATAACCGTGGCCGTCAATTTCCTGTACATCCCAACCATACGCCTCAAAGCGCTTGCGGGTGTCGTCGGTAAATGTCATATCGGTCGAACCGTCGATACAGATATTGTTGTCATCATACATCACGATCAGTTTCGACAGCTTCATGCGCCCGGCAAAGGAACAGGCCTCGTGGCTGATCCCCTCCATCAGGTCACCATCTCCGCAGAACACGTAAGTATAATGGTCGGTCAGATCCGGGAAATGATTGGCCATGATTCGCTCAGCCAGCGCAAAACCGACGGAGGAAGCGATCCCTTGCCCCAGCGGTCCGGTGGTCATTTCAATGCCGCATTCGACATCGACTTCCGGGTGACCGGGCGTCAGGCTGCCGAGCTGACGGAAATTCTTGATCTCTGGCATGGTCATCTTTTCATAGCCCGTCAGGTAATTGACGGCGTAAAGCAGCATCGACCCATGCCCGCCCGACAGGATAAACCGGTCGCGGTCCGGCCAGGCCGGGTTCAAAGGATCGAATTTCAGGAATTTGCTAAACAGGATCGTCGCCACATCCGCCATTCCCATCGGCATGCCGGGGTGGCCGGAGTTGGCTTTCTGCACGGCATCCATCGCCAGCGCCCGGATGGCATTGGCCATGTTTTTATAGTCGACTTCCGGCGTTTCGGTTCCTGACAAAGCGGCCTGCGTGCTCATAGCGATCCTCTCAACTTGGTTTTTTTATAATGTTTGCGTCCCGCTTTTTACAACGGAGCCGCGGAAAAATCAAAGCCGATGAAAGATATGCGGGATTTTTTCAACAGGTGAATTGAAAAAAAGTAAGCGCCTGCTTGACCGGAGAAACATTTGCCTGCTAAGCACGGATAATCAGGGTTCATATTTATTGATAACCAAGAGGGCCACAATCGTGTCAGCTTTATTAAATGTTCTGGATCAACTCGATCAGTCCGTATCCGCGCTGGAAGACAGCGCCAACATCGCACAGGAACGCGCGGCGCGCGGCGGCCAGACGGATTTGTTTGGCGGCGCTCCGGCGCTTGATCCGGCGGTACTGGCGCAAAAACTGGATATTGCTATCGAGCGCGTCGAACAGGTTTTAAGAGAAGGGTAGAATCATGGCTGAAGTTACACTCACCATTCACGGTCAGAATTACGGCATAGCCTGCGATGACGGGCAGGAAGGCCGGGTCAAGGAACTGGGACGCTACGTTGATTCGCGCCTGCGGGAAATTGCCTCTGCCGGGGCCGCGACCACCGAATCGCATTTGCTTGTGCTGGCCGGTCTGGTTTTGGCCGACGAGATTTATGAGCTGCGCGAAGCGCTCGAAACCGCCCGGAACACGCCGCCTTTGACCGCGCAACCGCCGCAGGCACCGATTGTTACAAACGGGGCCGGGGCAGGGCTGTCTTCTCAGGATGAACAGGCCGCCGTCGAGATGATCGAACAACTGGCCGCCCGGATCAACAGCGTCACCGGACGTTTAGCGAACGCGGCTTGACGTTAGAACCTCTTCGACCTGCTGTGCCGCCCAGTCAATCTCGGCTCTGGTGATAATCAGCGGCGGCGCAAAGCGAATGGTAACCTCGTGGGTTTCCTTGCACAGCACCCCCTTGCGCTGAAGCTTCTCACAGATCGAACGGGCAGATGCCAGCGCTGGATCAATATCCATACCGATCCATAATCCCGCACCTCTAATTTCAGTTATTAATTTAGAATCAATGGATTGCAACTTGTTTTTAAGGTAATCCCCTAACTCAGCACTGCGCGCCGCCAGTCCTTCCTCTTCCAGAATAGCCAGCGCTTCAATCCCGATAGCTGCGGCAATCGGGTTGCCGCCAAATGTCGAGCCATGCGATCCCGGCTCAAACACATCCATAACCTCTTTACGGGCCAGAAAAGCAGACACAGGGTAAATCCCGCCGCCCAGCGCCTTGCCGAGGATCAGCCCGTCCGGTCTGTCAATTTCATGCTGGAAAGCAAAGTTCTTACCCGTGCGCCCCAGCCCCGTCTGGATTTCATCAAGGATCAACAGCACATTATGCCGCCGGCAAATATCCTGAACCTGTTTTAACCAGCCCTCCGGCGGGATAATAATGCCCGATTCCCCCTGCATCGGCTCGGTCATGAAGGCACAGGTCTCCGGGGTAATCATAGCCTCCAGCGCCGCCGCATCGCCAAAGGGAACGGAATCAAAACCGCCGTCGAACGGCCCGAACCCGCGCTTGTACAAATCTTCATCCGAAAAACCGACAATCGTCGTGCTGCGCCCATGGAAATTGCCGTGGCTGACGATAATCCGGGCCTTGTCCTTTGCGATGCCCTTGACATCATACCCCCAGCGCCGCGCCGCCTTGATTGCCGTTTCCACGGCTTCCGCCCCGGTATTCATCGGCAGGACTTTATCCATCCCGCTGACCCGGCAAAGCGCTTCAGCGAAGGCACCGAGCTTGTCCGTGTAAAATGCGCGCGAAGGCACATCCAGCCGGTCGAGCTGTTCATACAGCGCTTTTTTAATCCGCTGGTTGCCATGCCCGGCACTGACCGCGCTATAGGCGCTCAGGAAGTCAAGATACTTGTTCCCCTCAACATCCCACAGCCAAACTCCTTCGCCTTTGCACAGGACAACGGGCAGGGGCAGGTAGTTGTGAGCCAGATATTGATCTTCGCGGGTGATATAATCTTTCGTATCCATTTTTCTATTATACAGCCCTTGAAAGGAAATTTTGAAATCCTTTTGTTAACGTGCTACATAAATCTCCGCTGCGGGGTTCGTGATACGCCTTTATTCCCGAGACCGATAATCTATCGCCAGGGAGCTGTCCCTGGCCGGACTTAGTGTTTTGCCGCTTGGTCCGGTTACCACGGCACCCACCTGTTTTACAGGGTCACTGGTGGATATTGAGATCGTACACGGCCCGCGCGGCACCCTAAATATAGAAACAAAGCGCCATGAGTGATAAAGAAACCATGAGAAAAGAAGCGATGCGGGTACGCGATTTCATCGATCCCGCCAGCGAGGATGTGGATGACATCATCGCGCTGTTCATGGACTCGATTAAGCCGGACCACGAGCAAATCATTGCCTTGTATTGGCCAAAGGGCCGCGAATTCGACCCGACCGGTTTGCTGGATCATTTGTTGCGCGAGGGCTGGACGTGCGCGCTGCCGGTCATCGAAAAAGATAAACGCGCGTTATCCTTTGCCCGCTGGGATGAAACCATCCCCCTGATCGAAGGGCCATTCGGCATTATGCAGCCGGCAACCGAGGAAGCCGATTGCTGGGTAGAACCGGACATTATCTGCGTGCCGTTTCTGGCCTTTGACCGCCGGGGGCACAGACTTGGATATGGCAAGGGCCATTACGACGCTACACTGGAAGATTTACGAAGCCGGAAAGATATCTTGGCCGTCGGACTGGGCTATGCCAAACAAGCCGTATTGTTTAACTTGCCAACCGAAGAGCATGACCAGCCGCTCGATTGGATTATCACCCCTCAAAACGCACACCGCTACAGTGTTTAGAAAGAGAGTTTAATGTGCGTATATTGTTTTTAGGTGACGTCATGGGACGCTCCGGCCGCGACGCCGTTGAAAAACATCTGCCGGGCTTGAAAGATCGTTATGACATTGATGTGACCATCGTAAACGCCGAGAACACAGCGCATGGCCGCGGGCCAACCATCAAAGTCTGTAAGGATTTTCTGGCCATGGGCATCGATTGTATCACCGGCGGCGATCACATCTGGGACCAGCGGGAAATCATCCCCTACATCCATGATGAACCGCGTTTGCTGCGCCCCTTGAATTTTCCGGAGGGCACGCCGGGGCAGGGCACGCTGCTGCACGAGCTTGATGATGGCCGTAAAATCCTGATCGCCCATGCTCTGGGCTGTCAGGGTATGAAACCGCTGGATGATCCCTTTGCCCGGAGTCTGGAAATCGTGGAGCGCCACCCGATGGGACGAAATGTGCAAGCCATTTTTATTGATTTTCATGCCGAATACACGGGCGAAAAAATGGCCTTTGCCAAGTTTCTTGAGGGCAAGGTTTCAGCCGTCATTGGCTCCCACACACATGTCCCGACGGCCGACGCCCACATTATGGCGGGCGGCACAGCCTATCAGAGCGATTCCGGCATGTGCGGTGACTACGACAGCGTCATCGGTATGAAGAAAGAAGAGCCTATACGTCGCCTGACCCGTAAAATGTCGATGGAACATTTCACCCCGGCTGATGGCGAAGCCACCCTGTGCGGCGTTATTGTTGAAACGGACGATAAAACCGGCAAAGCGCGGAAAATAATTTCCATTCGCCAGGGCGGCCTTCTGGACGCCCGTCTCCCGGATTTATAGGAACTCAGAATTCACTACTATAATCGTCCTGCCCCTTACCCGTGGGAGAATCAGGGTTCCGATCGAAATAGCGGGAACACGCATCGACCAGCGCTTGCAGAAGCTCACTGCCGTTTGCGCCGCCATCCCCGGTAATCCGCCCATGGATAATCGCACGGATCGTCGTTTGGAAAGCTTCGATAATCTCCAGAATATCTTCGTCCAGCTCATCGATAACTTCCAGAAAACGAATAAGGTGATCGGCAATTTTTGTAACCAACGGAAAATGAAACATGGAACCGTTGGCCTTAAGCTGCATCGTCGGATAGAGAATTAAAGCGATAGCGCCTTCATTGTCACCGGTTTTTGTTCCTTCACGGTGGGCGGCAATCCCTTTCTTGATCTTGTCGAGATAAATGTCGGCCAGAGGCGCAAAATCAAGCGTATGATTTTCAAGCAAAGCCTGCGCCTTGTCGATGATCTCATCGGCCAGTCCGCCGCTGCCGACTTTTTCCTTCAGGATGTTCGGCGGCATAATAAATTCGGCTTTACGCCGGGGTTCGCGGCTAAAATAAGACTGCGGGTCTGTCACACGTTTACTCCTGTAATATAATTAAAACCGGCCTAGTCGTCGCCTTCTGCCCTGTCGACCAGGTCCAGATCAAACTTGTCACCTTTGGATAGCCCGGCATCCTGCCTGATTTTTTTCAGGGACGCCGCACCTTCTTTTTTCTGTGATTCAATTTTCTTACGGGTCTTTGTATCCATGAAATCAGCTTCCCGGCGGAAGGGACCAATATAGCTTTGCTCCAGCTTCCGGCGCCGGTCCGGCCCGAAAAAATCTTCTGATCGGACAAATTGCCGGGGCCGCTCAATCACCTGCACAATCCGGCGATACAAATCTTTGGCCGTAAACGGTTTAACAAGAAACTCGGTCACGCCGGAATCACGGGCTTGTATAACGCGCCGCCTTTCACTGAAGCCCGTCATCAGGATAATCGGAACATACCGGTTAGGACCGGTCAGGTCATTACGAACGAGGCGTGTAAAAGAAATACCGTCAACCGGCTGCATCATCCAGTCGGCAATGATGATGTCAGGCCTGTGCTTTCGGTACATCTGCAAGCCTTCTTCACCATTATGCGCCGTCACCACGTTACCGACGCCAAAGGTCAGCAACAAAGATTTGGCTATTTCCATCATCGGCAAGTTGTCTTCTACAACCAACACCGTAATTCTGTACAGTTGATAAGCCATAACAAATACTGGTTAAACCTGTTCTCTCTGGATACAAGATTTTTTTATTATTATTCTATAATTATACATGTCTTTTTGTTGAAAAAAACTTAATATTTTCAATTAGCAAAACACCGCCGGCCGCACAAAAAAGTGATGCGAAAATGTGTTCAGGCTTGCGGTTTTCCTGAAAATCCGGCATTTTGAGCGCCGGGTTTAACACAATAAAATCTAAAGACACACAGGAATATATAAAATGGCCGGTCACTCCAAATGGGCAAACATCCAGCACCGCAAAGGCAAGCAGGATAAAATCCGCGCAAAGATCTTTTCCAAGCTGGCACGGGAAATCACCGTGGCCGCGAAAATGGGCGGCGGCGATCCGGACATGAACCCGCGCCTGCGCCTGGCAGTTGCGACGGCCCGCGGCCAATCCATGCCGAAAAACAACATCGAAAATGCCATCCAGAAGGGGGTCGGCGGCGGCGAAGGCGACGATTACGTCGAAATCCGTTATGAAGGCTATGGTCCCGGCGGCGTAGCCGTCATTGTAGAAGCCCTGACCGACAATAAAAACCGGACAGCCGGGGATGTGCGCTCGATCTTCTCCAAATCCGGAGGGAACCTTGGCGAAAGCGGCTCTGTCGGCTTTATGTTTGACCGGGTAGGGCAAATCATTTACCCGTCTGACAAGGCCGATGGCGACACCATGTTTGAGGCCGCCGTCGAAGCTGGCGCCAACGATTGTGAGAGCGGTGACGAAATCCACGAAATCACCTGTGACCCCGATGACTTTGCCGCCGTCCGTGAGGCGCTGGTTGCCAAATTTGACGAACCGGAACGCTCAGGCCTCGTCTGGCAGCCCAACGTCATGGCTGAAGTCAACGAAGAACAAGCCTCCTCGGTCCTGAAACTGATTGATGCGCTCGAAGATCACGACGACGTCCAGAGCGTCACAACCAATTTCGATGTCAGCGACGAAATCATGGAAAAACTGATGAGCGTTTGATATCTGCAGCAGCGAAAAATTTGTTCTTGTTCTGTTCCGATAATCTGTTATCCTGATTCTGGCCGTTGTCTTTGTCCGCATGTACGGGACAAACGATTGTCATCCTGAGGGAGCGAAGCGAACCGAAGGATCTTTTATCGCAGATTCTTCGCTTCGTTCAGAATGACAGGTCTTATTGATGTTTATCTTAGGCATAGATCCGGGATTGCAAAAAACAGGGTGGGGGATTATCGAATCCCACGGCTCGGCTTTGAAATTCATCGCCTCCGGTTTGATTAAAACGACAAAAGAGCTGCCTTTATCCGCCCGGCTGGCACAACTTGATGACGGCCTTGCCAAAGTCCTGAAGGGTTGGAATCCGGACACAGCCGCCGTCGAGGAAACCTTCGTCAATAAAAACCCGGCTTCGACCTTAAAGCTGGGACAGGCGCGGGGCGTTTGTTTGCTCGCCCCGGCCCGCACGGGACTGATCGTCCATGAATACGCGACCAACCTCGTCAAAAAATCAATCGTCGGCAACGGCCATGCCTCCAAAGACCAGATGGGCATGATGATCCGTACCCTATTACCGGCCAGCGGCACTGTCAGCGAAGATGAGGCCGACGCGCTGGCCGTGGCCATTTGCCATGCCCATTTTTCTCAAACGGCTGTCATTCTGAGCGAAGCGAAGAATCTCGTGAATGATGGAAAATAGATCCTTCACTTCGCTCAGGATGACAAGATAGGATAGAACATGATTGCAAAATTATCCGGCATACTCGACAGCATCGCGCAAAACACCTTGATCCTCGATGTGAACGGGGTGGGGTATCTCGTCCATGCCAGCGCCCGCACCCTGGCACAGGCCGGGCAGACGGGTGATCCGCTCTCGCTGCTGATCGAAACCATCGTCCGTGAAGATGCTTTTAATCTCTATGGCTTCCGTGACGCCGCCGAACAGGAATGGTTTCGCCTGCTGACCTCGGTGCAGGGCGTCGGAGCCAAGGCCGCGCTCGCAATCCTGAGTGTCTCGCCGCCCGACCAGCTGGGTTTTGCCATCACCGCCGGTGATAAAACCGTGCTGACCCGCGCCGATGGTGTCGGGCCAAAACTTGCCTTGCGGATTTTGACGGAGCTAAAGGACAAAGCCACAAAGATTGATCTGAGTCCGACCCCTGCCAAAGGGAAAGTCGCCGCCCAACCCGACGCGCCCGCCAATATTGCTAATATCGACAATGACGCGGTCTCGGCTCTCATAAATCTCGGCTATGGCCGCAGCGATGCGTATCAGGCCGTACTACAGGCTAAACAAAAAGCTAACGACAATGATGACCTGCAAACCTTAATTCGCCTGGCTTTAAAGGAATTGTCATCCTGAGCGTCAGCGAAGGATCTTTAGATTCTTCACTTCGTTCAGAATGACACGGCATTTTACAATAAAACCCTTGGTGCCTTGATGCCTTGGTGGTTAAATAATGGACATGACCCAACCGATTCAAAAAAACCCGGACCTCGAACGCGAGCAACTAGAAACCGACGGCGATGCGGACAGCGCCCTGCGTCCTCAAAAACTCTCTGATTTCACAGGTCAGAAAGCCGTTTGTGATAACCTGCGGGTCTTTGTCGAGGCCGCCAAATCCCGCGGCGATGCCATGGATCACGTCTTGCTGTTTGGGCCACCGGGACTGGGTAAGACCACGCTGGCGCAAATTGTTGCCAGGGAACTCGGCGTGGGGTTTCGCGCAACTTCCGGTCCCGTCATTGCCAAGGCTGGTGATCTGGCCGCGATCCTGACCAACCTCCAGCCCCATGACGTGCTGTTTATTGACGAAATCCACCGTCTAAGCCCGGCTGTGGAGGAAATTCTCTACCCGGCGATGGAGGATTTTAAACTCGACCTGATTATCGGGGAGGGGCCGGCCGCTCGCTCGGTCCAGATTGACCTGCCGCCCTTTACGCTGGTCGGCGCCACAACGCGCTCCGGCCTGTTGACCGGTCCGCTACGCGACCGGTTTGGTATACCGCTCCGCCTGGAATTCTACAGCCCGGACGAATTGACCCTGATCGTGCGCCGTTCCGCCGCTTTGCTGGACATGAATTTGACGGAGGAGGGCGCCCACGAAATCGCCCGTCGCAGCCGGGGCACCCCGCGGATTGCCGGGCGCCTGACCCGTCGGGTCCGCGATTTTGCCCATGCCCACGGGAACACAGAGATTACCGCCGCGGCCGCAGACGCTGCCCTGCAACGCCTTGATGTCGACGGATCGGGACTCGATGCCATGGACCGCCGCTATTTATCGGCTATCGCTGAAAATTACAATGGCGGCCCGGTCGGTATCGACACCATGGCCGCGGTTTTATCCGAACAACGCGACGTCATCGAAGACGTCATCGAACCTTATCTGTTACAGCAAGGCTTGCTCCAGCGCACACCGCGCGGACGGATGCTAACGGAAAAAGCTTACCGGCACCTTGGTTTGCCCGTGCGCCCAACCTTACAAACGGACATGCTGGATTAAATATAAAAACAAGGGAGTAAACATGAAAACGACAACATTACTGTTTTGTGCCGCGGCGACGCTTCCGGCAGGCTTTATACATTCCTCACCTCTTTTATCAACTGCCGGGATGTCTTCTTCACAGGTTCCTCCTGAGCCACCCAAGCCCTTCATCCCGGTAAGAGCCACATTGAACCGGGATCAACGATGGGAATCGATTGGCAAGAAAAGCAAATCGGGCAAAGGCCGACATCTTCACATAAGCTAGGTCAGAGCGTTGAAACACGAGATATCATTCCGCGCCTATTACGAAGACACCGACGCCGGCGGCGTGGTGTACCACGCCAATTACCTGAAGTTTTGTGAACGGGGCCGGACTGAATTCCTGCACGCAATCGGCCACACCAACGCGACCTTGCGCGAGCAAACCGGCGTTATTTTTGTTGTCCGGCATATTGATGCGCACTATCTGAAACCGTGTTATCTGGAAGACGAATTAACAGTCAGGACATGCGTGACAGGCCTGAAAAACACCAGTTTTACGATGAAACAGGAAGTTTTCCGAAAAAACGCAGAAAACCCGGCATTCTGGATGGATATTGTCTTGGTTTGCGTCGATGAAAATGCTAAACCTGTGCGCATGCCCGCAAAGCTGAAGGCGGCCATGGAACGGTATTTGGAGAGTAAATAATATGGATAGAGAAGTTGATGTAAGCGCCGTTGGGGAAAGTTTTTCCGGCGATATGAGCATGATCGGCCTGTTCTTGCAGGCTGATTTGATTGTCAAATTCGTCATGATGATATTGCTGTTTGCATCCGTGTGGAGCTGGGCGATCATCTTTGAAAAACGCCGCACATTGAAAAGCCTGAACCGCCGCGCGGCAAAGTTCGACGATTCGTTCTGGTCGGGCGAACCGCTCGATAAACTCTACCACCGCGTTAAAAAGGGCAAAATGGACCCGCTCTTGAAAACCTTCTGCGCCGGGATGGAAGAATGGCAAACCGGCGTAGCGGCAGGCATCCCGTCATCCGCCAACATGCAGGCCAGCCTGCGCCAGCGGGTTGAACGCGCCATGAGCGCCACGATCAACCGGGAAATGAATGCGCTGGAACGCGGCATGACGTTTTTGGCGTCCGTCGGCTCAACGGCAACCTTTATCGGTCTATTTGGCACCGTCTGGGGGATCATGAACAGCTTCACCTCGATCGCCAGCACCAACAACACCTCTCTGGCCGTTGTTGCGCCGGGGATTGCCGAAGCCCTGTTCGCGACGGCCTTGGGGCTGGTCGCAGCTATTCCGGCGGTAATTGCCTACAACATCTTCACCAACGCGCTTGATCGCTACGCCGACCGTCTGGACGGTTTTACCAGCGATTTTGCCGCAATCCTGTCCCGCCATCTGGACGCCGTCGACAGCAAGAAAAAGGCGGCATAATCCATGGGCGCAGGCGTGCAACAAAAATCACGGATCGGCACGGCAGGCGGGCGCAGCCGCGCTTACCGCCCGATGGCTGAAATCAACGTCACGCCGTTTGTCGACGTTATGCTGGTTTTGCTGGTTGTCTTTATGATTACCGCGCCGCTGCTGACCGCCGGGGTCAAGGTAGACCTGCCGCGTTCGGAAGCCCACACAATCGCCGACGAAGATAATAAACCGCTGGAAATCACGATCACAACCGAAGGCACATTGTTTGTCGGCGAGGAAGAAGTCAAACGCGACCGTCTGGTCAATCTGCTGTCCGCAATGACCGGCAGCGACCCGGACCGCCGCATCTTTATCCGCGCCGATCAGGGGCTGTCCTATGGCAAGGTCATGGATATCCTCGGCACGCTGAATAAGGCCGGCTTCCGCAAGGTTGCCTTGCTCTCTGAACCGACTAAATAATTTAAAACCATGTCTGCTGTTTCCGCATCATATGATACTGGCCTGTCGATTGAGGCCCCGGCGAAAACCGCGCTGGTGGCCTCCGGCCTGTTTCATATTATGGTCGCAATTATTGTCACCATCGGACTGCCGTATGTGAAACCGGACCGCCGATTGCCGCCTGACCCGTTGCCTGTGGAAATCATGGATATCGCCGAATTCACACAGACAAACAAAATCCCGACCCGCAGCGAGTCAAAACAAAAGAAAAACGATCTGGAAAAACCGCCGGAAGAAAAGAAAGAGCCGCTGAAAAAAGTTGCGCCGCAGGTCACATCCAAAACGCCGCCCAAACCGGTTGCCCCGACATCACCGGACGATGTTATCACCCCCAGCGACGTAAAAAAAGCGCCCGAACCGCCGAAAAAACCAGCCGCCAAGCCCAAACCGAAACAGCCGGTCCTGACACAGGACACCGCGGAAGAGGAGCAGGAAGATTTCGACTCCCTCCTGCGCAACCTGATGCCCACGGAAGAGCAGGCCTCCGATGGCCCGTCAACAGCGGTGGAACCGGGGGAAAAGCCTTCACCGCTAGCCTCGCTGGCCGACCGCATGACCATGAGCGAGATGGACGCTCTGCGGCGTCAACTGGAAGGATGCTGGAATCTGTTGGCGGGGGCACGTTATGCCGAAAACCTTGTCGTCGACATCCGGCTTTTCATGAATCCGGACCGGACGATCCGTAGCGCTCGCATTCTCGATCAGTTTCGTTATAATGGCGACAGCTATTTCCGGGCCGCGGCCGATAGCGCGCTCAGTGCTCTGCGTAATCCGCGCTGCAGCCCGCTGGATCTGCCCCCCGGCAAATACGAACAATGGAAAGAAATCGTTGTAACCTTTGACCCGAGTGAGATGTTGTGATGAAAAAACTGATTTTGCCTGTTTTGATGATGTTTGTAGCACTGGCTTTCGCCACGCACGCACAAGCCGAAGTCAACGTCAACGTCTCGCGTGGCTCCATGGACCCGCTGCCGATCGCGATCAGCACATTTTATGTCGAGCCGGGCGCTGATGACAGCCTCGCCAGCAAAATGCCGATGGTCGTCAGCAACAACCTCGAAAGCTCCGGTCTGTTTAAACCGCTTAGCTCGCGCGCCTTTATCCAGGATCCGGCCTCATTGAACACCAGCGGCCCGCGCTTTGCCGAATGGCGCGCGATCAACGCCCAGGCATTGGTAACCGGCATTATCTCCAAAGCATCTAACGGCCAGACCAAGGTCGAATTCCGCCTGTGGGATGTTTTTGGCGAACGCCAGCTTTCCGGGATGTCCTATACAACCACGCCGCAAAACTGGCGCCGGATTGCACATATTATCTCGGACGAGATTTACAAGCGCATCACCGGGGAAGACGGTTATTTTGACACACGGATTGTCTACATCGCCGAATCCGGTCCGGCGGACGCCCGCGTCAAACGTCTGGCCATCATGGATCAGGACGGCGCCAACCACCAGTATCTGACCGATGGCCGCGCCATGGTTTTGACCCCGCGCTTTTCACCAAACCAGCAGCTCATCACCTATCTGGCTTATTACAACAACCGCCCGCGTGTTTACCTGTACGATATCGACACCGGCAAACAGCAGGTTCTGGGAGACTTTCCGGGAATGACCTTTGCGCCGCGCTTCTCGCCGGATGGCAAAAGCGTCATCATCAGCCAGTCCCGAAACGGCAACACCGATATCTTTGTCGTTGATCTGACGAGCAAGAAATCCCGGCAACTAACGACACATCCGGGCATTGATACCGCCCCGTCCTTTTCGCCGGACGGACGCCAGGTCGTGTTTGAATCCGACCGCGGCGGCAGTCAACAGCTCTACACCATGGATGCCAATGGCGGGAACGTCAAACGGATTACCTTCGGCAAGGGACGTTATGCAAACCCCGTCTGGTCACCGCGCGGTGACTTGATCGCTTTTACCCGTATGTATCAAGGCCAGTTTTATATCGGCGTGATCCGCCCGGACGGGCAGGGCGAACGCCTGATTACCACGGCCTATCACGTCGAAGGACCGACATGGTCGCCCAATGGCCGGGTTCTGGCATACTTCAAGGAAACACGGGGACGTGACAAGGTTGCCAAGATCTACAGCATTGATTTGACGGGGTACAATGAACGGCTTCTACCGACGCCGGGCAACGGTTCCGACCCGGCCTGGTCGCCGATCAATCCGTAAGAAAAACCGCTAGAGACTATCCGGTACATCGCCAAACGCGGCCACGATCTTCTGGTAGATATCGCGTTTAAACGGCACGATCAGGTCAAAAACCCGGTCCAGATCAACCCATTGCCACGCCCGGAATTCCGGCATGGTATGAAACGCCAGATCAATATCGCTATCCATTCCGGTGAAACGCATGGCAATCCAAGTTTGTACCTGTCCGTGGTATTTCCCGCCGTAAAGCTTGCGGCGCAGGTGGTCCGGAAAATCGTAGCTCCATTTCTCTTCATGAATGCGGATAATTTCGGCTTTGCCGGTTCCTATCTCTTCTTCCAGTTCACGAAAAGCGGCCTGTTCCAGAGGTTCATCCGGATCAATCCCGCCCTGCGGCATTTGCCATGCGCCGGGATTATCAATGCGCTCGCCGACAAACACCTGTCCCGCGGCATTGAACAACGCAATCCCCACACAAGGACGATAAGCCGGACTCTGAGACGCATCAGACATATTTAAACTCTTTCGTATATTTATTAATAACCGGTCTGCGCCGACAACGGCGCCAGAACAAACCCGGAAGCGGGCAGGGTTTCAGCCCAGTTCAGAACTTCTTGATAGCTCAGCGGCAAAGCATGGAAAATACCGCTGGCCCGCCCATCGGTACGGGCTATATCTTCCAGCTGTTTCAGGGCCGCCTGAATGGCCTCCGGTGTGGGCTCGGAATCAATCCAGAGGTCGACAGCCGCATAGGGAGCTCTCATCCCGTGTGCCATAGCCTGCGCGGTCGAAGAGTGATTGCTGCCGGTGTCGGCAAAGGCCATGCCCCGCCCGTAAATTTCGGAGAGCAGGGGCCGTAAATCCGTCGGCATATCAAGAAAAGCCGGGGAATCACCGGTAACAAACCCGATAACACCTTCTTCCCGGCCCATCAGCCATGTCAGTTTTTTCAGGTTCTCCCGTTCATCAACCCCGATCAAAGAGGTGCTCGGTCCCGTATCTTGCTGGGGATAATCGTTTGCCTCGACAGGCAGGCTCATCCAGACCTCATGACCCTTTTCACGGGCCTGTTTGACCCAGAAGGGCAATTCCTTGGCATACGGCGATACAATCAAAGACACATCCGACGGCATCGTCCGGATTGCCGATTCCGTGGCAACCTGTGACAGCCCCATATCGGCAATCGCCAACGAAATAACGGGCTTTTTGGTAGCGTTCAAATCAAAGGGGCGCCGATAGGCTTTAAAAACCGTCATCCCGTCGCGGCGGCGAATAACCGGCAAACCACTATCATAGAGCCCGCTAACACCGCTGGCCAAAGGACTGCCCTTGACGGCAGAGCGCGAAGATTGAGACGGCAGCCCCTTTAGAGAGGCAATACCACCGCCCGTGCCTTCGATTAAAACCGTTTGGGTCGGCATGCGTGCCCGCAGCCCGTCAACGGTTTTATCTTTCTGCAGCCAGACAAAAGCGAACAGCAAAACATATATAACCCCAACAGCAGCCAGTCCTTGCACAAAAGCCTTGCGCGAGAAGTTTTCCTGAAACCATGAAAGGGTTTTAACGCTCATAGCCCTGCGTCCGGTTTGTTATTTCTTTTCTGCTGCATCGCTCTCCACATTGGCCGTTTTTTCATCGGCACTTTTATCTTTCATAACTTCCAGAATCCGGTCGCCATACAAGGAAAGGCCGCGGATCAGATCAATCGCCCGGGATTTTTGATAGTCCTGAATTTCATCAGAATCTTCGGAAGCCCCCTCGTTGTCATTCGCGGCTTTTGCATCGTCACCCGCCGGCTTTTTGGCTTGTCCCCCATCAGGGTTTTCCAAAGCGCCGCGCAAATCAGCCTCATGCATGCCGCGGGTTTTTATCGTCTCGATCTTTGCCAGCTCAACCGTTATGTCCGGTTCGATCCCTTTGGCCTGAATAGAGCGTCCCGAAGGCGTGTAGTAACGGGCCGTCGTCAGGCGCATCGCCCCATGACCGGGCAGGGGAATAACCGTCTGCACGGATCCCTTCCCGAAAGAACGGGTCCCCATAAGGATCGCCCGGCGGTGATCCTGCAATGCTCCCGCCACAATTTCAGAGGCCGAAGCCGATCCCCCGTTAATCAGGACAACAATCGGCAGCCCGTCGATGATGTCACCCGGCGTAGCGTTATCGCGCTTGGTGTCTTCCTCATGCCGCCCACGTGTCGAAACAATTTCGCCGCGATCCAGAAAGGCATCCGCAACGGCAATCGCCTGATCCAGCAAACCGCCGGGGTTATTACGCAGATCAATAATATAGCCGACAATACCGTCGCCCATTTCTTTTTTGAAATTTTTCACGGCCTCTTCGACACCACTCATTGTGTTCTGGTTAAAGGTCGTAATCCGGATATAGCCTATATTGTTATCAATAATCTCTGAGCGAACCGCCCGGATTTTAATCACATCGCGGACAATCGTAATTTCGATCGGGTCGGGAACATCCTTGCGGCGAACGGTCAAATCAATAGCCGTCCCGACTTTGCCGCGCATTTTGTCGACAGCTTCGCTCAGGCTCAGCCCCATCACGGTTTCCCCGTCCAGATTCGTGATATAATCCCCGGCCTGAACTCCCGCGCGAAACGCCGGCGTGTCGTCAATCGGTGAAACAACCTTGACGAGACCGTTTTCCATTGTCACCTCAATCCCCAGTCCGCCGAATTCACCGCGGGTCTGAACCTGCATCTCGGTGAAATCATCTTCGTCAAGATAGGAAGAATGCGGGTCAAGACTGCTCAGCATACCGCTGATGGCGGTTTCCACCAGTTCTTCGTCAGACACTTCATCGACATAACCGGCCCGCACACGCTCAAACACGTCGCCAAACAAGTTAAGCTGGCGATAGGTATCGTATTCCTTGCCTGTCTTTTCCGCGGTCGATCCGGCCATACGTTCTTCCTCCTGCGCAAAGGCAACAGGTGAAAAAGCAGCAACAGACAGGAAAAAACTCAGGAACAGGACAACGGCGTAACGGGAAACAGACATGCTTTTAATATCCTTACAAGTCAGTGAAGTTAATTTAATTGGGCCAAGGTAACAGCCGGATCAACCGGTCGCCCCTGAAACCTTAGTTCGTAATATAGCGCGGGACGGCCGCCAATAGAAGTCGTAGTTGCCATTTGTCCCAAAGGCTCTCCGGAATCGACCGATTGCCCGGCCAGAACATCAATGCGGTCAAGCCCGCCAATCAGGCTGTGATAGGACTTTCTGTGCTCTATGATAACCATTTGCCCGTAATTTTTAAAGGCACCCGCAAAGATAACTTTTCCACCCATGGGAGCCGTCACCAGAGCATGAGGCCGGGTTTCGATTCTCAGCCCCTCGCTTTTGGCCCCGATTTCATCGCGTTGACCGTACCCAACCTTGATCGTCCCGGCGACAGGCAAGCGGGATGGCCCCGTTGCCGGTAAAGAAGCCGTCTTGGCCGCGGTTTTTTTATGGGTCTGTGCCTGCTGTTGTTTTTTATCTTCCTCCAGCCGGTCCAGAAGATCCTGCAAAGATCGAGCCTTCAATGACAAGCTCGCAATTCTTTTCTCGCTTTGCGCGAAATCGCTCTGGGTGTTCTTGTAAAGGGTTTCCCTTTGTTTCAAGGATGCCGTCATTTTTTGCTGTTTTTCATCCAGCGCGCTACGGGCGCTTTGTGCCCGCTGCCGGTCAGCTTCCAAAATCTTTTGTAACGTATCAAGCCTCTTTATATCGGCCGCGACGCGGTCCGAACGATTTTTAACAGCCGGCAAAGCACTTTGCAGCAGCAAGGCGCTCTGCGCCGTTTCCAGAGGCGCGCCCGGACGGGCAATCAATGATTCCGGCGGCACCCGGCGCATACGGCTTAGCGCCAGAACCATGCCGGAGATCGAACCATAATCTTTTTTCAGGGAAGCGCTCAACGTTTCCTGTTCCGTTTCCAGCCCGGCAATTTTATCTTCCAGAGCACTCAGCTCTTCCTCGCTTTTCTGGACATCCCTCCCGATCTTGACAAGCTCGTTCTTCAAGCTCTCCAGCCCGGATTTTGATTTTTTCAGCTCTTCAGCCAGACGCTTTTTTTCCTGCTCCTCCACCCGGAGATTTTCCTGCAGCGTTTCCATCGAAACATCCTTGTGGGCAGGGACCGGCGGGACTTGAGCCAAAACAGGCAAAGCCGTCATTAAAATCAGGATAAAAAGAAGAAAAACGAACCGGTGCATGCCCATCATTATAATGGGTTCAAAACAGAATGCTCGCTTTAATTTGATGTTTTCAAGACCGATGATAGGGATGCCCGGCGATAATTTGCTGGGCGCGGTAAATTTGCTCAAGCAGCATAACCCGGGCCAGCATATGCGGCCATGTTTGTGCGCCAAAAGATAACAGGCAATCCGACCGTTTCCGCACAGCCTGACTATGACCGTCGGCCCCGCCGATCACGAACTGGAAACGGGAACGTCCTTGCGCCGCCAACGTATCAATCTTCTGAGAAAAGTCTTCACTGGACAGGGATTTCCCCCGTTCATCCATAACAAAAACGAAAGCCTGCGGATCGAGTTTTTCGAGAACCAGTTTTTCTTCATCCTGAGGTTTTTTGGGATCAAGCTCATAAAGAGTCAAACCCCACCGCAGCCGCGTGGCATATTCCTCATACAAGCTTAAAAGAGAGCCTTTACGCAAACGGCCAACGGCAATGATATCGACATGTATCATGGAAAATTCGATGCGTTTGCAAAATTAAGGGTTAAACAGGACGATTCGGCGCGGAATTCCCGCTGCCGTGCGAGGCATCCATCAGATGCGGCATACTCCACATTTTTTCAATGTTATAAAAGCCGCGCACCTCTGGCCGGAATAAATGCACGATCACATCGCCGGCATCTAAAACCACCCAGTTTCCAAGGTCTTTCCCTTCGATTTTAACATCTTTAACGCCGGCGGATTTAAGACGATCCTGCAGCTTTTCTGCCAGGGCACCCACTTGCCGTGAAGAACGACCTGTTGCGACAACCATATAGTCGGCGAGGGCGCTTTGGCCCGTCAGGTTGATAATTTCAATATCCTCGGCCTTATCGGCATCCAGAGAATCCCTGATAAGGTCTTTCAATGCTTCCGGGTCCAGTCCTTTGGCCCTGTTTCCTGTAACTAGAATAACGGCGTTCTCCTTGTTATAACGGCAAGCGGAACAAAGCAGCAAAAAGCGCCGCGACATTTTACTGCCGAAGCGCTTGGGTTCCGCGTTTCCGAAGATGTAACAACAGGCATGACCATGACGTATTCGCTAACCAACGTCAGTTCCATCCCCTTCTTGTTTCAGTCATATTTTTATCTGCCTTCATAACTCTATTTTACGCCCATTCAACCAGACGTGCAAGATAATGTTAGAATTACCGTTAATAAATGACATTAAGATATTCATATTAACATTTTGTTATATAATGTTTTTTCTAATATCGGTGGAGGAAATTTCCATCATCCGGTTTTGCAATAACCAGTAACTAAACCCCGGTGCCAGTGAAACCATTCCCGGCTTGGAAAGCAAAACATGCTCTTGGGTCGCCAACAGACGCAACGGACAGGATTTAACCAGGTTTCGCGCCGGCGGGCGGGCAATATGCGCCGTCGCCGTCAGTTTTAAAATTTCACGCCAGCGGTGCCAGCGATGGAAAGACAGGGCATTGTCCATCCCGGTTAAAAAAACGAACTCTGTACGGGGAAAGTGACAACGCAACATACAAAGCGTATCAAAGGTCCGGTTAAAGCCCGTTTCCTGCTCCAGATCACTAACGACAAGATGAGGAAAAGCCGCCGTAAGCTCTTCGCACAACTGCAGTCGCCGAACGAACGGTTGCAAATCATGACTGGATTTCAAAGGATTTTGCGGCGAAACAAGCCACCAAACGGCATCCAGAGCTAAACTGCGCAAAGCAATCTGGCTGATATGCACATGCCCCTCATGCGGCGGATTGAACGATCCACCCAGCAAACCGATCCGCATCCCGGCCCAGCGGGCACTGTCATGCAAATGAGGAGGAGAAAAAATGCGGCTGCTATGTTCCATAAGCGATATTATCTCCGATGACACGGAACATCGCTACAGCGATTAGTGCATTTTTTTAGAAATATCGCCGATAGTCTGATCAATCAGCTTTGCCGCCGATTTTTCATCCATATGATCGGCAATAATGCCAGCCGCCGCCTTAACAGCCAGTTCCGCGGCATACGCTTGAATCTGTTGCTTCGCAGCTTGTTCCATGCGGTGCAGGCGCTCTTCCAGCTGCTGTTCGCGGCGAGCCATGCTGTCACTTAGATCGGCTTCCGCCTGCTTGCGAATTCTTTCGGCGTGGTCTTTTGCGTTCGCCATAATGGCTTCGGCTTCTTTTTCAGCATCACGCTGTTTGCGTTGATACTGGGCGAGAAGCTCTTGAGCCTCAACCCGCAGCAACTCAGCCGTTTCGATATCCGTACGAATCTCGGCAATCCGCCCGTCAAGCTTGGCAAGAAAGGCATCACGGCCATAGCGATAAGCAATGATAGCAAAGATCACAAAGGATATCAGAACCCAAACAGCAGGATTATGGAGCAATTCCATTTCAGGCAGCCTCTTTCTTGCTTAATGTTTTAACCACCTTGCTGGCTTTTTTCAGGTCCTGGTCAATCCCGACAATCTTATGGGCCGCTTCGCTGGCCACAGACGCCACCAGATCATCCATCTCTTCTATGGCTTGCTCACGGGCTTTGACGAGGCGTTTTTCCATCGACAACATTTCCGAAGCAGCTTTTTCCTGAAACCTCCGGGTTTCCTGATCGGCTTTCTTCTTAAGGTCTCCGTGCATGGCCTGCGTGATCGCCGCTGCCTCGGTCCGGGCAGCATTCAGGCTCCCCTCATAGGACAGCAAAGCTTCTTCAGCTTCCTTTTTTAGACGTTCCGCCGTTTTCAGGTCACCGTTAATATGCTCCTGACGGTTTTCGAGAACACCGGAAATATCTGGCAATATCCGGCTTGAAAAGAACACATAAAGAATCAGGAACGTAACCGTCAGCCAGAAAATCTGCGACGGGTACGTTGTTACATCAAATTGCGGCATCCCGGCCGAAGAAGCATGATCCCCGCCATGCGCAGCGCCTGCGGCTTCATGTCCGGCTTCTTCAGCAGCAAACGCCGCCGTCATGCCGAACATGACCGTGCAAAATACAAAAGCAGTAAAAGCTTTCATGCCGTCGCGCATGGAGGAAAATCCTTTATGACTAGAAAATACCCAGCAGGATAATGATCGAAATCCCCAAAGCGAAAATAGCCAGAGCTTCCGTCAACGCAAAGGTCAGGAAGAATTTCTTGTCCAGCAGTTCCGCAGCATTTGGGTTACGACCGACAGCCTCATTGTAAGATGAGAAGATCAGGCCCAGACCGATACCAACCCCGAGAATCGGGAGGAGGGCAATCGCCCCGGCAATCAATTTAGCAGCTTCGAGTTCCATGTTAGGTTTCCTCTTTTTCAGTTAGTTAACGATATTAATTTCAATAAATATTCCGACGCCATCCTGCATATTTAGTGATGAAGATCAACCGTATCTTTCAGGTAAATACAAGACAGAACCGTAAAAACATAAGCGTGCAGCAAGGCAATCAGAAATTCAAAAGCAATCAGGATCACATTGAATAGCGCTGGCAGCGTCCCCGCCAGAAGCCCGCCAAAGCCCAGCGCCAGCAACATCACGCTGAAACCGGCCACAACCTTTAACAGCAAATGCCCCACCATCATGTTGATAAACAAACGAACAGACAGGGTAAGAGGCCGGATCAGGAAAGAAATCAGCTCAATAGGAATAATCAGCGGAAACAGAAAAACGGGCACGCCGGGCGGCACAAACAGGCTGAAAAATTTCAGGCCATGCCGGGCAAGACCGATGATAACCACAGCGAAAAAAATCATCATGGCCAGAGCCAGCGTCACAGCAATATGGCTGGTATAGGTAAAGGAAAACGGCACCATACCCAGCAAATTCCCCATCAACACAACGATAAACAGGGTGAAAATCAGCGGAAAATATTGACGCCCCTTGCTACCTATATTTTCGCGGATCATCCCGGCAATAAATTCATACAGCATTTCCGATAAAACCTGCATGCGTCCGGGGATCAAGGCCTTGCGGCGAATAGCGAGGGAAAGAAACGAAGCGGATACAACCATCCCGATCACCATCCATAAAGAAGAATTAGTGAAAGAGATATCCACGCCGCCGGGATTAAGTTCAACGATCGGCACAATCACAAACTGGTGAATCGGGTCGGTCATAGGAGGTTCCGTTTTTGTTAATTATCTTCGTTTTCCGGCGTCTTTGTATCGTCTTTTTGACCATTTTGCAACCGCGAATAACCAACCGAAGAGTCAAAATTTTGAGTAATTCGGTAAACACCCAAAAAACCGGCGAGAATCCCGCCAAAAATGAAGATCAGTAAAAACCACGGCTTGGTCCCCAGAGCGTTATCGAGCAACAAACCGATCAGAACGCCGGCAATGATACTGACGACCATTTCCGCGCCGGCACGAATGCCGCTGTTCATGTTATCGGCTTCGTATTCTTCTTTTGTGATGTCAGCCTGTTCCTTGTCTTCCTTCTGCCGGAAAGCCAGTATCTTGCCGGAAAGCTTTTCAAGCCTGTCATCCATGGCTTATTCCGCAGCTTCCAGGAAATCAAGCTGCTGGTTAAGGTCAACAGACACCAGTTGCGAAACGCCTTTCTCCGACATTGTTACCCCGTACAGGCGGTCCATGCGCGCCATCGTCAAACGGTGGTGGGTAATCAGAATAAAGCGGGTTTCACCCCGTTCAGCAAACTCCTCCAGCAGATCACAAACCCGGTCAACGTTCGCGTCATCCAACGGCGCGTCAACCTCGTCCAGCACGCAAATCGGCGCCGGATTGGTCAGGAACATCGCAAAAATCAGGGCAATCGCCGTCAATGTCTGCTCCCCCCCGGAAAGCAGGGAAAGTGATTGCAGTGTTTTACCCGGCGGCTGGGCATAAATCTCAAGCCCGGCTTCCAGAGGGTCATCCGATTCGATTAGCGCCAGATGCGCCTTCCCGCCATCAAACAGCCGTGTGAACATCTCACGGAAATGACCGTTTACATGGTCGAACGCCGTCTGCAGCCGTTCCCGCGCTTCCTTGTTCAGCTTCTGAATACCGCCGCGCAGCTCGTCAATAGCTTCCTGCAAATCCTGCCGTTCGTTCAAAATCCCGCCCAGCTCTTTTTCCAGCTCGTCGGCCTCCGTATCGGCCCGCAGATTCACAGGACCGATCAAATCACGGCTACGGACGTCGGAATCTTTTCGCTGCTTCAACTCATCCAGCGGGGGCAGGGCTTCAGGATCAAGCGCCGCTTCAGCAGAAAGCTCTTCCGGCGTCATACCGAAATGCTCGTCAATATGAGCCTTGATTTCCTCCAGATGAGTTTGGCGCTCCGCCGCCGTTGCCTGCGCATGCACACGGGCTTCACGGGATTCAGCCAGCTTCGCCTCTGCTTCTTTCAACGCCCGCGTTGTCTCGGTCAGCTCGTTTTCAATCGCCGCCAGCTTGTCGGAAACGACCGTTTTTTCCTGTTCCTGAACCGTGATTTTTGAAAGCAGGGCTTCGCTGTCCTTTTTGATCACCGCCGGACGAATTTTCAGATCCGCTACACGTTCGACAAGCGCAGCTTCCCGCTCATCCAGCTCTTTAAGCCGCTCCCGCGCCCGGATACAGCGGTTTTGCAAATTGATCCGCTCATCGGCGATCGCCCGCAGCCGGGCATCCCGGCGTGATTTTTCCTGCATGCCCATATCGTGCGCGGTAATGGCTTCCTGCAGAGCTTCGCGCGCTTCCGACAACGCCGTACGTGCTTTTTCAATTTCAGATTGCTGCTGCGCCAGACTCTCTTCGTCAAAAGCACTGCGCTGCTCTTTATTCGCAGCCAGCGTTTCTTCCAGAGCCACCATATCCGCTTGCGCCAGAGATTGAGCTTCCTCCAGCTTCGCACGCTCGGCCTGTTGCGCCGCTTGCGCCTGCACCAGATCGTTCAGTGCCGCCCGTTTTTCCTTCACAGCGCTTTCCTGTGTCCGCAATTCGGCCTGCGCCGTCGTCAGAGAATTCTGCGCCGCACCAAGCTGCTCGTCACACCGGTTGCAAAGCGCGGCATGATCCTCGACAGCTTTTTCCAGTTTGGGCAGGGCTTTTTGCAGCTCCAAAAGACGGTTTTTCTGACGAATCTGAACAGCATGACGATCCGCCGCCGCGGCCTTGATATGCAGGCCGTCCCAGCGCCAGTAAGCCCCGGACCGGGAAACCAGCGATTGGCCCGGCACCAATTTTTTCATCAAATCCGGACCGGCAGCCTCATCCTCAATAAAACCGATCTGGCTCAAAGCCCGTTCCAGCGCCTTGGGCGCCTTCACATGCGGCACCAGCGATTCAATCCCGTCGGGCAAAGGGGGCAGGGCGGAGTTTCCGGCATCCTGCCAAACCACCGGCGCTTCCGGATCGGTCGAAGCCATCAGCGTATCGCCAAGCGCCCGTGACAAAGCCGCTTCGAAACCATCATCGGTGCGCACATCGTCAATAACCGGACGGAACCCACCTTCATCATTTGCATTAAGAACGGATTCCAAAGCATTGATTTCAGATATATTATTATCTTTTTCTTTTTCAGACTCCCGATGAGCCGCCCGCTGGGCTTCACGGCTTTCACGGGCGGTCTCTACCTCCGCCGTAAAGCGCTCAATATCTTTTTGCAGGCGTAAAACGGCATCCTCACCGGATTCAATGACGCGCCGCAATTCCTCAACAGACCCATCGCTTTGATCGCTATCCTGAAAAGCTTGCAACTCTTCCCTGACCGTCGCCAACCGGTCCCGGATACGGCCCAGACGCTGTTCGTCCTGACCGATCTGACGATCAAGACTGTCCTTGCTGGCCCGGGCCGCCGCGGCCTTTTCCATCAGGGCCGTATAGGCGTTTTCCAGCGCCGTTACTTTTTCCTGCTGTTCCTCGCGCGCAGCCGCCCGGTGCGCCAGATCGTCCTGCTCATCGCTTTGACGCGCCGCCAGCGAAGCCTCTTCTTTTTCCAGCTTTTCAAGCACCAGCGAATTTTCATCGAGCATTGAACACTCATGCGTTCGGTCCGTCCCCATCTGGGAAAGCTGGCCCTGCGCCGTCGCCAGCTCATTCTCCAGCCGTTGCTCTTCGTCTTCCAGCCGCTGCAGCGCCAACTTTTGCGCCTGTAGCGCCGCGCTCATTTCCGCTTCCCTCTGCCGCAGGTCGGGAAGATCCTGCGCCTGCGTATTCTGGGTGCGGGTAAGCTGGCTGACGACCGTCATATGCGTGGCCACCGCGCTTTCCGCTTCCCCGAAACGGCTATGCACATCCCGCAGCTTCTCATGCGCCTGCTGCCATTCCGTGCAAGCAATCATAATCTCCAGCTGCCTGATTTGGGCGCTCAGATTCCGGTAACGGGCAGCCTGCCGTGCTTGCTTTTTCAGGTCGTTCAGGCGGTTTTCCATCCCGCCCAGCAAATCATCCAGCCGCTTGAGGTTATTATCGGTCGCCCGCAGCCGCAATTCGGCCTCATGTCGCCGCGCATACAAACCGGAAATCCCCGCGGCTTCCTCCAGCAGCATCCGCCGCTCCAGAGGCTTGGCCTGGATCATCGTTGTAATTTTGCCCTGAGAGACAAGATAAGGCGAATTGGCCCCACTCAGGATATCCGCGTAAAGAAGCTGTACATCGCGCGCCCGGGCATTTTTACCGTTCACCCGGTAATTAGACCCCTGATCGCGCTCAATCCGGCGTACAACCTCGATATCATCACTGTTGTTGTACGGGGCAGGGGCCGTCCGCTTTGTATTGTCCAGCAAAACGGAAACCTCGGCCACATTTCGCGCCGGACGGGTGGATGTACCGTTAAAAATCACATCATCCATACTGGCGCTGCCGCCGCGCATCCGTTTGGAAGACGACTCTCCCATGCTCCAGCGCAGTGCCTCGACCAGATTGGATTTCCCGCATCCGTTTGGCCCGACCACGCCCGTCAACCCCGGCCCGATTTCCATTTCGGTCCGTTCGACGAAGGATTTAAATCCCTGCAGGCGTAGCTTGTTAAACTGGATCATGCGCAGATTTTGTCCTTATTTTTCCGAAGCCGGCAACAGCGCATCAATTTCTTTCTTGAGCTGCTCATAAGGCATGCTGCCACGCAGGGTCTTCTCTCCGTTCAGGACAATGCTGGGCGTCGAATTGATATCATATTTCTTTTGCGCTTCCTGCATCTGGGCAGCCACGCCGGCCCGCAAACTCTCGTCATCCAGACAGGCATCAAGCACCGTCTCATTACCACCCAGCAATTTGGCGTTTTGCTTCAGGATTTGCAGGTAATCGTCCTGATAAGCCCATTTATCTTGCGTTTCAAACAGGAACGAAACGAACTGGAAATAGCGATCTTCCGGCAAACAGCGTGCGATAATCGTCCCTGCCATCGCCGGCGCATTCAGGGGGAAATCGTTGTAAACGAAGTAAACCTTGCCGGTGTCGATATACTCAGCCTTGAGTTTCTCGTAATTTTCGGCGTGAAAATGGGCACAATGGCCGCACGTCAAAGATGCGAATTCCTCGATTTTGACCGGCGCGTCGGGATTACCCAGCGCCGTTACCCGTAAAACGTGCTGCGGATCAATCGCCGCGACAACAGGAGCCACCGCCGCCTCATCAGACAGGGATTCCACAGCCTCCGTTACTTCATCCGCAGATTCTTCCGGCACTGGCATCGCGTCCACCTCTTCCTCTACAACGGCAAGAGCAGGGGATGATGTTTCATTATTATCAGCATTGCTTTGCGGCGCCATCGACATCGCTGCGAATATCAAAGCACCCGCCACCAGAATGCTGGCGACGATCAAAACGATCTTATTGCTATTGCTTTTGTCAGGCATCGAAAAATCCTTGTCATAAAAAAGGTTTCTTACTCAAATGATGTAAAAGGCTGAACGTTGAAAATCAAGATAAATATAAGAAAAGTCAAGAAAACCGGGCGATTCGGATTATCTTATCCACATATTCCGCTTTTCAGGCGCCGGGAATCAAAACCAGCTCAGCCCGGTCTTGAGGCATCTGGTCCGTTTCATCCCCCAGCGCCCGTATATCGACGCGGCGCGTGGAAATCCCGTTCTTCAATAAAAACGCACGAATTTCCAAAGCCCGTGAAAGGGACGTCCGGCGGGCACCACTGCTGAAGCTGTCTGACGGTGCCGAATACGCCATCACCTGAACGCGGGCGGCAGCATTGTTCTGTAACAAGGGGATAATCATTTTTTTGATTGTTTCCTGAGCCTTGTCGTCAAGCTGCGCAACGTCCGGCGCAAAAAAGATTACGACCTGTTCAAAATCGAGTAAATCTTCCGGCGAAGGTTCCATAACGATTTCACTGACCTCGCCTGTCTGCTCGGCAATTTGCTCGACGCTGGCCAAAAGTTGCTCCCGACTGGGGTTCACCAGCTTCTTCGTCAACGGCTCCTTGTTTACCAGGTCTTTGGGCACCGCCGGCATCTTGGGAACGTCGGCTGTAACTTTATCCTGACGCACGACAACCGGCGGCTTGGGTTTGGCAGCGGCAGCCTCTTTGCTTAGGCTTTCTTTTTGTACGTTCCGCGCATAAGTGCGGGAAACCTTGAAACTATCCGGTCGCCGCTTGGGCTTGGGCGGCACAGGCGTCGCGATAAACGGCTCCGGCGTAAGAATATCCGTATCGTCAACCTCATCCCGCATAACATCCCGAACAGCCTCGGTAACCATATCGGGCATCGGTGATGCGATCGGCGGCTTACGCGGTGGCAAAGGAACAGCCACAGCAGCAGGCACGTCTTTCTGCTGAGGCGTAGCCAGACTTGCCGGATTAATGCTTTCGCTGCGCACGCGCGTTTGCACCGGGAAACTTTGGGCTTTGGCAGGCACACGGGCCTGAACAGGCGTTTGCACAGGGGGGCTTTCAACCTTTTTTTCCGCCGGAGTAGCCGTCAAGGACGGCGCAGAAGGGCGCACAGGCGCCGGCGGTGTCAGGGTAAGAGGGTGAGGCGTTTCCTCATCCGGCACACCATAATGACGATTGAGTTCATTCAGGACGCTGGTGTCAATTTCAACAGACGGAACAGGCTCATCCTGCGCCCGAAGAGGTACGATACCTCCGAACAGAAACAGCAAAAACAGCGCATATTTAAGACAGCCATACATATCTATCATTTGCAGCCGTTGTTGATTAAGTTCAAGCCGCTTCCTGACCTTTGTTCGCCGCTTGCAACAACTTTTTCAGATCATTGAATAACGGGCCGTTAGAGGCAATGATATTGTTTGAATCAAGAGCATAACTTTTACCATTTACTTCCGAAACCATCCCACCGGCCTCCTTGGCAATCAAAGCGCCTGCCGTCATATCCCATGGTTTTGCACTTAAAGCCCAATAGCCATCAAACCGTCCGGCAGCTACATAAGCAAGCCCCAAAGCAACACTGCCCATCTCCCGCAAAGAAGGCACAAACTTGGAAACCGCAAGCGATTCCCTCATGTATTTTTCTTTCACATCAAAGGGGGTGCGATCGGTTGCAACGAGAGCATCCTTCAACCCCTGCCGTCCCGACACCCGCAGGCGTGTATTGCGCATAAAGGCACCCATGCCTTTTTCGGCACGGAACACCTCATCCTTAACCGGGTCAAGAATGATCCCGGCGATAATTTCGCCCTTGCGCTCCAGCCCGATCGAAATGCACCAATGCGGAATGCCGTGCAGGAAATTGGTCGTCCCGTCCAGCGGGTCGATAATAAAGCGGTATTCGTAGTCTTTCGGCCCTTTGGAATCGCCGCTTTCCTCCATCAGGAACCCGTAATCGGGGCGGGCCTTCGAAAGCTCGTTATAAAGGATCTCTTCAGAACGCCGATCCGCCGCCGATACGAAATCACCGGGGCCTTTTTGCGAAACCTGAAGCTGTTCGACTTCGCCGAAATCGCGCGCCAGCGTCCGGCCGGCCTTCTCAGCCGCGCGCAACATGATATTGATATGAGGGGAGAGAGCCATAAGCTTAATCCTTCGCGCGTTCGACGTATGTTGAATCTTCGGTCTTCACCACAACACGGGTACCCATGCTGACATGCGGAGGAACCATGACTTTGACACCGTTTTCAAGAATAGCCGGCTTATAAGAAGTCGTCGCCGTTTGCCCCTTAACCACAGGCTCGGCCTCGACAATCTCCAAAACAACGGTGGCAGGCAACTCCACGCGCAAAGGCTCGCCTTCAAAGGTTTCAATCACACAGATCATGCCTTCTTGCAGGAAAGCCGCCGGATCGCCGATAATATCGCCTTTAACGGCAATCTGTTCGTAATTCCCGGTATGCATGAAGTTGTAGCCGGCTTCGTCTTCATAGAGATATTGATAGTCTTCTTGCTCCAGCCGCGCCCGCTCAACAGTTTCCTGTGTCCGGAAACGCACGTTATCCTTGTTGCCTGTGCGCAGGTCGCGCATCTCGATCTGGGAGACTGACGCGCCTTTCCCCGGTTGAATAATTTCGTTCTTCACAACAACACACAGTTTGCCGTTATATTCAATGACATTGCCCGCCCGCAGGGTAATCGCCGTAACTTTCATTTATTTAACCTCTTTTAATCGTCACTATAATTTATGCTTTAAATCTTCTAAATTCCGGTCTCTCTCTTGTCTAGCCGACTCCAGCGTAGACGCGTGTTGCCCCGTTGCCATAAGATAATCAATCACCATAAGGTGCTCCACAGGAACAATCGCCACCTTATCCCGGGAATATCGCGTCCAAACCGTCGAGTTTCCGGAAAAAGTCCTTTCTACGAGAAGAGACACGTTTTGCCTTGCTGCACTGGTAGGAATTCTTTCATGACTAGAAAATCGTTCCGCGAGAGATAGGGCACTATTTTCCATGTTCTCTTGTTTCCTTATCTTTTTTATCCTGCAGAAAGGCTGTCCCCATGTTTTCAAGGCGTTCATATATATCGGGATCGTCTATATTTGCAAGCATTCCCGCTAAATATTTTTTATCCGCCATACTGGGAGCAACCGTTTTCTTACGCCGGGTCGGCTTTGCCTTCTCATTCCCGGTTTGCGGCACGAACCGCAGCGCGCTCACCCAGCGATCGCCGAATATCTGGTTAATCCGCTCCAAAATCAAATCCTTGCGGTAATGGAGCAGGGTGGCATCCGCCGGCGAAACAGAAATATCCAGCGTCGCCGTCGCGGCTGTCTTCTGATTTTCTTTCTTCTTCATATAACGGATTTTCACCGGGTGCGCTTTGCTCGCCAGCTCTTCGCCAACAATTTCCGGCCAGTGCGTGACAAGCCGCCCCAGCATGATATATTTGCGGCTGCAAACCTGCTCGGTCACTTTGGGCACGGTGGATGACAAGGGACGTAAACTCATGCGGAGCACTATGACAGCCCTGCCCAAAAATGACAAGAATATCGACATCCTCCGGCAAAAGGTTTTGCGCTGGTATGATGCTCACAGACGCTCTCTGCCGTGGCGGGCGCTGCCGGGACAAACGCCGAACCCATATCATGTCTGGCTATCGGAAATCATGCTCCAGCAAACCGTCGTAAATGCCGTTATTCCGTATTTCCTGAAATTCACAGAACAATGGCCCACGGTTCACGATTTGGCCGCCGCACCGCAGGACGACGTCATGCATGCCTGGGCGGGGCTGGGTTATTACGCCCGCGCCCGTAATCTGCATAAATGCGCCCGGATTGTTTCTGAAGAACACGGCGGCACGTTCCCGAACACCATAGAAGAGCTGAAGAAACTGCCCGGCATCGGCGATTACACCGCCGCTGCGATTGCGGCCATAGCCTTTGACAAACCGGCAACGGTGATTGACGGCAATATAGAGCGCGTCGTTTCGCGTTACTACGCGATCGAACAGCCACTCCCCAAAGGCAAAAAAGACATCAAAGCCAAAACGGAGCTCTGGTGCGAAAACCGTACCGATCATCCCGGTGACTTTGCCCAGGCATTAATGGATATCGGGGCAGGGGTCTGTATCCCCAAAGCGCCGCGCTGCGGATTATGCCCCCTGCAATCCGGCTGCACCGCTTACAAGGCTGGCACCCCGGAAACCTTTCCCCGGCGCCAACCGAAGAAACAAAAGCCGCAAAAACACGGCTATATTTACTGGATCACCGATCCCGATGGCAATCTGCTCGCCCAGAAAAGACCGGAAAAAGGAATGCTCGGCAGTATGACGGGATTGCCGACATCGGAATGGCTTCCCGCTGACGAAAAACCAACACATCCGGATTTCCTGAAGCCCCTTAGCCCGAAACCGTTAGACGAATCCATATCCCACAGCTTCACCCATTTTGATCTGAAGCTATCAGGCCACCTGATTACACTGCCAGACACTCAAAGCATGCTCTTTCCTGATGATTTTTTCTGGATTGCCAAAAAGGATATTTTAAAGACCGGATGGCCCACGCTTTTTAAGAAATTCGTAAAGCTTTTAGAGGCATAGTGATAGCAGTGTCCATTATGAATAGAGTTTTGCTTTATGCTATAATAGTCATCAGAACAAGATTGGTAGTTGTGTGACATGACGAAAAAAAGACAGCTTGGTAAATTTTATGCGTTAATGACGCTTGCCCTTATTGTGTTGCTGGGAACATGTTTTTCCGGTCATGCCTTTGCGCAAAAAGAAGAGGACGAGCTAGAGGCCTTTTCCTATGTCGACCCCGAAGAAATGCTGGCCCCTGTCAATTCAGAAGATTACGTGCCGACGACACTCGACAACCTGTCCAAACTCTATTGGGCCTTGGCGCAACTGGACATTAACAACGATGAAGCCATTGATTACTATTTGATGATTAATGAATGCGACCTGTACACCCAGTTTTATTTCAACGATCTGGACTGGCACAACATCAGGGAAGCCAGCCGCCGTGAGATCTTTAGAAGACTTCCCGAGTTCAAAAGAACATTCGATGTTCTCATCCCTCTGGAACTGGGACGGTACAACACCGAAAAGGAATATTTTGAAGTAGAACCGGAAAGCATGATTGACTCCAAAACCCGGTTCCAGATTGAAACCAGCCGCTACGACGCCGCCATTTGTGGATATGACCGGGAAATTCCCAATTACCCACGAAATCTTGAGCTCGTCGTTTCCCGGCCCTTTTCCCTGCGCAAAGTTCCCGTCAGCAGGGATCTGGCCGACGAATACCTCAAAATGGTTTCTCTGAAATACGAAGGGATCGGGCAAACAAGACGTCTGCGATACTATACAAGGATGGCCTATATGCGCGTTAAATTCTCTGTCATGAGCTATCGCGGCATGAGCCGGGGCAACACCGGGGGATTAATGGCCTCTGTTTTCGGCCGGATTGACGGACTGGAATTTTATGCCGACGAGGAGAAAAAATTCCTTCTCCACGAAGAAGATCGTCGAAACTATTGATCTCCTGAGCCGCCAACACTTACTGCAACGTATTATGAACCGACGCTGTTTCGGCCAGAACCTGCTGGCGCAATGAATCGATCGGCAACAATTCCCGGCCGTTTTGATAATGCCAAAACGTCCAGCCATTACAGCTTGGCGCCCCTTGCAGGGCCGCACCAACCTTGTGAATGGACCCGCGGTGCGTATTGGCAATCAACGTTCCATCGGCACCAATTTTGGCTTCATGACGACCCTTGGCGTCTCGCAAAACCGTTCCCGGCTTCAAAACACCTTTTTCTATAAGCGTGCCAAACGGAATACGCGGCTGTTCGCGCTTGGACGGCGTATGTAGAATTTCATCGCTGCCCAGTTTTTTAATCCCATCAAGGCGGGTCTGTGCCGCTTTGATATAGCTGTCTTCACGCTCGATCCCGATAAAATCACGCCCCAGCTTTTTCGCAACAGCGCCCGTCGTACCCGTCCCGAAAAACGGATCCATCACAAGGTCGCCGGGATTGGTCGAGGACATCAGGACGCGATAGAGCAGGGCTTCAGGCTTTTGCGTCGGGTGAGCCTTTTGCCCGTCATCGCCCTTCAAACGTTCACCGCCCGTACACAGCGGAATGAACCAGTCGCTGCGCATTTGCAAATCTTCGTTCAGCGCCTTCATGGCGTCATAATTAAACCGGTATTTGGATTTTTCAGATTTAGCCGCCCAGATCAACGTTTCATGCGCGTTGGTGAACCGCCGCCCGCGAAAATTCGGCATCGGATTGGTTTTGCGCCAGATCACATCGTTCAGGATCCAGTACCCCAAATCTTGCAAAATCGCGCCTACCCGGAAAATATTGTGATAAGAACCGATCACCCAGATCGAGCCGTCGGGCTTCAGCGCATCGCGCGCCGCCGACAACCACTCACGGGTAAAATCGTCATAAGCCTTCATACTGTCAAACTGGTCCCAACTATCATCGACCGCATCAACCTTGGAATTGTTGGGGCGGTGCAGATCACCGCCCAGCTGGAGATTATAAGGAGGGTCGGCAAACACCATATCCACGCTTTCCTTCGGCAGGCTGCGCATCATCTCGACACATTCGCCTTGAAGAATTGTATTTTTGACTGTGGATATCGCTCTTTTTTGACTCGACATTTTGCCTCCTATTCGAAATCAAGAGGGCGAATCATGAGTCATCCGGGACTCGGCGTCAAGCAAAAAATGAGGATTCATCAAACAGAGTCAATGCGTTATAGCCTTAAACCCTTGCTAAGACTCTGTTTTTAGACTCTTTTTTGAATCAAAGAAAATTATCCGGTCTTCGCATATAGTCGAATAGGCGCAAACGATTGCCGGTGATGATCTGTCGGACCATGTTGCGCCAACCCCTCCATGTGCTGGGCGGTGCCATAACCGGCGTTCCGGTCCCAGCCAAAATACGGGTATTCCTTATGAAGTTTCATCATCAGGTGATCCCGCGTAACCTTGGCCAAAATGGAGGCCGCGGAAATTTCCGGCACTTTTCCATCACCGCCGACAATGGCCTGCGCCGCACAGGGCAGGGTCGGACAGAATTTCCCGTCGATTAAAGCTTTCATTCTGTCATCCTGAACGTTAGCGAAGGATCTGAAATCAAAAGCGGTAAACGATCCTTCACTTCGTTCAGGATGACAACAATTGAAATAAGATCGCTTCATCGCCAGCAACGTCGCATGATGGATATTCAGATCATCAATTTCCTGCACCGAGGCTTCGGCAATGCCATAGCGACAATGTTGCCGGATCAGCGGAAATAAATACTCGCGTTTTTTTGCCGTCAGTTTCTTACTATCCGTGACAAGCGACCAGAAAGGCAAACCGCGTACGTCACCGGGAATAATCACGCAGGCCGCCACAACCGGCCCGGCCAAGGGTCCGCGTCCGACTTCGTCTATGCCGCAGATCAGCTCAGGCTCTGGCATGCTTGATCCCATCCATCGACAACACACCGCCGACCAAAACCGCATTAATCGCCACGGGTAAAATCATCGTCAGGATATATTTGTCAAAATAACCGTTCACGAACAGGAACAGGTAAAACAGAAGGCTGACCACCGTAGCCAGCGTTATCATCACATCGGTCGAACGATGCCTGCGGTGGGGCAACCCAAAAGCAACAAGCACATAAAGCGGCGCCAGTATGAACAAGGCGCTGGCCGTATTAAACAGGAACTGGATCACATCGGTAATCGTCATGGCAACGATAGCCATCCCGATCAGGATCACAATCATCACAACCCGGCTCATCAGCACATATTGCTCTCGCTTTTCCGTGATCTGCGGCGGCATAAAATTTTTACCGATCGTTGCCGCCGCCAGATAGGACATCGTGTCCAACGTCGACATACAAATCGCCATCGTCACCACCGCAATAAACGCCAGCAGCCACGGCGCAATATAATCACCTTCGAAAATCAGGAAAAAAGCATTGTCGGCTGAAATGTCCGTGCCCAGATACGGTTTGGCCGCCATCCCCAGAAAAATCAGACTCAGAGTCATAATCCCCAGCATCACACCAGCCAGCGGGAAACTGATCTTGATAACACGATCATTTCGGGCGGAAAACACACGCTGCCACGTGTCCGCCGAGCCAAGAACAAAGAAAAACCCAATAAAAGCGAGAGCCCATGACATATCAGCCGGCAAAGAAAAAAGACTGCCGAAATCCAGCAAATCTTCTTTGGCCGGGGTAAAGAAAAACGGGATAAGGATAAGCGAAATAATCAGAAAAAACTGGATCGCATCGGTTTTAACAACCGTGCTGTACCCGCCGAAATAAAGGTAAAATCCGACAACCAGAGCGACGCCCCAAACCCCGATCCAGGCATCGAGACCCAACACGACCGCAAACAGGTTACCGGACACATAAAGCTGCATAGCGCTGTAAAGCAGGGCAAAAACAACAATGATCAGGGCTGTTACACGCTCCGTTACAATACCGATCTGTGCACGGAGCATCTCTCCGATCGTCACATAATCATGACGCTTGGCAATATCGCGAACACGCGGCCCGATAATCGTATAAATCAACAAACCGACAATCGCCCCGACAATTAACCACAAACCGCCATAGCCGGACGTCGCGGCAAATCCAAACCAGAATAAAATTCCCATCCCATCGCGGAAACTGGTCGCCAGCGAACCGATCGTCGGGATATAGCCGACATTACGGCTGCCGATCACAAACCCTTCATGGCTCTGATTACGGCTGGCATACAGACCAATCCCGATCATCGCAGCAAAATAAACACATATGGCGGATAAAATCGTAATCTGGGTCGGGGACATGAACGCTCTCCTTATCTACAGGATCAAAGCTTATGTATTCTGGACGGCCTTGTCCAGCTCCTCGATAAAACGCTCCACTTCCGCCTTTAACAGCGAAATAAAAGCCTCATCACGGTAAACACGCCGGGTCATCAAACGATATTCCGGCGGAAATTCCGGTGCATAGGATACAAAGTCCCACCACTCCCGGCCCGTCACCCACAAGTTTCCTTGAACCTGCGGCACATATTGCGCGGGAACGCGGCCTTCGCGAAAATACTTCTCATGGTTATGGGGCAGGGGACATTTAATCTCCAGTCCGCCATTCCCGTTCACCAGCCCGTCAGGCGATGCCGCCACCCGCCGCTGGTCATTCAGGTACACAATTCCAACTTCGCGGACACTTTCCCCGGCATGCTCTTCATAGGCCCGCCTTGCTTGCGGCTCCAGATCACAACCACGAACCATAGCCGCACTCTGGAAAGACGGCGGCGTCGGCCGCCCCGTGATGATCTCGTCGCGCAAACGGCGCATGTAACTGGCGCGCGTTTTACCACGCCCGCCGGTCAGAACAGCCTTGAAATTCGAAGCCGTAACCACGCCACAACGCGCATCATGCCATTCGTCGGAACCTTGTTCTATATGCGCGAGGATCATGGAAATTGTTTGAAAACCGTTGTTAGAGAACCATTCCCGTTAGTCTATCCCGATTCCCGGTAATTACCACCTCAACAATCGCTTGATAATTTCATAACCATTAGTTTGATTTTTAATAAGATATCTGGTACAACCCCACGTTAATGGACAAACAAAGCGAAACAGAGCGTGTGAATACCTTGGAAAAAGACACAGAAGAAAAAGTCATAAAGCCGTTTGATGTCAGAGCTTGCAGCACAGAAGCTTTTGCCCTTATCAAGGAAAGCAAAGAAGCCGGAAACAATACATTCCAGCTCCCCAGAGCCATGAATAACTTAATGTCATGCTGGGCCTCCACTGTTTTCAGAACAAGTGAAAACTGCGACACCCCGTCCGGGGAAGAAAATCTATATGAACACGAGTGCGCCAAAGCACTAATGGGAATGCTGGTTATTGCCAATATATATAAAGCGGCAGAAAACAAACCGTGTGAATCTCATGCTTTAGAACTGGCCGAGGTATTCTCTGCGGGTGTACACAAAGATGAGAAAACCGGAAAAAAACTATTCAAAGCCTTGCAAAAAACATTGCCGGAATTTGAAAAGTCTCTTTACAAACATCCAGAAGGAAAAAAAGGTCAGGCACATGTCAATGTACCGCCCATTCTCCCTTCTATTCTAGCGATTTCGTAACAATCTCGTAGACGTCTGATGTAATATCCGGAATGCTGGCAATGCGCTCCAGGCAAGCTTTCATTTTTTCTTGCCTGTCCGGGGTATAGCGCCGCCACTCTTTAAACGGGGTCAAAAGCCGCGCCGCAATCTGCGGGTTAAGCGCATTCAGCTCCACCACCGCATCGGTCAGGAATTCATAGCCTGAACCGCTGCTGTCGTGGAAACAAACCGGGTTATTCATGGCAAAAGCGGCATAAAGCGAACGCACCCGGTTCGGGTTGGTCATGGTAAAGGCAGCATGTCCCTTGAGCGCCCTTACATCACGGATAGTTTCCGGCCGCACGGCCGCCGCCTGCAAAGCAAACCATTTATCCATCACCAACTGATACCCTTTGAATCGCTCATAAAAATCGGCAAAAGCCTGATCCCGCACCGGATCGTGACTATCGCCCAGAACATTGAGCGCCGCCACCCGGTCCGTCATGTTATTGGCCTGATCGTATTGCCGTTTTGCCAACGCCGGATCGTTCAGATAGTGCAGGGCGGTATTCTGAAGGCTACGCTGCGCCATAGCCGCAAAATCATTTTCAAACGGCTCCGCCGTGCGGTTGTCGTGATAGATTTTCTCAAGCTTGTCTTTATACGTCTTGGCAATGGCTGCCATGACTTTTTCACGCACACGGTGAATGCTGCCGGGGTCGACTTCCTTCCGGTGCTGACCGATAACCGCAACGTCTGGCAACGCCAGCGAACGGGATAACAGCGCCTTATCGACATCCGGCGCAAAGGCCTGATCGAGCAGAGCGCCATAAGCATCCAGAAAATCTTCCGGGGCATCATTATATTCCTGCCCGCCTTCCTGCGCATCAATCAAGCGGTTTAACATCCGCAGCGCATAAGTCTGTCCGGCCTCCCAGCGGTTAAAGCCGTCATTATCATTGACCATCAGGAACCGCAAACCGGCTTCATTGATATCGGTCGTCAGCCGCACCGGCGCCGAGAAACCGCGCAGGATCGACGGTACAGGCTGGGAAGATATGTTTTCAAAAACAAAATCCTGCTTGCTGTCCGTCAGCTCCAGCAATTCTTCGGCCATATCATCGCCATTCGGTCCGACCAGACCGACTTTGACCGGGATATGCATCGGCTTTTTCGACGACTGACCGGGGGTCGGAGCCAGCGATTGAGACAGGCTCAGCGTATAGGTCCGCGCGTCCTTGTCGTAACGGCCCGATGCCTTAATCTCCGGCGTTCCGGCCTGCGTATACCAGCGGAAAAACTGTTCCATATCCCGGCCTGAAGCGTCGCTCATGCACTTGACGAAGTGCTCGCAGGTTACGGCTTGCCCGTCGTGACGCTGGAAATACAAGTCGGTTGCCTTGCGGTAGGTTTCAGGGCCCAGCAACGTATGCTGCATCCGGATCACTTCCGCCCCTTTTTCGTAGACAGTTACGGTATAGAAATTATTGATCTCCATATAATTGTCCGGGCGCACCGGGTGGGCGAGAGGACCGGCATCCTCGGGAAACTGCAGGCGGCGCAGCATAGAAACATCGGCAATCCGCTGCACATCGCGCGAGTTCATGTCGGCGCTGAATTCTTGATCCCGGAAAACGGTCAGCCCTTCCTTCAGGGACAGCTGGAACCAGTCCCGGCAAGTCACGCGGTTACCGGTCCAGTTGTGGAAATATTCGTGCGCAATCACGCCTTCGACCCGTTCGAAATCACTGTCGGTCGCCGTTTCCGGATGGGCCAGTACAAGCGCCGTATTGAAAATATTCAGCGATGTGTTCTCCATCGCGCCCATATTAAAGTCGCTCACCGCGACAATGTTGAAACGATCATACTCATAGATGCGCCCGTACACATCCTCATCCCACTTCATGGAATGCTTCAGGGATTCCATGGCATGCCAGCATTGGTCCTGATCGCCTTCGCGCACATAAATCCGCAGGACAACATCGCGCCCCTTGGCCGTCGTAAACGTGTCCTCAATATGCACCAGATCACCGGCCACCAGCGCAAACAGGTAACAAGGCTTGGGGAAGGGATCGTGCCAAACGGCGAAATGCCGGTCATCACCAACATTGCCTTCTTCTATCAGGTTCCCGTTCGACAGCAAAACCGGGCAATCTTTTTTGTATGCCTCAATCCGCACCGTGAAGGTCTGCATAACATCCGGCCGGTCGAGCGCATAGGTAATCCGGCGAAACCCTTCGGCCTCGCATTGCGTACAATACGTACCGCGGGACTTGTACAGCCCCTCCAGCGCCGTATTCGCCGCCGGGTTAATCTCGGTTGTTACTTCCAGCTCAAAACTGTCAAAAGTCTTGGCAAGCAGCGTCAGGCTTTCCTTGTCGACAACATAATCCTTGCCATCTTCCAGCAGCTTGCCGTCCAGCGCCACGGATTTCAAAACCATGTGTTCGCCGCTTAAAACCAGCTTTTCATCACCGTCACGATTTTTCTGAAAGCGCGTCTTTGCCGCCACCAGCGTCCGGCTGTCGGAAATAACAAAATCAAGATCAATATGCTGCGCGGTGTACGCGGGAGGCTGGTAGTCTTTAAGGTAAATCGTCTGCGGCGTATCGGTTTTCATGGCGCAAAATCACTTTCATCAGGAATCGTTATTGTTCCTCAATGATAACAATGAAAAATAATAAAAGGAAGGAGTCCCTTCGAACCTACTGACCATTACGGCATAAATTTCTGGGAAGGATAGGAAGCACCGGAATCAAAGCACGAAGACTTATTACTATAATGAGGAGCTTTTCGTTGAGCTACGATACAAAAAGGTGTTTTCAAACAAATCATCACATCACCCATGACGGAATGACTGTCAACATATTGATAGTCCAGCCTGAGCACCTCCTCATTAGATAATAAATTGAGACCGTGAATTTGTGCCAGCCCCGTCATGCCGGGCAAAACTTTATGCCTTTTTTCATCAAGAGATAATTGATCACCAAAAGGTTGATGGGGATCAATGCTTGGCCGTGGCCCAACCAAACTCATATCGCCTTTTAGTACATTTATGAATTGTGGAATCTCGTCAATCTTTGTTCTCCGCAGCCACGTCCCAACCTTGGACACCCTCTGCTCAACAGGCAACAGCTCACCTTTCGCATTGTACACATCTTTGAGAGATTTCAGTTTGAGAATTTTAAAGGGCTTTCTATTTAGCCCCACACGTTCCTGAACAAAAAAAGGGGAGCCGCGATTAACAACAGCTAACGATACAGCCGCAGCAGTGACAGGAATAGCGGCAACAACTATTCCGACGAGAGAGCCTACAATATCAAATGCTCGTTTCGCTTTCATACTCACTTATTTTATTGTCTTGAATAACCTTGTTCAACGCAAACAGAACATCTTTCACTCCCTCGCCGGAGATGCCGGAAATCTTATAGATATTTTTCCCGGTCGCTTTTTCGAGGATTTGCGCCTGATCGGCGGATAATTCCGGACCCATTGCATCACATTTGTTCAACGCGATAATCTCCGGCTTTTCATCCAGCCCGGCGCCATATTCGGCCAGCTCATTGCGAATAACATTGTACGCCCCGACAACATCGTCCTGCGTGCTGTCGATCACGTGCAGGAGAACACTCGTCCGCTCGACATGGCCGAGAAAACGATCACCCAGACCATGGCCCTCATGCGCCCCTTCGATCAGCCCCGGAATATCGGCCAGCACGAATTCACGCCCGCCTTCAATACGGACAACGCCCAGGTTAGGATGCAGCGTCGTAAACGGATAATCGGCAATTTTCGGGTGCGCCCGCGTACAGGCCGCCAAAAAAGTAGATTTCCCGGCATTGGGAAGCCCCACCAGACCGACATCGGCAATCAGTTTCAGCCGTAGCCACACCGCACGTTCCTCGCCCGGCCAGCCGGGCAGGGCCTTCCGCGGCGCCTGATTGGTCGCACTTTTATAATGCGTATTGCCAAAACCGCCATCCCCACCGCGCAGGAACACAAGTTGTTCGCCCGGTTCCATCATATCAAGCAAGACGGTTTCCTTATCCTCATCGAGAATCTGGGTGCCTACAGGCACTTTGATAAGACAGTCCTCGCCGCCGGCACCGGTTTTATTCCGTCCGGCTCCGCCTTCGCCGGGACGGGCACGAAAATGCTGCTGATAGCGAAAATCAATCAGGGTATTAAGCGTATCGACACATTCAAAGACAATATCGCCGCCCTTGCCGCCGTTACCACCGTCCGGCCCGCCGCGCTCAATATACTTCTCGCGCCGGAACGAGACACAGCCCGGACCACCGTTACCACTCTGCAGATAAATCTTTGCCTGATCGAGAAACTTCATTTTTATTCACCCATAATAAAAAGGGGAAGGCTGACCTTCCCCCTCCATAAATTCTTACTGGAAAGCCCGACTATTCGGCGGCTTGCGCCATCGTATCATTGGCTGCCGGAACAATGTTAACCGTTGTACGGCCATTGCGCCCCATGGAAAAAGTCACATTACCTTCCACCAATGCAAAAATCGTGTGGTCTTTGCCCATACCAACATTGTGGCCGGGGTGGAATTTCGTCCCACGCTGGCGAATAATGATGTTACCGGCATTCGCGAAAGAACCGCCGTAAATCTTTACGCCCAAACGACGGCCCGCTGTATCGCGACCGTTACGGGAACTACCACCTGCTTTTTTATGTGCCATTATTTAATCTCCTGAATACGAATTCTTATATATTTAGGCCGCTTTGACGTCCGTGATCTGGATCAAGGTCAGATCTTGACGGTGTCCTTTTGTACGACGGTAATTCTGACGGCGTTTCTTTTTGAAAATCGTCACTTTCGGGCCGCGGCCATGCTCAATAATCTTGGCTTTCACGGTCGCTTTTTTGCCACCTTCGGCATAAAGAACGTCAAGATCAACCGAAGCGCCTTCTTTGGCGTCCAGTTTTTCAACATTAAACTTGTCGTCTTTAGCGACTTTATATTGTTTCCCGCCTGTGCGAATAACTGCAAACATAATTCTCAACCACTTTTTGTTCTGATTTACGAAGGGCTGTAATATACACAAAGCCTATAGGCTGTCAAGAAAATGTATCCGTAAATTCGCAAATCTTTTTCCCGACCCCAAAAGAGGTTTTTGTGGATATTAAGGTCTTTGCTAATGAGTTTTTTACTTTTTTATTCTACGATCAGGAGTAGGATAGTAAGAAATGAGTTCATTTCAGGAAGAAATGACATGTTTGCAGGAGTAGAAATTCCATCGCTGTTTTCTCAAGGCCCGGCCACCTCATCGGATCGGGCATCTTCTGCGTCTTCATACCAAAATATTCAGGGGTTTTCGAATAAAGCCGGGCAGGCCAACGATCATCTGAGCGATCAGATTGATCTGTCGGAAGAAGCACGCAACTTTTTGCGTGAAGGACGGCAAGCCTTGCAAGAACTGCGTAAGGGGCCGGAAAAGCTTCGCCAGCAAGACGAAGAATTCATCTCAAAGCGTCTGGAACAGCTCCAGGAGCAGATAGGTTTCCTGAAAAGCCTGCTCTCACAGGCACAACCGGAACAGGCGAATCCTCTGATTAACGGCCTGAAACAGGTGGGGACCGCCCTGCATGCGCTGGGCCGGCAGATCGGCGCCATCACGCCCCAGCCGCAAACGCTTCAAATTGAACAGCGGCAGGTTGAAGTAACGGCCATCAGCCTGAGCGCCAGCTTTAACAGCGTCGCGACAATCCAGAACGAAGACGGCTCTGTTACACAGATCGAACAAAGTCTGGAAATCCAGTTTGATTACCTTCATGTTTCTGTTTCGGAACAAAGCCTGACCCTGCAGGGAGCAGGGGCATTGCCTGAGAATATCAGTGACCAGTTCCAGCAAACGGTAAAGGGGTTCAATGAGCTGGCCAGCGAGCTGCAAGCCCTGTTTACGGATAAAGAACGTTTCCCCCCCGGCTTATATCAGGTCATCCGCGACATTCTGACAGCGGCTCTGGAACCGGGACAAGAACACGTTGTTAATCAGGCGGCCTGATTTCTCCACCTATTTATCAGATTTAGAAAGTCAGGCACCGCCCTGAAGGTGAAGTTTTTGCCCGTTGGGCAATGTAATCACATCCCATTTCTGGCTGACGGCCGATGTAGGCAAATCTCTTGCTGCAGCGGGCTCATATTCGTCTGGCGACAGACCGGACAGGAGATTGCGGCCCTGCTGAACCTTTTCGGTGACCTTTTTAGCTTCATGGTACGCAGTCTGGTACTCTTCGCTCGCCATTTTGGTAATAAGCGCCATCAGATCCGTATCCATCCGCACCAGCGTATCGTAATATCTCTTGATTGATTTCGGGATAATGCCTATGGCACCGTCCACAGCTTCCATTTCCTCAACGGACAGGGCCGATCGCTCAAAAAGCGCCACCAAACTGGTCCATAAGTCTCCAAGTTGCTTGTATTGCTGAATGATCGCAAGCTCAACACCGCCGGTTTCAGCACTCTCTATATCATCCAGACGCTGCTGGGTTGCATCGCGGGCATGGCACAGCTTCTTCATAACCATTTGATGTGTATTGAGATAATGGTCCATCAAATGGGCCATGGCCTCATGCGCCACTTCCGGATCCAGCGTTGCATCGCTAAAACCGCTATCCACAACCTTATCAGGAGTATTTTCTGTTCCCTTACCACTCATACGAATCTCCTATTCCTGACCTATAATACAATATAGTCAGAAGATTTGTATGTCCCTTTTGTATTTTTATTCTTTGGTAATCAACTTTTAGTATAAAACAGGATATATCAATATTTTGTTAATATTTTAACATCAAGCGCGGGAAGCACAGGGCGTCAGCCGAAATAAATGTGCAACATCACAAAGAGAATTTTGAAGAGTCTCGCCTGACAAGCTATAAAGCACAACCATCCCTTTTTTTCCCGGCACAGCCATTCTCTTGCGGTCAACGATTCCGGCTTCCCATAGTTTTTTCAGGGAGCGAGATGTTTCGGGCGGACTGATCCCACAAAGATCGGCAAGCTCGTTTACGGTTTTTCTTTCCCCATCACCATTCACCATGTGATCCACGAGCGCCAGCCGTGTCTCATGGCCAAGCGCGGCAAATATAGCGTGCAACCGAATTGAGTCAGACATAATTAAACGATCCCGATCTAAAAATTAGCATTTCCTAATTTATAGAGAATTACATAACGGGAGTTTATCGGCAAGAAAAAATAGCGGCCACAAAGAATCACGGAAGCGTGCTTTGCACGCGTGCGGCTCTTTTTATAGATTTCGTGGATTCACTTCATCGAGGATATGAGAAGAGTCTAGCCGATAATCTTATGACGGTTATGGCGGATGGGGTGGGATTCGAACCCACGATGGGCTTGCACCCATGCCGGTTTTCAAGACCGGTGCTTTCAACCGCTCAGCCACCCATCCGTCTTTTCGGATAAAAGGAATACACATCCCCTCTTTATTCGTAAAGGATTTTTACTATAGTAAGGGCTAATTTATTCGAATCAACGCAGGAGACACACAGCCATGATGGGCTTTCTCAATAAAATTCTCGGTAACAACTCTGCTTGCGCAAGCGACGACTGCACCATGGAGATCATCACGCCGCAACAGGCACAAGAATGGATCGAAGCCGGGAAGGCGGTCTTGTTTGATGTCCGCGAAGACGATGAATTCCGGGGAGAACACATTGCCGGTGCCGTATCCGAACCATTATCCCGTTTTCGCCCCGAACATGTGGCGGAGCTGGCCGGGGACAAAAAAATCATCCTGCAATGCCTGAGCGGCAAACGCTCGCAAATGGCCTGTCAGCAATTTTTAGCACTGACCGGCAAAAAACCATACCGGTTCCAGGGATGCCTGACCGGTTGGAAACAGGCCGGATTGCCTACGGAAAAAGCGGGATAAACCATAAAATTTCTTTGTGAGTGACCGGCGGCTCTTCTAGAGTATTGAAAAGCCGAATCGAATTTATGGAGAAAACAACTTGCTAACAAATAACTTTAAATACGTTGCGCAAGTAATTGTATTTTATTTATTATTTACAATTTCATCACCGGTGTATGCCGGTGAATTCGATCAATGGCTGCAGACCCTCCGGGCCGAAGCAGTTCAACAAGGCGTTTCAGAACAAACCCTGAATGCCGCCCTGAAGGACATCGCCCCGATCCCGCGCGTTATCGAGCTTGACCGCAAACAACCCGAAAGCAAAATGACCTTTGCACAGTACCGCACCCGGATCGTTGATCCGGTCCGGATTGAAAAAGGCCGCAAACTCCGCCGCCAGTACGCCGATGAACTGGCCGCGGTGGAAAAAAAGTACGGCGTAGCCCCCGAATATGTTGTAGCGCTATGGGGCATTGAAACCAACTTTGGCACCAACACCGGCGGCTTTGATGTTGTTCCGGCACTCGCGACGCTGGCATGGGACGGGCGGCGCGGTGAATTTTTCCGCAAAGAACTGCTGCTCGCCCTGAAGATCATTGATAACGGACATATCGCCGCCGGTGACATGAAAGGATCATGGGCGGGCGCCATGGGACAAAATCAGTTTATGCCTTCCAGCTTCATGAGCTTTGCCGTCGATGGCAATAATGACGGCCGCAAGGACATATGGGGTACAAAAGCCGATGTTTTTGCTTCGACAGCCAATTACCTGTCCCGCAGCGGCTGGCAGGCCGGATATCGCTGGGGCAGGGAGGTTAAACTTCCCACCGGATTCCCAGAATCCCTGACAGGATTGGAAGTCAAAAAGAGCCTGTCGGACTGGCAAAAACAGGACGTAACCCTGCCAAATGGAAAGCCTATACCAATAGCCGCCGGAATCAAGGCCTCCATTGTCACGCCGGACGGCGTTGGCGGCCCGGCCTTTCTGGCTTACGATAATTTCCGAACCATCATGAAATGGAACCGTTCCACCTATTTTGCAACATCCGTGGGGTTACTGGCCGATGCTATCGCACAATAATATTCGATCCTTGTTTTTCCTGTTTGCTTCCGTGCTCCTGATATCCGGCTGCTCGGAAATCCAGTTTGCCTCTCATGTCGCCAAAAGTATCAACCCGCCGCCCAAAAGCCAGGGAACCTTCAAGGTCGGATCGCCTTACAAAATTGATGGCAAAATGTACTACCCCACAGAAAGCTACACATTGGTGGAAACCGGGATTGCCTCATGGTACGGTCCGCAATTCCACGGCAAACAGACTGCCAATGGCGAAATTTTTGATATGAATGAGCTCACGGCTGCGCACCGGACACTGCAAATGCCCTCTCTGGTGCGGGTAACCAACCTTGAAAACGGCCGTTCCCTCATCGTCCGGGTCAATGACCGCGGCCCTTACGCACGGGGCCGGATTATCGACCTCTCCAAACGGGCGGCTGATCTTTTGGGCTTTAAAAACAAGGGTACAGCCAAAGTCCGCCTTCAGGTATTGCGCGAGGAAAGCATGAAAATCGCGCAGGCCGCCAAATCCGGCAGGGATACAAGCGGCTTTGAAATTGCCGCCAATAAAAAAGGCTATCTGGCAACACCGGAACCGACACCTGCGACCGCATCACAGCCACCGGCAACATACCAGACCGCCGCCGTCACGCCGGAAACCGGAAAAACCGCCGGGCTGCAAGGCGTCCAGAAAGAACCGCTGCAAAGCGTTATTCCCGGTCACACGCGTAACGGTCAGTTTTATCCCGACCCGGTCATCACCGAGGAAGCCGTCACCCCCAGCAACATTTATGTGCAGGCAGGCTCGTTCAGTGTTCACGATAATGCCGTCAACCTCCGGAATAGTCTGGAGCCGGTTGGGCGCGCCGGTGTCTATCCTGTTGAAATCAACGGCCAGCATTTTTACCGCGTCCGGCTGGGACCGGTCAGCTCGGTCGATCAGGCCGACGAGCTTTTGGCCCGTCTCGTCAACACCGGTCATCAGGATGCGATCATAGTGGTTGAATAAGCGCCATAAATCCTTATTCTGTAGAAAAACCGACTTCTTCTTTTATTGGAAAGATAATGAAACGACTGATTTACCGCCTTTTCGTACTAGCCCTTTTTCTGGCGCCCGTGACAGCATCACAGGCCGCAACCCCCATGACGACCAGCGCCAAACAAGCCATCGTCATCGATTACGATACCGGGATGGTTTTGTTTGAAAAGGACGCCGATACGCAAATGCCGACATCGTCGATGAGCAAGGTTATGACGATTTATGCGGTATTTGATGCCCTGAAAGATGGGAAAATATCTCTCGACGACACCTTACGCGTCAGTGAAAAAGCCTGGCGCAAGGGCGGCTCCAAGATGTTTGTCGAAGTTGGCAAAAACGTCAAAATCGAGGATCTGATCCGCGGCGTGCTGATCCAGTCGGGTAACGATGCCACAATCGTTCTGGCCGAAGGTCTGGCCGGTACCGAAGAAGCTTTTGCCGAGGGACTGACCGCCAAAGCCCGGCAACTGGGCATGGCACATTCCCATTTCATGAATGCCAGCGGCTGGCCCGACCCCCATCATTATTCAACCGCCCGCGATCTGGCCACATTGTCCGCCGCAATCATCCGTGATTTTCCGGATTACTACCATTATTTTGCAGAACAGGAATTCACCTATAACAACATCAAACAGCGCAACCGCAACCCGTTGCTTTACCGTGATATCGGTGCCGACGGCGTTAAAACCGGCCACACCGAGATCGGGGGATACGGCCTGATGGGCGCCGGTGTTTATAATGGACGGCGGGTTATTATCGTCGTCAACGGCCTGCCGGATGAAAAGGCCCGCGCACAGGAAGGCGCCAGACTTCTGGAATGGGGCATGAAAAGCTTTGAAAACGTAGAACTGTTCAAAGCCGGTGAAACCGTCGAAAACGCTTCCGTTGTGATGGGCAAGTCCGACAAGGTAGCCCTCACCCTCGCGCAGGATTTAAAGGCCACCGTTCCCTCCAGTGTCAAAAATGACCTGAAAGTCGATGTCGTTTATGAATCGCCGCTGGAAGCGCCGATTGCCAAAGGCGATAAAGTCGCCGTACTGCGCGTGGCCGTGCCGCGGGGAGAAACGCTGGAAATTCCGCTGCTGGCCTCACAGGACGTTCCACGTCTGGGGCTTGTTGCCGGAACGCTGGCCAAAATAAAACTGTCTGTTTTCGGACATAAAGAGGACGAAAAATAATGTCCGGCGGCCTGTTCATCACCCTCGAAGGCGGGGAGGGCAGCGGCAAAAGCACACAAATCAGGCTTTTGAAAGAGCGGCTGGAAGCACGCGGGCATGAAGTCGTCACAACGCGCGAACCCGGCGGCACCCCCGAAGCCGAAAAAATCCGCAACCTTCTTGTTCAGCGCGACGGCGGCCACTGGACGCCGATGGCTGAAGTCCTGCTGTTTTTCACCGCCCGCACCATGCATGTCGAAGATTTAATTAAACCGGCGCTGGCCGCCGGAAAAATTGTCATTTCCGACCGTTTCACCGACTCGACCCGCGCCTATCAGAGCGCCGGACACGGCTTACCGCCTGAGAAAATCGAAGCCGTCAACGATCTGGCCATCAACGGTTTTTCGCCGAACCTGACGTTCATCCTCGATATCGAGCCTCGCGCCGGACTGGCCCGGTCCCTGAAACAAAACGCCGTTGGTGGCACGGAAACCGAAGACCGCTTTGAAAAACTGGATATCTCGTTTCATGAAAACCTGCGCCGCGAATATTTGAATATTGCCACCCGCGAACCGGAGCGCTGCAAAGTGATCGACGCAACCCGAACGATTGATGAAATCGCCGGTGCTCTGGAATCAGCCGTTACGGATAAACTGAATGCTTTTTGACGAATTCGAAGACGAAGACAACTTTGGCGACGCGCCGGTAACGGAAGCCGGTGATGGTCTGGTGCCACCGCGGGAAATGACATCCTGTACCGGCCAGGAAAACATCGAATCCTTCGTGCTGGCCATGGCACAAAGCCAGCGCATGCCCCACGCCCTGATTTTTGCCGGGCCGGAAGGCGTCGGAAAAGCAACCATGGCTTTCCGGCTGGCGCGGTACCTGTTCAAGCACGGAAACACTGAAGATGATAGCGGCGGATTATTTGGCGAGGCCTTGCCCGCCGAAAAACCTGAAAACCTGTCGGTTCCTTCTGCAGATCCGGTCTTCCGGCAAGTGGCGTCCGGTGGACATCCCGACCTGATGACCGTAGAGCGCGAAACCGACGAAAAAACCGGCAAGGTCAAAAGCGGCGTATCCGTCGATTCCGTACGCAAAGTTGCCCCCTTTATGCGCATGACAGCCTCGCAGGGCGGTTGGCGGATTGTCATCATCGACGATGCCGACACCATGAACCGCAACGCCCAGAATGCGCTGCTTAAAATTCTCGAAGAACCGCCGGAACAGGCTTTACTGATCCTGATTACGCACCGGATCGGGGCGCTGATCCCGACGATCCGCTCACGCTGCCGCGTTGTAAACATCCCGCCGCTGAGCCGTGCTGACTTTGCCGCGCTGATCCGCAAAGAGCATCCCTCCATGCCCGCGGACGATATCGACACCCTGTACGCCATCGCGCAAGGAAGCGCCGGGCAGGGGCTTAAAATCGCGGAGGAGGGCGGCCTGGAAATGCTCGACACCGTTCTGTCCCTAATGGATAACACGGGACAGCCCGACTGGAGCGCCATCCATAAACTCGCCGACAAGCTCGCACGCCCCGGCGCCGAAAGCAGCTACCGCGCCTTTTGCGATGTTATGCTGTGGACCAATGAAAGTCTTTTAAAAGCCACCGCCTGCCAGAGTGAATTGCCGGCAGGGATCGCCCGGCTGGAAGCTCTCAAAATCCAGTATTCTCTTGAAGACTGGATCAAAATCTGCGAAACCCTCAGGGACCATTTTGAAACCTTTACCCGCGCCAACCTTGATAAACGGCAAGCCGTTCTGGGCGCGTTTGGAATATACCAAGACAGGAAAGCCGCCTAAATGACCGACAAGCCCAGCTATTACGTAACCACCCCGATTTATTACGTGAACGACAAACCTCATCTGGGGCACAGCTACACGACGATTGCCTGCGACGTGCTGGCACGCTTCAAACGGCTGGACGGCTATGACGTTAAATTCCTGACCGGCACGGATGAACATGGCCTGAAAGTCAAACAGGCTGCGGATAACGCTGGGATCAGCCCGCAGGAATTCACCGATCAGGTCTCCCAGAACTTCCGTGATCTTTGTGAAACGCTGAATTTTTCGAATGACGATTTCATCCGCACCACCGAGCCGCGCCATATCAAGGCGGCACAAGGCATCTGGAACAAACTGGTCGAAGCAGGAGACATCTATCTCGACAAGTATAGCGGCTGGTACGCGATGCGGGATGAAGCCTATTACGGCGAGGATGAACTGACCGACGTAGACGGCAAGAAAGTCGCCCCGTCCGGCGCGGAATGCGAATGGGTTGAAGAGGAAAGCTATTTCTTCCGCCTGTCCGCGTGGCAAGACCGCCTGCTGGAACTTTACGAGAAAAAATCCTGATTTCATCTTGCCGGAATCCCGCCGCAACGAGGTCATCAGCTTCGTGAAAAGCGGCCTGCGTGATCTGTCCATCAGCCGTACCACCTTTGACTGGGGCGTCCCGGTTCCAGGCAACGACAAACATGTGATGTATGTCTGGATCGATGCCCTGACCAACTATATTACCGCGCTGGGCTACCCGGATACCGAAGCGCCGGATTACAAGAAATTCTGGCCTGCCGATTACCATGTCGTTGGCAAGGATATCCTGCGCTTTCACGCGGTGTACTGGCCGGCCTTCCTGATGGCGGCCGGGCTGGAACCGCCCCAATGCGTCTTCGCCCATGGCTGGTGGACGATCGAGGGGCAGAAAATGTCCAAATCGCTGGGCAACGCAATTTCCCCGCACGACCTTGTCGAACGCTACGGCGTCGATGCCTCGCGCTATTTCTTGATGCGCCATGTGCCATTTGGCAATGACGGCAACTTCGCGCACGAAGACGCCATTACCCGGATTAATGCCGATCTGGCCAACGGGCTGGGAAATCTGGCCCAGCGCACGCTCAGCATGATTTACAAAAACTGCGACGGTGCCCTCCCGGAACATGGCGATTTCACACCGGCCGATAAAAAATTACTCGACGAAGTCCATATCCGCATGGTGCCCGGCGTTCGTCAGGAACTCGACCTGCAGCGCTTCCACAAAGCGCTGGAAATCATCTGGCGCATCGTTGGCGACGCCAATGCTTATATCGATGAACAAGCCCCGTGGAAGCTGAAAAAAGAAGATCCCGACCGTATGCGTACAGTGCTGTACGTGCTGGCCGAAACTATTCGCTGTCTGGCCCTGATCGTCCAGCCCGTCATGCCCGAAAGTGCCGGCAAAATGCTGGACCAGATCAAAATTCCGGCTGGCGCCCGTGACTTCAGCCATATCAACGCCGGGCACGCGCTGGCGAGCGGCACCACCATCGACCAACCACAAGGCGTTTTCCCGCGAATCGTCGAAGAGGATAACAAAGAACAGGTAGCGTAATATGGCGGCAAACCTCTGGTTTTTCTACGCACTCATGGCTTCGTTTTCATGGGGGATAGCTTACGTCATTTCAGAAAAACTTCTGCGCATGGGGATGACTCCCGCCCTGATGATGACGATAAGCGCCACGATCTGCGCCCCCCTGTATCTCCTGCTGGCGGCAAAATTCAATGAAATCAAACCCGGATGGGAACTGATAAAAAACAATACGGACCAGCTATGGGTCATCCTGCTGATGGCGATAACCGTTGTCGCTGGCAACTTTTTCAGCCTGCTCAGCATCTCGGAAAAGAACGCAACCCTGACCGCTTTTATTGAAATTTGCTACCCCTTGTTTACGTTTATTCTGGCGGCCCTGATCTTCAAAGAAAGCCAGCTTAACTGGGGCACAGCATTTGGCGGTCTTTTGATATTGGCTGGAATCGCCGTAATTTACTGGAAAAGCTAGAAATATGTACATCGATTCACATTGCCATTTGAATTTCGACCGCATGGATGAAATCGGCGGACTGGAAGCCGTAATAGACCGCGCACACAAGGCCGGAATTGAAGGCATGGTCACGATTTGCTGCCGCGTATCCGATGAATTTCCCGAAATCCTGAAAATTGCGCAGGAACACGATAACATCTGGTGCAGCATCGGCACGCACCCGCACGAAGCCGGGGAAGAAGCCGAAAAAGCAATTACCTTGGAAAAACTCATCGAAATTGCGAATTCAAACCCGAAAATCGTCGGAATAGGGGAGAGCGGCCTCGATTACTACTATGATAACAGCCCCCGCGAAGACCAGCAGGACAGCTTTCGCAAACATATCCGCGCCTGCATCGAAACCGACCTGCCGCTGATCGTCCACGCTCGCGACGCCGATGACGATATTATACGGATCATCCGGGAAGAGGGCACCGGAACAAAGCTAAAAGGGCTCATGCACTGCTTTTCCTCCAGCCGCGCCCTAGGGGAAGCCGCTCTGGATTTTGGCTTCTACATCTCTTTTTCCGGCATCGTGACCTTTAAAAAAGCACAGGAACTAAAGGATTTCGCCCGCGACGTGCCGCTGGACCGCATCCTGACCGAAACCGATGCACCGTTTCTTGCCCCGGAGCCACACCGCGGGCGGGTCAATGAACCGGCCTTGATGGTTCACACGGGTCGCCACCTTGCAGAGCTTAAAAATATTTCTGAAGAAAGCCTCGCAAACCATTCAAAACAAAACTTTTTTAATCTTTTTGATAAGGCGGAGCCGGTATGAACGCCAAAATCACCATTTTAGGCTCCGGCAACTCGGCGGGAACGCCATCCATCGGCAATTTCTGGGGGAATTGCGATCCCGGCGAACCTAAAAACAACCGGATGCGGGCCTCCATAGCCGTTCAAACGGCCAAAACCACCGTTATCGTCGATACAGGCCCGGATTTCCGCCACCAGATTAACCGGGCGAACATAGAAATCATTAACGCCATCCTGTACAGCCACGCCCACAGCGACCATGTCAACGGCATGGATGAACTACGCGTTATCCGCAATCATACCAAAAGCTGCGTCGATATCTACAGCAACCGCGAAACGCTGGGATCGCTGGAAAAAACCTTTCCGTTTTTGTTTATTAACAGCGAAAACCGCCTGTATCCACGGGTTGTCGAACCGCATACGATCAAGGACACGCATTACGGCACGCCGTTTATGATTGGCGATATCCCGGTTGTTCCGTTTGAACAGGAGCACGGCACGATAAAGTCTCTGGGCTTTCGCTTTGGCGACGTCGCGTACTCAACAGATATGGTTGACCTTGACCAGCAAGCGCTGGAAACGCTCTCAGGCGTCAAAACATGGATTGCCGACAGCGCAGCTTATAAACACACTGAAAATCCCGTGCATGCAAACCTGAAGAAACTTTACGAGCTTAACGAGGTTATTCAGGCCGATCGCGTGATTGTCACGCACATGCCGCCATCCATGGATTACAAAACACTCTTGAAAGAATTGCCGGAAGGATTCGAGCCGGCCTATGACGGCCTTGAAGTCGATTGCACACTGTAAACAGGGCTGAGCAACCTCAGAACGCGATAAATAAATTATCCATTCTAATAGCACTCTCGAACCCCTTAACGAATAACCTGCCCCGTTATCCCTGTATATTATTTTCCATAATATACATTATCACATTATTATCAATCGGCACTCCGAGCACCCCCCATCAATCGTATCAAGCTCAATGACCGCACTAATTCTAAGGCTTCTCTGGAAATCGTTAACGACGGAATTATATTAACAAAACAAATCGCCACGTAACCCAAAAAATGAAAGCGAGCAAAGCATGATCACCGTTTATCCTGCCGAAACATTGGGGCGCGCCGATCTGGGGTGGCTGCGCACGAAGTATCATTTCAGCTTCGCGGATTACCGCAATCTGCGCCGCGTCCATTTTGGCAAACTGCGCGTCATTAACGATGATACGATCGCCGCCGGCGCCGGGTTCGACATGCACGGTCACGAGGATATGGAGATCATCACCTTCGTCCGCAGCGGCGCCATCAGCCACCGCGATTCGGAAGGCAACGAAGGCCGCACCGAAGCCGGCAATGTGCAGGTCATGAGCGCCGGCAGCGGTATCCGCCACGCCGAATTCAATAAGGAAGACCGGGAAACCACCCTCTTCCAGATATGGATCTTCCCGAAAGAAAAAGGCGTCAAACCGCGCTGGGACAGCGCCCGGTTCGACAACAGCAAAGCGGCAAGCAACCTCCCCCTGCTCGTCTCCGGCCGCGCCGAGGATAAAGGCAAAGGCGCTCTGTACATCCATCAGGACGCCTCCATTCTTGGTGGCAAAATAGAGGCAGGAAAAGAAATAAATCAAAACATTAAAGATCAGACATATCTAATTGTATCAGATGGAGAAATAGAGATTCTTGATGAACCACTCCGCAAAGGTGACGGCGTTGAGATCACGGATCAAAAGAGTGTCACAATCAAAGCTCTGACCGACGCGGAAGTCATCATGATCGACGTCCCGGCATAACCCGCCCTGTACAAGCCGACCACAATCGGCTAAGCAGAGTTTATGGACAAACACGATAAAAACCAGAAAGCCACCCAAGACCTTCTCGACCTGATGGCTCGGCTGCGCAATCCTGACGGCGGCTGCCCGTGGGATCTGGAACAGGATTTCAAATCTATCGCCCCGCACACGATCGAGGAAGCCTACGAAGTCGCCGACGCCATCGAACGCGGCGACATGAATGACCTGAAGGACGAACTTGGCGATTTACTGCTCCAGGTCGTCTTTCACGCGCAAATGGCCGAGGAAGAAGGCCTGTTTGATTTCGCCGATGTCGCAAGGCACGTCACCGATAAAATGGTTCACCGCCATCCTCACGTCTTTGGCGATGAAACCGCCGCCACCGGCGATGATGTCCTGCATGGCATCTGGGAGCAGCAAAAAGATAAAGAGAAAAAGCGTACGGAATGCGAAAGCGTCCTTGATGACGTGACCCGCGCCCTGCCCGCCATGATGCGCGCCCAAAAGTTGCAAAAACGCGCAGCCCGCATCGGTTTTGAATGGCCGGACACGCAAGGCGCCTGGCATAAACTGGACGAAGAGCTCGGCGAACTGCGGGAAGCCATCACCGAAGACGACCAAAACCACATACACGAAGAACTGGGCGACGTGCTTTATTGCGTCGTCAATCTGGGCCGGATGCTGGGCGTTGACTGCGAGACCGCCATGCGTGACTGTAATTATAAATTTGAAAGTAGATTCAAAGCGATGGAAAAGAAACTTAAGAAAATAGATTCGCCATCTCTGACCAAAATGCTTGAAATCTGGCAGGCCCAGAAATAAACGCCCTTACGCGCCGCTTTTTGCTTTCGCCGGCTTATATCCAAACCGCTCCTGAAAACGGCCCAACTGCGAAGGGTCGATATTCAAAGTCAGGGAAATCCCCTCTTCCGTGTCACTCCGGCTTTCGACATGACCATGCTGGTAAAGCCATGCCAGTGCTTCCCCGTCGGTCGGCGGCAGGCAAAAGCTCACCGTTTTGCGCTTACGGGATAAAAACGCCCCGATCGTATCCAAAAGCACATCGGTCCCTGCCCCGCTTAACGCCGACAACGGCACAATATTGGCGCCAAACCGGGCACGTCGTTCAATATCGGGCAGCTCATCCTCCGACACGGCATCCATCTTGTTGAATAACTCGATCACGCGCGGATCTGAATCATGCTCCACCCCTAACTCCGCAAGAATTTTCACGACCTCGGCGCGCTGCGCTTCATGATCGGCCCGCGCCATATCCCGCACATGCAAAATCACATCGGCATACTGCACCTGCTCCAGTGTCGCCCGGAACGCCGCCACCAGATCATGCGGCAAATCCGCGATAAACCCGACCGTGTCAGAGAAAATCACATCCTGCCCGCCCGGCAACGTCACTTTACGCATCGTCGGGTCAAGCGTCGCAAACGGCAAATCTTCGGCAAACACCCCCGCCCCGGTCAGCTTGTTAAACAGCGTCGATTTCCCGGCATTGGTATAGCCGACCAGCGCAATAATCGGATACGGCACTTTCTCACGGCTTTTCCGCCCCAGCTCACGGGTCTTGCGCACTTTTTCGAGGTCTTTTTTAAGATGGGCAATCCGGTCAATAATCATCCGCCGGTCAATTTCAAGCTGCGTTTCCCCCGGCCCGCCGGTCTTCCCCGTCCCCCCGCGTTGCCGCTCAAGGTGGGTCCACGACCGCACCAGCCGTGATTTCTGGTATTCCAAGGCCGCCAGCTCCACCTGAATGCGCCCTTCCTTCGTCTGGGCCCGCTCCCCGAAAATCTCAAGGATCAACCCTGTCCGGTCGATCACTTTCACATTCCAGAATTTTTCAAGGTTACGCTGCTGCACAGGCGACAAATCGTGATTAACGATCACCAGATCAGGCTCCAGAGCCGCCACGGTTTCCGCAATCTCTTCACACGTCCCCTTCCCCAGGAAATGAGCAGGATTAATCCGGGAAATCCGCGCGATTCGAATATCCTCCACCTCAAGGAAAATCGCGCGCGCCAACCCGGCCGCTTCCTCGACCTGCGCATCTATCTGCGATGATTCCGGCATCCGCGCTTCGCCCCCCTGCCCACGCAAGACAGGATGCACGATCAGCGCCCTGTCCGGCGCTGCCCGCGTTTCAAAATACTGGAATCCACTCATATAAGGATATTTTTAATCTTCGGACTCTTCGCCGCTTTTCTCTTCATCCGTATCATACAGATTCAAAGGCGCGCCCGGCATAATCGTCGAAATCGCATGCTTATAGACCAACTGGATATGCGAATCCCGGCGCAGCAGCATGGAAAAATTGTCAAACCAGGTCACAACGCCCTGAAGTTTCACCCCGTTCACCAAGAAGACAGTAACACTCATCTTCTCTTTCCGGATTTTGTTTAGAAATACATCCTGTACGTTTTGATTTTTTTCGCTCATTTTTATGATGTCCTGTTTATTTTTAAATACTGACCGCCCTGTAATTGTTATGAAATATCAGCCGACAGCCTGTCTTTCTCCATTACGCTCAATACAACGTGCCAACGCCTTTTGCAAGTCATGACACGAATTAAATACGCCCAAAGGCGCAAATTCTTCAACCAGCTTATCCTGCACAGCGTCAGAAGCCCCAACCAGAATAGCCACACATCCGGCATTGCGGGCCAGCCGCATGTCAGCCACAGAATCACCGACGTACCATACTCCCGCCATCTCGTCCTCCAACCCCGCTTCCGCAAGGGCCGTGATTAAAGGCAGAGGATCGGGTTTGTCGCGTTCAACGTGCCCCGCCCCGATAATGGAAAAAAAATGGTCCGCCCAGCCCAAATGCATCATCTCGTCCAGCAAAAACGCATGCCGTTTATTACTGACAATCCCGAGCGGAATGCTTGTTCCCGTCAGAAAAGACATCAACTCATCTGCCCCCGGTAAAATTTCAAGCCTGTCCAGATGAATACGCGCAATTTCATCATACAAAATACCCAGCGCTTCATCGAACCTGTCACCATACAGATCGGGATAAGCATCCAGCGAAGAGCGGTGTGCGATAGTGCCAACATATTCGGCCATATCCCATTCCGGCAGGTTAAAATGCCGCCGCACAGCATTATGACCGTCCAGAACACACGCCATCGTATCCACCAGCGTGCCATCCCAGTCAAACACCAGCGCTTTCGGCAAAGGAACGTTCTCTATCATTGTTCAGGCCGCCTCTACTTTTTCAATCGCCAGAGAATCCCGGAAAATATCCTGAGCGCTGCAAACATAATTATCCGTGACGTCCGTCACCAGAAAACGGCTCTTCCCGGTTTGACTGATCGCGGAGTCAATTTCCGGATGCCGCTGTAAATAATCAGCCAGCTTGCGCGGAATAATTTCATCTTGGGACAACAGCGCCACATCCGACCCGATCATCGTACGGATCGTGTCTTTCAGATAGGGATAATGCGTGCACCCCAAAATCAGTCCCTCTATCCCGGAATCAACGAGCGGCTGAATATAGCTCTCCAGCACAGGCTCAATCCAGCGCATACCGCCGTGCTCAATCATCGGCACCAGCAAAGGCGATGCCTGCGGGACGATCCTTATATCCGGATCCAGCTTGCTGAGTTCTTCTTGGTAAACACCGGAGCAGACAATCTGGTGCGTCGCCAGCAAACCAATACGCTTAAGGCGTTTCTCATAGGCCTCCTCCAGCGTCGGCACCACCACCCCCAAAATCCGGCGATCCGGATAATGTTCAGGCAAATATTCTTGCTGCAACCGCCGTAGCGCCGCGGCACTGGCCGTATTACAGGCGATAATAATCAGCTTGCAATCATGCGCGGAAAACAAATACTCCATGGCCTGCCGCGTATAATGATAAATGGCATCGCGCGAACGGCCGCCATAGGGCATGTGAAGCGTATCGCCCATATAAATCAGGTCATGGTGCGGCAAATGAGTCCGGATCGCTCTGGTAATCACCAGCCCGCCCAGCCCTGAATCAAAAACGCCCAGTTTCATGAATGATACTCACCAGCTCCCTAGAACAGATCAATCTGAACGGAAAACATCTTTTCGACTTTCCGGGCCTGTCCGCCGGCCGCCAGCAAAATGATGTGATCCCCCGGCCGCACAACAAAGTCAGACGGCGGGTTAATCACTTTATCCTCGCGGACGAGCATGCCAATCACCACGCCCTGTGGTAATTTAATATCCCGAATAGCCACATTGGCAATCGAGATCGTGTCGGAAACCTCTGCTTCGATAATTTCGGCAAATCCGTCCCGCAAAGTGTGAAGCGCCTTGATCCGTCCCCGGCGCACATGCTGCATAATCGTGGAAACCGTCGAAGATCGGGGCGAAACTGTCACGTCAATCCCCAGCGAATTCGTCAAAACGGCATAGGTCGTATTGTTAACCAGCGCAATAACCCGCTCACAGCCATGCTGTTTTGCCAGCAATGAAGCCAGAATGTTAGTTTCATCATCGTCAGTCAGGGATATCAGCGTATCCGTCCGGGCGATATTGGCCTCTTTCATAATCTCATGATTGAGAGCATCACCGTGAATGACAATCACATCCTGAAGAATCTTGCTGACCTCCTTGGCTGTGGCTTCATTTTTTTCGATGACCTTGATCTGGATATTGTCATGGTCCTGCTGCAGTAACTTTACAAGACTGATCCCTATGTTACCACCGCCGACAACGGTGATCTGGCGCGCGCGCTCTTCTTCATGGCCAAAGATAGCCAATGCCCGGTGAAGATGCTCACTAACCGTGAAAAAGAAAACCTCATCGTCAACCTGCAACTGGTCATCCGAACCGGGGACCAAGGGCTGCCCTTCTCTCAGAATAGCGCTGATCTCGAAATTCAAATCAGGAAACGTCTGGTGTAATTGCTTGAGCTGCGTATTCACCACAGGACAATCGTCCTTGCAAATAACACCGACCAGATAAACCTTGCCCTCTGCCAAAGAAACAACACTGGTTGTGCCCGGAATGCGCAAACGCTGGTTAATCGAACGGGCAACTTCGATTTCCGGTGAGATAATAACGTCAATCGGCATATGCGCCCGGCTAAACAGGTTTGACCATGCCGGGTTCAGGTAACTTTGTTCGCGTATCCGGGCAATTTTTTTAGGGACGCCAAACAGGGAATGAGCAACCTGACACGCCACCATATTAACTTCGTCCTGATCCGTAACCGCCACAATCAGGTCAGCGTCACTGGCCCCGGCCATAGACAGGACTTCGGGATCGGATGCATGCCCCAAAAGCGCATTCACATCCAGTTCGTCATTAACTCGTTCAATCAAATGGCGATCACAGTCAACGACGGTCACATCGTTATCTTCTCGCGCCAGATAAGAAGCGATGTTGTACCCAACCTGTCCGGCGCCGCATATAATAACCCGCATTTGTTCCCCACGTCCTCGTTCTTTAACGCAGCATTTCTATGCCGCAGATGATTCATCACGCTCATTGTGCTTTGCCATCGCTGTGATGCCAAGCTGTTTTAATTTCCGATGCAACGCCGAGCGCTCCATCCCCACAAATTCGGCCGTTTTCGAAATATTGCCGTCAAACCGCTTGATCTGGGACGCCAGATATTCCCTTTCAAACATCTCGCGCGCCTCACGCAGCGGCGCGCTCATAAGGGTTTGATGGTCAACCGGATCATCCCCGCCGGGCGCACCGCCGACAATCTCTGACGGTAACTGATCGGGCCGTACCATATCATCGTCGTTTGCGGCGCCACCGCCCATAATCATCAGGCGCTCCACCAGATTCCGGAGCTGGCGGACATTACCCGGCCAGTCATAAGCCTGCAGCGCCGCCAGCGTACTTTTGGCCAGCCTGCACGGCGGCATCCCGGTCTGGGCGGCAAACTGTTCAATAAAATAATCCGTCAACGCCCCGATATCCTGTAAATGATCGCGCAGCGGCGGAAGTTCGATCGGAACGACGTTCAGGCGAAAATAAAGGTCTTTGCGAAAATCACCTTGCTCCATGGCTTTTTCAAGATCACGGTTGCTGGCCGCGATAATGCGTACATCAACCTCGATAAAATCCTGCCCGCCAAGGCGCTGGAATTTCTGATCCTGCAAAACCCGTACAATCTTGCCCTGCGTCTCGGCCGGCATATCGGCGACTTCATCCAGAAGGAGCGTCCCCCCGTCGGCTTGCTCCAGCAAACCGGTTTTTACGGCCTCATCCTCAACACCGAATAATTCCGCCTCCAGACGCTCCGGATGCAAAATCGCACAGTTCAGCGCCACAAACGGCCCCTGTGCCCGCTGGGACATCCGATGAATCAAACGAGCGGCAATCTCCTTGCCTGTTCCCGGCTCGCCGGTAATCAAAACCCGGCTGTTAGTCTGCGCTACCCGTGACAACATCTGGCGCAGAGCCGTTATCGCATGGGAATCTCCCACCAGCTCGGACGGTCCCTGCGCCTTTTCTCTCAATTTTTTGTTTTCCCGCACCAGCTTGGCGTTTTCGAGCGCCCGTTCGATCATCAAAAGCAAACGGTCGGTTTTAAACGGCTTTTCGATAAAATCATAAGCCCCCTGTTTAATGGCGCTGACCGCCGTTTCAATCGTGCCGTGTCCGCTAATCATCAGAACAGGAATATCGGCATGCGCAGCCTTGATAGTTTCCAGGATTTGCAGCCCGTCATGCGTGCTGTCCTTCAGCCAGATGTCCAGAATCACCAGATTCGGTTCACAGTCTTCTATCTGGGCATAAGCATCATCCGAATTCCCCGCTTGCCGGATGGCATAGCCCTCATCCTGCAAAATCCCCTGCAGCGCCAGACGAATATCGGCTTCATCATCAATAATCAAAATATCGGCTTTACTCATTTTTTGCCTTTTCTTTTTTTCTATGCCGCTTGGATTTCAAGCATGTCTTCCCCTTCGGCGGGCAACACCAGAATAACCGTGGCTCCGCCAAGATTTACCCAGTCTTTTTGGTCTTTCAGCCAGCCCGGAACGCCCAGAACCAGACGCCCGTGATGATCGTCCATAATCTTTTTGACGATCGCCAGCCCCAAACCGGTTCCCTTGGCCTTGTGCGTAACGTAGGGCTCCGTCAGGTTATCGACGTTCTCTTCACCGGGTAGTCCCAGACCGTTGTCCGTCACTGCCACAAAAATATCCTGTCCATGACAGGACATCAAAATGTCGATCCGCCCCGCAACAGAATCCTGTTCCTGCCGCGCATGAATGGAATCGATGGCGTTTTGAATAATGTTGGTCATCGCCTGCCGGATTTGCCGGGTATCAAAAGCGGCGAACACGGCTTCATCCCCTTCGTTCAGCCCCGTCAAACCAAATGAAATATCGGGATGCGCTTGCTGCTCCAGCGTCAGCATATCCCGGATCGAGCGCCCCAGATCATCACGCTTGATAACCGGTTCGGGCATCCGCGCAAAAGCTGAAAATTCATTGACCATCCGCCCGATATCCCCGACATGATGAATAATCGTATCGGTGCATTGCGCGAAAATATCCTGATCGTCCTTGATCTGCGACAGGTATTTGCGTTTCAAACGCTCGGCGGAAAGTTGTATCGGCGTCAGCGGATTTTTAATCTCATGCGCGATCCGCCGGGCCACATCCGCCCAGGCTGCTTTACGCTGCGCCGATTGCAATTCGGTAATATCATCGAACGTCAGAACAGCGCCTTTATCTTCCTCGCCCAACATCTCAATCGCCATCCGCACCAGCAAAACCCGTTTCGTCCCGTCCTGACAAACATAAGGCAATTCGAACTGGGTAATTTTACCCGGTTTTTGATGAGCTTGCTCCAAAAGCGGCGCCAGATCGGGAATGATAGCGGTAATGAGCTGACCAGACAGTGCATCACTTTCCGTTTGAAACAGTTCGCAAGCCGAGTTATTCACGAGCCGCACCACGCCTTTTTCGTCAACCCCGACAATCCCGGCGGATACACCGGCCAGAACCGTTTCGATAAAATGACGGCGCTGGTCAATCTGACGGTTGGCAGCCACCAGCTCATCACGCTGCTCCTGCAACTGGCTGGTCATCCGGTTAAAGGTCCGCGCCAACAAGGTAAATTCATCGCCTCGACGAAATTCCCGCACCCGCGCCGTCAGGTCACCGCCCCGCACCCGTTCCGCGGCCGTAATCAGCTCGCCAATCGGCAAAACAAGCTGCCGGGCAAAAATCAACCCGAACCACGTCGCCGCCAACAATAACAACAGCGCCACCACGACAAAAATCAGGGTTATTTTGACCTGCAAATTGGAATACTGCCCTTCCAGCGCTTCATAAGCCGCCACAGCCTGCCGGGTATCGGCCAGATAGGACAAGACCGTCGGATCGACCATCCGCCCGACAAACAAATAAGCGTCGGCAAAATTCTCCAGCCGCACAAGTGCCCGCACCCGGTCGTCATCCTCGCTGGTCATCAGGACAATCTCACCGGCATCAGCCTCCGCCAGATCGACTGAGCGCAATTCCGCAAACGCCGGAGAAATTTCAACGCCGGCATGCGCCAGCACCTGCCCGGCCCGGTCAAAAACAATCACTTCCGAAAAATTACGCAGCAAAGACTGCGTCCGCATGACCTTGGCAAACGCCTCCAGATTTTCCGTCAGAATTTCGGCCTGACGGTTCAGGTCATTGGCCATGCCCATCATATCAACCCGGATAACCTGCTGGTGTTCGCGCAAATACGCCTCGGCAACTGCCTGCGAGCGGTTAACCGCCGTGCTGACCCGTTCGCTAAACCAGCTTTGCACCCCGAAATGCAAAAAGAAAGCGGCAAAAACCGTCATCAAAATCGCCGGCGTTGCCGCCAGAAGCCCAAAGACAAAGACCAGCCGCACATGCAGGCGTGATCCCGCCAGTCCACGCCGTCGCCCGCTCCACAAATTAGCGATCCGCCGGGCAATCAAAATCCCCAGCACCAGCAAAATCACCATATCAAGGTTCAAAAGCCAGATAACGGTTTCAGGATCACTACCGAAAGGCGGTGCTTCAGTCAAAGCGGCATAAGTCGAAAAACCGCTCAGGATCGCCGCAAAAATCAGCAAAAGCGCCAAACGGTTCCCCCAGTCACTGCCAACGCGGGCCAGCAACGCGATTTTTGCGAAAAGATTTTTATTCAAAGGGAACGGCATTCTTAAAACTGTTTTATTATATGAATTTGTTTTGCTAGTGTGTCCACCAATGTGACTCTTGTATGACATTTTTGCAACAGTCAGCACAACATAGGAGCCTATGAAAATTTCTGCAACAAATATCGACCCCATTCCCTTTTATGTCCTGATCGCCGCCGGCGGCAGCGGCACACGTCTGGGCGGAGATCGGCCAAAACAATACCGGTCCGTTGCGGGAAAAACCATACTGCGCCACACGATCGAGGCCTTCCTGACCTGCCCCGGCCTCCGGCAAATTCGTGTCATCATCGACCCGGCCCATGCAAAATGGTATCAGGAAAGCGTCACGGGTCTGGATATGCTGCCTCCCATCAACGGCGGAGAAGAAAGAAATGATAGTGTTTCAAATGGATTAAACAAATTTTCTAATCTAAAAGATAAAGATATAATTTTGATCCACGACGCGGCCCGCCCGTTCGTATCACGCGGGGAAATCGAGCAAACCGTCATCCGCGTCAAGGAAACCGGCGCCGCGACACTGGCCGCCCCGGTTAGCGATACACTACGCCACACAAACGGCCATTACATCGACCGCACCGGCCTGTGGGCCGTCCAGACCCCGCAGGGCTTTCACTATGGCCTGATCCGCCGCGCCCATGAGAAAGCCGACCCCGCCGTCAAATACACCGATGACACAGCCATGGTGGCCGCGCTGGGACATCCGGTTGAAATCGTCACCGGATCGCGCCGCAACTTCAAAATCACAACGGCAGAGGACATGAACATGGCTGAACAGCTTATAACGGCGCCCCCCGCAACAGAAACGCGTATTGGCAGCGGCTTTGACGTCCACGCGTTCACAGCGCAAACGACCACTGCCATCCGTATCGGCGGCATTGATATCCCGCACGACAAAGGGCTGGCGGGACATTCCGATGCCGACGTTGCCCTGCACGCCCTGACGGATGCGCTCCTCGGAACGATCGGCGCGGGCGATATCGGCCAGCACTTCCCGCCCTCGGACCCGCAATGGAAAGGCGCCGACAGCGCCCTCTTCCTCGAAAAAGCGGTTCACCTCGTAAAAGAACAAGGCGGCGCCATCAACAACATGGACCTGACCATTATCTGCGAAACGCCCAAAATCGGCCCATACCGTGAAGCGATACGCGCCCGCATAGCCAAAATTTGCAGCATTGATGAAAGCCGTATCAATATCAAAGGCACCACGACAGAAAAACTCGGCTTCACCGGCCGCGGCGAAGGCATCGCCGCTCAGGCAGCCGCCACCATTCAACTGCCCAAGGAAAGCTAAACCATGCTCGACCGCGACCTGATTCAAAAACTCGATTTCAAAGACCGGTCTGTTTGGCTGGCAACATGGCTGGGATGCGGCTTGATGAAACCAGCACCCGGCACATGGGGAACGATTGGCGCCCTGCCCTTTGGCATAGCGCTGCTGCTCATCGACGGCTGGCCGCTTTTGCTGGCCGCAGCCATCATTATCTTTGCCGCAGGCTATAAAGCCGCGGAAAAATTCGAAACCATGACCAAAACCCACGACAACAGCGCCATCGTCGTCGATGAAGTCGTCGGGGTATGGATTGCCATGCTCCCCGCGGCGCTCGTCCCCGTGCATATTCTTATTGCCTTTGCGCTGTTCCGGTTCTTTGATATTCTCAAACCGTGGCCAGTCGGCTGGGCGGATAAAAAATTGCCCGGCGCACTGGGCGTCATGGCGGATGACGTTCTGGCCGGCGTATATGCGGCACTAATTATAGGAGGGTTACGCTATGCAGGAATTATTTGATCTACTCGATAAAAACAACATGCGGCTGGTTTCAGCCGAAAGCTGCACCGGCGGCATGATTGCGGCGGCGATCACCGATATCCCCGGCTCTTCACGAGTCTTTGAGCGCGGCTTTGTCACTTACGCCAACGAAGCGAAAGGCGAAATGCTGAACGTTGCCGTCGAAACCATCCAGCAATTCGGCGCCGTCAGCGGCCCGACGGTCGAGGAAATGGTCCGCGGCGCCCTGCATAACAGCCGCGGCAACATCGCCGTCGCCACAACCGGCATCGCCGGCCCCACCGGCGGCACGGGAACCAAACCCGTCGGCACGGTTTATATCGGCGTCGGCGTCAAGGGCCACCCGGTCAAAAGCTATGAACACCACTTTAAAGGTGATCGCGCCGCCGTTCGTCAGCAAAGTGTCGATGCGGCCATCAAGCATCTCGTGAACCTCATCAAGGAAACCCCGTGACAAAAATCGCCTTTGTATCGTCGGCCGACCACAATTATTTTCCGATGCTTCTGGAATGGGTTCATTGCATCCGCTCCTTCGGCGAGAGCAAAGACATGGATATCTGCATCATGGATTCCGGCATGACGCCGGAGCAGATCGAAAAACTCCGCCCGCTGGTCACAACGATCATCGATCCGGACTGGCCCTGCCCGATCCCGGCCTACAAAATTAGGGGCCGAGAATATTTGAAAGCCTGCGTCGCCCGCCCGTTCATGAAGAACTATTTCCCCGGTTACGACCTCTATTTCTGGATGGATGCCGATACATGGGTGCAAAACTGGGAAGCTGTCGAGCTGTTCATCACCGGCGGCCTGCGTAAAAAAATCACCCTGACCGGCCAAGTCGACCGCGCCTACCCGCGCCAGATCCGCGTTAAATGGCTAGGCCGCTGGCCATGGAAAGTCCGCGGCTTTTATTTCTCCAACGCCCTGCGTGCGTTCGGGTTTAAACGCGCCAAAGAACTTCTGCCCTACCACGTACTACTGGCCGGTGCCTTTTGCCTGCACAAAGACGCGCCGCATTGGGACCGCTGGCAGGAACTCGTCAAAACCGCCGTAAAAAAAGGGAAAGTTTTTACCGCCGAACAGCTCTCGCTCGGCATCATGTGCTATCTCGAAGGCTACGAATTTGAAATACTGCCCGGCTGGGTCCACTGGCTGTGCGAATTCAAACCACTGTGGGATACCGAAAAGGAAAAATGGGTCGAACCCTACTTACCCCATCACGAAATCGGAATTTTACACCTGTCCGGCTTTGATGAAATGCGCATCAACCGGGCCGTCACAACCGACTTCAAAACCCTGCAGGGCGGCACGATCGAAAAGAACTATCGCTACCCGGCTTTTGACGGCGAAACCCCATAGAGCGCCGCCGCCCGCTTCTCGAACGCGTCAACCATTTTCTTAATGGCTTCGTTAAAGAAAGCGGTTATAACGCCTTGTAAAAAAGGGTTTTTAAAGTCAAAATCAACATAGAAATCAATCGTACATGACCCGTCTGGCTCTTCGATGAACCGCCAATGGTTCGACAGGTGCCGCATCGGCCCCTTCATGTATTCGACATGGATATGATCGGGCCGTAGCGCCGTAACTTTCGATGTAAACGTCTCCCGCACCATCTTGTAGCCAATCACAAGGTCTGCATAAAACACATCACCCTCGCGCTTGTTGATCCGGCTGGCCAGACACCAGGGCAAAAATTCCGGATACTGATCCACCCCGGCGACAAGGTCAAAGAGCTGCTCGGCCGTATAGGGCATATGACGTTTTTCGGTGTGCTGAGGCATTTTTTTCTTGCAAAAAAGTAAAGATATTCGATATCCTGAAAGTGGAGGCTTTGCAGGGAACTGCATTGCCTTTTTTGTTTATTCGAGGTCACGCTCCGACCGCGTACGCAAATCCGTTATATGTTTGAAACTCCATATTTCATGCCCCTCCCGTATCGTTCTATACCGTAACGAAGACACCTGTGAAACAAAGTCGTTTAACTCTTCCCGCGCCGGTTTTGCCATATATCGCGTTCTGAATCCCCATGACACGATATAGGAGATCAAATCCGCAACCTGAATTCCCGTCGTCAAGTCACTATGTACAAAAAACGGTTCAGGCACGATTAAATTTGAACGAAGTCGTCCTGTCGCCGTTTCCTTGAAATACTCATCCATCTGACCGATCAGAATGTGACTTTGACTTTTTTCCAGTTCATCAAAGACAACGATACCTTGCTCACGCGGCCTTTGCTCATCAAGGAAATAATAAAAGCGTTCCAACAAAAAGCCGTAATCTTTTCTCAAACCATCAGAAGCTGTCCTCTCCGCGTCAGTCTCTACGATACTGGCAAAAGCCCGGCATCCGAAACGGGAGCAAATATTGAAAAGCTCTTGCGTATAATTTAGCTTAGCCAGCGCAAGTGCCTTGATTTGCTCAACGGTCGCGTCTCCTCCTGAAACAAGCGCTTGTTTTGCCAAAAATGAAACCTCTTCCGGCGATACATCCACGCTCAAACCGGCTTGCCTGAACACTTTCTTTTTGAGAATTTTACGTCCCTTAAGCTCCCTTGTTCCAAGGCTATACCGTTGTCCGAAACACTTCTCTTCAAGCCCATGCAGAGCTGTAATCAAGTTCCATAAATCCCTGTCCTGTATACAAACGCCACCAAGGACTTCATATGGAGCTTCTTTTCGGTCATGTCCCGATTCATCAATAAATAAAAAGTAGGCCATAACATCTATTCCGCCGCGGCCAGTTTCGCGGCCCGCGCCGCCTTGAGCTTTTCGAAATCCGCACCCGCATGATGGGAAGACCGCGTCAATGGCGTCGCCGATACCATCAGGAATCCCTTGTTATATGCCAACTTCTCCAGCTCTTTAAATTCGCCGGGCGTCCAGAATTTCTCGACCGGCGCGTGCTTCGGGCTGGGCTGGAGGTACTGACCGATCGTGATAAAATCGACATCGGCGGCACGCATATCGTCCATCACTTGCGCAATTTCTTCCTTGGTTTCACCCAGACCAACCATCAAGCCCGACTTGGTAAAACTCTCCGGTTCAACTTCCTTGACCCGCTCCAGCAACCGCAGCGACGTAAAGTAACGCGCCCCCGGACGAATTGTCGGATACAACCGCGGCACAGTCTCCAGATTATGATTAAAAACATCAGGCCGCGCTTTTGCAACTATATCAACACTATCAAAGCATTTTTTAAAGTCAGGGGTCAGGATTTCAATCGTCGTCCCCGGTGACTTGTAGCGGATCGCCTCGATAGTCTTCACATAGTGGTCCGCCCCGCCATCGGGCAAATCATCCCGGTCCACCGAGGTCACCACCACGTGTTTCAGCCCCATTTTCATCACAGCCACCCCGGTCCGCAGCGGCTCCATCTTATCAAGCGCCTCCGGCTTACCCGTCGCGACATTACAAAAGCTGCACGCACGGGTGCAAACCTCCCCCATAATCATGAAACTCGCATGTTTTTGCTGCCAGCATTCCCCGATATTCGGGCAGCCCGCTTCCTCGCACACGGTATTCAGCTTGCCTTCATGGACAATCGCGCGGGTTTCTTCGTATACCTTGCCCTGCGGCGCCGGCACACGAATCCAGTCCGGCTTCTTCCCGCTTGGCCGGTCGGGGTTCTTTTGCTTTTCCGGATGCCGCTTGGCCCGGTCTGTTAATTTCGGATTATAGGTCACAATGGAGTCCTGTTTTCAAATTATTCCCGGCAACCACACTAATCAGCTCGCTCTGCAAGAACGCGATCATAAGCATAGATCCGATCCAGCAATGTTTCGACAACCAGCTTCATCAACGGCGGAGACTTCGTCAGCATGTTATCCAGATATTCTCGGCTAATCACGTAGACTTCGGCATCTGTCACCGCTTCGACATCCAGCGTATGGTATTTATGGGCCATCAGAGCCATCTCACCAATCAACTCTCCGGCCCCCAAATTGGCAATTTTATGGTGCACACCGCTCCCCGGCACCTTTTTATAGACCTCGACTACACCATCCTTAATCAAATAAGCCGCCGCAGGCATTTCCCCGGCACGGATGATTTGGCTTCCTTTTTTGAAAACCTTGATTTCATGATCGGAAAGAACGGGAACAGTCATCTGCAACCTCACAAGCCAGTATAAAAACCGTTCTACTACATATGCACCGCTTTGCCGTACGCGTCCAGCGTGCTTTCGTGCATCATCTCGGACAGGGTCGGGTGCGGGAAGACGGTGTGCATCAGCTCAGCCTCGGTGGTCTCCAGCGTCATGCCGATGCCAAAGCCCTGAATCAGCTCCGTGACTTCCGCGCCGATCATATGCGCGCCGAGCAGTTCCCCGGTCTTGGCGTCGTAAACAGTTTTGACCAGCCCCTCCGGCTCGCCCAGCGCAATCGCCTTTCCGTTGCCGATGAACGGGAACCGGCCGACTTTGACGCTGTAACCCGCCTCTTTCGCTTTCGTTTCGGTCAGACCGACGCTTGCCACCTGCGGCATGCAATAGGTACAGCCCGGAATTTTCCGCGTATCAAGCGGGTGAACGTCTTTTTCGCCCGCAATCTTTTCCACACAGAGTATCCCTTCGTGCGACGCTTTATGCGCCAGCCACGGCGGCGCAGTGATATCGCCGATCGCATACACGCCCGGTTCATCCGTTGCGCACCACTCATTCGTCACAATATGCCCGCGGTCGGTTTTGACCTTGGTGTTCTCCAGACCGATATCCTCGATATTCGCCACGATCCCGACGGCGGAAATAACGCGGTCGACGCTCAAGGTTTCGGTTTTGCCACCCACCTCGATATGCGCCGTCACACTATCCTTGCCCTTGTCGAGCTTAGTGACCTTCGCCCCGGTCATGATCTTCATACCCTGCTTTTCAAACGCCTTTTTCGCAAAGGCCGAAATTTCTTCATCTTCGACCGGCAAAACGCGGTCCATCACCTCGACCACCGTCACATCAGCACCGAGGTTTTTAAAGAAGCTCGCAAATTCAATCCCGATCGCCCCGGATCCAATCACCAGCAGCTTTTTCGGCATCATGTCAGGCACCAGCGCCTCACGGTAGCTCCAGACAAATTTCCCATCCGGCTCCAGCCCCGGCAAAGCGCGGGCCCGCGCCCCGGTCGCAAGAATAATATTCTTGGCACTCAAGATTTCGATTTTGCCGTCTTTTTCGATCGCCACCTGCCCCTTGCCCTTCAAGCGCCCGTAACCGTCAAATACGGTCACCTTGTTCTTCTTGAGCAGATGTTTGACCCCGCCGGAGAGCTGGTTGGCCACCCCGCGCGAACGATCAACTATCGCTTTAAGATCAAACTCCAATCCTTTGATTTTAATTCCAAAATCATTAGAGTGCGTCATGTGGTGATACTGTTCACTGCATCGTAAAAGCGCCTTGGTCGGGATGCACCCCCAGTTCAGACATATTCCGCCCAAATGGTTCGCCTCAATCAGCGCCACATTCATTTTCAGCTGTGCCGCGCGGATCGCCGCTACATAACCGCCCGGCCCACCGCCGATCACGATAAGGTCAAACACTTTGTCACTCATCTCTTCTCATCCTCTCAAACCGCCAGCAATGCCAGCAAGTCATCTGTTTTATAGTTCGGCGTGTCATGGGCAATCAACCCCATATCAGGCCACGCATGATCCACATCGTCTATAACAATGTCACCCCGGCCGCCAATCGCCGCCCGGAAATCTTCCGTGTCCTTAAGTGTCAGCAGTTCATCATTCGCAACAACCAGATAACTCAGCTTTATATCCGGCGACAAACCATTTTTCACGCGCCCCGGCAAGCCCTTGTAAAAATCACCCAGCGTTTTCTGTATCTCAACAGGATCGTTCAGGGATACCTTCTGCGTAACCATAGGGTGAGCAATAAATTCGGGCCTCCACAGCCGCATGATATCATCCGCGCGCCCCTCATTAACGCCCTGCGCCCCGGCATAAAGCAGCAGGGATTTCACATGTGGAAACGACTTATCACTATCGGACAACGCCTTCAGCGAAGATAACGCCCCAAAGCTGTTCCCGATCACATAGAGAGATGAATAATCATCATGAATAGCAGATAACAGATGAAACGGCTCGTCCAGCCATTCATCAATCGTTGCAGGCCCGCCGCCGATATGCGTCTCCCCCGCCTTGCGCCCGTCATAAAGACGCACGCTGTTATTCACAAATGCCGGCCCGGTTGGGTCAGCCAGCTTAACGCCTTTATGCTTGATCACATAAACGTCATACCCCTGTGCTGCCAAAGCTCCGGCATGCCGCTGCTCAAACAGCGTTGCCCCCATCCCCGGAAAACCGGGGCAAAAGACAATCGCCTGACCAGTTTTCTGATCGGGCTGAAAAAGCTGGGCTTCAACGCCGTTATGCTTTTGCCAGCTAACCCGCATATTACACCAGCATCGCTGCGGGGTTTTCGATATAGCGCTTGAAAATCTGCAGGAACTCGGCCCCGACCGCCCCATCAACCGCGCGGTGATCGACCGACAGCGTACAGTTCATCACCGTCGCAATCTTGATCTCGCCCTTTTCAACGACCGGCTGCTGGATCCCCGCCCCGACCGCCAAAATGCAGGCTTGCGGCGGGTTGATAATCGCATCGAATTCCTTCACGCCATACATGCCAAGATTGGACACGGTAAACGTCCCCCCCTGAAACTCATGGGGTTTCAGCTTGCCTTCGCGCGCCCGGCCCGCGAGATCTTTCACCTCGTCGGAAATCTGGCGCAAGCCTTTTGTCTCGGCGGCAAACACAATCGGCGTAATCAACCCGTTCGGCGTCGACACCGCCACGGAGATATCGGCATGGGTATACTGGCGCACAGCATCATCGCCCCAGCTGACATTGGCCGCCGGAAAAGCTTTAAGCGCCTGCGCCACAGCTTTCAGGACAAAGTCATTCACGGACAGCTTGTAAGCCCCGTTGGCATCGTCATTGATCTGTTTACGCGCCGCCATCAACGCGTCGATCCTGCATTCGACCGTCAGATAGAAGTGCGGCACTTGCTGCTTGGATTCCTGCAAACGCTTGGCCGTTACTTTCTTGATATTGTTGTTCGGAATATCGACATAAGCCTCGCCACTCGCCGCTACCGGCGCAGAAGCAACTGACACCGCTGCTGCCGGAACCGCGCCGGCCTTCGCCCCTTCAATATCCGCTTTCACGATCCGGCCGTGCGGACCGCTGCCTTTCACATTCGACAGATCAACGCCCTTATCCGCCGCCAAACGCTTGGCCAGCGGCGAAGCGAAAATCCGCTCCCCGGTTTTTGCAGACACAGGTGCCGGAGCCGCAGCAACGGGTTTTTCCTCTTCAACCGGCCCTGGAGTCGCCGCGGCTGGCGCCGCCACAGGCGCGCTGGCTACCGCCCCGATATCACTTTCATCTTCCCCTTCTTCCAGCAACACGGCAATCGGCGCATTAACCGCCACCCCTTCGCTACCTTCCGGAACAAGGATCTTGGCGAGCTTTCCTTCATCGACCGCTTCGACTTCCATTGTCGCCTTGTCGGTCTCGATTTCGCACAGCACGTCACCGGCTTCGATCATGTCGCCTTCCTTGGCGACCCATTTGGCAAGGTTACCCTCCGTCATCGTAGGCGACAGCGCAGGCATCAATACATGTGTTGGCATCTCTCAAAAGTTCCTTGACATAATAAAAAGTATTATTTTATGGTTCCCTCTTTATAAGCAAAGCCAATAAAAAAAGTAAGAGGGTAAAAGATCATGGCAGGTAGAAAAACACGCTGCAACGCATCATCTGCGCCGACATCACTGAATGATTTCCTGCGCGCCAACAAGATCACCGAACAACAAGCCAGAGACATCGCCACAGGCGCTCGCAACATACCGGGCAAAAAACCGGACGAAGTGCGCTCTATCAAAGTTGGCATCGGCCGATACGGCTTTGGCCACCAACTGACGAGAAAATAAAACTCCATGAGCCGAACCAAAAAAAGAGAAAGCGGCAAGACCGCCGCCCAAAATCTAGTTGCCAGTCATTTCAGCCAGAATGACGCCGGCTTGCTGGGGGAAGGTTTGAGAGCCATTTTCGAACACCACAGCGCCCGTGCCATCGAGGACATCGCACAAAAAGCAAATCTTGACGGTGAACGGCTCCAACAACTCATGAACGACACAGACAACGCCGAACCGCTAACCAATCAGGAATTCAGCAATCTGGCCAAAGCCGTTACAAAATTTTTACACAAATAAAACATCCAAATAGACAAAAGAGGAAAAAATGAACGACAAAAAATCACCTGAAAGCAGCGCCCCCGCATTTGAAACTATGAACGCCACGCGCATTGACACCACCCTTAAAAATGGGAATAAACCGAACGCAACGGCATGGGAAAAAGCCGCAGCGAAAGCAACGCTCAAAGGCATCAAAAAAGGCACTTTAAAACCTGTATAGAAACGTCATCCAAAACAAGAGTTTTCAAATGGCACAGGAAAATATCAGGGGAACATTCGGTATCGCCACGAGAACGGGCGTCACCTGTGAACAGGTCACAAGCATTGCGCATGGCCACACCCCGGGCAGTTTAACCAGAGCGCGCATCCGCAAGGTTCAACGTCTCCTTTCGGGGGAATCCGGAAAAGCCATCCGCCGCTTCAGCTTCTCTTAAGCCTACCGGTAACAAACCTCTTTGACAGCCGGAACAATAGTATCAACCTGCGGCAGCGCCAGACGCTCCAGATTTTTCGCGTAAGGGAGCGGCACATCGGCGGCGCAAACACGCTTGAGCGGCGCATCAAGATAGTCAAATGCCTGCTCGCCGACCAGCGCTGCAATCTCGGAACCAATCCCGGCAAACGGCCAGCCTTCCTCAACACAGACAATCCGGTTGGTTTTCTTGACACTCTCCAGAATCGTCCAGCGATCCAGCGGCCGAATTGAGCGCAGATTAATCACTTCGGCATCAATGCCCTCTTCCGCCAGTTTTTGAGCCGCTTCCAGCGCCCGCCCGACCATCACCGAATGGGCCACGATCGTTACATCATTACCGGCACGCTCAATTTTTGCCCGCCCGATCGGAATCACGTAATCCTCATCGACCGGCACGTCAAAACTCTGACCATAAAGCATCTCATGTTCCAGAAACATCACCGGATTGGGATCGCGGATCGCCGCTTTCATCAAACCCTTGGCATCCGCCGCCGACCACGGGGAAACAACCTTCATCCCCGGAATATGGGCATACCAGCTTGCATATTCCTGAGAGTGCTGCGCGCCCACCTGTGCCGCCGCGCCATTCGGACCGCGGAACACGATCGGACAGCCCATTTTGCCACCCGCCATGTAAAGCGTCTTGGCCGCCGAGTTAATAATATGGTCACAGGCCTGCATGGCAAAGTTGATCGACATAAATTCGACAATCGGACGCAAACCGCGAAACGCAGCGCCCACAGCCATCCCCGTAAAGCCGTATTCGGTAATCGGCGTGTCAATCACACGCTTCGGACCGAATTCCTGCAACATACCCTGAGACACTTTATAAGCGCCTTGATATTCGGCCACTTCCTCGCCCATCAGGAACACATCCGGATCACGGCGCATCTCTTCGCTCATCGCCGCACCCAGAGCTTCACGCACCGTCATGCCTTGCGTGTTGGCCATAAATTTTTCTTCGTCAAACGGCGGCGGTTCAATAATCACGCCTTGCGCATAAAGAATATCACGGTCATCCACCGCCGCGCCCGCAGGCTGAGCCGCCACGGACATTTGCGGCAATTCGACAACATTGTCCGCGACAGGCGCCGCCACCGGGGCCGGTGCACCGGCAGCATCGGAAGAAATATCACCGGCGCTTTCACCATCTTCCAGCAAAACAGCAATCGGCGTGTTCACGGCAACACCTTCCGTGCCTTCGTCGATCAGCAATTTACCGATCACACCTTCATCGACGGCTTCAACTTCCATCGTCGCCTTGTCCGTTTCGATCTCACACAAAACGTCACCCGGCGCAACTTTGTCGCCTTCCTTGACGGTCCACTTCGCCAGATTTCCTTCTGTCATCGTCGGTGACAGGGCGGGCATCAATACTTGTACAGTCATTTGTTTATTCCTCTACAGGGATCAGTGTATCGGTCCAAAGTTCGGCAGGCGCAGGCTCTGGCGATTGCTGGGCAAACTCGGCGGCTTCCGCCACGATTTGCTTCACTTCTCTTTCCAGCGCCTTAATATCGTCTTCCGCCATACCGTCAGCAATCAAACGCTCCTTGACAGTATTCAGCGCATCGCGCTCGTCTTTCATTTTTTGCAGCTCTTCCTTGGTCCGGTATTTGGCCGGATCAGACATCGAATGCCCGCGATAGCGATAGGTTTTCATCTCCAGAAGATACGGCCCCTGACCGGAACGCACATAATCAACCGCACTGGAAACGGCTTCACGCACCGTAAACAGGTCCATACCATCGACCTGCTCGCCCGGAATGCCAAACGGCTCGCCGCGGCGGTACAAATCGCCGGACGCATGACGGTTCAGCGCCGTTCCCATACTGTACTGGTTGTTCTCGATGATAAACAGGATCGGCAGCTTCCATAAAACCGCCATGTTAAAGCTCTCAAAGACCTGCCCCTGGTTGGCCGCCCCGTCGCCCATATAAGCAACGGCCACGCCGCCATCGTCGCGGTATTTGTGGGCAAAAGCCAGCCCCAGCCCCAGCGGCGCACTGGCACCAACAATCCCGTGCCCGCCATAGAAATTCCGGCTCTGGTCGAACAGGTGCATGGAACCGCCCTTCCCGGCGGAACTTCCCGTTGCCCGGCCTGTCAGCTCGGCCATAGCTTCCTTCGGGTCTCCGCCCGCAGCCAACAACGGCCCGCGTTCGCGGTATGTCGTAATAATGGTGTCTTTTCCTTTCTCCAGCACAGAATGCACGCCAACGGCGACAGCTTCCTGCCCGATATAAAGGTGACAAAATCCACCGATCATCCCCATGCCATAGAGCTGCCCGGCCTTTTCGTCAAAACGGCGGATCAACACCATTTTGCGATAAAGCGCGGCCAATTCTTCAGTGGTCAAAGCCAGAGAATTCGATTGTCCAGATTTTTTCTTTTTAGCTGCGGCCACGGTTATCCCCCCATGCAACAGGCTTACACGATAAACTCAGACAATGGAGGTACAACATTTTTCCGGCCAAGGCCAGCAGAAAAAATGCCTTGCTGCACCGCAACATGTTGATATTTATGGATTTTTTAGATTACGGCAATTAAATCAATGCTCTGGATAAACGATCATGTGATCGCCCGGATGGGCATAGCCCAAAACAATTTGCGCGCGCTCTTCCAGAAAGTCCCTGTCCAGCGTTCCCGGTCGCAGATCAACGACTTTACGCTCCAGCCCTTCCCGTTCGGTATGCAGGCTGTCATACTGCGCCGACACGCGCTCAACACTGGATTGCAGGGTAAAAAGACGAAAACAACTGCGCTCCCCGGCCAGAATATGCCAAGAAAAATAACAGCACAGCCCCAGCCCTAAAATGGCTAGAAAATTCTGCCGCAAGAAATAACGTTGTTCAATCAGTCGTTCCATACCCCCATCGAATCACAAACGAATCACCTTCGTCAATAGAGAAATTCAATAGAGTCAATGGGTTAAAAGAGAACAAAGCCAAAACATCCACAGCTAAGTGATTCTAATGATTCACAAATCACCAAAATACACGCTATAGCATTTTTTTGTCGGCCACCGGCATTTCGTTCAGAACACGGTCCCGCGCCCGCTTCCATGTCTCTTCCGGCGCCCCGCCCCGGAAAATAACCGGATCGTAATCAATCGCATCCCACGCCCCTCTCACAATCTCGACATTGAGTTGCACGGGAAACCAGCCAGAATACCCGACATAAACGCGGGCATTGTCATACCAGTCGAGATGCTGCAGATAAGCCATATCAACGCGCGTTCCGTCATTATCGTACGGATCCGGATAGATTTTTACCGCGCCGCTATCGCGATCCGTCCCGATCAGATACAAGCGCTCCGGATAATCGACCGGCCCGCCGTAATAAACGGGAAGGGGAAAAGATTTTCCTTCCGGGAACAGGCGCGCCAGCTCATCGGGATCAAGCGGCTTGTTGACGATCATACCGAAAGCCCCGGACAGTTTATGACGAAACAGATAGATCACACTGCGGTCAAACACCCCGCCATGCCCGGAGCCGATCGACGGGCGCGCCACCAGCACACGGTCGGTATGACCGTTATACAGCCCTATCAGGCTCGGCAGCGCTATAAACAGCAGCCCGAGAAAAATATAGACTTTACCCCAGTATGGCGTTTGCTTCATAGGCGGTCTCCCGCTGTTTTATGCCGCATTCTTCTTGCGATCAGCTGCCGACGACGCCTTAACCCGCAAAACACCGGCCCCGGCATATTGCGCCTGCGGGCCCAGCATTTCCTCAATCCGGAGAAGCTGGTTGTATTTCGCCATCCGGTCGGAGCGCGACAGGGAACCGGTTTTAATCTGTCCGGCATTGGTCGCCACAGCGATATCGGCAATCGTGGAATCTTCCGTCTCGCCGGAGCGGTGCGACAGGATAATCCCAAAACCCGCCCGTTTGGCCATCTCGATCGCTTCCAGCGTCTCGCTCAAAGAGCCGATCTGGTTCACTTTCACCAAAATGGCATTCCCGGCGCCCAGCTCAATCCCCTTGGCCAGCCGCTTGGCGTTGGTCACATACAGATCGTCACCGACCAGCTGCACCTTATCGCCCAACGCCTCGGTCAGAGCCACCCAGCCATCCCAGTCATCTTCGGCCAAACCGTCTTCGATCGAGGCAATCGGATAGCGCGCGCACAGATCTTCATAATAAGCCACCATCTCGGCAGACGACAAAACTTTGCCCTCTCCCGCCAGATGATATTTGCCGTCCTTGTAAAACTCGGTCGAGGCAGCGTCCAGAGCAATCACAACTTCTTCCCCGACCTTATAGCCCGCGGCATCAATCGCCTTCATGATAAAGTCCAACGCTTCGGATGAAGATTTAACCGCCGGGGCAAAACCGCCCTCATCCCCGACATTGGTGTTCAGGCCGGCATTGGAAAGCTGTTTTTTCAGGGCATGAAAAATTTCGGCCCCGCAACGCAACGCTTCCGCGAAATCGGGCGCTCCGACCGGCATAATCATGAACTCCTGAATGTCGACCGGGTTATCGGCATGCGCCCCGCCATTAATAATGTTCATCATCGGCGCCGGCAGCAAATGCGCAAACGGTCCGCCCAGATAGCGGTGCAGCGGAAGAGCCAACTCGTCCGCCATCGCCCGTGCAATCGCCAGAGAAACACCAAGGATCGCGTTCGCCCCGAATTTGGCCTTGTTCTCTGTGCCGTCCATTTCACACATCAACTGGTCGATATAAAGCTGCTCTTCGGCATCGATCCCGACCAGCGCTTCGAATATCTCGGTATTCACGAAAGAAACGGCCTTTTCAACGCCTTTGCCGTTATAAACATCCTTGTCGCCATCGCGCAGCTCAACGGCTTCATACGCCCCTGTCGACGCGCCCGACGGCACCGCCGCCCGGCCAAACGCACCGCTTTCCAGTTGCACATCGACTTCTACAGTCGGGTTGCCGCGGCTATCCAGGATTTGTCTTGCGGTAATGTCGATAATGGCGGTCATGATAAAGTCCTCTTTCTTGTAAAAGCCATAGAGCGCCGGCCCTATAAACAATAAAAACGCCCTGCAAAGGCCGCGACCGCGGCCCGGCCCCAGTGGACCGAAGCATGCGTGGCGTATGAACGCAGGCATAAATTGACATCAATTTATGCCGTCAAAACAATAGTCTTCTATCATGAGAATAAAAGCGATTCTACAGGGAAAATATAATTGATAACGAACGAGCTGATTTAATTGATATTCGAAGAGAAACGTGTCGAAAGGCCCGTGTTTCGAGAACCGGAAGCGTAAGTGTATAAAGAAATACATGCGCCCCGGAAGCGAAGAAACGCGGGACTTGCAGACCGTTTATCAATGAATATCAATTAAATCTAGGCTTCTGTGTCGACTTCCTGCCCCAGCAACGACGGCAAAACCATCCGCTCCGGCAGGCTGGCCCGCAACCCCTTGATAACCGTTTGCAATTCCTCGACGGAATACGCCCCGGTCGTCGTATTGGCAAACAACGTGTTGCTGTTGGTTGAGGATGAAGACAGGAAATCATTGATCAAAGCACGGGAACTCGCAGATAGCCCCGGCGCGCCCCGAGGCGCATTACCTCGCCCCACAGAAAGCAGGCCGAGCGTATATTGTCCGCTATCCAGTAAAGAACTCATATCCCGGAAATCCTTTCCAACGGTTCTTCGTTTCTACCTATTATTATAGAACGCTTACAGGTTTTTAGCAATCTTGTCGATCGCCATCATCGGCTTCAGCATTTCTTCAAGCTGATCCAGATAAACCGCGTTCGGCCCATCCGACGGCGCGTTATCCGGATCTTCATGAACTTCCATGAACACCGCCCCGACACAGCCCGTCGCCAGCGCGGCGCGCGCCAGATACGGCACCATCGTCCGGTCGCCGCCAGTGCTGCCGCCCAGTCCGCCCGGTTGTTGTACCGAGTGCGTGGCATCAAACACCACCGGATAGCCGTTTTGCGCCATGATCGGCAGAGAACGCATATCATTGACCAGTGTGTTGTAGCCAAACGTCACACCACGCTCGCACTGCATGATATTCTCGTTGCCGCTTTCCGCAATTTTTTGCACCACGTTTTTCATGTCCCACGGCGCAAGAAACTGGCCCTTTTTGACATTAATCGGCAGGCCCGTTTTCGCAGCCGCCACGACCAGATCCGTCTGGCGACACAAAAACGCCGGAATTTGCAGGACATCAACCGACCGTGCAATAACCGCGCATTGCTCTTCCGTATGGACATCGGTGATACACGGCACATCGAATTCCTGGCGCAGCTCTTCGAACACCGGCAACGCGCCCTCCAGCCCGATCCCGCGCTGACCGTGGATCGAGGTTCGGTTGGCTTTGTCGAATGATGATTTGTAAATCAGGCCAATCCCCAGCCGCTGGGCAATCCCCGTCAAGGTCTCGCACATCATAAAGGCGTGATCGCGGCTTTGCATCTGGCACGGCCCGGCGATCAGCACAAACGGCTTGTCGTTGGCAATCTCTATATTTTTTACGCGTACGGTTTTCATGCCCACCTTTATATAGGCTTCACCCCTCTGAATGGAAGGCAAAAAACTCATCGGTAAAAAGAAAGTCTTTCACACGATCCGCCATAAAGGCATGCCCCTCGCTATTCGGGTGCAGGCCATCCTGTAACATAGCTTTCCAGTTGGCATTGGCCATAAAAGGTTCCAGCATCGGCAGAAAAGAAACACCCTCTTCCGCGCAAACGGACTGAATGATGCCATCGAACAGCCTGATCCGCTCATTCTGGTAAGCCATGCTCGGTCGCCACGGCACAGGATTTAACAAGGAATCATCAACCGGCGTCAGCCCCTGGAAGGAGACATTCGCCGTAATACCTTTTGCCAAAGCAATCAACGACAGTAAGTTCCCACGAAATTCCTCGTCCGAAAACATGGGCCGTTTTTCATCGACCAAATAACGGGAATCGTTCGTCCCGATCGAAAAGATAATCTGGAGATTTTCATTTTCCAGCCGTTCTTCCATCCGCGCCCGAGCCTCGGATTCCGCCCGCGCTATTAAATCCGGGACCATATCGCCCGGCACACCGAGATTAAAAGGAAAGCACCAGAAATCCCGTCCGTTTTCCTCAGCCTTTACATTTTCAGCAAATATCTGGCCGCTCAGGCGCGCAACCCAACCTCCGCCCGTATCATTAGCACCCGCTGTAGAACTGCTCCCGACACAAAATAATTTGCCCATGTCACATGATCCCGCCGTAATACTGTCGCCAATGAAAAAGAGTTTAGACATCCCTTAAACCAACCGGCTTTGTTCCATCGCGGCCTTGATGAAGGAAACAAACAGCGGGTGCGGATCAAACGGCTTGGATTTCAGTTCCGGGTGGAACTGCACGCCGATAAACCACGGATGGTTGACGTTCTCGACGATCTCCGGCAGGCGCCCGTCCGGTGACATCCCGGAAAACCGCAGCCCTTTTTCTTCCAGCGCCTTGATATAATCTGTATTCACTTCGTAGCGATGGCGGTGACGTTCGGAAATTTCGGTCTTGCCGTAAATCTTGGCAACCTGTGACCCTTCGGCCAGCTTCGCCGGATAAGCCCCCAAACGCATCGTTCCGCCCAGATCGGTGTTTTCGCTCCGCTTTTCTTTCGATCCATCCTTCTCCCATTCGGTCATCAAACCGATCAGGTGCGTCCCTTTCTCCCCGAATTCGGTCGAGGTCGCATCCGGTATCCCGGCCAGGTTCCGTGCCGCATCCAGCACAGCCATCTGCATCCCGAAACAAATCCCGAAATATGGCACCTTATGCTCGCGGGCGAACTGCGCCGCTTTAATCTTGCCTTCCGCCCCACGCTCACCAAAGCCGCCGGGCACGAGAATCCCGTGAATGCCGTGCAAATGACTGGCCGGATCTTCCGTCTCGAACACCGAGGATTCAACAAACTTGATCTTTACCTTCACATTATTGGCAATCCCGCCGTGAACCAGCGATTCCACCAGCGATTTATAACTGTCGAGCAGCTCGGTATACTTGCCGACCACGGCAATTTTAACCTTGCCCTCCGGCTCCTTGATCCGGCGCACGATATCTTCCCAAACCGACAGATCAGGCTCCCTGGACTCCGCCAGCATCCCGAAACAATCAAGTACCTGCGTGTCCAGCCCCTCGGCATGATAGCTCAGCGGCACTTCGTAAATCGTCGACACATCCAGCGCCGGAATCACGTTGTCTTCATCAATATTGCAGAACAGCCCGATCTTACGCAGCTCTTCCTCGGCAATCGGACGATCGGCCCGGCACAGCAATATGCGCGGCCTGATCCCGACACTCATCAGCTCCTTGACCGAATGTTGGGTCGGCTTGGTTTTCAGCTCCCCGGCCGCCGGGATATACGGCAATAACGTCACATGAATAAACAGCGCGCGGGCCCGCCCGACTTCATTTCCGAACTGGCGAATGGCTTCTAAAAACGGCAGGCTTTCAATATCACCGACCGTACCGCCGATCTCGCACAGGACAAAATCGGCCGTCCCGTCTTTTTCGCGGATAAAGTTTTTAATCTCATCGGTAATATGCGGAATGACCTGTACCGTCGCCCCCAGATAATCGCCGCGGCGCTCGCGCTGCAGGACGTTGGTATAAACACGGCCCGTCGTAATGTTATCGCCCTGCGTCGCCGGCCGGCCGGTAAAGCGTTCATAGTGCCCAAGGTCCAGATCGGTTTCCGCGCCGTCATCGGTCACATAAACTTCCCCGTGCTGGGTCGGGCTCATCGTGCCGGGATCGACATTCAGGTAAGGGTCGAGCTTGCACAGCCGCACCGTGTAGCCACGAGCTTGCAATAACGCGCCAAGCGCAGCGGAGCCGAGGCCTTTTCCTAAAGAGGAAACCACGCCGCCGGTAATAAATATATATCTAGTCATTGTTATTCCGAAACAGGAGCCGATGGAGGAATTGTAATTGATTCCGGAGCTTCTTCCAGATTTTCCTTAATTGTATCCACAACCGCGGGCGTTTCTTCGTCCAGCGCATCAAGAATACTTTTTTGTTTGCTATCGGCCCCGGCCAGAACACCCAGAACCAGACTGGTAACAAAAAACAGTCCCGCGGCAATAGCCGTCGCCCGCGTCAACGCATTGGCTGTCCCCTGCGCCGAAGCCAGCCCGCCAAGACCACCGCCACCGCCAATACCAAGGCCGCCGCCCTCCGAGCGCTGCAACAGCACCAGCCCGATAATCGCCAGCGCCAAAATTAAATGAATAACAAGAACAACCGATTCCATATACTTACACCGCTTTCGCTATACCGATAAAATCATCCGTCTTCAGGCTCGCGCCACCAATCAGCGCTCCATCCACGTTTTCGATCCTGAACAGGTCGCCCGCATTATCGGGTTTGACGGAACCGCCGTACAAAATACGGATTTCGGTGGCATCTGCAAGTCTTTCCTGCAATTTACCACGGATAAATCTGTGCATGGCCTGCACATCTTCGACCGTGGCCACCTTTCCGGTGCCGATCGCCCACACCGGCTCATAAGCGATAACGGTATTCCCGGCATTCACCAGCGACGGCAGCGATTCACGCAACTGATGACCGACGATATCTTCGGCCCGCCCCTCTTCCCGCTCGTCTTCCGTCTCCCCGACACAGATAATCGTTTTCAGACCGCTACGATGCGCCTGCGCCGCTTTTTCAGCAATCAAACCACTACTCTCTTTATGATACTGACGCCGTTCGGAGTGTCCCAGAATAACGTATTCACAACCGCAATCCATCAGCATATCCGCAGAAACATCGCCCGTATAAGCCCCCGCCGGAACGTCGGCGCAGTCTTGCCCGCCCAGCGCCACATCTTCGCTGAGAACAGCCGCCACACCGGGAATATGAACAAACGGCGGACAGACCAGAAAATCGCACTTGTCCGCCACCTCCGGATCAACCTTGATCGCCGTGACGATTCCCTCGGCCAGCGCCAGCGCTCCCGCCTTGTTCCCGTTCATTTTCCAGTTCCCGGCAATCAGCTTTTTCATGATGTCTTCCTTTATAATGTCTTTCACCGTCTTAGCGACCCTGTGTCTAAATTGCAATCCCCTGTTGCCCGCTTTCGCAAGGCGTTTTATAGTCTTGCCGCACAAGAGATAATAAGGAGCCAGAAAAAACATGCTGAATGCAATGCGCGAAGGCGCAAAATCAGGGTTTATGAAACTTATACTGATGGGACTGATGGTCATGGCTGTTGGCGGTCTGGTGCTGATGGACGTCGGCGGGTTTTTCCGCGGCGGCACCGGCACGAATAATGTCGCCAAAATTGAGGGACAGGAATTTCCGGCCATCACATTTGACCGCACGATGCGCCGCGTTCTGGCCCGGCAAGGACTGGATGTCCAAACGGCTTACCAGCTGGGTCTGGTCGAACAAATCCTGAATAATGAAATCAGCAACAACCTCCTGCAACGCGCCGCCTATGATACAGGCCTGCAGGTCGGGAGCGAGACTATCGCCCGCCAGATCAACCAGTTGGTGGCCCCTTACGTCACAGAAAACGTCAGCAAAAAAGAAGCCGTCCGCCGCATTTTGATGAGCCAGAATATGACCGAAGGCGAATTCATTCGCGCCCTGCGCTCGGAGATGACGGGAACGGTACTCCGCACAGCTCTCATTTTGCCTGCGGCCTATGCCTCGTCGCAAGCCGCCGACGATATCTATCAATTCAACAACGAACAACGCACCGTCAAAGGCTTTTTCCTGCCCAACAGTGCTATCAAGGATTTTCAGGAACCCAGCGATGAAGTGCTCCTGCCGTTCTACCAGGCCGGACAGGAACGTTACGCCATTCCGGAAACTCGCGTCTTCACCATGGCGATTTTGACGGGTGACAAGTTGAAAGAAACGCTGGATATCTCTGACGAAGAATTACGCGCGACATACGAATCCGAGATACAGGCTTACCAGCTTCCCGAACGCCGGAAACTGGAACAGGCCGTATTTAGCGACGAAGCCACGGCCAAAGCCGTTATCGACAAACTGAACAAAGGGGTCGATATGAAACAGGCGGTAAAAGACGTCACGAACAAAACGGACGCCTATCTGGGTACCGAGGATTTCGAACAGGCCGGATTGCTGGAAGAAATAGGCGTACCGGTTTATGCCGCAGCCAAAGGCGACATTGTCGGACCGATAAAAACAGCGCTCGGCTGGCACGCCCTGATTGTAAAGGATATCCTGCCGCCCAAAACGCGCCCCTTCGACGATGTAAAAGCAGCCCTGAAAAAAGAGCTGATGCACACACACATGGCCGACCAGATGTTTGAGCATGCCGGACAGATTGACGATGCTCTGGCGGGCGGCGCAACGCTCGAAGACGTCGCCGAGGAAATGGGATTGAAGCTGGTTAAAATCGGCCCGGTCCGGGAAGACGGATCAACGCCGGATGACAAAGATGGCCTGAAAGATTACGAAGCCGACCGGACTTATATCTTGGAGACCGCTTACGAAATGATGGAGGGGGAGACCTCCCCCGTCATGGAGATGGCCGACGGACGCTATATGACTTTGCGGGTCGACACCCTGATGCCAAAAAGCTATACGCCGTTCGAAGACGTCAAAAAATCCCTGCGCGATCTGTGGGTAGCCGACCAGCAACAGGTACTAAACAAACAAAAAGCACAGGACGCCTTGCTAGCTCTTCTCAATGGCGAAAAGACACTGAGCGATCTGGCCAAGGAAAACGGGGTATCGGTTAAAACCTACAGCCTGTCCCGTAGCGAAGAAGCCCCTGCTCCACTTACCGCAGCCGGCATGAACGAGCTGTTCACCGTCAAGAAGGACGATGCTCAGGTCGTCAGCGCAAAAGACGGTCTGCTGCTGGGACAAGTAACAACGATCACCCTGCCCGATCCGGCCAAAGCCGACAAGGACACCATAAACGGCATTAAAGACGCCTTGAAAGGCAGCGAGCAACAAGCCGTTTTTGCGACCTACCTGCAAAGCCTGCATAACAAATACAAGGTGACAATCAATCATCATCTGCTCGACAGACTCTACGGCGCCGGAAGCGAGCAATATTGATGGATATAAGCCCTGATCTGAAAACATTTCAGGACCACTTCAATGCCGGACGAAGCCAGCTTGTCTGGCAATGGATCGCTGCGGACCTCGAAACCCCGGTATCCGCTTACCTCAAGCTATGCAATAATGAGGCTTACAGCTTTCTTCTCGAATCCGTCGAAGGCGGCGAGAATATCGGCCGTTATTCCGCTATTGGCCTGAATCCCGACCTGATCTGGACATTCAAAGACGGCGACACGCTGGACACCATCAAGGATCTCGTCCGTAAATGCAAAATCGATCACATTGAGCGCGACATGCCGCCGATGGCCGCATCCGGCCTGTTCGGATACATGGGCTATGACATGATCCGCCTGATCGAAAACATTCCCGATTCCAATCCCGACGAACTGGGCATCCCGCAAAGCATCATGATCCGCCCGACCGTCATGGTCATCTTTGATAACGTCAAACACAAAATGTGCGTTGCCACCCCGGTCCGCGCCCATAAAAACAATAGCGACCAGACCGCCCGTGCCGCCTATGACGAAGCCGCCGGACGCATACAGGATACCTTGCTGGCCCTGCGCGCCCCGGTGCCATACGAGGCTCTGGACAATGAAACACAGATCACCCTGCCGCTGGATGTAAAATCAAACGTCACCCCGCAAGAATTCTATGGCATGGTCGAAAAAGCCAAGGACTATATCCTTGCCGGGGATATATTCCAGGCCGTCATCGGCCAGCGTTTTTCCTGCGATTTCGATTTACCGTCATTTGATCTCTACCGCGCCCTGCGCCGCGTAAACCCCTCCCCGTTCCTGTTTCATCTGAACTTTGATGACTTCAGCCTGATCGGCTCCAGCCCCGAAATTCTCGTCCGGGTCCGTGGCAAAAAGGTAACCGTCCGTCCGATCGCCGGCACCCGCCCCCGCGGCAAGACGCCGGAGGAAGACAAGGCGCTGGCCGAAGATCTCCTGTCCGACCCGAAAGAACGCGCCGAACATCTGATGCTGATTGATCTGGCTCGCAACGACGTTGGAAAGATTGCGGAAATCGGTTCCGTCAAAGTCACCGACCAGTTTTTTATCGAACTCTATTCCCACGTCATGCATATCGTTTCAAACGTAGAGGGTACATTACGTCCAGACGTAAACTCTTTCGACGCCTTACTATCAGGCTTCCCTCACGGAACCGTGACCGGCGCCCCGAAAATCCGGGCCATGGAGATCATTGATGAACTCGAACCTGTCCGTCGCAGCTTTTATGCGGGCGCCGTCGGTTATCTCGACGGCAATGGCGATGTCGATACCTGCATCGCCCTGCGCACAGGATTGATTAAAGACGGGAAATTTTATGTACAGGCAGGCGCCGGTGTTGTCGCCGACAGTGTCCCCGAAAGCGAACAGCAAGAATGCATCAATAAGTCAAAAGCTCTTCTGACGGCGGCAGAAGAGGCGGTGCGGACGGCGCAGCTTCGTCAGCGTCAGAATCATTAACCGCCTCTGATTCATCCGGCGGATCGCCCTGCACCACAACGGCGCTCACCGGCACTAGGGCAATCCCCTTACCTTTCAGCGTCGGCAGCCATTCTTTCAGCCCGGCAATCGTCGAATCTTTCGGATGACCGATCGCAATCGCCTGCCCATGCGACAGCGCAATGCGCTCCAGCCGCCGCAGACTTGCCCGCACCCCTTCGATCGACGGATCATGGTCGAGGAACACATCGCGCTCGGCATGCGGTACGCCGTAATCCGCGGCAACGTCAAACGCGACGCTGGTGGCAATCGTCCGGGAATCGACAAACAGCAGGCCCCGGTCACGCAGCGCCGGCATCAAACGCTCCATGGCTTTTTCATCCTGCGTCAAACGGCTGCCCATATGGTTATTCAGACCAACATAACCGTCGAAAGCACCCAGACCTTCATCCAGCATTTTTTCAAACTCTTCGGCGCTCTGGTCGTGGCGCAGGACAATCCCCCCGGTATCCAGATCGGGATTCATCGGCTCCATCGGCATATGCACCATAATTTCGTGCCCCTTGGCACGCGCATCCGCAGCCATTCCCTTTACACCCGCCGCATAAGGCAAAAAAGCCAGCGTCAGGAGATACGGCATATCAATAACTTCCTGTGAACGGCGATGATCGACACCGACATCGTCGATAATAATGACCACCTTGGCCTGTCCTTCTGGCACAGCAACGGGCACCGCATTGATCTGCCATGCAGGAGGAGGTGGTGGTTCCTTGATAATAAGCTCGGGATCGACCCGCATAATCGGAATATCGTCACTCACCCTCGCGGTATTATCCGGCGCGGTTTCCACGGCGTCCGTCGTAACCGGCACGGTAACGTCCGGCATCGCAGCGTCCTCCCGCGGGTCATGAAGTTTGGGCTGATAATCGGGGAACAGGAAAAACTGAACGATCACCATTAAAATAACGGCAATCACAACAAAGGTCAGAGTCTCACGAGGATCACGGGGCTGTTTCATAAAAGCAAAAATCTTCCGGTTGGTTTTATCCTGTCCAGCGTAAGCGAAGAATCTCCAGATAACAAGCCATCCGTCAATGGAAACACAAGGATGACATTGCAAAACATCATTGAATACGCCATAACAATCCGATGCTTGTACTGATCGACAATTACGACAGCTTTACATGGAACCTGGTCCAGTATTTCGGGGATCTGGGCCATAACGTCGACGTTCACCGCAACGACAAAATCACCGTCGACGACGTGCTGGCCCTGAAACCGGAAGGCATTATTATATCGCCCGGCCCGTCTGATCCGGATCACGCTGGAATCTGTCTGGATTTAATCAAAGCCGCCGCCGACAAAACTATTCCCCTGCTCGGTGTTTGCCTCGGCCACCAGAGCATCGGTCAGGTATTCGGCGGCCATGTCGTCCGCGCGCCACAGCCCGTCCATGGCAAAACATGGGATATCTATCATACGGACAAAAGCCTGTTTAAGGGGTTGCCGTCTCCGCTGACCGGCACGCGCTATCACTCGCTGGTCGTTGATCGCGACACCCTGCCCGACTGTCTGGAGATCACCGCTGAGACAAAGGATAAACTGATTATGGGCCTGCAGCACAAAACCCTGCCCATCCACGGCATCCAGTTCCATCCCGAAAGCATCGCCACCGAAGGCGGCCATGACATGCTCAAAAATTTCGTGGAGACACTGTCATGAAAAAAATTCTCTCTCATATCCGCCGCGGCCACAAACTAAGCGAACAAGAAATGATCGAAGCCATGAATACGATCATGTCCGGCGGGGCAACCGACGCGCAGCTTGGTGCTTTTCTGATGGGGCTGGCCGTACGCGGCGAAACGGTGGAAGAGATAACCGGGGCGGCCCGCGTTATGCGCGAGAAAGCCTTCCCAATCAAAGCGCCGGCCGATGCGATTGATTGCTGCGGCACCGGCGGCGATGGTGTCGGCACCTATAACGTATCCACGGCTGTAGCGTTGGTAGCGGCCGCCTGCGGTGTCCCCATGGCAAAACACGGCAACCGTGCCGCCAGTTCGAAATCGGGCGCCGCCGATGTTTTAGAAGCCTTGGGCGTTAATCTGACCGCCCCCCATGAAAAACTCGAAGAAGCGCTGAAACGTTTTAACTTCGCCTTCCTGATGGCGCCCCAGCACCACGAAGCCATGAAATATGTCGTACCGGTACGCAAGGAACTCGGCTGCCGGACGATTTTCAACCTGCTCGGCCCGCTGGCCAACCCGGCCGGAACCCGGCGCCAGCTTATCGGCGTCTTTGATCCGAAATGGCTGGTTCCCATGGCGCAAGCCCTCAAAAATCTCGGAACCGAAAAAGCATGGATTGTCTATGGTTCGGACCACATGGATGAAATCACCGTCACCGGCCCGACCAAAATAGCCGTTCTTGAAAAGGGCGATATTTTCGAAAAAAGCCTGAAACCCGGCGATTTTGGCCTGCCGACACATAAGCTGGAGGAACTTGTCGGCGGCACGGCCGCGGAAAATGCCGCCGCCCTGCGCGCGCTGCTGGATGGCAAGCCATCAGCTTACCGCGATATTGTTCTGGCCAACGCCGCGGCGGTCCTCCTCATCCACGGCACCGCAACAAACCTGAAAGACGGCGTTGCCACGGCCGCCGCCGCCATTGACTCCGGCAAGGCCCGGAAAGTACTGGAAAACTATGCCGCCTTCACCAACGAGGCCGCAGCATGAGCGTCCTGGATCAAATCTGCGATAAAAAACGCGCGCATATAAGAACCAGAATGGCGCAAATGCCTCTGCCAGACCTCAAATTAAAAATTAAAGAAATACCCACAACCATCGGATTTAAAAACAATATCCTGTCAAAAAAATCACAGGGTCAACCGGCCCTGATCGCCGAGGTCAAAAAAGCATCACCCAGCAAAGGCGTGATCCGTGCCGATTTCGATCCGGTTGAAATTGCCACGACTTACGAACAAGCAGGCGCAACCTGCCTGTCCGTTCTCACCGACGAACCCTACTTTCAGGGACACGATGATTATCTGGTGGCCGTAAAGGCCGCCGTCAAAATCCCGGTCCTGCGCAAGGACTTCATGATTGATCCTTATCAGATATACGAATCGCGCGCTCTGGGCGCCGATTGCATTTTGCTGATCATGGCCGCCCTCGACGATGTCCTTGCCAAAGAGCTTTATGACCTTACCCACGATCTAGGCATGGATGTGCTGGTCGAAGTCCACGACCGCGAAGAACTGGATCGCGCCATAGCGCTTGGCGCCGATATGATCGGCATCAACAACCGCAACCTGAAAACCCTCGATGTCAGCCTTCAGACCTCTTACGATTTACGGGATGACATGCCGGACCACGTTCTTAAAATTGCCGAAAGCGGGATCTATACAAACGCCGATCTGACCGCCCTGCACACCGCAGGATTCGATGCGTTTTTGGTGGGCGAAAGCCTGATGCGACAGGACGATATCGCCGCCGCCGTTAAAAATCTGATGACGGGCACTTGACACAAAACAAGAACTAAAGTAGAACAAAAAGAGATTATTTTAGTCTCAAATAAATACATTTGTATCTCGCTCGCTTTCAACCGTTTCACTTTTTCTTTGCGCCACGCATGGAAAAAGGGGCGTACAAGGATAGTACGTGAACGATGAATAACGACGCGCAAAGGAAAAGGGAACGATTGAAATGTTAACGCAAAAACAACGTGACTTGTTAATCCTGATCCATGAGCGGATGAATGAGGGCGATGTCGCCCCGTCTTTCGAAGAGATGAAACAGGCGCTGGGTCTGAAATCAAAATCGGGCATTCACCGCCTGATCAGCGCTCTGGTCGAACGCGGTTATCTGGAACGCCTGCCCCACCGCGCCCGCGCCCTGCACGTTAAAAAACTGCCCGAAGGCTATCGATCCCCGGCCGACAACGTAACGCCGATTCAAATGCCTGTAACCGATACCGGCCCGATACCGATCGCCCATGCTTTTGAATCGATCCCGCTTTACGGCAAAATCGCCGCCGGGTCACCGATCGAAGCCATCCGGGACGAAGGGGAAATGATTGATATCCCGCCCTCGCTTCTCGGCAATGGCGCGCATTATGCCCTGCGGGTCGAGGGTGACTCCATGATTAATGCCGGCATTAACGATAAGGACATCGTCATTATCGAACGGGCCGAACGGACCGAACAGGGCCAGATTATTGTCGCTCTGGTTGATGACCTTGAGGTCACCCTCAAACGCTTCCGCCGTGCCGGAAACCGTATCATTCTGGAACCTGAAAACGACAATTACGAACCGTGGGTTCTGGAACCCGAACGCGTCAAGATCCAGGGCCGCCTCGTCAGCCTGATGAGAACATATCATTAACCCTATTGTCCTTCTGACCTCCGCGAAAGCGGGGCGGAAGAATCTAAAGAGCCAAACCATCGCAGTTCCTTCGCTAACGCTCAGGATGACACCGCACAAAAAGAAAGAAATTTATGTTCAATCACGTCTCCCTCGGCATTACGAATATTGAAAAATCCGTTGCTTTCTATGATCCGTTGATGGCCCTGCTCGGCCATAAACGCGCCTATGGAAATATTGAAGAGGGCTATATGGCATGGGGAGAAGAAGATGCCCTTTCTTTCATCATCAACCTGCCACTGGATGAAAACGATACAGCAACGCCATGCAGAGGCTCCCACATCTGTTTTCAGGCCAAAACAAAAGAGCAAGTCGACGCCTTTTACAAAACCGCGATTGAAAACGGCGCCACTTGCGACGGCCCACCGGGCTGGCGCCCGGAATATCGCGCAACATATTACGCCTGCTTTATTCTCGACCCGGACGGCCACCAGATCGAAGCTGTCGCCTTTGTCGAACCGGCCTAACGCCGGCTTGAGCTGACCCAGGGCCGCGCGCCGCGCACAGACGCCACACTCTCGGCCCGCGGCAGCGCAGACGGATCATCCGGCACATACAGCGCGTACGCCCCATTATCCCACAAATCAAACCGGTCAATCACAAGCCCGGCACGGCACGGTTTCACCCGCAGCGGATCACGGGCAATCAATACATCCGCCCACGCACAATCTTCGGCCTGCCCGTTCTCATGATCGGAAAATGCAATATGGCGCCCCTTCAAAACCATACGGCATCCCCATTCACCGCATGTAATACCGTCTGCCGTCCCCTCTTTGGGAAACCTGCCCAGCGTTTCATAATCCTGTCCATAAAGCCGCGCCCAGTTCTCGGCTGAAAACCGGTCCCGCACCCGCGAAGAAACAAACCAGCCATCCGCGCCCCTGTTTACGGCGATCAGCTTCCCCGATGACGCGACCAGAACATCAGGCACCCGCGCCTGCATAATAATCGCCCCGGCCATGCCGACAAACACCAGTGCCAGAATTTTACCACGCCCGCGCCACAGCATCGCCCAAAGCACCCCCAGCACAAGGCACAAAAGCGCCAGCCCCGGCCACACCGGCGGATTAACCGTCGCATTTGGCAACGCCGCAACATCTCGTGCAATCGCCAGCAAGCCGGTAATCCCCATATCCAAAGCCCAAAAGGCCGGAAATTCGATCCCCAACGGCATCAGGAAAAAGCTGAAAACCACAGACGGCATAATAACAAATGCCATCAGCGGCCCGGCCAGCAAATTCGCCGGCAGATCATAAACCGGGTATTGCTGGAAGTGGAACAGACTGAACGGTGCCACGGCGCTCCCCGCCACAAGGGTCGTCAGCAATACGCCGAGAAAATACATCAGCACACGCCGCCCCCACCCGGCCCCGCGATAAAGCCGCGACCACCACGGACGGATCACTTCAAAGAAAAACACCAGCGCCGTCACCGCCGCGAACGACATCTGGAACCCCGCACTGAACAGAGCCTCCGGCGCGCTCAACAAAATCACCAGCGCCGCCAGCGCCACCGTCCGCATCGAAAACGGCATCCGGTCGATAATAATGGCAAACAAAACCAGCCCCGTCATAAACAGTGCCCTAAGCGTCGGCACATTGGCTCCGGCCAGAATCGTATAGCCCAGCGCCCCGGCAAAGGCGAACGCCGCCGCATATTTTTTGATCGGATAATGCAGCGCCAACACCGGAATCAATGCCATCACAAACCGGCTGATAAAAAACAAAAGCCCGGCCACCATGCCGATATGAAGCCCGGAAATCGCCAGCATATGCGCCAGCCCCGCCGCCCGGATCGCCTCCCAGTCTTCTTCGGTTATAGCCGCCCTCTCCCCGGTCATCAGCGCCGCCGCAAACGATGCCTGCGGGTACGGGATTTGCGCCTCGATCCGGTTGACAATCCCTTGCCGCAAAGCCTCAACCGTGCCCGCAAAGCCGGTTTTTGAGGGCACCGCCAATGCCTCCGGCGCATCATAAGCAAAACCGAAAGCGCCAATCTGTTTAAAGTATGCGTAAAACTGGAAATCGAACGCCCGCGGTGCCACAGGAGCAGACGGCGGATTAAGCCCAGCCAGAACACGAAGGCGCATCCCGGTTTTTAAGCCCTCATCCTTGTGAATTTTGATTCGCACCTTGCGCGGTGTCTCTGCGGGGCGCAATTTTTCAATCACCAGGTCAGTCAGGATCACACGGCTTCCGGCCCCCGGCTCCAACCGGTCAATATCGATAACCGTCCCCTCGATCTCCACAGGCGATAAGTCTCGCTCCAGCACCGGGGCATGCATCAACGCCGTCCGGATTTGCGCCGCCATAAAGCCCGACACAAGAAAGAACAAAAAGCACAGCACCAGCCATCCCGCCATTTGCCGCCCGCCCTCATGCCGCAGGGGCCAGATCAAAAGCCACAGCGCCGTTATCAGGAACCACAAAGACAGCGCCAGCGCCAAAGGCGGCTCGAACGGCAAAGAAAAATAAAGCCCGATCCCGCCGCCCGTAAACAACGGCAACCATAATAAAATATTATCTTTCTGCGCCCCTATTGCCTCATGAACCGCCGCCTGCCAGTCATCGGGCAGGGAAAAGCGGCGGGCATAGCCCCGCATCGTCAACATCATATTATGAACGCTCGATTGCACCGGCGGCCCTTTATCATCGGCAATGGATTGTTTTTCTCTATATTTTTCTATATCTAATGAAGACCAAAAACAAACGCGAAAGCAGGAAAAAGAACATGAGCGTCGTCACCCGCATTGCCCCCTCTCCAACCGGATACATGCACATCGGCACCGCCCGCACGGCTTTGTACAGCTGGCTGTACGCCAAGCGCCACAATGGTAAATTCCTGCTGCGGATCGAGGATACCGACCGCGCTCGCCACTCAGAGGAAGCCGTTCTGGCCATCATGAACGGCATGAAATGGCTGGGACTGGACTGGGACGGCGAAGCGGTTTCCCAATTTGAACAGCGCAACCGCCACGCTGAAATCGCCCGGAAAATGGTCGAGGAAGGCAAAGCTTATTACTGCTATTGCTCGCCCGAAGAACTGGAATCCATGCGTGAAAAAGCCAAGGCCGAAGGCCTCCCGACATTCTATGATCGTCGCTGGCGCGATAAAGGACCGGAAGACGCGCCGGTTGGCGGCAAGCCGGTCGTGCGGATCAAAGCTCCGCTGGATGGTGAAACCACGATCCACGATCATGTGCAGGGCGATGTCACTGTCAAAAACGAACAACTTGATGATTTCATCATCCTGCGTTCCGATGGCACTCCGACCTATATGCTCTCGGTTGTAGTCGACGACCACGATATGGGCGTCACACACGTCATCCGCGGCGACGATCATTTGAACAACACGTTCCGCCAGAAAGCCATTTATGACGCGATGGGCTGGCCGTTGCCGGAATACGCCCATTTGCCTTTGATTCTGGGACAGGACGGCAAAAAACTTTCCAAACGTCACGGCGCCGCCAGCGTCGAGGAATACCGGGATATGGGCTACCTGCCCGAAGCGATGCGCAACTATCTGCTGCGTCTGGGCTGGAGCCACGGCGACGATGAAATCATCAGTACCAATCAGGCGATTGAATGGTTTAACCTTGAAAACATCAATCAATCTGCCGCCCGCTTTGATTTTGCCAAGCTGGAAAGCATCAACACTCATTACATGAAAGAGGCCAATGATGAACGCCTGATCGAACTCATCACGCCATTTCTGCGCGAACGCCATAATCTCGACATTGTCGGCGATGAAACGGCGCATCAACGGCTCAAAAACGGTATGAACGACTTGAAAGACCGCGCGAAAACACTCCTGCAGCTCACTGATGAAGCTGCATTTTACGCGAAAAAAGTACCGTTCGACTTTGATGAGAAAGCAAAAGCAATGCTGGACCAAGACACGATTCCGGTCCTGCAGGCTCTGCACAAAGGGTTCAGGGACACCCCCGATTTTACCGCTGAAACCGTCGAGCAAATTTGTAAAGACGTGGCCAATGACATGAAAGAAGGCAAGCTTGGTAAAGTCGCCATGCCCCTGCGTGCCGCCCTGACCGGCACAACTGTTTCGCCGTCAATCTTCCATGCCGCGCCGGTTCTGGGCCGGGAAGAATGTCTGAGCCGTCTCGAAGCCGTCATTAAATAATTGGTAATAAAATCAAGCTATAAATGAACGCTGCAGATTGATTTTGCAGCGCAATAAATCTATTATCATTCCTGCACGGTTTCTAAAAAACCGCCTTCCCTTTTTATTCCACCCAATGAGGCAGATTATCATGTCAGAAGAAAACACAGATAAAACATTTACCCTGACCAATGACGAAACCGGCGAAAGCTGGAAGCTCCCTGTTCTGTCAGGCACAACCGGGCCCGATGTTATCGACGTCCGTAAACTTTACTCCGAGACAGGACTTTTCACATTCGACCCCAGCTACACATCGACAGCCAGTTGCAAATCACGCCTGACCTTTATTGACGGTGACAAAGGCATCCTGATGCACCGCGGCTATAACATCAAGGAACTGGCTGAAAAAAGCACGTTTTTGGAAGTCGCCTATCTGCTTCTATACGGTGACCTGCCCAACAAGAAAGAATTTGAAACGTTCCAGGGTAACGTGAAATATCACACCATGGTCCACGACCAGATGCAGTATTTCTTCCGCGGATTCCGCCGTGACGCGCATCCGATGGCCATTATGGTGGCCGCTGTCGGCGCGATGTCGGCGTTCTATCATGACTCGCTGGATATCTGGGACCCGCGCCACCGTGAAATTTCCGCACACCGCTTGTTGTCAAAAATCCCGACACTGGCCGCCATGAGTTACAAATATTCGATCGGTCAGCCTTTCCGGTATCCGCAAAATGACCTGACCTATTCGGAAAACTTCCTGCAGATGTGCTTTGGCGTTCCGGCCGAACCCTACAAGGTAAACCCGGCCTGCGCCCGCGCCATGGATAAAATCCTGATCCTGCACGCGGACCACGAACAAAACGCATCGACGTCAACGGTCCGTCTGGCCGGGTCGTCTCAGGCAAACCCATTTGCGTGCATTTCATCAGGGATTGCTTCGCTGTGGGGACCGGCACATGGCGGCGCCAACCAGGCCGTTCTTGAGATGCTGGACCAAATCGGCACCGTCGACAAGATTCCCGAATATCTGGAAAAAGCCAAGGACAAAGACGATCCGTTCCGCCTGATGGGCTTTGGCCACCGGGTTTACAAGAACTTCGACCCGCGCGCCGATGTGTTGCGCGAGTCATGCCATGAGGTTCTCGAGGAACTCGGCGTCAAGGACGAACCACGCCTGAAACTGGCGATGGAACTGGAACGTATCGCGCTGGAGGACGATTATTTCGTCCAGCGCAAACTGTTCCCGAATGTCGACTTCTATTCCGGCATTATTCTGAACGCTATGGGATTCCCGACCAACATGTTCACGGTGCTGTTTGCTGTGGGCCGGACGATTGGCTGGATTTCCCAGTGGAAAGAAATGATCGAGGAACCATCCCTGCGGATCGGCCGTCCGCGCCAGCTCTACACTGGCCCGGCCGAACGTCCCTACGTTCCGATGAACAAACGCAAATAAAAATTACGTCAAAGATAAAACAAAAGATGCCGCTTGCTCTGCTGGCGGCATTTTTTTTGCCCCGGTCAGAAGCAATCGAACCTTGTCAAAGGCCTGTTTTTGTTTGGCCGCACCATCCGTCAGCCCCCTTGCCGCCGCTGACAATCTTTCTATCGTGCAATCATTTTGGATAAATTCCGGAACGACCGGCGCATCCAAAAGCAAATTGGCCAGATGCACATATTTGACGCTCACTTTACGCTTCACGATCTCGAACGTCAGGCGGTTCATTTTATAACCGATCACATGCGGCACCCCGGCCACAGCCAGCTCCAACCCCACCGTCCCCGAAGTCGCCAGCGCCCCGTCCATCGCGGCAAAAGCATTCCATTTTTGCGCCGGATCCGTTGTGATGACGCACGGTAAATCGGTCGTCAACGCCCGCACCCGCGCCTCAAGATGCGGCAATGTCGGCACAATAAACCGCACATCTGGATCATGAGCCACCAGCCGCTTCATAACGGCAACGAATACCGGCCCCATGCGCTTTAACTCGCCGCCGCGACTGCCAAATAACACACCAAAGGTCGACGCCGTAGCAGGAATATCCTGCGCCCGCCTGAACGTCGCGCCATCGGCTGTCGCATAACCGCTTTCCAGCATAGGATGCCCGACAAACGCGGCCTTCATCCCCTCGCGCTCGAAATACGGAGGCTCAAAGGGAAACAGGCACATAATTCCGTCATAAAGACGCGCCACCTTCGCCGCCCGTTCCGGCCGCCACGCCCAGACCGTCGGCGCTACGTAATGGATCATTTGCGGTGCAGTTTCAGGTCTGCACCGCTGGCGCACCTGCTTGACAACCCGAAACGAAAAATCCGGCGCATCAATAGTAACCACAATATCAGGTGATATTTTTACAATATTATCAGATGCCTGTTTAATTCTTTTAAGAATAAGATTTAAACGCGGCAGGATTTCCGCCACCCCCATCACCGACAAATCTTCCATGGGAAACAGGCTTTCCAGCCCCTCGGCTTGCATCAACGGGCCACCGACACCGTGAAAGGCAATAGCGCCCTCCGCTTGTTTCTTCAAGGCCGCCATTAAACGCGCCCCCAAAACATCGCCCGATGCTTCACCCGCCGTAATAAACACCTGCATCATGGCTGATCCTGCGGCTTAAGCACAACGCCCATCACGAACATCTTGTTTTTATCGGCCAGCCCGGCCACCTCTTCCGGCTCCAAAAGCAACGCCGTTCCGGCCTGCACAATGATCCCGGCCAGCCCGGCCTCAGCGCACAAACGCACCGTCTCCGGCCCCATAGTCGGCAAATCCAGTGCGATATCCTGCTGTGGCTTGCAGGTTTTCACCAGCACGCCGCCGCGCCCGGCCCGTTTATACGCTTTGCATCGCCGGATCAACGCATCGGTGCCCTCAACGCCCTCAACGCCCAGAACAATTCCTTCTTGCACGATCACGGATTGTCCGACATCCAAAGCGCCCAAAGCTTGGGAAACCTCGATCCCCCGCTCGATATCAGCCTGATCGGCTTTTGACGGTTTCTTTTTGCCGATTAGACCTTCCGGCATCAGCAAATCCCGGGCAAAGTCCTGCACCGGATGCACCGTAAACCCTTCACTTTCGATTTCCTCCCGCAGGGCGCTGAGAATCCCGTCATCCCCCAGTGCCTTGACACCCAGACGGGCAAAAAAACCGGCAGTGCGTATATCCGGGCGCAGCTCCGCCAGAGAAGGCCGCCGAATAGAGCCTATCAAGACAAGGTCGTCAATCTTACGCTCTTTCAATGTTTTGAAAATATGCCCGGCCGCGCCCAAACGGGTAAGAAGGTGCTTCCGACCGGAAAAAACCTGCGGGTCTGTTTGCCCTTCAAAGCCGACAATAAACACGTCAATTCCGGCCTTGTCACACGCCGCCACCAACCGGGACGGCAAACCACCGCCCCCGGCAATAATCCCCAGCCTGGTAATAGCAGGAATTTGATCGTCTACGCGGCTTTCCGGGGGGGCTGACATAGGGTAAACCTGTTTTTCTGACGGGCGAACTGGATGATATCCATTACGGCCTGTTCATCGGCGAAGTTTTGCGCCACATTTTCCAGACGCTGATCCAAAGTCCCCTCGCCGGAAAACAGGGCGTTAAAGGCGCTTTGCAGGGTTTTGACCTGATCTCTCGTAAAGCCGCGGCGCTCCAGCCCGACAAGGTTCAACCCCGCCAGATGCGCCCGCTCGCCTTTGACACGGCCATAGGGAATAACATCGTTTTCAACGCCGGACATCCCGCCGATCACAGCATGATCGCCAATCCGGATAAACTGGTGAACCGCCGCCAAACCGCCGATCACGACAAAATCACCGACAACCACATGGCCGCCCAGCGTGGCATTATTGGCCAGAATAACATTGTTCCCGATACGGCAATCATGCGCGACATGTACACCGATCATAAACAACCCGTTATCACCAATAACGGTTTCCATCCCGCCATCCTGCGTACCGGGATTCATCGTCACATGTTCGCGGATTGTATTGTTTTTACCGATCTTCAACATCGACGGTTCCCCGCCATATTTCAAATCCTGCGGCGGCATGCCGATCGAGGCAAAAGGATAAATCTGGGTTCCCTCACCAATATCCGTGTGGCCGTCAACCACGACATGCGCATGCAAAACCACATTGTCGCCTAAAACCACGTTCGGCCCGACAACGCAATACGGTCCGACTTTTACGCCGGCCCCCAGTTTCGCTGTTTCGTGAATGATCGCGGTAGGATGAATATTATTCTCAGTCATGAGCTGCAATATGCCGGAAAGCCTTTGTCTGCGCAAATCACGGTTTATTGCGCGGTGTTACAAACGTCCCTGTCGGGGTTTATTTATCATCCATAATCATGGCGCTAAAAACCGCCTCGGCACAAAGCTTGTCATTGACGATCGCCTCGCCCTTGAACTTCCAGACATTGCGCCGGGATTGCAGCTTCGTCACATGAATATACATGGAATCGCCGGGGGTAACGGGCTTGCGGAACCGGGCGTTATCAATCGTCATAAAATAAACCAGTTTGCCTTCAGCCTCCGGCCCTAGCGTTTTCACCACCAGGCAAGCCGCTGTCTGGGCCATGGATTCGATAATCATCACACCCGGCATGATCGGCGCGCCGGGGAAATGCCCCATAAATTGCGGCTCGTTCATCGTTACATTTTTAAGGCCGACAGCACTTTCACCCTCGACATAGTCGACAATCCGATCAACCAGCAAAATCGGATAACGGTGCGGAATCATCTCCATGATCCGGGTTACGTCTATATAGTCTTTTTCTTGCTCACTCATCGCCTTTTCACCTGCTCTTCTTTGTCAGTTTGTTCAAGGTGGCTATCTGCCGCATAAACTGTTTTATAGGAATCGCCGGGGCTCCCATCACTTCCGCGCCGGCAGGTACATCCCGCATAATCCCGGCTTGAGCGGCAATCCGTGCCCCCATCCCGATATGCAAATGCCCGGCAACACCCGCCTGCCCGGCAATCACAGCATAATCGTCAATGACAGTCGACCCTGAAATGCCAACCTGGGCGACGATCACACAGCCCTTGCCGATTTTTACGTTATGCCCGATTTGCACGAGATTATCAATCCATGTTCCTTGCCCGATAACCGTGTCCGGACCTGCGCCGCGGTCTATACAGCTATTTGCCCCGATTTCGACATGATCCCCGATCACAACCCGCCCCAGTTGCGGCACTTTGACATGCCCCGCCGGATCAATGGCAAAACCAAAACCATCCTGCCCGATCCGCGCCCCTGGATAAATCCGTACATAAGCGCCAATCACGGCATAGGAAATCGTGGCGTTCGCCCCAATCCGGCAGCAATCCCCCAATTCAACATGCGGCCCGATCACGGCTCCGGCTTCAATCACGCAGCCCGCGCCGATTTTAGCCGTAGGGTCAATGATCGCCTGCGGTGATATATACGGCTCCGGGGATGTTTCCTGAGGGTAGAAAGCCTGCGCCACTTTAGCATAGGATTTATAGGGATGGGGTGATACCAGCAACGCCAAACCATTCGGCGCCAGATCGCACATTTCCTGTGCAACGATACAGGCCGCGGCCTTGGTTACGGCAAACTGCTCCTTATAGCGGATATTATCAAGAAAACTGATATCGTCCGGCCCGGCATGATCGAGAGCCGCGACATCGGCAACCACCGTTTCCGGATCGCCTTGCACAACCTCGGCCCCCGCCAGCGCCGCAAGATGCGCCAGTGTCATCGGCTTTGCACGCTGGAAAAAACGAAAATCAGCCATAGCGAATTATTTAACGCCCTTTACATCAAGCTTGACCGCGCTTAAAGACGCATCCAGCTTTTTCATGACATCGGCGGTAATATCCAAAGACGGCTCGCTCCAGACAATCCCCTGCCCGGTCAGGACCAGATCAAAATCTTTCTCTTTGGAAAGGCCTTCGACAATTTTCAGGATTTCTTTTTGCAAAACCCCGGACGCTTTCGCTGTCGCTTCGGCAAAAGCTTGCTTACGCTCCTGAACAGCCCGGCGGGCCTCCATGACTTTTTTATCAAAAGCCAGCTTTTCCGTATCAAACTGCTCCGTCGAAATGTCCTTGCGCTTGTCATCCAGCGCCTTACCGACCGCTTGCAACTCGGCCTCTTTTTTGGAAAATTCAGCTTGCGAACTTTTTTGATAAGCCTCGATCTGACGCTGAATATCCTTCGCCGCCAAAGAATTCATCAAAATAGTCTGAACATTAACAATCGCCACTTTTGTATCGGCATGGGCAGCTTGCACCGGCACCAAAAGCGCCATAGCCATAACGAATGAAACAAAAAACACGCGGGCGCGCACAGCCATATCAGACATAATATTCCTCTTTTCTTAAAATATAAAAACCAAGCAGAAACGCGAACAAATAATCTAGAACCGCGTACCGAAATTAAAGCGGAACGTTTGTTCTTTGTCGTAGTTTTCCTGCAGATAGGGGAGAGACAGATCAACCCGAATCGGCCCCATCGGCGATCGCCAGGACATACCGACACCGGCGGCAGCCCGAAGACTCCCCTCGTCAACAACGTTAACGCCCGATGCATTATCCAGTTCCCACAAACTCCCGGCATCCGTAAAGGCGTGCCCCTTGACGCCCATTTCTTCAGGAAATCCGACCGGGAATGTGAACTCCAGCGTCCCGCGATAGAATAGATTACCGCCCAAAGCATCATCCGTCGATATATCCCGCGGTCCGACACCGGCACGCTCAAACCCGCGCAAGGTCGATCCCCCAAGGAAGAAGCGCTCGTTAATCGCAACATCTTCACCGGCAACACCGCCAATAGCACCGCCCTCACCCAGAACGTTAAACACCAGCCAGTCGGTCACAGGATAATAGTACGTCGCGCCCAGCTTCCCTGACACATAATTGGCATCGCCGCCAATCCCGGCATACTCGGTATCCAGCCAGCCATATAGCCCTTCTGTCGGGAAGAGAACGCTATCGCGGTCATCATACGTAATGCTCTGGGAAACGGCCGAGGTAATCCGCTGCCCTTCTTGCTGCTGGATATAAAGGGAAGCCGCACTCTGAACATCGGTAATCTCGTTGCGTTCCAAACGATAACGCCATGTCTGGCGCCATTTATCAGACAACGGATACCCCATCCGCAAGCCGCCACCCGTCCGGCGCTGGCTGAACGAGCTTTCGTCCTGCAAGTCACGTGTGATGTGAAACAAATCTATCCCTGCGGAAAAATCACGATCAAGGAAATAAGGCTCCGTGAAGGAGAAATCAAACTCGGTCCGCTCCCCGGCAATCGTAGCCGAAGCAACCAGATCCTGCCCTTTCCCCATAAAGTTCCGTTCGCGGATCCGCAAGTCGGCCAGCGGTCCGTCCTGTGTTGAGAACCCGGCCCCGATCGAAAGCTCACCGGTCGATTGTTCGGACACGTCAACATCAATAACGGTTTTGTCCGGCGCGCTGCCCTGACGCGGCGTTACATCCACGCGTTCAAAGTAAGCGAGCTTCTGGATATCCTGCTCCGATTGCGTCAGCTTGGAACGGTTAAACGGGTCACCTTCAACAAGGCTCATTTCCCGGCGGATAACCTTATCCAGAGTCCGGACGTTACCGTGAATATCGATGCGCTCGACAAATGTCCGCGGCGTTTCATTAATATTAAAGACAACATTGATGGTGCGCTCAGCCGGATTGCGCTGCACATCCGGTTGCACGGAAACAAAGGCATACTGACGATCCCCCAGCGCATCCGTCAGATTATCAATCGACGTTTTGACTTCGTCGGCATCATACCATTCGCCCGGCTCTACGGTGATTTCCGGTTTCAGGACATCCGCATCAAAATGGCGGATCGCGGAGTTAATGGCAATATCCTTGATTTTGTAACGTTCGCCCTCTTCCACGGTAAACGTCATAAAGAAATTCTCACGATCCTGAGACAATTCGGCCACAGCGGAAATAATCCGGAAATCGGCATACCCCTGCGCCAGATAAAAACGACGCAGCAATTCCTGGTCAAACGCCAGACGGTCAGGGTCATAGCGATCATCATTGCTGATAAAGCGATACCAGCGCTCTTCGCGCGTACTGATAACGCTGCGCAACTTGTCATCATCGTAATGCGTATTCCCGACAAAACGAATACTTTTCACATTCGTCACTTCGCCTTCATCAATTTCAAACACGAGATTAAGGCGGTTTTGTTCCAACTTGATAACTTTAGGCTCGACCTTGGCTGAAAAACGCCCGCTGCGGCGATAAAGCTGCTGCAAGCGTGTGACATCAGCCTGAACTTTGGTCCGGGTAAAAACCTGACGCGGATGAAGCTGGATCTCTGACATCAGCTCCTTGTCATCCAGCTTATCATTCCCCTCAAAAGCAATCTCGTTGATAACCGGGTTTTCCTGAACATAAACCTCCAGAACGCGTCCCCGCTGGCGCAAGGAAACATCGGCAAACAACCCCGTTGCAAACAAGCCCTTCAGCGTACGGTTCAGGCCTTCCTGATTCATCTTGTCACCGACCTTCAGGTCCATATACGTCAAAACCGTTTCCGGCTCGATCCGCTCGGCCCCGATAACCCGTATTTCGCTAATGACCTCGCCCTGAGTATCAGCTCCGTAATATTGAGCACGCGCCTGCCCCGAGAACGGCGCTGTAAAGGCGAAACAGAAAAAGGCAAACGCCACCAAAACCGGTTTTATCTTTATCATATCAATCATAAGCCACTTCTTTCGCGGTCTTTGTAATCGGTAAAGTCCAGAATATCAAAAACTTACATGAATATCTGAACGAGATCATTCACATTAGCAAATAACATGATTCCGACCAGTATGAACAGCCCTAAACGAAAAGCATATTCCTGAACCTGTTCGGAAATCGGCGATCCCTTGACGGCTTCGATCGCGTAAAACAGAAGGTGTCCGCCATCCAGCATCGGGATCGGAAACAGGTTAATCAGCCCCAGATTAATCGACAGCAACGCGGCAAAAGTAATAAAGGCCAAAAATCCGGCTTGGGCCATATCACCGGCCATCGCGCCGATACGAATAATCCCGCCCAGTTCGGTCGCGCTGCGCGTTCCCGTAAACATTTGCCCCAAAGCTTCCAGCGTGCTCGTGGTAATCGACCACGTTTCCTGCACGGCAGCGATCGGCGCGGTGAACAAGTTGTGTTGAACAAGCACTTCTTCTTCACTGTTCACAATCACCAGCAGATGATTACTCTCATCCGCATCGTTTAAAAACGCTTCATTCAAAGTCGACAGCGGCTGAATGACCAGACGATCAACCATCGGCCCCCGGTCCAGCTCTACCTGAACCTGTTCATCCATATGCTTCATCAGGGCTGCCCGTGCCGCCTCGGCACCTTCCACCGGTTGCCCGTCGACAGACACGATATAACTGACATCAATAGCATTCCCCGGCCCGATCAGCCCCAGCAATCCTCGCGACTGTTTAAAGCCGAAACGGTCTTCTTCCTGCAAACGGTCGGGCGCAACATTAATCGTAGCTTCTTTACCGTCCCGGAGGATTTTGAAATCCATCGGCGTATCAAGAGCAATCAAAACCTTGCGGCGGATTTCCTCAAAAGAGCTGATTTTCACCCCGTCGATTGTGAGAACCTCGTCATGCGGCTGGAAACCGGCCCGCTCAGCGGCACTGCCCCCAACAATCGCCGATGCCATCGGCGGTGTTACCGGCTGGCCATAGAACATGTAAAGCCCGGCCAGAACAATGATAGCAAAAATATAGTTAATCGCCGGCCCGGCCACAGCAATCGCCGCCCGCTGTCCCACAGGCTTCGCAAAAAAGGCACGGTTTTGCTCCGCCGCGGTCATTGGCCGCACTTCTTTTGTATCTTTATCTTCAACATTATCGGTATGCCCGGCGGAGGATGGGTCAACATCACCAAACATCTTCACGTAACCGCCCAGCGGCACCAATGATAATTTCCAGCGCGTCCCGTGCTTGTCCGTCACCCCGAATATTTCTTTTCCGAACCCGATGGAAAAGCTTTCGATCTGAACGCCGCACATTCTGGCGACAATGTAATGCCCCCACTCATGGATAAAAACCAGCAAACTGAGGATCAGGACAAACGCCCCGCCATACAGCCAGATATTCTGGGCGACAAGATGAAACATATCGAAAATAGAATGCATGGTAACTCCCGGGTTATTATTACCGATTACGCGGCGTCCCTAGATATATAGGACTTTGTAATGTCTCTTACAGTGGCATCAAATGCAATAACTTCTTCGAGATTCTTTAAGGACGAACATCCGGCTTGCCTCAACGTCTGCCGAATAGCCTCGATAATCCCTGAAAAACCAAGGCGTCTGGACAAAAACGCATCGACAGCCACTTCATTGGCCGCGTTAAAAGCGATGCAGGCGGCCGCGCCATTATTCAAACATTGGTACGCCAGATCAACCGCCGGAAACCGCACATCATCCAGATCTTCAAAATCCAGATGCTTTAACTTTGCCCAGTCCAGCCGTTGCCCCGACGTCTTCATGCGATCCGGCCAAGCCAGCGCATGGGCAATCGGCGTCCGCATATCCGGCGCGCCCAGTTGTGCCAGAACCGAACCGTCGCTGTATTCAACCATCGAATGAATCACGGATTGCGGGTGTACCAAAACCTTGATCTTCTCTGGCGGCATGGCGAACAGATAATGCGCCTCGATCACCTCCAGCGCTTTGTTCATCATACTGGCGCTGTCGACGGAAATTTTAGCCCCCATCGACCAGTTGGGGTGGGCCACGGCCTGCTCCGGCGTCGCCGCCGCCATTTTTTCCCTTGTCCACGTGCGAAACGGGCCGCCGGAGGCCGTCAGGATAATGCGGTCGATACCTGCGGGCCGCTCATGATCGAAAACCTGGAAAACCGCATTATGCTCGCTATCGACCGGCAGCAACTTTGTGCCATGTTTTTTCGCCGCCTCCATAACCAGAGGGCCGGCAGCAACCAGCGGTTCTTTGTTGGCAATCGCCACGCAGCGGCTATGTTCAATCGCCTTCATAATCGGCAACAAACCGGCCATCCCGACAATCGCCGCCATCGTCCAGTCCACAGGCTGCGCCGCAGCGTCCAGCAAGGCTTCGGCGCCAGCGGCGGCCTCAACACCCGTCCCGGACAAGCTCTCTTTCAGCTCTTGATATTTTCGGGGGTCCGCGACAACCGCTTTACGCGCCTTCAACTGCACCGCCATATCCGCCAGCGCCCGCGCATTCTCATTGGCCGTCACCGCCTGCACGGAAAACCGGTCAGGCTGCGAGAGAACAAGATCCACCGTACTGCGCCCGACAGAACCGGTCGCCCCCAATATGTTAATGGTTTTTATCTCAGCCATAATTCCCACAAAAACAGAAAAACCGGGGAAACCAGCAACAAGCCGTCAATACGGTCGAGCAACCCGCCATGACCGGGGATCAAATTCCCCGTGTCTTTCAGCCCGGCCCGGCGCTTGAAACTCGAAATAAACAGATCGCCGACCTGCCCGACAGCGCCCAGAAAACCGCCCGCCAAAAATACCGCCCACAAAGGCACATTCACGATCGGCAAGAGCAAAACAAATCCCGTCAAGAAAACGGCAAACGCCGCGACAGCTCCGGCAAACCCGGCCCATGTTTTGTTTGGACTGATCTTGGGCGCCATTTTCGGTCCGCCAATCAGCTTTCCGAAAGCATAAGCCCCGGTATCGCTGGCTGCGACACAAACGAAAACGGCCATTGTCAGCCAAACGCCCTGCTCAAACCCGGCGCGCAAAAAAACAAAAGAGGCAAAACAAATCGATAGATACACAGCCCCCAGCGCCAGAGCGCCATATCGTGTTTTCCCCTGAATGGTTGACAGACCGATCCATTCATACAAACAGATAAATATCGCTGCCAAAACCATTCCCAGAAAAAAAACGCCGCCCAGCCAGATCGCCAGCAACGTTAAAGGCGCCAGCAACAAACTGGACAACATGCGCACCTGAAATCGGGAGGACGAGACACTCATATCAAGTGCCGCCCTTCTGCTTAACCCCTCCGAATCGGCGGTCACGTTTCCGGTAAACTTCCAAGGCCTCTTCCATATCGCTACGGGAAAAATCAGGCCAGCAATGCTCCGTAAAATAAAACTCGGCATACGCGCACTGCCAGAGCAAAAAGTTACTAACGCGCTGTTCGCCGCTGGTCCGGATCAACATATCCGGGTCCGGGATATCTTCGGTCATAAGGAAACCGGGGAAATATTCCTCGGCAGCGGCCATATCCGGCTGAAGCCCCTTTTCCACGCACATCTGTGCCCAGCGGCAAGCTGCCTGCATAATGTCATGACGCCCGCCATAATTCAGGGCCATAACAACCGTAATCCCGTCATTATTCGCCGTCAGTTTTTCCGCCTGCTCAATCAAAATCACGATGTCATCGGCCAGCGCCGTCCGGTCCCCGATGACCTTCAAACGAATATTGTTACGATGCAGTTCAGCCGTCTCAGCCCGCAGATACATACGCAGCAAACGCATCAATTCCTTGATCTCGTCCGCCGGCCGCTTCCAGTTTTCGGATGAAAAGCCAAAAAATGTCAGATATTCAACGCCCAGCTCACCGGCAGCTTCCACCGCCCGCTTGACGGCTTCGACGCCGTGCTTGTGCCCGACAGTGCGCGGCAGCCCGCGCGCCTGCGCCCAGCGCCCGTTACCATCCATAATAATCGCAATATGACGCGGCACAGGACCGGATTTCCCGGAGATATGTTCGTCCTGATCGCTCATACCGTCATAATATCCTTTTCTTTATCGGAAAGCATGCCGTCGATCTTGCCGATCACTTCGTCGGTCAATTTCTGAACATCTGTCTCATGACGTTTTTTCTCATCCTCAGGATAATCGGCCTTTTTAATTGCATCCATCCCGTCACGGCGCACATTGCGTACAGAAATACGGGCTTGCTCGGCATATTTCCCGGCCACCTTCGTCAATTCCGTGCGGCGTTCCTCGTTCAACTCCGGCACCGGCACCCGGATCATCGAACCTTCCGCCATCGGGTTCAGCCCCAGACCGGAATCCCGGATCGCTTTTTCCACCGCCTTGCACATCGAAGCATCCCAAACCTGCACGGTCAACATGCGCGGCTCTGGCGCGTTAACCGAGGCAACCTGATTGAGCGGCATTTTAGAACCATAAGCATCGACCTGAACCGGCTCCAACATGCTGCTGGCCGCACGCCCCGTCCGCAGCCCCGAAAATTCATCCCGAAGCACCTCAACGGCACCTTCCATCCGGCGACGCAAATCAGCTGTAATATTACTCATACCTAACTTTCCCTTGCTTTATTTGTTCTCAACAATCGTAAAAGCACCCTGGCCATTAACGGCTTCGGCGAAATTCCCTTCTTCTTTCACAGAAAAAACAACGATCGGAATGTCATTTTCGCGCGCCAGCGAAATGGCAGCGGCATCCATAACCTTCAAATCCTTGGTCAGAACTTCCATGTAAGTCAAATGATCGTAGCGCTTGGCATCGGGATCCTTCATCGGATCGGCCGTATAAACACCATCAACCTTGGTTCCCTTGAATATAGCATCGCAATTCATCTCTGAAGCCCGCAAAGAAGCACATGTATCTGATGTGAAATAAGGGTTTCCTGTGCCAGCGGCAAAAATAACAACGCGGCCTTTTTCCATGTGACGGAACGCCCGGCGACGGATGTAAGGTTCGCAAATCGCCGACATCGGAATGGCGGATTGCACCCGCGTATTCACATCCATTTGCTCCAGCGCATTTTGCAGCGCCAGCGCATTGATCACAATCCCCAGCATCCCCATATAATCGGCTGTCGTCCGGTCCATTCCGGCCGCTGCGCCGGATACGCCGCGGAAAATATTCCCGGCCCCGACAACCAGACAAACCTCGACCCCCATATCGACGACCTGCTTGATATCGCGCGCCACGCGGTTCACCGTATCCGGGTCCAGACCGAATTCGCGGTTTCCCATCAAAACTTCACCGGATATCTTTAGAAGAACGCGTTTAAAGCGGAGCTTTTTATCTGTCATAGGGGTTATCTCATCGGTTCTTTGTTCGGCCATGCCCATTCTTATACACCCTTTTTATAAATTTCAAAAAATTTAACCGCCTCAATGTAATAACAGCCGCGTCGGATTGCAACGCGGCTGTTAAAAAACACTCAGAAAAAGAGCTATCAGCCGTTCACGGCCGCAGCCACTTCCGCAGCAAAATCTGTTTCTTCTTTTTCGATGCCTTCACCAAGCTGGAAGCGCTCATAAGCAACCAGTTCAACCGGCGCACCGACGTCGGCGGCTGCATTTTTCAGCAAGTCAGCAATACGGGTCTCGCCATCAATCACGAAGGTTTGATCCATCAGGCAAATCTCTTCAAAGAATTTACGCATGCGGCCTTCGAGCATTTTTTCAACGATTTCCGCCGGCTTGCCTTCTGCCATCGCCTGCTCACGCAGGATATTGCGCTCACGTTCAGCCACGTCAGAATCAACCGCATCCCGGTTCAGGTATTTCGGAAACGCCGCTGCAACGTGCATGGCAATTTGCTTACCCAGCGCTTGCAGCTTGTCGGCATCGCCTTCGGATTGCAGCGCCACCAGAACACCGATTTTACCCATGTTCGGGGCCACGGCATTGTGGATATAGCCCGTGACAACACCCGGGTTAACGCTCAGAGTAACCGTCCGGCGCAAAGTCATGTGTTCGCCGATCGTCGCAATATTTGAGGTCAAGGTCTCGCGAACGCTTTTGCCGTTACCAAACTGGGCTTCCTGCAGCGCTTCGATATCAGCTTCCTCTTTCAGGGCGATATCGGCAACCTGCTTGACGAAGCTCTGGAACTGTTCGTTCCGGGCAACGAAGTCGGTTTCGGAATTCACCTCAACCAGCGCCCCGCTATTGCCTTGAACAGCCATCGCAATCAAACCTTCGGCAGCCGTCCGGCTTGATTTCTTCTCAGCCTTTGCCAGACCTTTGGTCCGCAGCGCATCGACAGCGGCATCCATATCGCCGCCGGCTTCCTCCAGAGCTTTTTTGGCATCCATCATGCCCGCCCCGGTTTTCTCACGCAGTTCTTTCACCATTGATGCTGTAATCGCAGCCATGTCGTCCTCTTTCTTTCCTCTAAATTGCGTTAACAAAGACCCGTTAGGCCGTTGCTTGTTTCTTGGTCGGCTCTTCTTCAGCCTCGGTTGCCTCGGCAGCCTTGTCGGCTTTCTTGGCTTTCGGCGCTTTTTTCGGAGCTTCAATCAGGTCTTCCTTTTTCGGCTCGACAGCAGCGCCGGCATCAATACCGGAAGCAGCCATTTCAGCCTGCAGACCGTCCAGAACGGCCGCGGAAAACAGATCGCAATACAATTCAATCGCCCGCAAAGCATCATCGTTCCCCGGAATCGGGAAATCAATGTGATCGGGATTGGAATTCGTATCGATAATCGCAAACACCGGAATCCCTAGGTTACGCGCTTCGTTCACAGCCAAGTCTTCCTTGTTTGTGTCGATAATGAACAGGGCATCCGGCAGACCGCCCATATCCTTGATCCCGCCGATCGAAGATTCCAGCTTGTCGCGCTCACGCGTCATCATCAGAATTTCTTTCTTGGTGTAACCTTCGATATCACCGCCCAGAATACCTTCCAGCTCACGCAGACGGTTGATGGACTTCGTGACAGTTTGCCAGTTGGTCATCATACCGCCCAGCCAGCGGTGGTTCACATAGTACTGACCGCAACGTTTGGCAGATTCCTTGATTTTCTCTTGCGCCTGACGCTTGGTGGCAACAAACAGAACCCGACCGCCCTTGGCAGCAATATCACGGATCGTTTTCAGGGAACGATCCAGCATCGGTACGGTTTGTTGCAGGTCAATAATATGAATGCCGTTACGAACACCAAAGATGTAAGGCTTCATTTTCGGGTTCCAGCGCTGGGCGTGGTGACCGAAGTGAACACCGGCTTCCAGAAGCTGGCGCATTGTAAATTCAGGCATGGACATGTCTTTTCTCCTTTTTTCCAGTTATGCCGCTACGGGAGAGGACTGTTTAAAACAGACCGGACAGGCTGGATAAGCCTTAAATTCCCGCATGTGAATTCCTGCCAAAACGGCAGGTTGAGCGCTGATATATATGGTTTTCAGAGAGATTGCAAGGATTACTTTGCGCCGAAAGCCCGCTTGAATTTGCCGAACATCCCGTTGGATGATTTCCCGGACAAGATGTGTTCGACGTCTTCGGCTTTCTTACCCTCAAACGTCAAAACGGACGAAAGCGGTCGCCGCGGCGTGTAAACCGGTTTTCCGCCATAACCAAGCCGCAAGATAAACTGGGCGCGTCCCTGTCTGTCGAGAGCATCATGGAGCCGCAAACGCAACTCCGGCACCTCACACGGCTGGTTCAACGTCGACGCGGCCAGCCCGGCCTCCTCCGCCCGCAATAGAACGCGCATCAAGGCCATCCCGGCCATCAGGCGCGATTTGGTTCCGCCCGACATGCTGCCGACGACAGCAATCACCGGCGATCCCTCATCAAGCTGGTCGTCACGGGCGGCTTTATTGTGCTCCCCCTCAAATCGCCGCAACAGATGCGGCGAGAAAGACGACATAATCGCCGAATAACGGGCACTGTCGCTGGGGATACCATCGCCGCTACCTAAACGGCGCGGGTGAATCCAGTTCAAAAGCTCGCGGCGGAAATGTTTGTCCCCGGTCTGGATATGGTCGGCTTCCGCAACCATGTGAACGATCTGGCCGCGCTCATGCGGCGCACAGATATGAAGCCACGCCCCGGCTTTTTCCGCTTCTTGCTCCAGAGCGCGCAAAAGCTCGTCGGGTACTTTCTTATCCGAAAACGAACCCCAGTTCATATGACGCTTGGCAATAACCTGAAAAAGCCCCTTGTCACTTTCTTCAACCGGAGTATCCAGCTTATGCCCCAGCGTTACAATCGCCATCAGGTCGTCATCGGTCGGATCGGGCAAAAGCTGGGTTGTTTGCTCATAGCCAAAAGCCCGGAGCGCCAGCTGTAAATTGGCCAGCGCCGACCCGCAGGCAATCTCAAGTCCCCGGTCATCCGGGTCCGTCACCGGCAACCCGTAACGCCGGTCGGCATACAAAAACAGCTTGTTGCCGCTGATCGAAAACAGCCACGGCTGCGTGTTATAAGTCGAAGGTGTCAACTGGGCATAGCGCGCACAAAACGCCAGCTTTTCTGCTGCCGTTCCGTCTTGCGGGAAATCTTTTTCGGAAACTTTCCAAGCCGCCATATAATCAACCATCGCCGCCATCCCTCATTTAAATTTATTTATATAAGCAGAAACCGTTATAGCGGGTTCTTTTTAGAAAAGCAAAGCGGTTTACAGCTCCCGCACCTCTTTCACGCCCTCCTCGCGGATCAGGGCGTTGCGGGTATCGGGCGAAAAACCCCATCGCCCCGGCAAGGTCAGTTCCGCGATCAGCCCCGGCTTGGCTTCGGTGTAAATTTTAACTTGTACGCGCCCACCGCCGTCGGCCTCCAGAAGCTGCTTCATCATCCCCACCGGCCGCGGATCGGCCAGTGTAATCTGCACTTCCTTGACCTTCCCGGCCAGAGCCTCATCCAGCGGCTGAATTGTCTGCACGGTATAGCGGAGCTGCTCCTCACGCTGCTCGACCACAGCCTTGAGCAATAGCCCTTCCCCCGGCTCCAGCATATCCTTGACCCGCGCCAGCGTTTCCGAAAACAGAGTCACTTCATAAACGCCGGTTGAATCGGAAAGCTGCAGAAAAGCGAATTTATTCCCTTTTGCCGAAACCTTAACCTGCTTTTTGAGCAAAACTCCCGCCATCTCGATCAGCGCACTGCTCCGGTGGGCCAACTTTTCTTCTACCCGCGCCATCGGCACAATGCCCATGCCTTCCAGTTGCCCGGCTTTCGTATCCAGCGGATGCGCCGACAGGTAAAATCCGACCGCGTCAAATTCCTTCTTGAGCCGCTCCAGCGGATCCCAGTCCCGCACATCCGACAACGCCGGCATCGCCAGAGCTTCTCCCTCGGCATCACCGCCAAACAAACTGTTCTGGCCGCTCTCCCGTTCTTCGCGCTGGTTCTGGGCATAGCGCAAAAGTGCTTCGGCATAATCATGGACCTGCGCCCGGTTAGAGTTCAGACACTCAAACGCCCCGGCACTGGCAAGCTGCTCCATCTGGCGCCGGTTGAGCGTCCCCGCATCCAGCCGGTTGGCAAAATCCTGTAAATCCTTGTAAGGACCGTTCTTGTCCCGCTCGGCAACAAGTACTTCCATCGCATGCTCGCCCACCCCCTTGAGGGCCGCCAGCGCATAACGCACCGCCCCGTCTTCCACCTTGAACTCCGGCAGGGACCGGTTAACATCGGGCAGCAAAAGTGCAATGCCCGAACGATCCAGATCCTGCTTAAATACGGCCAGCTTGTCGGTATTCCCCAGATCCAGAGTCATCGAAGCCGCCATAAACTCAACTGGGTAGTTCGCCTTCAGCCAGCCCGTCCAGTACGCAATAACCGCATAGGCCGCCGCGTGTGATTTGTTAAACCCGTACCCGGCAAATTTGGCGATCTGGTCAAAAATCGCGTTCGCCTGCTCGGCGGGGATATCGTTGTGCTTGGCACAGCCCTTCACGAACATGTCGCGCTGGGCGTCCATCTCCTCCTTGATCTTTTTCCCCATCGCCCGCCGCAGGAGGTCAGCGCCGCCCAGCGTATAGCCGGCCAGAAGCTGCGCCGCCTGCATGACCTGCTCCTGATAGATCATGATCCCGTAGGTTTCTTCCAAAATCGGCTGCAGCTTCGGATGCATGTAATCCGGTTCTTCCTTGCCGTCCTTGATGTCAATATAGCGTGGAATATTGTCCATCGGACCAGGCCGGTACAAAGCGACGAGAGCGATAATATCTTCCAGCCGGTCCGGCTTCATCTTACGCAGGACATCGCGCATCCCGGCACTTTCCAGCTGGAACACCCCGACCGTCTGGCCGCTGGTCAAAAGCTCATAGGTTTTCTGGTCATCAAACGGGATTTCAAGGTGATCGATTTTCTTGCCATGAACTTGTTCAACCAGATCCAGCGCCTTTTTAATCACCGTCATGGTTTTCAGGCCGAGAAAGTCGAATTTGACCAGACCGGATTGCTCCACGAATTTCATATTGAACTGTGTCACCGGCATGTCGGAACGCGGATCGCGATACAGCGCCAGCAGCTTGTGCAGCTCTCGGTCGCCAATCACCAGCCCCGCCGCGTGGGTCGATGCATGGCGGTAGAGTCCTTCAAGCTGCAAGGCAATCGTAATCAGCTTATCAGTGGTCTCATCCCGCATCCGCTCGTTGGCCAGATCCGGCTCCTGTTCCAGAGCCTCAGCCAGTGAAATCGGGTTGGCCGGGTTTGCAGGGATCAGCTTGGCAATCCGGTCGACCTGCCCGTACGGCATTTGCAGCACCCGCCCGACATCACGCACCACGGCCCGCGCCTGCAATTTACCGAACGTAATAATCTGCGCGACGTTATCGTGGCCATATTTATCCTGTACGTAATGAATGACCTCATCCCGGCGTGTCTGGCAAAAATCGACGTCGAAGTCCGGCATCGACACCCGCTCCGGATTCAAAAACCGCTCGAACAGCAAACCGAACTCCAGCGGATCAAGGTCAGTAATCTGCAAGGCCCAGGCCACAACGGAACCGGCCCCCGACCCCCGGCCCGGTCCGACCGGAATATCATGCTCCTTCGACCATTTGATAAAATCCGAACAGATCAGAAAATAACCGGGAAACCCCATTCCCTCGATCACGCCGAGTTCATAATTCAGCCGCTCAAAATAAGGGCTGGCGATTTCTTTCTTTTTCGCCTCGTCAGCGTCCTCAGGAAATACAAATCTCTCCAGCCGCCACTGCAGACCATCTTGTGCCTGCTTGCGCAATTCTTCCGCCTCGTTACGTCCCTCTCCCGTATCAAACGGCGGCAGCAACGGGTCAATCGGTTTCAAAAGATACGAACAGCGCTGCGCAATAATAACTGTATTATCAACAGCCTCCGGAACATCTTTAAACAAATCCCTCATCGCCAGAGCATTCTTAAAATAATGCTCTGGCGTCACCTTCCGACGATCAGATTCGGTGACATAGCGCCCTTCCGCGATACAAAGCAGCGCATCATGCGCTTCATGCATTTTCTTGGTCGGGAAATAACAATCATTTGTCGCCACCAGCGGAATATCATGCTTATAGGCCAGATCAATCAGCGCACCTTCAATCCGGTCTTCCTCCGGCCAGCCATGACGTTGCAGCTCGATATAAAGCCGATCGCCAAATATTTTCTTGAGGCGCTTGAGCGCCGCTTCCGCTTCTTTTGTCTGGTTATGCAGAAGATACTGGTCGACAGGCCCCTTCAAACCGCCGCTCAGGCAAATCAGGCCCTCCGTATGCGCATCCAGTGTCTCCCAGTCGATATGCGGTTTTTCCGTCCCTTCGGTTTCAAGGAAAGACACGCTGACAAGCTTGCAAAGATTGCGATACCCCTGCTCGCTCTGGACCAGCAACACCAGCTGATGCCCCTCCAGCCCCAAGGCAATCTGCGCCCCCAAAACAGGCTGCACCCCGGCCTTGGCGGCGTAAGTGGCAAACTCCATCGCCCCGAACAGGTTGCCGGTATCGGTAATCGCCACAGCCGGCATATTGTATTTCTGACAAAGCCCCAACAGGTCCTTGACCGTGATCGCGCCTTCCGCCAGAGAATAGGCAGAGTGCAGGTGTAGATGCACAAAATTGTCTTTCACAGAATCGGGCATAGTTTTAGTTTTAAGGATAGCGCTTGCTTTCCTCCAGTCTTTTTTTATAACAATCCCATGAGCAAAATCGATTTACCGCCCATTTTCGTCATCAATATGGCCAAAGACACCGACCGCAGGGACGGCATAAACGCCCGTGCACAAAATGTTGCTGTGGAATTGACCTTTATCGAGGCCATCAATGGCCGAGAAATGAGCGATACGGATATCGCCGCCGTTTATGACAGCGCCAAACGCAAACGTTATTTTGGCCGCGATATGACCAAGGGAGAAATCGGCTGCCTGCTCTCTCACCGGAATATCTTTGAAAAGATGGTGAAAGAGGACATCCCGCTGGCCGTCATCCTTGAAGACGACGTAATTTTCGAACCCGATTTTAAAGACGCGCTAACGGCTCTCGCACAATCGTCACGCAAATGGGATGTCATCCGCTTCCTCGGCAGTGAGAAAATCTACAAACGCGGCTGCCGTAAAATCGCGCCGCTCGGCAATACCCGCTATCAATATGCCCGCCTGCCGACCGCCCCCGGCGGCGCCCACGGCTACCTGCTGACCCGGAATGCCGCTGAAATAATGCTGAAGCATATGCAGCGTAACTGGATCCCGATCGACACGCTACAGGGCCGCACATGGGAAACAGGATTAGAAACGCTGGTGCTCTACCCGGCCCCACTCTTTCCGGACCCCGCCGCCGCAACCACGATTGGCAATGATGAGCGCTTTGATAAAACGGTCAAACTGACGGGCTTGCCGCGCCTGTTCTATCCCCTGACCCGTGCCTGGTACAAGCTGGAAGACACCATCGGTAAGAAGAGAATCTATTGGGGCAGCTACCTTAGAGATAAAAAAACGGCCTAAATCTCGCGAACCTTGCCTTGACCGAGCTCAAGGACACGGTCCATTCGGTCGGCAAGGTCCATATTATGCGTGGCGATCAACGCCCCGATCCCGGTATTACGCACCAGCTCGATCAGGATATCGAACACCCCATCCGCCGTATCCGGGTCGAGATTCCCGGTCGGCTCATCCGCCAGCAGTAATTTAGGCTCGTTGGCCAGCGCCCGCGCAATCGCCACACGCTGGCACTCTCCACCCGACAGTCGCGCCGGACGGTGCTCCAACCGGTGGGAAAGCCCCAAAGCCCCCAGTAATTGAGAACCGCGCTCTTTGGCATCTTTCTTTTTACGCCCGGCAATCATCTGCGGCAGGATCACATTTTCCAGCGCCGTAAATTCGGGCTGCAAATAATGGAACTGGTACACAAAGCCCATAAAATCACGGCGCATGGCGGTGCGGGCGCTATCATTCATATGACTGGCATCCTGACCGCCGACAATAATTTTTCCGGCGCTCGGCGTATCCAGCAGCCCGATCTGCTGCAGCAAAGTCGATTTCCCCGCCCCGCTCGGCCCGACCAGCGCGACCATTTCACCCTTTTCGATCGCCATATCCAGTCCCTTCAGGACCGTCAGGCTTTCGCCGCCCTGATAGAACGTTTTTTCCAACCCCTGCACGTCCAGTAACTTACTCATAACGCAGCGCCTCCACAGGATCGAGCCGCGCCGCCCGCCACGCCGGATATAACGTCGCCAGAATAGACAGCGTAAACGCCATCACGACGACCAAAGCCACTTCGTGCCATTCAATTTCCGCCGGCAATTGTGAGAGGAAATAAATCTCGGCCGAGAACAAGTCCACCCCGGTCAGCCCCTGCAACCATTGCCGGATGGCCTCGATATTCAGGGCAAAAGCAATCCCGGCCACAGCCCCGACAAAGGTCCCGGCAAAACCGATACTCGCCCCGGTCAGCATAAAGATTTTCATCATCGAGCGCCGCGGCGCCCCCATCGTTCGCATAATGGCAATATCGCGGCCCTTGTCCTTGACCAGCATAATCATGGAGGAAATGATGTTGAACGCCGCCACGATAATAATCAGCGTCAGGATCAGGAACATGACATTGCGCTCAACCTGCAGCGCATTGAAAAAGCTGTTATTCATATCCCGCCAGTCATAAACCCCGGCGCGCCCTTCAACGATCAGCGATATGCGCCGCCGCACATCTTCCAGCTTCATCGGGTCCTTGGTCATAATTTCCAAAGAGCTAACCGCTTCAGGCAACTGGAAAAATACCTGCGCGGCCTCCAGCGGCATAAAGACAAAACCGCTGTTATATTCATACATTCCGACATCGAAAATCGCGCCAATCTGGTAACTACGCGACCGGGGCATCGTCCCGAAAGGCCCGGATTTCCCCTTGGGCGCAATCAGCGTCACCTTATCCCCCAGCGTCAAATGATATTTATCGGCCATAACCTTGCCGATCGCCACGACATTACCGGTGAACGTGCTTTTGTCACCGACAATAATCCCGTCAGACAAGATCGGCTTGCGGGCAAAATCCTCCGGGGCAATCCCGCGCACCATCACACCATTCGCCGCGCCATGAACCGACAGCAAAGCCTGGGTTTCAATCACCGGCATCACAGATGTCACCCCGTCAACCTCGGCCAGTTTCATACTCAGGACGTTATAATCATAAAGCGGCCCGCTGCGCGTATAGACGTTCATATGCCCGTTCAGTCCCAAAATACGGCCAACCAGCTCCGCCCGGAAACCGTTCATCACCGACATGACGATAATCAGTGTCGCCACGCCCAGCATGATGCCCATAAAAGAAAAACCGGCGATCACGGACACAAAGCCTTCGGCTTTCCGCGCTCGCAGATACCGCCCGGCCACCATTCTTTCAAAAGGGGAAAACATATGAACAATCACTCGTCAGGCAGGATTAATGACAGCCGCCGCCACAGCAAGACCCTTCGTCTTCATCTACGCACGCTTCTTTAGACTCGTCCTTGCAACAGCCGCCGTTATCACCGCAGCCACAACCTTTTTTCTCCAACAGCTTTTCCAGCAATTCATTTTGCTGCATCAGCAACTGGATGATTTCCTCGGCTTTGTTTTGCAAAGTATTTTCCATTCTATTTCTCCTTAATAAGCTTTTCCGATATAAACTTTTTCACCCTTGTCCGCAAAGGGCATACAACGCGGGGTCAGGGAAAACTCCTTGGCAAGGGTTTCAAATGCGCCGCCCTGGATCAATTTAGTATCAATCCGGACAAAACCAATCTTCCCGGCACCAAAAAACGCCTTGATCTCGTCGAGCGACGATACGTCCTCAATATGATTATCACGGAAAGACCGCGCCCGGCCCAGCAATTCATCGTGAATAGCATCCAGCAAAACACCCACTTTGCCGGTAAACTCATCCAGACCGCAGGTTTCCTTGGACTCGCGGCCCAGATCACGGCGTACGTGCGTAACCTGCCCGGCTTCCATTTCACGCTGGCCAACCTCGACGCGCAGCGGCACGCCTTTTTTGATGGCTTCCCACATCTTGTCGGGTGTCCGCATGTCGCGGTCATCCAGCTTGACACGAACACCTTGTGCTTTCAATTGCGCCGCCAGGTTTTGACAATACTCATGAATGGCCGTTACATCGCTGTCATCGCGGGCGACGGGAATAATCACAACCTGATACGGGGCCACGCGCGGCGGCATAATCATCCCGTCGTCATCACCGTGCGTCATAATCATTCCGCCGATCAGGCGCGTCGAAATACCCCATGACGTTGTGTAAGCAAATTGCTCCTGCCCTTCACGTCCCTGAAATTTGATACCGCAGGATTTGGAAAAATTCTGTCCCAGATCATGCGACGTCCCGGCCTGCAGCGCTTTACCGTCCTGCATCATGCCCTCGATGGCAAACGTCGCATCGGCGCCGGGAAAACGTTCATCCTCGGTTTTCTCCCCCGTCAACACCGGCAAAGCCAGATACTCTTCAGCAAACACCCGGTAAACTTCCAGCATCTTCAGCGCATCTTCGCGCGCCTCTTCCGCCGTTTCAAAGGCGTTATGCCCTTCCTGCCAGAGAAATTCAGATGTCCGCAGGAACATCCGCGTCCGCATTTCCCAGCGCACGACGTTCGCCCACTGGTTCAGCTTGAGCGGCAGATCACGGTAAGACTGCACCCAGCGCGCCATGGCATCACCGATAATCGTCTCGGACGTTGGACGCACGATCAACGGTTCGTCCAGCTCCGCTCCTGGCGCAGGCCGCAAACCGCTGCCATCCGGATTGGCTTCCAGCCGGTGATGCGTCACAACTGCGCATTCCTTGGCAAAACCTTCGACATGCTCGGCCTCACGGCTCAGGAAACTCAGCGGAATAAACAGGGGAAAATAGGCGTTCTCCACCCCGGCATCCTTAATCATGCCATCAAAAATACGCTGCATATTTTCCCACACGGCATAGCCATAGGGTTTGATAATCATGCAGCCGCGCACCGGCGAATTTTCCGCCATATCGGCCGCCTTGATGACCTGCTGGTACCATTCAGGAAAATTTTCTTCCCGCGTCGGCGTAATTGCTGTCCGTGTATTCTTTTTTTGTTGTGCCTGTGCGTTCATGTTCTAATTATATCCTACTCTTTGTCATTCTGAGCGAAGCGAAGAATCTTTTACTGACGACTTTAGATCCTTCGCTACGCTCAGGATGACAGTTCTAAAATCAAAACCTAATGTCCTTCACCCCAGATTAATTCACCTTCATCTTTGACGACAGGCGCCAAACGCAAGGGCGGCTCTTGGGCCGCCTCAGGCTGCGGAACAGGTTCGGGCTTTTTCATCCCGCACATCGTCAATGCCGCATCCGTCAGATTCTGCCCATTAAACACAACTGTACCGTCGCGGTAAATCTCTATCATACCGAAATGCGCATTTAGTTCCGTCCCGGCAGGCAGCGAAGGCTGCAACCCCTGCGCCAAATCAACACTCAGCGGTATCCGCACAACATCAGGCACAATCACCGGCGCCGCCGCCAGATCCGCAGGCGTCACCGCATTTCCATGCACATCGACACCGGGCTGGTAAATGACACTCTTTTCCGGTTCATGACGCGCCAGAAGCTTGCAAACAGCCTCCGGGTTTTGCGCGAATGATTTGCTCGGAATCGTAATTAAAAACAATAAGATGAAAAGTTTTCTTAGCATTTGAATTTAAACTCTTGATACATGCACCGTAACATAGGGCTTAAAGCCCAGAACAATCTGGATCAACCGCCGCACACCAATGCGCACCTCTTCGTGAACGGCGTGGTCGTCGCGGCGATCGTCCCGGTCCATATCCGCAAGGATGTCCTTGATCTCGCCATAGATATCCTGTTCCAGCTCCCGGTCTTCATCGCTATTCAGGTCCAAAAGCCCCAGAACGTCGACCTGCGGGTGATCCACCACATCGCCCCGCTCGTCCAGAACCAGAGAAACAAAAACCGCGCCGCGATATTGCAACCGCCGCCGCTCGGCAATCCCTTCATGCTCGACATCTAAAATCCGCTTGGGCTCAACAGCCAGCATCCCCGTTTTAATTTCGGCTACAACTTTCGGCTTTTGCCCGTCCTGCAAAGCCACAATCTTACCATTACCCGGAATAACAATATTCTTGATCCCCTTGTCCCGTCCCATTGCGGCCTGCTTTTCCAGCATCGCGCGCTCGCCATGAACCGTCACCAGCGTATCCGGCCGCACCCAGTCCAGCATATCGTTGATCTCGTCCTGACACGGGTGACCCGATACATGGATTTTATAGGGCGAACGGTGCGGCGTTAAAATCCGCACGCCTTCCCCACTCAGAATATTGGTCAGATCATAAATCGCGCGCTCATTGCCCGGAATAACCCGCGAAGAAAATACAAACACATCGCCGCTTTTCACTTTCAGGCGCGGGTTATCGCCATGAATAATCCGGGTCAGCGCGGCATTATGCTGCGCCTGCGATCCCGCCGCCACGATCACCAGCTTGCCGCGCGGCATATCCGCCGCTTCATCCTGATCGATAAACGGCGCGACATCCTGCAAATAGCCGCAAGCCTTGGCGGCCTCAATATGCTTGTGCAGCGAGCGCCCCGCCAGAACCACTTTCCGCCCGTGCTTTTTCGCCGCCCGGCAAATACTCTGCAGCCGCCCGGTATTGGTCGCAAAAATGGTAACCAGCAGCGCGCCTTTTTTCTCATCGGCCATAAGCTGATCGAGCCCCTTTTCCACGTCGCCCTCCGACCCGGCGCGCCCCGGCGTTAGGGCATTCGTGGAATCCCCGATATAGGCCATCACGCCCTTGTCACCGGCGGCCCGGAACGTTTTTTCATCCGTCTGCCCGTTAATCACCGGCGTCGGGTCGATGTTCCAGTCGGCGCTGTGAACCACGCGCCCGGCCTCTGTCTCGATAATCAACGACGTCGCGTCCGGGATCGAATGCGTCACATGCACGAATGTCACCTTAAACGGCCCGGCATCAATCGTATCACCGGCCTTGACCACATTGACATCAGCATCCCGGCAATCGGGAAATTCCTTGAATTTTTGCTCCAGAATTGCCGCCGTATAGGGCGTGCAATAAATCGGCGCGCGCAGCCGCGGCCATAAATACGCCAGCGCCCCGACATGGTCTTCGTGCGCATGGGTAATGATAATCGCGCTTAAATCCTTGCGGCGTTCTTCCAGAAACGCCGGATCGGGCAGCAAAATATCAACCCCCGGCAGCCGCCAGTCGGCAAACCCGATCCCGCAATCAACCGCCAACCATTTATTGTCCGTGGCATACAGGTTAAAATTCACACCGAACTCTTCACTTCCGCCCAGCGACAGGAAATGCAGTTTATCCGGATCCAGTTTTAGTTTTTTGGTCATTCTGCCGCTTCTGTATGTGATTTATTCTGTTCCATGGCTTTGATAAATGCGTGCTAACCCGCGCAAAGTCAAATCTTTATCCACTTTTTCAATCGCCGGGATCGCATCGGCAAATAAGGGCGCCAGCCCACCCGTCGCGACCACAGCCGGTTTCACGCCCAGCTCTCCCTCTATCCGGGCCAGCATCCCTTCGATCATGCTGGCATACCCCCAGTACAAACCGGATTGCATGGCATCCACCGTATTTGTCCCGATCACATGCGCGGGGCTTTCTACGCAGATATCTGGAAGTTTGGCTGCCGCGCTGACCAAGGCCTCTTTCGACAAATTCACACCCGGCGCAATGACACCGCCGACAAACGCGCCATCCGCATCCACGACATCGAACGTTGTCGCCGTCCCGAAATCAACCACCACCACAGGCGCACCATAATCACACGCCGCCGCATAGGCATTAATCAGGCGATCCGCCCCGGCCTGCGCCGGAACATCAAGCTTTATCACCATAGGAACCGTTTCATGCGTCACAAACAGCAGTTCGGAATCGGTGCATGATCCGGCAAATTGTTTCACAACCGGGTCGAGCCGCGGCACAACCGACCCGACCACAGCCGCCGTTACGCCGGACAGGTCAAACGGCAAATGAACGTCGTCCACCGCATGCACAGCCGCCGTCTCCATCCGGTGAATAGCGCACAGCTCATCCCCGTCATACAGGGCGAACACAATATTCGTATTTCCGGCATCAATAACCAGCAACACAGGCTCTATTCGCTTTCTTCAAAATACACGTCGCCGGCGCGCACAGCCCGGACATTTCCATCGGCCAGCTCTACCAGTAAAGTACCATCCGCGTCCAAATCTTTAAAAACACCGGAAAACTCTTCCGCAGCCAGCCGGACCTTCACAGCCTGCCCCAGACCATGCGCCTGTGCCAGCCATGCCTCCCGGACAGGGGCAAACCCCTCCCCCTGCCAGCATTCATATTCCCGGCCCAAATGAGCCAACAGCTTGTCCCGGAACGGATGAATCGGAACCTGTCCGCCACCGCTCAACGCCTGTAAGCCAGCCGCCCCCTCCGGCGGCGCCATAATATTAACACCAACGCCAACCGTCAGCCCCTCAACACGGTCGCCCTGAATATCACTCTCCAGCAATATACCCGCAGCCTTTTTGCCATCGACAAGAATATCATTCGGCCATTTCAGCGTTTTCTTGTGCCCTGATTCAATCACGTCATCCATCGCCGCCGACACCGCCAGCGCCACAACAAACGCCAGCTGCCCGGCCTGATTGGCGGTGCAACCGGGCCGCAGCAAAGCCGACATATAAAGATTACCGATCGGTGAATTCCATTCGTTGCCTTGCCGCCCACGGCCCTTGGTCTGGGTCAGGCATTGCACAACCGTGCCTTCGGGAAGTCCTTCCTCCGCCAGCTCGCGGACATAATCCTGCGTCGAGGACAAAGACGCGTAAGTATGAACTTGCCAGTCAACCATCAGCCGCCAAAAAATACGGAAGACGCATTCCGGGCAATCTGGACCAGCGTATCGGGAACCAGAATAAAGGCCAGAACAAACAACACGCTAATCAGGACCATAGCCCGGCGCCCCAGACCGAAATCCTGATCGAAAGGATCGGCGGGCGGATCAAAAAACATGACCTTGATAATCCGCAAATAATAGAAGGCCGCAATAACCGACGTTAAAACGCCGATCACCGCCAGAACGTACATGCCTTGCTGAACAGCGGCCTGAAATACAAACATCTTGCTGAAGAAACCCGCCATCGGCGGAATAGCGCCCATGGAAAACATCAGGATCGCCATAGCATAGGCATACATCGGATTATGACGGGAAAAACCGGCCAGATCAGCCAGCTGCACCGCCGGCAGTCCGCCGCGACGCATCATCAAAATAATAGAGAACACCCCGGCAGTCATCATCAGGTAAATCACAAGATATATGATGACGGCGCTTATTCCCTGCGGAGAAGCCACCACCAGCCCCACCAGTGCATACCCCATATGGCTGATCGAGCTGTACGCCATCAGGCGCTTGATATTGGTTTGAACCAGAGCCCCGAAGCCCCCGACAACCATCGACCCGACAGATATCACCCAAAGCACCTGTTGCCATTGATCGACCATCGAACCAAACGGAACCATCATTAGCCGGATCAAAAGAGCCATCGCCGCGATTTTGGGCACCATAACAAACAGCGCCGTCACAGATGTCGCGGCTCCTTCATAAACATCGGGGCTCCACATGTGAAAAGGCACCGCCGAGAGCTTGAACGCCATCCCGACCAGAATAAACACCATTCCGACCGTCACGCCGACAGGGATCGGGCCTTCCGCCAGCACGGCGGCAATCGCATCAAACCCGATCGCCCCTGTATAGCCATAGACAAGGGAAATACCGAACAACAACATCCCCGATGACAAAGCGCCCAGGATAAAATATTTGATCCCCGCTTCGCCGGATCTCTGGTTATCGCGCCGGAAAGCCGCCAGAACATAAAGGCTGAGCGCCTGTAATTCCAGCGCCATATAAGCCATCAGCATGTCATTGGCCGAAACCATCAACAACATCCCCAGCCCGGCCAGCATGACCAGAAGCGGATATTCAAACTGGACCATTTCTTCCTGCTGGAGGTATTTAACAGACAGCGCAACGGACGCCATCAAACCGACAAGAACCAGCATCTTCATAAGTCCGGCAAACTGGTCCATCACAAACATGCCGCCAAAGGCCAGACCGCGGTCCCAATCAATCCCCAGCAAAAACAAAAGCGCCAACCCAAAACAGCCCACCACGGAAACACAAATGCCGCACGTCAGTTCCCGGCCGCGGGACACCCCGACCACCAGCAAAACCAGAGCCGCCGCCGCCAGAAATATTTCCGGCAACGCAATGATCGGCGAAGCTAGAGATACAACATCACTCATTTATAATTTCCTCCGGCATCGGCGGCATAACGCCAAACACCTCTGTTTCCTCATTCCCGGCCGCCGGCATAATCCCGTTTAAGTTCCATTGAGAAAGCTCTAGGGGCTTTTGCAAACCGATGTGATAATTCAGCATAAGCTTTTCCAAAGCCGGTTCTGTGCGTTCCAGAATAAAATTCGGAAACAGACCAAACCAGATCACCATCCCGACAATAGGGAAGAAAATAACGATTTCCCGCATATTCAAATCCGGCAGGATAGACGCATCCGCATTATCCTGTGGCCCGAAAATGATTTTGCGGTAAAGACGCAGCATATAAATAGCGCCCAGAATAATCCCCCCGGCAGAGAAAAACGCCAGCGTCACATTCACATGGAACACCCCGAGCAAAGCCAGAAACTCACCGACGAACCCGGACGTTCCCGGCAAGCCAACCGACCCCAGCATCAAAATCATAAACACGGTCGCATACACAGGCATATTGTTCACAAGCCCGCCATAACGCGACATTTCCCGCGTATGCAGCCGGTCGTAAACCACCCCGACACACAAGAACAAAGCCGCAGAAATCAAGCCGTGAGACAACATCTGGTAAACACCGCCCTGAAGCCCTTGAATCGTACCCGTAAAAATCCCCAGTGTCACAAAGCCCATATGCGCCACCGATGAATAGGCAATCAGCTTTTTCATGTCGCGCTGGACAAACGCCACCAGCGAAGCATAGGCAAACGCCACAACGCTTAGCCCGTAAACCAGCGGAGCGAAATAAGCGCTGGCATCCGGGAACATCGGCAGGGAAAACCGTAAAAACCCGTAACCGCCCATTTTCAGCAAAACCCCGGCCAGAATAACCGAGCCAGCCGTTGGCGCCTGCACGTGCGCATCCGGCAGCCACGTATGCACCGGCCACATCGGCACCTTGATCGCAAAGCTGACAAAGAAGGCCAGCCATAACCACCGCTGGATATCCGCCGTCACCGGGTTGGCCATCAAAGTCGGGATGTCCGTCGTCCCGGTCAGGAAATACAGCGCCAACAGCCCGACCAGCATCAACACCGATCCCGTCAGCGTATAAAGGAAAAATTTATAGGCCGAATAAACCCGGTTTTCTCCGCCCCATATCCCGATAATTAAAAACATCGGGATCAGCGACCCTTCATAGAAAACATAGAACAACAAGGCATCCAGAGACGTGAACGTCCCGATCATAAAAGTTTCCAAGATCAAAAACACAATCATGTATTCTTTGACCCGTGTCTTGACCGACTCCCAGCTCGCCAGAATGCAGACAGGGGTCAGAAAAGCCGAAAGCATCACAAAAAACAGGGAAATACCATCAACCCCGACATGATAGGAAATCCCCAGTCCCGGGAACCATTCAGACTTTTGGACAAACTGGAACCCCGGATCGCCAACGTCGAACTGGAACAACATGTAAAGGCTGAGCACAAAGGTAAACAACGATGTAAATAGCGCCGTTTTGCGGACATTATTCGCCGCTTCGACCGTATCCTTGTTACCGATCATCAAGATAAACAATATCCCGACCAGCGGCAGGAAGATCATAATGGATAATATCGGCAGTTCCGTCATAACCCCTGTATCCCGTTACATAATTCCGCTGACCAAAAGCCAGGAAATAAATACAATCACACCGACCAGCATCGCAAAGGCATAGTGATAAATATACCCCGTCTGGAAACGCCCCAGAATTTTACCGGTAATGTAGGAAAGGGATGCCATACCATCCGGCCCCATACCATCAATAAGCTTGCCGTCACCGGTCTTCCAGAAATAGTTCCCCAAAATACGGATCACCCGCACAATAAAGAAGTCGTAGAGCTGGTCAAAATACCATTTGTTGTAAAACAGATCATGCACAGGCCGCATAAACCGGACGATCCAGCCGGGAACTCCCGTGAAGATCATATAGACAAGGTAAGCCAGAGCGATACCGGAAAACCCGGCTACAAGCGGAGCCATCTTGACCCATTCAGGCACATGGTGCGCAGCTTCCAGCGTGTCGTTTGCCTTCAAAACATACAGGGAATCCCCCCAGAACGACCGGCGGTTAATCGCCGGCTCCAGCCATTCGTCTTCCAGTGCCGGTGCTTCGACATCGTGCTCGATTTCAAGCTCATGCGTGACCAGTTCCGGCCCCTTGTGCAGCCCCCCGACAAACGGCTCGTAAAATACGGCCCCGGCAAAAATCGCCCCGGCCGCCAACACCACCAGCGGCCCGATCATCACTTGCGGCGATTCATGGACATGATGCATAACCTCGCTTGAGGCCCGCGGTTTGCCATGGAAGGTCATGATAATAAGCCGCCACGTGTAAAACGCCGTCATAATCGCCGCGGCAATCCCCAGCCAATACGCGAACAAACCAAACCATGTATGATCGGCAAAGGCTGACTCCAGAATAATGTCCTTGGAATAGTAACCCGCAAAAAACGGGATCCCGGCCAGCGCCAGCCCGCCAATCCACATCAAAATGTAGGTGATTGGTATTTTCTTCCAGACCCCGCCCATATTGCGCATGTCCTGTTCGTCGCTCATCGCGTGGATCACCGACCCCGCGCCAAGGAATAGCAAAGCCTTGAAAAAAGCGTGCGTCATCAAATGGAACATCGCCGCGCCATACGCCGACACGCCCAGAGCAAAAAACATGTAGCCGAGCTGGCTCATCGTCGAATAGGCAATCACCCGCTTAATATCAAACTGGGTCATGCCGATCGTCGCCGCCACAAACGCTGTCAACGCCCCGACGATACAAATCACCATCGAAGCAATCGGTGCATATTCAAAGAACGGTGAAAAACGCGCCACCAGAAAAACACCGGCCGTAACCATCGTCGCAGCATGGATCAAAGCCGACACCGGCGTCGGCCCCTCCATCGCGTCCGGCAACCACACATGCAGGCCCAACTGTGCGGATTTCCCCATCGCCCCCATAAACAGCGCCAGACCGACAAGGGTCAGGGCATGAATATGAAATCCGAAAAAGACCATGTGATCCAAAGCATGCGCAGGCACTGCCGCAAATATCTCGTCAAACTTGACGGTACCGAAAATGGCGTAAATCCCCATCACCCCGAGGATCAAACCAAAATCGCCAATCCGGTTGACCACAAACGCCTTCACCGCCGCAAAGTTGGCGCTGTGTTTGTGGTTCCAGAACCCGATCAGCAAATAAGACGCCACACCGACCCCTTCCCAGCCAAAAAACAGCTGGAGCAAATTATCGGCGCTCACAAGCATCAGCATGGCAAAGGTAAACAGGCTCAGATACGCCATAAAACGGGCTTTATGCGGATCATGACTCATATAGCCGATCGAATAAACATGGACGCAGGCCGAAACCACATTCACCACACACATCATAACGACGGAGAGCTGATCGACGCGCAGCGCCCAGTCAACACTAAACGCACCCACAGTAATCCATGGCGCCAACGTAATCACACGCGGATCGCTATCCATGATTACATCAAAAAATAAAATAACCGACGAAAACGCCGCCAGAATAACCCCGGCACACGTTACAAATTGCGCTCCTTTATCCCCAATTTGCTTCCCGAACAACCCGGCCAGCAAAAATCCGGCAAGCGGTGAGAATACAGCGAATAATTCAACCATCCCCCTACCCCTTCATCTCGGCGATATCGTCGACGGCAATCGATCCGCTCTTACGGAAGAACACGACCAAAATCGCCAGACCGATAGCAGCCTCGGCCGCAGCCACGGTCAGGATAAACATGGTGAACACCTGCCCCGCCATATCGTTCATAAAGGATGAAAACGCCACAAAATTAATGTTCACCGCCAGCAGCATTAATTCGATACACATAAGGATGATAATCACATTCCGGCGATTCAGAAAAATCCCGAAAACACCCAACGTAAAAACCACCGCTGAAAGATACAGATAATGCTCAACACCGATTTCCATGATCGTCAGACCCCCGTCCGTGGTGTGATTTTGACGATTTTCATGGTTTCCTCACGGGTTCGGGATACCTGCCGGGCTACGGATTGTTTCCGCACACCGGAACGATGCCGAAGCGTCAGGACAATCGCGCCAATCATCGCCACCAAAAGAATCAATCCCGCCATCTGGAACGCCAGAAAATAATCGGTGTAGATCAACCGGCCCAGAATTTCTGTATTCCCCAGACTACTATCCAGCGCCGGGGATGACGCCGCCCGCGCTTCAACCGCCGGCGCGGCATGCCATCCCTTGAAAACAAATGCCAGCTCCGCCAGCAAAACCGTACCCACGCCCAGCCCCAGCGGCACATAACGCCGCGCGCCCGCCCGGACTTTTTCGATCCCGATATCCAGCATCATCACGACAAACAGGAACAAAACCGCCACAGCTCCGACATAAACAATGGCAATAATCATCGCCAGGAACTCGGCGCCCAGCAAAACGAACAGACACGCCGCATTAAAGAAAGCCAGGATGAGGAACAGAACGGCATGCACGGGATTACGTGCGGAAATCACCAGAAGGGCCGCTATAATCAAAATCGTCGCAAAGAAATAAAAGGCGAGGGCCGAAACCATGATATGCCGTGATACTACGCGTTATAACTGAACAAAAAACAGAGATTCTCTCTATCCCTGATTGTTTTAATATGTTCAGCCCTGCGCCGCAATCCCCTGCGCCAAGAAAACCACTGTTAATTTGCAGATAAAATTAAAAAAACGATGCTCAATTACCAAAGTGCAATTTGGTCCATTGCGGCTTTCCGGTTTCCGGCGCGTCAGTGTATTCCCCTTCAATCTGCCCGCCTTTATGAGGATAATCCGGCCCTTTGACCTGATCGCCGGGAATAGCGACCGCTCTTGTATGGTTCCGCCATTTCTCCCTGACATTCAAAACATGAACGCCGCCGCTAAATTCGTAAGATTCGATTGTTCCTTTAACTTGAACACTCATAATAGATCCCTTCCCATGTTTGATTATTGAAAACATTTAGGGTGGAAAAAAAGAATATGTCAAGGAATTCAACGGTATTTTGCGTCCACAGCAATGTTCCGGGCAATCTGCGCCTCCCAGACATCCCCGTTTTCTAGCAGCTTGTCCTTGTTATAGAACAGCTCTTCCCGGGTTTCCGTGGCATATTCGAAATTCGGCCCTTCGACGATCGCATCGACCGGACAGGCTTCCTGACATAGGCCGCAATAAATACACTTGGTCATGTCGATGTCATAACGTACCGTCCGGCGCGAACCGTCATCGCGCACGCCGCCCTCGATCGTAATCGCCTGCGCCGGGCAAATCGCCTCACACAGCTTGCAGGAAATGCAGCGCTCCTCCCCCATAGGATAACGGCGCAGCGCATGCTCGCCCCGAAACCGCGGACTGATCGGTCCCTTTTCGTAAGGATAGTTGATCGTCACCTTGGGCCGAAACATATACCGCAGCGTCAGGGACATACCCTTGACGATGTCGATCAGCAAAAAAGATTTTAACGCCTGTGCAATCATATCACTTTCCTATCCCGGCAGCGCATCGAACGCCATCAGCGTCCCGGCCATAAACACCACCCAGCCCAGCGTTAACGGCAGGAACACTTTCCAGCCCAGCCGCATCAGCTGGTCATAGCGGTAACGCGGGAAAGTCGCCCGCGCCCACAGGAAGAAGAACAGGATCGCGCAGGTCTTAACGACAAACCAGACAAAGCCCGGCACGAACCCAAGAAATTCCATCCCGAACGGCGGCAGCCAGCCCCCCAGGAACAGTACAACCGCAATCGCGCTCATCAGGATCATATTCGCGTATTCCCCCAGGAAGAACAGCGCGAAAGTCATCGCCGAATATTCCACCATGAACCCGCCGGACAGCTCTGACTCCCCCTCCGGCAAGTCAAACGGTGCCCGGTTGGTTTCCGCCAAAATCGACACAAGAAACACGATAAACATCGGGAACAGCATCACCTGCACCCACACAGGACGCGGCGCCATCACGATATCGGTCAGGTTCAGAGAGCCTACACAGACAAGCACACAAACGATAATCAGCCCCATAGACACTTCATAGGACACCATTTGCGACGCGGAACGCAGCCCGCCAAGAAACGCATAACGGGAGTTCGAAGCCCATCCGGCCATAATCACGCCGTAAACCCCCATGGAGGAAACAGCAAACAAATACAAAATCCCGACATTGATATCGGCAAGCACCATCCTGTAATCAACCGGGATCACCGCCCAGGCAATCAAAGCCAGAATAAACATCAGGATCGGCGCCAACAGAAACACAGGGCGGTTAGCTTGCGACGGGATAATCGTTTCCTTGGACAGTAGCTTCACACCGTCCGCAATCGGTTGCAAAAGCCCGAACGGCCCAACCGTCATCGGCCCTTGCCTGCGCTGCATCGCCCCCAGAACTTTACGCTCGACATAGGTCAGATAAGCAACAGCGATCAAAACCACGCCGACAATCAGTCCGATCCATCCGAGAATAATTGCCAGCGGCAAGCCGTATGTTGTCCAGAGCTCAATCATAACGATACATTCTACCTATCGATCCGTAACTGTAAATTCAATGCCGCCGAGCCAGTCAGCAACCATGTTGTAAATCCAGAAAATAAAGGCAAACAATGCAAACGCCCCGAGCAAATACACCAGAGGAAACAGGACAACCAGAAAAAGCCCCAGAATATTCCCACCCTGCATCAAGGCTATAATGAACTGGATGAACATCAAAGGCACCAGCACCAACGTCGTCACCGTCGACAAAGTCAAACTGGTCTGCACAATGGAAATACGTTCAATTTTCTTTATCATTTTGTGTCCTTTTCTTCTTTAAGCGGCGCCTTCTTCGATGTTGATAAAATGTGCTGGATTTGACCAGAAAGATTTGATTAATTGTGCCTTTCTGATCCTAGCCGTTTATAGCACACGCCATTACCTCGCCCTTTACGTAGTCCGCAGTCGTTCTTAAATTCGATCTTCCAACAACCCTCTCGCCATCACGCGTAATCTCGACCCATGCTCCGTTTATAGATGCTTGATAAACATGGCTCGGGTATCCACCGTCGGGCTGCGGATCAGAGTCAAGATCAACAACCTCAAGCTCTAAGATATTTCCCAAAGCAAGCGTTTTAATTTCGCCTTCGAATACCTTTCTTAACCGCACGACAGATGTTTTTTTTGAATCGAAAAAATAATCAACATATTCGTTTTCTCGCCCCATTTACGCAGCCTCCTCTATTTCAAAATGGGCACGAACAATTGCGGCCAAATCCGGCCGAAAATAATCAGGGCCTTTCATCACTTTCTGATCGCTTTCGCGCAAAATCGGCTTCCCATCCGGGCCGAGCTTGCTCATGTTCGAGCGATGCACCTCATCGAACGCCTCGTTTTTCAGTGCATGCATCCCCAGCGCCAGAAAAGCCCCGTCCAGAACATATTGCAAATCAATGAGCGCATCGAGAGCTTCCACAGCGTCATTATTGCTCAATGCCTCTTCCAGCTCCTCCAGCTCTTCCCGCAGCAAATTAATCCGCAAGCGGTTGATAGCGGCATCGGCGACATCCGGTTGATCCTTGATCGCGCATCCATAAACTTCGTGAAATTCACGCACCATTTCGATTGTCGTTCTGCTCATTCCGCAGCCTCCCTATAGTTCTGTTTTTTCACAAAGACCGCACTACATTGCGCCATCGTTTCCGAAGCGCGGCAGATCACATTGGTTTGATAGAAATCCTCAACCGGATTTTCAAAATCGGCCTTTAATGCTTTGCCTTTTTTAGAAAATTCGACCCACGGAGATGGCAGAATCACATCAACCTCGCCCAGATGCGGCCATTCGGTGATGATCCGGTTATGAAGCGCCACAGCATCATCATAAGGCAATAACGTGTCAGCCCGCACAGACAGCGCCCGTAGGATTTTCCAGTCTTCCTTGGCCTGCCCCGGTGCATCAACGGCCTTACGGGCCATTTGAACGCGCCCTTCCGTATTCACATAGGTCGCGGCTTTTTCCGTGTAGGCACAGCCCGGCAGGATCACATCCGCCCGCGCCGCCCCGGCATCCCCGTGATGGCCCTGATAAACCACAAAGGCTTTCTTCGGGATTGCCTCAAACAGCGGCCCGTTATCAACGCCCAGCAGATACACAAAGGTCTTCTCTGCGATATCAAACGGCTTGTCGGTGTAAAACCCGATATCCAGTGCCCCAACCCGGCTCGCAGCATTATGGAGCACATTAAATCCGCACCATTCTTCACCGATCATCCCGAATGCTTCAGCAGCTTCACGGGCCAGATGCTGGATAGCAACACCATCCTCGCGGGCAAAAGCCCCCGCACCAATAATAATCATCGGGCGTTTTGCGTTCTTCAGAATATCGGCAAAGCCGTCCTTCGCCTTAATCAGTTTTTCAAGATCCGCCGGACCGCTCCCCAGATGCACCGCAGGATAGGTCAGGTCGACCGGCTCACCGATCATCCCGACCCGCACGCCGCCATTCAGCCATGCCTTGCGAATCCGGGCGTTAACCATCGTCGCTTCCCAGCGCGGATTGGTCCCGACCAGCAAAATGGCATCGGCATCCTCGATCCCGGCAATCCCGGCATTAAACGTATAGCCGCAACGCTCAGACACATCAAAACGGCCGCCATCCACCCGGCATTCAATATCATGCGCGCCTTTCAATCCCATCAGGTCTTTCAGCGCCACCATCGATTCAAGGTCAACCAGATCCCCGGACAGCGCCGCCATATTTTCCAGCTTCACGCGTTTCATCTTTGCACCGACAACCTCCAGCGCCTCGTCCCAGCTGGCGGGCCGCAGCTTGCCCGTCTCATCGCGCATCCACGGGCGATCCAGGCGGTTCCGTTTCAACCCGTCATAGGCAAAACGTGTCCGATCGTTGATCCATTCTTCATTGATATCTTCATGCAGGCGCGGCAACACACGCATCACTTCGCCGCCACGGGAATCAACCCGGATATTGCAGCCCACCGCATCATGCACATCGATAGTCTCGGTCTTGGCCAGCTCCCATGAGCGCGCCTTAAACGCATACGGCGCAGAAGTCAGCGCACCAACCGGGCAAATATCAATCAGGTTCCCGGACAGCTCGGACTTCATCGCCTTCTGGACGAAAGTATCGATTTCGACATCCTCGCCCCGGTGCAGCAGCCCCAGCTCCGTCATCCCGGCAATCTCATCGGTAAACCGCACACAACGCGTACATTGAATGCAGCGCGTCATAATCGTTTTAACCAGCGGCCCGATATCCTTGTTCGGTACGGCGCGCTTGTTCTCATGATAACGCGAACGGTCATAGCCATAGCCAGCAGCCTGATCCTGCAAATCGCACTCGCCGCCCTGATCGCAAATCGGGCAATCCAGCGGGTGGTTAATCAGCAGGAACTCCATAACCCCCTTGCGGGCCTTTTTGACCATCGGGGAATCGGTATGCACAACCATGTCATCGGCACAGGCCATCGCGCAGGATGCCACCGGCTTCGGCGGGCCGCCCTCAACCTCGACCAGGCACATCCGGCAGTTCGCCGGAACGGACAAGCGGTCATGATAGCAAAAGCGCGGCACTTCAATGCCAAGCTGCTCCGCCGCCTGCAAGATACTCGTCCCGGCTTCGACTTCGATTTCCTGATCGTTGATTGTAAGTTTTGGCATTTTCTACGCCGCTGCCTTTCTGTATTCCATGATCCGCCTTTCCAGCTCAGGCCGGAAATGGCGCACCAACCCCTGCACCGGCCACGCCGCCGCATCCCCTAGCGCGCAAATCGTATGCCCTTCAACCTCTTTCGTGACCTCGATCATCTGGTCAATCTCTTCAACCGTAGCATTCCCGGCCACCATACGCTTCATCATCCGCCACAACCAGCCCGTCCCTTCACGGCACGGCGTGCACTGGCCACAGCTTTCATGCATATAAAACTGCGACAGACGGCATATGGCACTGACGATATCCGTCGATTTGTCCATCACAATCAGCCCCGCCGTCCCCAGACCGCTTTGCACTTCACGTAGCGAGTCGTAATCCATCAAGACCGTATCGCATGTTGCCTTTGGCAGGACCGGACAGGACGATCCCCCCGGAATCACAGCCAACAGGTTATCCCATCCGCCGCGTACGCCGCCCGCATGTTTTTCAATGAGGTCCCTCATCGGGATTCCCATCTCTTCTTCGACATTACAGGGATTGTTCACATGCCCGGATATGCAAAAAACCTTCGTCCCGGCGTTTTTCTCATCCCGCCCCAGCGAAGAAAACCACTTGGCGCCGCGCCGCAAAATCGTCGCCACGCCGGCAATCGTCTCAACATTATTGATTGTCGTCGGCGCGGAATACAGCCCCGCCATCGCCGGAAACGGCGGCTTGTTACGCGGCTGGCCTTTCTTGCCTTCCAGAGAGTTCAGCAAAGCCGTTTCCTCACCGCAAATATATGCCCCCGCCCCGCGGTGCAGCTCCACATCAAAGTCCCAGCCCGATCCGGCGGCATTCTTGCCCAGAAGCCCGGCCTCACGCGCCTCACGGATGGCCTGCACGACTGCCGATCCTTCGTTATAAAACTCGCCGCGGATATAGATATAAGCCTTATGCGCGCCCATCGCGAACCCGGCCAGCAACGCCCCCTCGATCAGCTTATGCGGCTCATGGCGCAGAATATCCCGGTCCTTACAGGTACCCGGCTCGGACTCATCGGCATTGATAACCAGATAATGCGGCTTGCCGCTTTTTTCCGGGTCGGGCATGAACGACCATTTCAGCCCGGTCGGAAACCCGGCCCCGCCGCGCCCACGCAGCCCCGAAGCTTTCATCTCGTCGATGATCCACCCCCGGCCCTTTTTAATGAAATCGGCAGTCTTGTCCCAATCGCCACGCTTTTGCGCCGCCGTCAGGTCCGCCCCTTCAAAGCCATAGAGATTGGTGTAAATGCGGTCTTTATCGTCAAGCATGTGGACCTGTCGTGAAAGTCATAGAATCAAATGCTTCCACAGGATAGCGCCAAGCGCGCCCAAGGCCAAGGGGCAATTCACAGCTTTTGCGCATAAAAAACCGCCGCAAGGATATCCCGCGGCGGCTTTTGGAAAATAGAGGTTTATTTATTTCATGATCGGCTCAAACTCACCGTATGACTTTTTCATAACACGCTTTTCAGCCGCTTCAATTTTGGCATCGACCTGTTCTGCGGTCGGGCCCTTTTGCACGGGAACAGGCTTTTGACATGCCCCAACCTTGCCAAAGTCCACGGCTTTCTCTCCCAGCATCGTCGCCGTCGCACTGGCCGCCCATTTGGAAGATATGGAGCCACAAGCCTCTTTCGGCGCCGTTGCCGCCAACGCAGCCATCACACCGACATAGCGGTGGGACGTCCCCTGTTTTTCAGGGTCTTTTTGCGCATCCATTTCCGCATTGTAGGTTACAATGCGACCGGCCTGATCGAGATCGGAATTCCCCGGATGCTGCTGCTGGGATGTAATAATAGCTTTCGCCTGCTCGGTCGGACCGGCTTTACCGCCGGCAACCAGCCCCAGCACATTGACGGAATAGCTTTGTGTCAACGGACCCGTCGTGTAGTTATTCGGCGTATTCGCACCACCAATAGCAATATGTCCGGTAAACTTCGGAATCTTGGTTGCTTCATTAATGAGAGTCTGATCCCCCGTGCTGGAGGACGAACCGGCAGATGAAGAACCACCCTGGCCACCCTGACCAATTCCACCCTGGCCACCCTGACCAATTCCACCTTGGCCACCTTGGCCGCCCTGACCACCTTGGCCGCCCTGACCACCTTGGCCGCCCTGACCACCGGCAGCAGATACCGGCCCTACAGTCGCAATCCCTGTTCCACTCGCGCTCGGATTAGCAATCAAAGTCGGATTGGCGTTGGCTGTTGCTACAGGATTGGCCGTCGTGTGTTGGCTCATGGAATTCACATTTGTCGAATGATCGTCTATCGACACGTTGCCGCTGGGCTGCTGGCCACAGCCACCAAAATAATCATACTCACAGGCTTGCGCCGCGCCACTGACCAGCAAAACTGCGCCTGCGGCCGTCGCAGCCATATAACTTTTCACCAATGCACTCATTTTTTTCTCCTTTATTTAAAAATCTGTTGCGGGTTGTAGCATTCTTAATTGCGATAAGTCAAAAAATTTTCATAAATTCCTTAGCCGAACGGATTAAAACCGGGGGGCGTCGTGCCAAAAGCCACCTTCCCGTCGGACCGCATCTCGAAACCGTAATTACCACGGAACAGTTGCTGACCGCTTTCCAGCACTTTTTCCCGGGCGGCATTAAACCATTTCGTGATTTTGCCAACTCCGTCTTCTGTTACATGCTCATCACAAGCCATATTGATATGCTCGTGCGCCCGTTCAGCATAGCGCGGGAACCCCGAATCATCGTTGCCCCAATCAACATAGCTTTCTTTCGTTTCGAACACAGAAATCATGCACTGCCAGCCTTTTTTGAGAGCCGACGGAGCCTTCTCAGCCACAGGTTCCGGCATGGCCGCAGGGAGCGCAGCGCTGTCCGCAACTACCTTCTCGGCAACCGCAGCGACCTTTTCCTCTGCCTGTTGGGCAATCATTTCCGGGGTCAAACCATAAAACTTCATATCTGCCAGGATTTGTCTCTGGACCCCGGCCGATGTCGCGCCTTGTTCATAAGCCTCGGTCAGCATCGCTTTCGCCAGTCCCGGATCGGCCATAACCCCGTCGCGTCCCGCTGCAAAATAGGACAAATCCTTGTAAGCCTGCGCCCGGATATTGGCATTGTCGCTGTGAATATGATCCAGCGCCGCGGTAACTTTCGGGGAAACATTATCAGCCCCGGCAATATGCGCCCGAAATTGATCCTCGGCGCTTGGCAATTCCACCGGCAAATCCCCGGCATCAATCTCTGGCCCGGCATCAACCAAACGGGTGCGGCCTTGAAATTCTTGCTTTTGTGGCGCTGGTTTCTCGACGGGTGTATCGATTGCTGACGGCTCCACAGGCACTGCCTCAGGCACCTCCACGGGCGGCGGCGCGGGCTCCGGGGTAGAAAAAGAGTCCTCGCCCATTAACCGCATATAATCATCGTACGGATGGGCTTCAACCGGCGGCACCGCAAATTCAAGAGCCGTCCCCACAGCCCGTAGCGCCAGATCTTTGGCCTTTTCCAGCACAGGTTCAGGGATCAACGCCCCCCCGGCAATCATCAGGCTGCCGAACAGCGCCGACATCGCCCCGTCCTTTAAAAATTTCTTCGCCGCCGTTTTCAGGGCCGGCCCCTTGCCCTTATGACGCTCTTCCATATAGGAACGCACCGCGCCAACCGTTCCAACTGTCGCCGCCACACCGATAATCCCGATGACGCCCCCCGCCAGCATCGGCCCGACCGTTGCCACCGCCGTAGATTTCAAAACCATCCACGCGGCTTTTTTACCATTTTCACGGGTCAGCAATTTAGAGAGATTCACACGGCGCTTGATGCTCGCCGCCACATTATCGGCCTTGCGCCCCAGTGATGCGACAATCCCCGTCGGCCCCAGAAGAGAATCCAGACTTTCGCCTTGCGGCGCAGCTAAATATTTGAAATCGACGGCCAGCGCAGTCATCGTCGCAGTTATTCCTTCCGTTGATCCTGAACCGTCGCCCGGCATTTTATATAGCACGGCGGGTTCTCCGGATCGATCACTTCCAAAAGCGGAACGTCATCAAATCCCGACAGCGTTGCAACAATATCGGTTTCGATATCCGTAACCCGGGCAAAACAGGTCGCCCCGGCACACAGCTCCACATGATTACGATAAAGAGACAAAACGATATTACCGGCGGGAATAGCGCCCGGAACACTCAGGACAACCTGCCCGGTTTCACCCAATAATATATCCATCTCTTCGATCATATGAAGAGACGGTTACCATAAGCTATTTTCATTCTGCAAGAAAATTATGAGGCGACCCCGGCCTTTTTCGCCTGCTTGAGCAACGTCGTCGCTCCGGCGGCCGACAGGGAATTGTGCCGTCCGGTTTGCGAGCCCTTCGGCGGTTTTTCACCCTTTTCCAGCGCCTTCAGAATATCTTTCATGCTTTCGGCACCGAGGTCTTCGTAATAATCATCGTTAATCTGGACCATCGGTGCATTGACGCACGCCCCCAGACATTCAACCTCTGACAAGGTAAACTGGCCGTCCTTGGTTGTTTCTCCGACATGAATGCCCAGCTCCGACTCGCACGCTTTGACGATATCGGCACTGCCGCGCAGCCAGCACGGCGTCGTCGTGCAGCACTGCACATGGTGCACACCAACGGGCGCGAGGTTGTACATCGAATAGAACGTCGCGACTTCATAAACCTTGATCGGCGGCACCCCGATAATATCGGCAATCACATCCATCGCCGCCCGCGGGATCCAGCCGCCATAGGGCGCCTTGGCTTTCGCGCCCTCTTCGCCCGTCTGACGCTGCGCCAGGTCCAGCAAAGGCATCACGGCGCTGCGCTGCCGCCCCTTTGGGTAACGCGCCAGAATCTCATCCACCTTCTTCTGCTCCTTGAAGGCAAAGTTTTTCGGCTGGTACTCAGCATGAATTTCAAACGGTTTTTTCATCGGTCAATCACTGTCTAAAAGATATTTTTTTAGCTTTTCCACATTCTCATCACGCTTCTTTTTCCAAGCCTCATCAGAAATAAACTCAACATATTTTGATGTATCCACCATCGCATAATTGCGGCCCAATCCTTCGGGATCTTCGATTTTTTGCTCTTCTTCATCAGCCTGTATAGCTTTGCTCATTACACTAGCACCATCCAAACAAACCCAAACTACTGGTTCACTTTTTACAGATTTTTCTGCATGCTGAACAATAATATCGAACCACTCCGTACGCTTACTTGGATCAATTGTTAAAAAGAGCTCTTTATAGTCACTATTCTTAGGGGCCCAAGCAAGCTTAGCCCTCATTCCAACATTCACATCATCACAACGACTAACAGAATTATTCATTTTCAAAAGTGCTACAAAATAAGAAAGTGCAGAAACCCCTTTGAGGTCTTCAGAAACTTTTCGAATTCCTTTTTTAGAATATGCATCACTCAGTTCCCTCATATGGGATGCATATAAAAAGCCATAACGTAAATCCTTATCCGGATTAAAATGTATATCCCGAAGCCAAACACCAAAGGATTCAATATCTTCTGGTTTGGACAAAAATTCTTGCTGTTTACCTGATTGCAAATAATCGTATACAGCCTTAAACCCACCAACCTCATCCAGTTTTTGAAAATGTTTATAAGCCCTATTTTCATTTGGCTTATTAAATGCAAGAGCTTCAGGAGCAAAAGCGAAAAACAGTAAAATAATAAAAAAGTATTTCATGGCTTACCTATCAATTTCCCCGAACACAATATCCATCGAGCCAATAATCGCCACGCTGTCGGCCAGCATATGGCCCTTGCTCATAAAATCCAGCGCCTGTAAATGCGCAAAGCCCGGCGCGCGAATGTGACAGCGATACGGCTTGTTGGTCCCGTCGGCCACCAGATAGACACCAAACTCGCCCTTCGGCGCTTCGACCGCCGTATAAGTTTCCCCGGCGGGCACGTGATAACCTTCGGTAAACAGCTTGAAGTGGTGGATCAGCGCCTCCATGGACGATTTCATCTCGGCCCGCGGCGGCGGCGCGATTTTCCGGTCGTCCACCATCACCGGCCCGTCCGGCATTTCATTGATACACTGGCGAATAATCTTCAGAGACTGGCGCATTTCTTCCATCCGCACCAGATAACGGGCGTAACAATCCCCCGTCTTGCCAACCGGAATGTCAAAATCCATCCGCTCGTAGACTTCATAGGGCTGCGCCTTGCGCAAATCCCAAGGAACGCCACTCGCCCGCAGCATCGGCCCGGTAAAGCCCCAGTTCAGCGCTTCCTCCAGACCAACCGTACCGATATCGACCGTGCGCTGTTTGAAAATCCGGTTGCCGGACAGCAGCGTATCCAGATCATCAATGACCCTGTTCACCGATTTCTCGGTCCATGCATAAATGTCCTCGGCCAGTCCGTCGGGCATATCCAGCGCCACGCCGCCGGGACGGAAATAGTTAGCATGAAGGCGCGCGCCGCAAACGCGCTCATAAAATTCCATGCCTTTTTCGCGCTCTTCAAAACCCCACAGTGCTGGCGTAATCGCTCCGACATCAAGGGCATAGGTCGTAATATTCAGAATATGGTTTAAAATCCGCGTCACTTCCGAAAACAAAACCCGGATATATTGCGCCCGCAGCGGCACGTCGATCCCCAGCAACTTTTCCGTCGCCAGCGCAAAAGCGTGTTCCTGATTCATCGGCGCCACATAATCCAGCCGGTCGAAATACGGCGTCGCCTGCATATAGGTCTTGTGCTCGATCAGCTTTTCCGTGCCCCGGTGCAGCAAGCCGATATGCGGATCGGCCCGCTCGACGACCTCCCCGTCCAGCTCCAGCACCAGACGCAAAACGCCGTGCGCCGCCGGGTGCTGCGGCCCGAAATTCATCGTATAGGGCCGGATTTGGGTTTCCTGATTCGCTGGCTTCACCACGTTTTGCGCTTTCATGTGTCTTACCCCGCCTTCGTTTCACGATAGCCATGCGGCGGCTTCACAGCCTTCTCGTCACCGGGCAGCATAATGTCTGTCATCCCTTCCCACGGGCTGAGATTGTCGAAATCGCGGAATTCCTGCGTCAACGTCACAGGCTCGTAAACGACCCGCTTTTGCTCCTCGTCATAGCGCACTTCAACATACCCCGTCAGCGGAAAATCCTTGCGCAGCGGATGCCCCTCAAACCCGTAATCGGTCAAAATCCGGCGCAGATCAGGATTCCCGTCGAAATAAACACCGTACATATCCCACACTTCGCGCTCATACCAACCGGCAGAACTGAATACCCCCGTCACCGAAGGGACAGGCTGGGCTTCATCCGTCGTCACCTTAACGCGCAGTCGCTGGTTTTGCGACAGGGACAGCAGCATATAAACCACGTCAAACCGCTCGGCTCGCTGCGGATAGTCTGCCCCACACAAATTGATGAGCTGCTTGAACCCACATTCCCGGTCATCCCGCAAAAACAGCAAAGTCGAAACGATATCGGCCCGCCGCACATGCAACACCAGCTCACCGTTCAGAACCTCGTGACGCTCAACCGCGCCTTCCAAGCTTTCCTCTATATGCTCGGCCAGATCAACCAGCGCTTCGTCAACCATCGCATTCATCGGGCAATCCTCGTATCTTCGTTCTGGATTTTCCGTTGCAGTTGCAACAAGCCATAAACCAGCGCTTCCGCCGTTGGCGGGCACCCCGGCACATAAATATCAACGGGCACCACGCGATCACACCCCCGCACAACTGAATAGGAATAATGGTAATACCCCCCGCCGTTAGCGCACGACCCCATGGAAATCACCCAGCGCGGTTCCGGCATCTGGTCGTACACACGCCGCAGCGCCGGAGCCATCTTGTTTGTCAGCGTCCCGGCCACGATCATCACATCGGACTGCCGCGGAGAGGGGCGTGGGATCATCCCGAACCGGTCAAGGTCATAGCGGCTCATATAAGAGTGAATCATCTCCACAGCGCAGCACGCCAGCCCGAATGTCATCGGCCACATCGACCCGGTCCGCGCCCAGTCAAACAGGGCATCGGCAGACGTCAGCAAAAACCCTTTATCCTTAACGTGCTTGGAAATTGCCGCCGGCACAATATCCTGCTCGGCAGCCGGTGGAAACGGAATATCCGTTTTCAGATCATAACCCGGCGCCGTAAAAATTTTTGATTCGTGAGACATTAAATTTTCACCTTCGTTAGCAGATCCCCCAAGCCTTTTTGAATATCTTGTCGAGGCTTATATCCGACTGCCCCCTCTGCAATCATGGCAGAAACTCTTTCCTCCGCAGTACCAACCCGACGATCGGCCTCAGCAGCGTATAAAATCTTTAACTTGAGACAAACCGGATAGCGACCTACTCCCATTCCAGGGCCCCTTTTTTCCATTCGTAAATAAATCCGACCGTCAAAACGCCGAGGAACAACATCATCGACCAGAAACCAAACATCCCGATCGCTCCCAGCGATATCGCCCACGGGAACAGAAACGCAATTTCCAGATCAAAAATAATGAATAAAATGGCCACCAGGTAAAACCGGACATCATACTTGCTGCGCGTATCGGAAAATGCATCAAAGCCGCATTCATAGGCCGACAGCTTTTCCTTGTCCGGACGGCGCAGGCCGACAATCAGGGACGCCACAATCATCAACACCGCCATCCCCCCCGCAATAGCGAAGAAAACAACGATCGGAAGATACTCAAGTAAATAGGATTCGTGTGCCATAGTGGGGGCATTCTAACAGCAAGCCATCCCCATTCCAAGACGGACAATCATCTTATATGGAAGAATGTTGAATAAAATTAATCGGCGAATTTCAGCAAGACGATCAGCATCAGGGGAATCCCTAAAAGGGCATTCATCACCCCCCACGACACAAAAAATATGTAATACACAGGGATGTAATAGGCCGCCGCCGACGTCAACAGGAAAACCCCAAGGGAAAGATAGAAACCTATTCCCTCCAGCCCCATCCAGAATTTTGAGAAAATATAAGCAATACCAAAAGAAAGAAGAGCAAACAGGTAGGGGTAAATTTCACCGGATTCGATAATAAAGTTAATCATCCACAAACCGGCGATCAATGCCGTCGTTCCGATATACCACCCGAAAACACCTATTACTAATCGAGTCATGCTCACCAAAAAAAGAATGGCGCGAGAGACGGGACTTGAACCCGCGACCTCCGCCGTGACAGGGCGGCGTTCTAACCAGCTGAACTACTCCCGCAAAAGAGTGAGTGATTTGTTACAGGGATTGATTCTTCATGTCAACGATTTTTCGGCATCGCCCGGCATTTTTATACTGCCAGCGCCGCCGGAGATCCATTAAACGTCAGCTCCAGCGCTGTCGCCACACTTTCATACGTAATATCACCGCAACAGACATTCAAACCGGCCCGCAAATTGGAATCCTCAGACAACGCCCTCTTCCAGCCTTTGTCCGCCAGTTGCAGGGCGTACGGCAACACTGCGTTATTCAGCGCCAGCGCCGACGTCAACGCCACCGCCCCCGGCATATTCGCCACACAGTAATGAATAATTCCGTCGATTTCATAGGTCGGATCATTATGCGTCGTAGCGTGGCTGGTTTCAAAACAGCCTCCCTGATCGATCGCGATATCGACCATCACCGTCCCGGCCTTCATATCCTTTAACATGTCACGACTCACCAGCTTTGGCGCCGCGGCACCGGGAATCAGGACCGCCCCGATCACCAGATGAGAATCATTCACCGCCTGCGCCACCGTATCCCGACCGGAATAGAGCACCTTGGCGCGACCGGCAAAATAATCGTCCAGAAACCGAAGCCTCTCCGGGCTTTTTTCTAAAATCGTAACATCGGCCTCCATGCCAACCGCCATGCGCGCCGCATTAAACCCGGCAACGCCGCCGCCCAGAATCGTTACATGCGCCGGCGCCACGCCCGGAACGCCGGTAATCATACGTCCGCGTCCGCCCATATGTTTTTGCATGTTAAAAGCGCCCACCTGTACGGACAGCCGCCCGGCAATCTCGCTCATCGGTGCCAGCAGCGGCAAACCACGCCCGCCCGGCCCGGTCACCGTTTCATAAGCCACCGCCACACAGCCCGAATCCATAAGCCCTTTGGCTTGCTCCGGATCCGCCGCCAGATGCAGATAGGTAAACAGCAACTGGCCCTCGCGCAACATCACACACTCGGAAGGCTGCGGCTCCTTGACCTTGATAATCATATCGGCTTCAGAAAAAATCTCCTGCGCCGTCCCGCGAATTTCGGCACCAGCCGCCTGATAATCCTGATCGGAAAAATCAATCCCGGCCCCGGCGTTTGCCTCCATAATAACCTTATGGCCATGCGCCACCAGCTCCCTGACCGACGCAGGAACCAGACCGACACGATGCTCTTGCGATTTTATTTCTTTTGGACAACCGATAATCATGAAAAACCTCACTTGGAATCAGGGATAGTCTGGCTACCCTTTTAGCATGCTTCCCAAAAAACGCCAGAAACATTGCCCCAAAATTGACAAAAAGAAAGCGGCACATTCTGTACCGCTCAGGAGTGAAGCAAAACTATGGTTATTCAAAAATTACATTAATTCCTGCTGATAAATCTGGCTGATAATTTTATAAGCCCTGTCCCGTTCCTGAAGATCAACCTCCATCTCCGGCAAAGGATCTTTATCCAAAAGCATCTGATAGTGAACTTTAACCGCCAGAGGCACCGAATCCAGAGCGCCCTCAATATGACGCAACTCTTCTTCAGTTAGCCCCGACCCCACAAATTTCTTAATATCTCGATCCCACATATCACTATATTGCTCAATCGCCTCATCCAGCTTCACCAGCTCAAAAAAGTGATTAATCTCTTCCAGAGTAGTCAGGGTAGCCTGCCGCGCATGGCGCAATTTATGAAGAACGCGCTTGTGAAGCGCCAGATAATCCGACAACACCGTTTCTGTCATCGCATAAGCTGTTTCATCGTCAAGATCTTCCGGTCGATTGACCTGCCTAATTTGTTGTGTTCCCATGATATTCCCCTTCCTGAACATCATATCCGTAATAACCAACCCTTATACTATAGTATAGTACAAGGGTAAACAAAAGATAAACTCTCGGTTGAACGAATAAAAACAATAACCAACTGTATTAAAATCATTTTTTCTAAAAACAGTACAAAAATAGGCCCCTTTACACTCCCCGCAAACGCAAAATACATACCTAAAGTTGATAAAAACAACGAGAACAATCCACCTGTAATTATCGGGTGATGATGGTGGGCGGTGACGGGCTCGAACCCCGCGTGCCGCAAGCACGCTCTTTAAAAAAAACACGGCGGTTCACTTCATCGCGCTGGATGAAGGTATCTGCCGGTAATTATCGGGTGATGATGGTGGGCGGTGACGGGCTCGAACCGCCGACCCTCTCGGTGTAAACGAGATGCTCTACCAACTGAGCTAACCGCCCTTCCAGAAAAGGAAGGTTCTTCAATAATGAGTTATCAGACAAAAATCAAGCGTTCTGTTATAAATTTTTATGAACGCGCCGATAGCCTCGCGTAATTCCCAAGCCCCGCCCCCTCTAAAAAGATAAAAAATCGACCTAAAAAAACTTCGGCCTCGCTAATCTGCGAAGCCGAAGCTTTTAAGCTCAATAAAAAAGCTGTCACAAATGGATTATTTGTTAACAGCGTCTTTGAGTTCTTTACCAGCTTTGAATTTCGGCAGTTTGGAAGCCGGAATTTTGATGGCTTCGCCCGTACGCGGGTTACGGCCTGTCGTAGCTGCACGCTTGGCAACGCTGAACGTACCAAAACCAACCAGACGAACTTCATCGCCTTTTTTCAAGCTGGCTTTGATGCTGTCGATGATAGCTTCAACAGCAGCTTGTGCTTTGGTTTTCGGAAGATCAGCTTTGAAGCTACTTGATTTACGAGTTCTTGTTTATTCACGGGAACCCCTTCTTAGGTTAGATATTAACAAATAAAAAACAACCTGCTCTCAACACAACATAATAATGGATAAACAGGATCTGGTCCGAGGAATCCCAAAAACACTAGGGGTTCCGTCCCTTCCAGACGAATCATTTTTACGCTCTTTTTAAAGGAGACTCAATGCCAGAATCACGTCTTCGCCCTTATTTTCTGCACTTTTTGACGAAATTTCAGGTATTTTTTTCGTCTTTATTTTCCAGAATAGGCTCCCGGCAGGGCAATCAAAGGCATGTGAGAGCACTTCTTCGATCGTATTGACAGGAACGATTTTCATGCCCTTTTCACCTTGTCCGGGATGTCAGCCAAGTCTTTTTCGTTATCTTTAGGAATAAGAACTTTGGTGATTCCCCGCGCATGGCCGCCAGAAGTTTTTCCTTCAGGCCGCCAATCGCCGTAACGTACCCGCGCAAGTTAATCTCGCCGGTCATCGCCACGTCACGCCGCACTTCGATTCGGTCAACGCCGAAATAATGGCGGTCGTCATGGCAGCCCCAGCCGAAGGTCCGTCCTTGGGGTTGCCCTTCCGGCACGTGCACGTGGATATTGGTTTTATTCAGCTCGTCATAATCAATGCCGAACTGCGCCGCCCGCGATTTCATAAGCATCTCGGCCACGGTAATCGATTCCTTCATAACCTCTTTGATGTTCCCGGTAGTCGTCACCTTGCCGTCTTTACCGGGCATGGTAACAACCTCAATCGACAACAAATCACCACCAAACTCGGTATAAGCCAGCCCGTTGACCACACCGATCGGTCACGCTCTTCAATCTCGCCATAGCGGAATTTGTGAACCCCGGCAAGGTCTCAAGATTACGGATTGTAATATTAACCCGTTTACGGCCCTTCATCAGGATTTCCTTAATGGCCTTCCGGCACAGATTGGCAATTTCCCGTTCCAGATTCCGAACGCCGGCTTCCCGTGTGTAATAACGAATCAGGTGACGCAGGGCATTATCGTTGATTGAAAACTCCCGCTACGCAGCCCCGCCGCCTTGGTTTGCTTTTTCAGCAAATGCCGCCGGATAATCTGCAACTTTTCGTCCTCCGTGTAACCGGAAATCCGGATAATTTCCATCCGGTCGAGAAGCGGCCGCGGCATATTCAGGAATTTGCCGTACATACAGAACATCACATCCGACAGATCGTAATCAAGCTCCATGTAATGATCGTTAAAGGTGCTGTTTTGTTCGGGATCGAGAACCTCCAGCAACGCCGACGACGGGTCGCCGCGCCAGTCAGAGCCCAGCTTGTCCACCTCATCCAGCAAAAACAGCGGATTGGAAGATTTCGCCTTTTTCATCCCCTGCATGATCTTGCCGGGCATAGCACCAATATAAGTCCGGCGGTGACCGCGGATTTTCGCTTTCGTCCCGCACGCCGCCCAGAGATATCCGCACAAAGTTCCGATTGGTCGCCCGTGCAATCGATTGCCCCAGCGACGTCTTGCCAACCCCGGCGGACCGACCAGACACAGAATCGGCCCCTTCACTTTATTGGTACGGTTTTGAACCGCCAGATATTCGAGAATACGGTCTTTGACCTTTTCAGACCATAATGGTCGGTATCGAGAACCTTTTGGCATCCTTGATATCTTTTTGACGCGGGTGCGGCTTTGCCATGGCACCGCCAGAATCCAGTCGAGATAATTACGAACAACCGTCGCCTCAGCTGACATCAGGCTCATCTGCCGCAGTTTTTCAGCTCATTATCGGCCTTTTCACGGGCTTCTTTGGTCAACTTGGTATCGGCCAGCTTCTTTTCAAGCTCGTTAATCTCGTCATATCCGCCATCGGTGTTCTCACCAAGCTCCTTGTGAATAGCCTTGAGCTGTTCATTCAGGTAATACTCGCGCTGGGTTTTTTCCATCTGGCGCTTCACGCGGTTGCGCACACGTTTTTCGACTTGCAGAACGCCGATCTCGCCTTCCATAAAGCTGTAGATTTTCTCAAGACGGGCTGCCGTATTCGACAGCTCCAGCAATTCCTGCCGCTCCTCAATCTTGAGCGTTAAATGCGCCGCCACCGTATCGGCCATCTTTGACGGCTCTTCGATCTGGTTGATCGAAACGATAACTTCCGGCGGGATTTTCTTGTTCAGCTTGACGTATTGCTCAAATTGCGCCGCCACAGCCCGTGCCAGAGCCTCAACTTCATCGTCGACGACCGTCTCGTCACTCAATTCGTGCATGGCCCCTTCCAGATAACCATCCACTTCGGTGAATTTATCGATTTTTACGCGATTGCCGCCCTCGACCAAAACCTTGACCGTACCGTCAGGCAACTTCAGCATTTGCAAAATCGTACCGATCGTGCCGACCATGTACAAATCGTTTGGCCCCGGATCGTCCTCCGTCGCCTGCTTTTGCGTCACAAGCAATATCTGCTTGTTTTCCGACATCACGTTTTCCAGCGCCTTGACCGATTTTTCACGGCCAACAAACAGCGGCACAATCATGTGCGGAAACACCACGATATCGCGCAATGGCAAAACCGGTAAAACAGCATCCTTTGAGGAAGAAGAAGAAAACCCAATCATGATATCTGTATCTCTTTTATTGTTATTGTCCGCCCGCAGATATGAGCCCCACTCTTAACTATACGCAAAGACCGTTAAGAGGTTATTGCCAAAACATACAATGCAACAGATTGGATTGCCCAACACAAAAATCAAGGCCAAGGGCCAAACAAGTGCCCCGAAAGCCCTATTTTTTGTCTTTTTCCGCGCCCGTATCCGGCCGGGACATTACAACCTGGTCAATCAAACCAAATTTCTGTGCTTCTTCGGCAGACATGAAATTATCTCGGTCCATGGCTTTTTCGATCACATTCAGCTTCTGGCCGGTATGCTCGACATAAATATTGTTCAGTTTTGAACGCAAACGCAGGATTTCCTTGGCCTGGATTTCAATGTCCGAGGCCTGCCCCTGTGCCCCGCCGTGCGGCTGGTGGATCATAATCCGCGCATGCGGTAAGGCAAAACGCTTGCCCGCAGCCCCGGCCGTCAACAACAGAGAGCCCATGGACGCCGCCTGACCGATACAAACGGTCGATACTTCCGGTTTGATGTATTGCATCGTGTCATACATCGCCAGACCGGACGTCACCACCCCGCCCGGTGAGTTAATGTAAAACGAAATGTCTTTTTTCGGGTTTTCCGATTCCAGAAACAACAACTGCGCGCAAATCAGGCTGGACACGTAATCGTTAACTTCCCCGGTCAGGAAAATAATCCGCTCCTTCAAAAGCCGGGAAAAAATATCAAACGCCCGCTCCCCGCGGTTTGTTTGTTCGATAACCGTCGGGATCAGGGTGGAATTGTACAGTTCAATCGGATCGCGTTCGCTCATGGTTGGTCGCTGCCTTTTTGTATCGTGTTTAGAATCAACTGACATAAACCGTATCGCGGCGGCGCGCCGGGCGCAAGAGGGCAAAATGCGGAAAAGCTCACTCATACCCTCGTGATTGACAGCCTCCCCCTGCCCCGGCATGATAGCCGCTTTATGAGAAACACATAAGCAACAGAAAGCCTAAAGATCATGGATAACACCCCGGTCCTCTATAGCTTTATGGCCTTTCTGGCCGCCTTTTTATGCATTGGCCTTTTATCCATACGCCGGCGCCGTAAATCCTCGGAGGACTATCTGCTCGCCAGCCGGGAAGTCTCTCCGATCCTCGTCGGCCTGTCCGCCGCCGCCTCAACCGCCAGCGGTTTCGGCTTTACCGGCATGATCGGCTTTGGCTACAGCATGGGACTGGCCGCCGGCTGGTTTGTCGTCGGAATTATGCTCGGCGCGTTCGTAACCTTTCGCCTGACATCCCGCAGCTTCCGCACCTATAGCCAGCGCTACGGAATTGCCTCTTACTCTGAATATCTGTCCATGAAACTGGATACGCACCAAAGACTCGTCCAGCTGGTCATCGGCCTTATCACTCTGGCGGCTGTTATCCTCTACGCCACGGGTCAACTGGCCGCCGGCAGCAAAGCGCTTCACGTTCTGTTTGGCTGGCACTATAATGTCGGCGCGATCATGGGAGCGATTATCGTTGTCCTTTATTGCTTTGCCGGGGGGATCCGTGCGTCGATCTGGACCGATGCCGCCCAGATTATCGTGATGATCGCCGCCATGGCCCTGCTCTTGGCTGTTGCTCTCTCTGAAATAGGCGGCCCCGTTGCCCTGATCAACAAGCTGGCGACAATCCAGCCCTCACTGGCCTATATCTGGCCACGCCAAGCCATGTTTGGCCCCGTCCTGTTTATCGCCGGATGGTTTTTCGGCGGTGTGGCGGTCGCCGGCTTTCCCCATGCCATGATCCGTTTCATGACCCTGAAAAACCCCAGAGATACAGATCAGGCCATTTTCTGGTATTTCCTGTGCTATGCCGGGTTTTACGTTCTGGCCTTTCTGGTGGCCGTCTGCACCCGCGTTTTACTACCGCCGGACACCGTGTTTGATGCCGAACTGGCCCTGCCAATGCTCGCCATGAACAGCCTGCCCGCCATCTTCGTCGGCCTGATCCTGTCCGGCATTTTTGCCAGCACCATTTCCACGGCGGATTCACTGGTCTTGAGCGCCACCGCAACCATGTCCCGTGATATTTTCCCGCGCTGGAAAGATTCTTATATGTTTTTAAAACTATGCACGCTGGGAATCACGGGGCTGGCCCTTGTTCTGGCCCTGTTCGGCCCCAAAAGCGTTTTTGACATTATTTTGATTGCCGTTGCTGTGATGGGTGCCTGCTTTGCCCCGCTACTGATTATCCGCTCTCTGCGCTGGCCGTTGGGTGGGAAAACAGCCCTCGCCATGATGGCCACCGCCCTGACCGTCATTGTTGTCTGGCGCGCCTTGGGCTGGGAAAAAGGGGTGTTCGATGCCATGCCCGGCATTCTCAGCGCTTTTACCGTCTACGTCATAGGCACGGGCCTTGCCCGTATAACAGACAAGAAAAAAGCGGCCTAAAAAGCCGCTTTCCTCAAAATATTTTTTCCAGCTTATTTCTTCTTGGCCGAAGATTCTTTCTTCGCTGCCGGCTTTTTTGCGGCAGGCTTCTTCTCAGCGGTCTCTTTCTTTGCCGGTGATGATTTTTTGGAAGAAGACTTCTTCTTGCCTTTATAGGTCTCTTCCTCATCATCGGCGGTCAATTCATCAATCGTGACTTTTTTCTCGCTGATATCGGCCAGTTCAAAGATGAAATCGACAACCTTGTCTTCAAAGACCGGCGCGCGCAAAGCTTCCAGAGCCTGGCGGTTGCTGCGGAAATATTCAAAGACCTGAGCTTCCTGACCGGGGAATTTTTGCGCTTCGTTAATCACGGCGCGCTGTATTTCCTGATCGCTGACCTGAATGTTATTGGCTTGTCCGATTTCAGACAGGATCAGCCCCAAACGCACCCGGCGCCCGGCAATCGCTTCCAGCTCTTCTTCTTCATCCTTGGAAAGCTGCAATTTGCCGTCCTTGACATCTTCCTGACGCTCCATCATGACCTGCTGGCGTACATTCTCCAGCTCAAGATCAAGCATGCCTTGCGGTACATCGAAATCATGCCCGTCATCCAGCGCATCAAGAAGCGCCCGCTTCAGTCTCGTACGGCTCAGATTGTCGTACTCACCTTGAATCTGCTGTTCAACGGCATTACGCAGGGCTTTGGCGTCTTCCATGCCCAGCGATTTGGCAAACTCGTCATTGATTTCGACCGGCGCGGCTTCACGGATTTCCTTGATCTCTACATCAAAGATCGCATCCTGTCCGGCCAGTTCCTCGGCATGGTAAGCTTCCGGGAAGGAAACTTTCACTTCGACCTTCTCGCCGGCTTTTTTACCGATCAGCTGGTCTTCGAAGCCCGGAATAAATTGACCGCCGCCCAGCTCCAGATGATGATCGTGGCTGTGCATACCCGGATGCGGTTTGTTGTCCTTGGCAGTGCGGCCATGGAAATCAATCACAACAATGTCGCCCTTCTTGGAGGCGCGCTTGCCTTCGATCGGCGTACTGTTTTTACGCTGGGACGCAATCCGCTCCAGCGCCTCGTCGATTTCCTTCTTGTCAGCTTTGGCAACCGGCTTTTCCAGTTTCAGCTTCTTCACATCCATAATTTTGAATTCCGGCAGCAAATCAACAGCCATCGTATAGGTCAGGTCTTTCCCTTCATCGAAAGACTTTACTTCGATTTTCGGCTGCATGGCCGGACGCAGTTTCTTGTCCTTAATCAGCTTGGCGGTGTTTTCATTAACGGCGCTTTCCAGCACTTCGCCCATGACGGCTTTGCCATAGCGCTGCTTGGCGATGCTCAGCGGCACTTTACCCGGACGAAACCCCGGCATTTTCATGGTTTTGCAATATTCCTGCAGTTTCTCATCGACGTGCTTGTCGATTTCCTTGGCCGTGACGGTCACTTCACACTCGAAACTCAGACCTTCGTTTTTCAATTCTTTTACTTGCATCGCTTTTTTCAACCTTTGCGTTAATCAATCTCTGTTCAAATATTCCGCCACTGCCCGAAAGCACGGTGGTGCGGGTGAAGGGACTCGAACCCCCACGACATAAGTCACTGGTACCTAAAACCAGCGCGTCTACCAATTCCGCCACACCCGCGAAACAGCAAACACACGACTAACCAGAAAACGAAGAGAATTTCAAGCGAAATCCCGCAAAATAGCGGGAATTTGATCGATTATGTCCGGCGCCACCAACCCCGGCCCGAACCGGCACGCTGCTTCGCCATGCATCCATGCCGCCGCGCAGGTTGCCTGAAACGGATCTACGCCCTGCGCCATCAACCCGGCGATCATGCCGCTCAACACATCTCCGGCGCCGGCCGTCGCCAGCCACGAGCTGGCATGTTTGTTGACAACAACCGTGCCCTCAGGCCGCGCAATCACCGTCTCCGCCCCCTTCAGAAGCACAATACATCCTGCCTTTTCAGAGGCTTTCCGCGTCCGCTCCAGACGCCCGTTGTCCTCATCACCGAACAATCGCGCAAATTCCCCCTCATGCGGGGTCAAAACGCATTTATCATGCAACGCCGCAAAAAGAACCGCCGGCGCATCGGCGAACACAGTCAACGCATCCGCATCCAGAACTGTGGGCTTTTTTGTGGACAAAGCGCCCAGAACGGCAGTTTTTAATTCTTCCGGAGCATCAAGCCCCGCTCCCGGCCCAATCACAACCGCATTCCGACGCAGATCAGACAGATGCGTTTTAAAGTCAGAAAGGTCCGCCAATGGTTCAACCATTACATGCGGCGCATCACTTTTATATATAACCACCGTATCTTTATCAGCCACGACCGTGCAAAGCCCCGCCCCGATCCGCAGAGCCGCCTGCGCCGCCAATCGGGCCGCGCCGGTGAGTTTGGCGCCGCCCAGCACCACGACATGCCCGCGGTCATATTTATGCCCGCCGGATGCCGGCGGATAGGGCAAATCCGCCGTCCATAAATCAGGGATATTTTCTTGAGGAGAACTTTTCATGCTCGCAAGAGTAAATCCGAACCGGATTTTTTGCAAAGCCCTTGTCAAAAACATAAGAAAAATGGGGCGGCTGATGGGGATCGAACCCACGACAGCCCGGACCACAACCGAGTGCTCTACCACTGAGCTACAGCCGCCACCGGAACAAGGATGCTTTACCTACATCTTTTTTATGCTTATGGTCAAGTACTGTCCCACAAAAAAAGTGTTTATGAGAAGCCGGAACAATAGACACATACAGAAAACCGTGCTAGAAACCCCATCATTAACGCATAACAGATATTCATTTAACGCATATCAAGGAACCAGAAATGACCGACAAAGCTCTGAAAATAAAGAATGTCGCCGACTTCATGAAGGCGCTGGAAGAATACAATATTGAGTATGTTGACTTTAACTTTACGGATTTGCGCGGGAAACTGCAGCATACCGCCCAGCATGTCGATTCGATCGACAAAGACATGATGGAAACAGGCATCTTCATTGATGGATCTTCGATCGCCGGCTGGAAAGCCATTAACGAATCCGACATGTTGCTGGTTCCAGACGTCACAACGGCTTGTCTCGACCCGTTCGCGGCCCAGCCAACCTTCAAGGTTTTCTGTACCATCACCGAACCGACCACGGGTGAACCCTACAACCGCGACCCGCGCTCCATCGCGATTGCCGCCGAAAAGTATCTGAAAGACAGCGGCATGGGTGACACGGCCTTTTTCGGTCCGGAAGCCGAATTCTTTATTTTCGAAGACGTACGCGTCAATGTTGAAATGAACCATGTCGGTTACCGCATCGACAGTGAAGAAGGCCCGTACAACCGCGGCACCGAATATGACGGTGGCAACCTGGGTCACCGCCCGAACGTCAAAGGCGGCTACTTCCCGGAAGCCCCGGTCGACAGCCTGTCCAACATCCGCGCTGAAATGGTTACGGTCATGAAGCACATGGGCGTACCGGTTGAAAAGCACCACCATGAAGTCGCGCCGAGCCAGTGCGAGCTGGGGATCAAATACTCAACCCTGACCGACTGTGCCGACAATATGCAGCTTTACAAATACGTCGTGCATAATGTTGCTCACGCCTACGGCAAAACGGCAACCTTCCTGCCGAAACCGGTCTATGGCGATAACGGTTCCGGCATGCACTGCCACCAATCGCTGTTCAAAGGCGGCAAGCCGCTCTTCGCCGGCAGCGAATATGCGGACCTGTCAGAAAACTGCCTGTACTATATCGGCGGGGTCATCAAACACGCCCGCGCACTGAACGCTTTCACCAACCCGTCCACCAACAGCTACAAACGTCTGGTGCCGGGATACGAGGCACCGGTCCTGCTGGCATACTCACAGCGTAACCGCTCCGCATCATGCCGCATTCCTTATGCGACATCCCCGATGGCAAAACGCGTTGAAGTCCGCTTCCCGGACCCGACGGCAAACGTATATCTATGCTTTGCAGCTCTGCTGATGGCCGGTCTTGACGGGATCCAGAACAAAATCCATCCGGGTGATGCCATGGACAAAAACCTGTACGACCTGCCGGAAGACGAATTAAAGGAAATCCCGACGGTTTGCGGCTCCCTGCGTGAAGCACTGGAAGCCCTGAAAACGGACCATGACTTCCTGCTGAAAGGCGGCGTTTTCACCGAAGATATGCTGGGTTCCTATATCGAACTGAAAATGGAAGAGATCGAGGCATACGAAACCATGCCGCACCCGATCGAATTCATGATGTACTATTCTTCATAGATAAAAGCATCAAGGAACAGAAGACGAAGAGGAAGGCGGAGCGATTGCTTCCGCCTTCTTGTCTTTTTCCATACGGGGTGATGGTCCTTTTCCGATCGTTTTAAAAATAACACCCAACGCCTCGACATTTTGCGCCCACGTGTAAAAATCACTTGTACGCCCTGTTGTCAGCATGGAAATAATATAGAAATACGTACTATCGCGCAAAATCGCAATCCAGTACTCATGAGGTACAATTTTTTTCCCCATACCTTCGGCGTTATAGACTTCCACTCTATGGAAGTCTATATTCTCGCCGACTTCATAACGTTTATAGACTTCCCGCATATCCCCGATTTTTATTTTCTCTTTTTCCATTCTTTGCTTCAGAAGCAATACCTCCTCCGCCAGGGATTGAACCTTGTCGTGCGCCATAATGTGAATATCAATTTCCGTGAAGCTGCTTTTATTATTGTTCGCGGCATTGATAAGCTGCAACTCCATTTCGCTGAAAGAATAAACTTTCGGCGCCGGCAAACGCAGAGAATACGGGTAATCAAAGTGTACGACCCCCATAAAGGAATAAGTCCGTGTCAGGGCAACCTCAGGCTTTTCCGGATCAATAAAATGAAAAGATCCCACAATTTTTTCTTGCAGAGCTTTTTCATCCTTAATACGGGAAACCGGCATGTAATAAGACATCAGAACAACCTGATTCCCATTCAGCTCGCAAATAACGCGCACGGCGTAGGAAACATCATTGATAATCTGTACATACAGCCCTTCAACGCGATTTTCGGACAGCATTTCCATGCCCTCCAGAGAATAACCATTGGTCAAGACGAAATGAATAAACCAGTTCCGCGCCGAAATAATCCGGGTTAGCTCTTTCGCCCGAACTTCTATGTAACTCCGCACCCCAAAATTCGAAGGCCCGTTATATTTAGCAATAAGCCCTAAAATGCTCCGGCTTACAAAATCAGAAGATCGATCCTGCGTAAGGCTGTCGTCTGCAAATCCGCCTTTTTCTTGCGAGAGCTCGGAACGCTCCCAATCATAGGGAAGCCTTATTTTATAGGCCAGATAAGCATTCTTCTTGGGGCTCTCTTCAATCCACAGTGTATTGTCGTTGAATTCCTCATCAGATAATTCGTCAAACCGGGGAATGCCCTCAATTTTGTCGGGATCAATCGACTGCGCATAGGAAGGCACGCTGATCAGCATCACCATCATAATTAAGGCAACCCTTACAATCATCATCCGATTCATCAAAAAACCAGAAACATCCTGCACCATAGAAAGACCGTCCTCCCGTCATATTCCTGCATCAACTGCACTTTACACTTTGCAAAGCGCTGGGTTTTGGCTATTTATCAATAGCACGGAACTCTTAATATATTATTATAACCGAAGATCAGAACCGACGGGAAAATTTATGACCGACCTGTTTAATGACACGTCTGCAAGCAACGCCACCTCTTATCAAGCGCAGGATATCGAAGTCCTTGAAGGACTGGAACCGGTCCGCCGCCGCCCTGGCATGTATATCGGCGGGACGGACGAACGGGCATTGCACCATCTTGTCGGTGAAATCCTCGATAACTCCATGGACGAAGCGGTCGCCGGTTTTGCCGACCGGATTGAAATCGAACTGCACGCCGACAATTCCATTACGGTCCGCGACAACGGCCGCGGCATTCCCGTCGACGAACACCCGAAATACCCGGGAAAATCGGCACTGGAAGTCATCCTGACCACACTACACTCCGGCGGCAAGTTTGCCGGTAAAGTCTACCAGACATCGGGGGGTCTGCACGGCGTCGGGATTTCGGTCGTTAACGCGCTATCCGCCGCCATGTGGGTGGAAGTCGCCCGCGACAAACAACTCTACCGCCAGAGCTATAGCCGCGGTCACACGACATCCGCCCTGGAAAATCTAGGCAGCGTCAGCAACCGCCGGGGTACAACCGTTCACTTCGCGCCCGACCCGGAGATTTTCGGCAGCACGGCGAAATTCAAACCCTCATGGCTGTACCAGATGGCCCGCTCCAAGGCATATCTGTTTCGGGGTGTGGAAATCCGCTGGAAATGCGCCCCGGAACTGCTGAAAGCCGACAGCAAAGTACAGGAAGAAGATATATTCAAGTTTCCCAATGGCTTGCTTGATTTTCTGAATACGTCGCTTAACGATCAGGAAACCCTGACGCCCACCGCGTTTCACGGTACCGCCGAATTGCCGGAAGGCGCAGGAAAAGTCGAGTTTGCCATTGCCTGGCCCCTATACGGCGAAGGCTTCATACATTCCTATTGCAACACGGTCCCGACACCGCAAGGCGGTACCCATGAAACCGGCCTGCGCAGCTCTCTGGCCCGGGGACTCCGCAATTACGGTGAAATGGCCGGCAACAAAAAAGCCGGGATCATTACCGCCGACGATGTCATGGCCGGGGCGGCTATTCTGATATCCGTATTCATCCGCGAGCCACAATTCCAAGGACAAACCAAGGAAAAACTGGCCAACGCGGAAGTTACGCGTCTGGTTGACGTCGCAATTAAGGATCATTTTGATCATTGGCTCTCCAGTGACCCGCAAGGCAGCAATAAACTGTTGGAGGCCATCGTCGACCGGGCCGAGGAACGCCAGCGCCGCCGCGATGACAAGGCCATGGCCCGTAAAACGGCTACGCGTAAGCTGCGCCTGCCCGGCAAGCTTTCGGATTGTTCACGTCAGGCCGCGGAAGGCACAGAAGTCTTTATCGTCGAGGGGGACAGCGCGGGCGGCTCCGCCAAGCAAGGACGCAACCGGGAAACGCAGGCTATCCTGCCCCTGCGCGGTAAAATCCTGAACGTTGTCAGCGCCACCAAGGACAAGATCCGCGCCAATCAGGAAATTCAGGATATCACGCTGGCTCTGGGCTGCGGCACCGGAAAAGACTGCGATATCAGTCAACTGCGCTACGAAAAAATCATCATCATGACCGATGCCGATGTCGATGGCGCCCACATTGCCGCGCTGTTAATTACCTTTTTCTACACGCAAATGCGCCCGCTCATTGAAGAAGGACACCTGTTTCTGGCCCAGCCGCCCCTTTACCGTCTTTCCAGCGGCAACGTAAGCGCCTATGCCATGGATGATGCCGAAAAAGATGAAATGATGGAAACAACCTTCAAAGGCAAGAAAAAGGTTGATGTCAGCCGCTTTAAAGGGCTGGGCGAAATGCCCGCCAAACAGTTGAAAGAAACAACCATGAACCCGGCGACCCGGACACTGATTCGCGTAACGCTGCCCGATGCCATGGCCGCCTTGGGACTGACGGCCGACATCGCCCTCACAGAAGAAGACGGATCGACGGAAACCATCCCGGACCGCCATGATGTTGACGATCTGGTTGACCGCTTGATGGGAAGAAACGCCGAAGCACGCTTCCGCTTCATTCAGGATAACGCTGAATTTGTCGAGGATCTGGATATCTGATCCATGCCAAACGCTCTTGTTATAAAAATCGGCCTGATCTCCGTTTTATTAATCATCGCCGCCTTGGCAATGCCCGCCGCCATCAGCGGATTATGGGCGGGACGAATAGAAAACGCCTTGGCCGAAAACGGCTTTGCCACAACCAGCATCGGAAAATCATCTGTACGAAAAGGCCGAATTGTCATACAGGACATAGCCCTTGATCCGGACCGGTTCAGCACGATGGACAACTTGTCCGTTGTCACGCCGCTTTTAAAAGGCATATTTACGCCCTCAACATCAACCGTAACCATTGATGGTCTGGCCCTGAGCGGCGAATGGACCCCGCCTCTCATGCCGGATATTTCCGGCTGGGACGGACGCCTGCCCCCCCTGCCCTCGTTTGACAAAACCGTGCTAAACAGCGGACAGGCTGATATCCTGACAACGGCGGGCGCCCTGCGCCTGAACGCCAAGGGCCAGTTAACCCGAACCCCGGAAAAAAGCACGTTTGAAGCAGCGCTGTGGGGCAAGCAGCATCAGCTCAACCTCGACAGCCTGTGGAAGGGAACCATCGCCCCGGACGGTAGTTTTCAGGTTGAAACGGAAATACGGGAGGCGCGCCTGAACACAGACCGGCTCCAGGCCACCCGTGTAAACGGCTGGGGAAGCTTGAGCCGACAAGCAAAAACCATCCCCGTCATTAGCGGCCAACTGGATGCCGGACAAATTGATTTCTCCGGCACGATCTTTTCCAAAGTCACCCTGACCGTCGACGGTCCGATTGACGGATACCACCTGATCGCAAGCGGACAGGCCGCCGGTTTCCAGAATTTATCCTTTTATGCCGATGTAAAAAAAGAGAACTCGGATTTCCAGATCGACATAACGGTGCTGGCCGATGATGTCGAGGGCCTCTTGGCCTTTTTACTCAAAATACGAAATAGCATGGAAGGAATAACCAGCCCCTTTGGTGCCTTCTCGCGCCTGATGATTACCCCCGGCAATCTGGCACGCCTGAAAGCCACAATGAAAGATTGGGAATACGACCACACAGAATTACAGATCAAAGGACCGCTCAGCGATCTGACATCTAAAATCGTAGCCACAAACACACAAAACAACGCTACAGAGCAATACGTCATCAGCCTGAACCCGGCTGAATAGTGAGCTAGACCAGACCAAAGTAGTATTTCGCAATCACCATATAAGCCACCCACAATATCAGGATCAGCGGAATACCGGCCTTCATAAAATCCCGGAACCGGTAATGCCCCGGCCCCATCACCAGCAAATTGGTCTGATAACCAATCGGAGAGGCAAAAGAACAATTCGCCGCAAAAATAACCGTCATCGCAAAAACAACCGGATCAACGCCGATATTAATGGCCAGATTAATGGCAATCGGCGTAAACAAAATAGCGCAGGCATTGTTGCTCAGAACATTGGTGGCTATGGCCACGACAATAAACAGCAACCCGGCAATCGCCATTGGTGAATCGGCGATCGGCAACTTCAAAAGCAACTCGGCAATAAACTGGGCACCTTCGGTAACCTGCAAGGCCGTCCCCAACGCCAGCATCGACCCGACCAGCAAAAATATTTTCCGGTCGATCGCTCGTGTCGCCTGCCGTACATTCAGGCAGCCCGTGGCAATCATCACCACCGCCCCGGTTATCGCCGCCACGGGAATCGACATAATCCCCAGTGCCGCCATAACAATAGTGCTCAGCATAATACCGCCCGCTAGCGGCGCTTTGGCAGGCACCGGCAATTCCTTTTTCGACCCCGATAAAACAATCAGATCCTGTGAACTGCGCATGGAATCAACCGCGCCGCGGCTACCGGCCACCAACAGCACATCCCCGGCCTCCAGCCGGATACGCCCCAGCCGTCGCCGCACCACCCTGGCCCGGCGCTGAATCCCTAAAACGATAGCGCCGAACTGGCGGTGAAATCCAACCTGCTCCAAACTCATATCAATCATACGAGAGTTCGGCTTAATCATAATCTCGGCCAATATACGGGTTTCCGCGACTTTTTCTTCAAGCTCCGGACTGCCGCCAACCTCTTCTTCCCCCTCATCCTCGGTTTTACGGGTAACCAGCGCCCGCTCTTCTTCCTCCGACAACAAAAAGCCGGGGAACTGGGATAATAAATTCCCCAGAGCATTTCTCGTCGCCGCAACGATCAGAATATCGCCCTGCTCGATCACATAGCCCTCGAACGGCGGTAATATCAAATGCCCGGAACGCTGGATCAACCTGATATTCATATCCGGCAAACCGGGAAACCGCCCCTCGACACACTCCATCCCGATCAGCTTGCTGTCAGACACAATATCCAGCTCGGCAATAAATTCTTTTTCATCCCCGGCGAGCTGACTGGCCAGCGACTGGCGATCAGGCAACAATTTAGGCAATATCACCAGAAGATAAATAAACCCGACAGCCGCCATCATCATTCCCGGCACGGTAAAAGCGAAAAAAGACAGCGGTTCATAGCCCAGTTCAACCATGGTGCTGGACACCAGAAGGTTCGTCGACGACCCGACCAGCGTAGTCATCCCCCCCAAAATAGCGGCAAAGCTAAGGGGCATCATAATACGGCTATCGGAAAGCTGGGCTGAATGAGCCAGCGCCTGCATAATCGGAATAGCGATAATGACCAATGGCGTATTATTCATAAAGGCACTGACAACCAGAACAAAAATCAGTATGCCGAAGATCGAGGCCCATGCCATTTTTTGATTGGATGTGACAAACATTTGCGTCACAGGCCGCAAGGCATCGGTCTGGATAATCCCCTGACCGATCACCAGCAGGGCCAAAACCGCCACCAATGACGGATTGGCAAAACCGGACAACAAAGACAGGGCATCCATCTGGTTGCGACCATTTGCGTCATAGACAGGAAAAAACTGTCCAAAAACCAGCAACGCGGTTAACAAGGCGACGCTTGTGACTTCCAGCGGAAATTTTTCGCGGGCAAACGATATAATGGCCAATCCCGTGAGGATCAGAACAAACCACATATGCATCGCCGGTGTTTCAAATACAAACGTCACAAAAACCGCCTTTTAAAAATCCGGTTACAAAACTCTCTACTCAGGCACATTACCGGCTCCCCACCCCCCTGAACCAGAGGTCTGGAATTCCCCCAAATTCTTCAGCCCCAGCCGGAACATAATGTCTGTTCCGCTGTCTCCCGAAGAATCCGTTGTCAAACTGCGTTCCGCCGCCAGAGACATGGACATGCAGCACCCGATATAGTCTATAGCCAACATCGCCTTACGCAACCCTTGATCTTCCCCCAGATCATAAAGCGCTCCATTGCGCAACTGCCAGCGCTCCGTCAGTTTGAATGTTGAACTCCCTTGTATTTGCTCCCGGCTCTCACTGATATCCGTCCCTTCCAGAGCTTTGGCAAAAAGATAGCGGGAATAAACGGACAACCGGTCCCATTTCGCATAACCGTCAAATTCATGACGCTGCGACGTCAACTGGGCGCTATCAACCTGAAAACGGTAATTTATACCGTACCGTTTGTTATACACCCCCGTCAGCTGTCCAACCAAATCGGATCCCTGACGCGTTAAACCAGAGCCTTCCGTGAAGGGATTGTTGCTGTCATCAAACCGGTAACTCTGTCCGCCAAATGCCTCGATATAACTGCCCTTGTGACCATACAAACCGGGACGTAAACCGTATGTAAGGCGCGATTGGTCTTCAATTTTATCCATTCCCGGAAAACGGCTCGGATTAAACAGGTTGGCCGTATCCAGCTGCACATCCTTGCTGTCCTCATTGGGAATATCATCATTTTGAGCGTCAATATTCGGAGCGAGAGTCAGCGCCGCCACAGGTTCAATAACAGCCTGCATACGCTCAAACGAGCGAACCAGCGGATAAGAGGTCACCAGATGCGCCTGCGCAAAGCCGCGAGTCTGTTCAGCATCGCGGCTACGCCCCGATCCGGGAGTCGCTATATCCCGGTCCTGCGCATAATAAGCATCGCCTCGAACAACCCCCGTCAGCGTATTCACAAACCCCATCCGGGAAACATGCCGTTTTTGCCAGCCCGCCTGTGCAACAACACGCGTCATATCCTGTCCGTTACCGTTCCTTTGCAGCCCCAGAGCCGAAACGTCAGCCTGCCAGCGCCCCCCCAGCGTCGCATTCGGCTCACCTACAAAACTCATCTCGAACTCAGGCAACACGTTGGGCTGGTCTGTCTGTTCTTCACGCACCCGCACATCCTGAAAAGCCATTACACGCCCGACCCCGTAATGGCGGCCCGAAAAGCGCTCGACATAGACCTGATTCTCAAGAACGTCTTTGTGACTGAAATCATACTGACGTAAATACTGGTCATCCGAAGTCAGCTCCAGCTCGGTGCCGGCCCGCCATTTATTGTCAATATCCCAGCGGCCATCGGCAAAAACATGACCGCGCCACTCTTCCCTTTTCTTGACATCTTCTCCCCCGACACTATCCGTACGCGCCGAATAGGTAGTACTGCCGCTCAACGTCAGGGCTGCCTGTTCAAAGCGATGACGATATTCACCGAGCGCCACCGGAGCTTCCTGTGTCATCACCATAACGCCAACGGTTGCATCACGATTGGGAGCAATATCCCAGTAGTAATTATTGGTCACGACCGTCCCTAACTGGCTGTCGAAAGCCAGCCCCGGCGTCAAAAACCCGCTTTTCCGCTTTTCCCGCCCGTCCGGGTGCGCCAGATAGGGGGAATAAAGAAGTGGCACACCAAAAATCTCGAACCGGGCATGCTTGTATATAATCCGGTGGTTTTCCTTGTCATATATCACTTCCCGCGCTCGAATTTGCCATGCTGGATTACCTTTTTTGTCCGTATCACATTCACAAGGGGTATAAGCCGCATCATACATCACGATCCGCTGACCACCATCGCTTTGCTCCCCCTCTTGCGCCGTGAATTGTCCGCCTTCCGACAGGTAGGATTGCAGCCCGAAAACCAGCCCGGTTTTCATCTCGCCGGTCAAAGCAACCTCATCCGCAAAATGAATATCGCCACTTGGCTCGTTCAACACCACATTTCCGCGTGCAAGCACCGTATCACTGGCCATATTGTACTGCACCTCGTCGGCCTTCAATATACGGCCAGCTTGCTGCAACACGACATGTCCCTTGGCCGTCAGGATTTGTTTTTCCTTATCGTGAACCAGATTGTCCGCCGCCAGATCCACCGGCGCGGCATCGGATTGCACCGGTTCTTCCACGAGCTTTTGTGAAGCACTCTCCGGTACGGCGGCAACGGGAGGCACAGCCCCCATACGCTCGCTCCGCGCCGTTAAAAAAGGACGGGATACCGTAGAAACCGGGGAAGACGGTTCAACGCTTTGAACGACAACGGTTTCCTGATTTTCAGCGCTGCGATAACCCGTCAGCATCTGCGCCTGCACGGCGCTTCCCTCCCCCAGGAAAAAGGTGGCAAACAGGCACAAACGGAGGAAAAATTTCAGTTTCGGGCAAAAGGCCATAAACGATCTCTGATCCCGCCATTTTCCACGGGTTTAATTAAAGCGATATCCAAGGGAGGATTCTGCGGGGACATGCCTCGTAAGTCAAGGAAGCGGCGCTATGAAACCGGATTTATAAACGGAAAAATAGAGAAAATTATTTCAGGAATGCAGGAATATCGTCACCAAAACCAACAATATTGCTGTCTTCTGACTCCGCATGACGATGGGAAGGAGCACGGTCCCGCCGGTCATTCTGGTTACGGCTGTCTGTCCGGCCCCGGTTTTCGCCCCGGTTACCACCTTGCTCCCGGCGCGTTTTCACGGGCTTTTCCCGGCTCTGCTTTTCATCGGCTTTACGCGGTGCCGGCGAACCTTTCGTTACATCGGTAACCGGGATTTTCTTGCTGATCAGTTTTTCAATAGCGTCGAGAAACTTCTGATCGGCATCCGTAACCAGCATCCACGCCCGGCCCGTCTGCCCGGCCCGGCCGGTCCGGCCAATCCGGTGAACATAATCATCGGCGGACATCGGCACATCGTAATTAAACACGTGCGAAACGGCAGAAACGTCCAGTCCCCGCGCGGCAACATCCGAACAAACCAGCAAAACAACCTTGCCGTCCTTGAATTCCTGCAGCGTTTTGGTTCGAACCGGCTGCGCCATATCACCATGCATCGGCGCGGCGGCATAACCTTGCTTTTTCAGCCACGCGGCCAGCATATCCACATCGCGTTTACGGTTACAAAACACAAAAGCGTTCTTGATATCTTCGCGGCCAATCAGCTCATCCAAAGCTTCTTTTTTATTGCGAGGAGAAACCTTTAGAAGGAATTGCTCAACCGTTTCCGCAGGAGAGGCCGGCGGCGCCACCGAAATCGTTTTCGGGTTGCTCAGGAATTTGTCAGCCAGCTTTTTAATCTCGGGCGGCATAGTCGCGGAAAATAGCAATGTCTGACGCAAGGGCGGCACCAGCGACACAATTTTTTCAATATCCGGGATAAAACCCATATCCAGCATCCGGTCGGCTTCATCAATCACAAGGATTTTAATATCCCCCAGAAGCAACGCCCCACGCTCGAACAAATCCAGCAACCGCCCCGGCGTCGCAATTAATACGTCAACACCGCGATCCAGAAGTTTCATCTGGTCGCCCATCGACTCGCCGCCAACCAGCAACGCCTTGCTTAACTTGTGGTATTTGCCATACGTGTCAAAATTATCGGCCACCTGCGCCGCCAGTTCCCGCGTCGGGGCCAGCACCAGAGAGCGCGGCATGCGGGCCTTGGCCCGGCCGCCATAAAGGATCTCGATCATCGGCAACGTAAACGCCGCCGTTTTCCCAGTGCCTGTTTGCGCCAATCCGACAAGATCGCGCATCATCAAAATAGGAGGAATAGCCTTTTCCTGAATCGGTGTCGGTTTGGTATAACCGCACTCTTCAATGGCTTTCATTATGTCGGGGCCCAGCCCCAGCTCTTCAAAACTCATGCCTGACTTCATATAGTTAAAGCCGCCGCAGGGCAAGAACTGTTTGCGGTTTAGCCGTTTATTCCTGTCGGTAATTCCGGAAACGGAGCTTTGGTTAACATCTATGGAAAAATTGGCGTCCGTACGGGATTCGAACTCAGACAACAAGCTATTGGTTTAATTTAAAAATAAAATAGCAAAAAATACAAAAGCCCCCAATAAAGCCCCCTATTTAATGTCTTCTTTTCTGAACACAGTAAGTTCTTGTATTTTGCTTTTTGCTAAATCTACACGTTCTTTGAAAGTGTAATGCTTGAAGTCGCCGAAATAGACATAGGGCTTAAATAAATCTGGCAACTCTTTTATCGTTTCCCATACAAACATCAGCTTTTTATGCTTTTCATCAATTTTGTCATGAGAAATATCTGAGTAGGTAACAAAGAACGCATAAGCCTTGCTCAACTCATCAAATTTTCTATGAATTTCTGGCCCGAATAAAGAACGGGCTTTGTGATATCCTATACCACGAAAAGACTCATTCGCGGCAATAAGAGCGTTAATAATTGCCTGATTACGGTCTCCATCATCGCCATGCTTAGGAAGGCCTCCATATTCAGTAACGCGGCTACAAAACTCCAAAACTTTCTCGTAAACTTGCCAGCGCTTTTCGAGTAAATCCAAGCGGAAGCGTTCTCTTGCATGCATATAGGCAAGAAAACTAAAAACAACTGCAACAATACCGAGCACTAAATCCATGTGATTATATTATTACAGTTTTTTGGTCTTGGTATATGGATTTTTGTATTTTCCTGTCAGTCAGTACAGTTACATCAAGTAAGATAACTGGTCTGCTGATCTTCCGGGTAGGCACTACCCTGTCTCTTCTCACAAAGGTTTTAAATGACGTTAAACGAACAATCAGCCCTAATGATTTAGAAAAGCGCAGACTTTTTGTCTAGCTTTTGAGTATTTTAAGCGCGTGTTTCTTTTAAATTGGGGCTCTTGTTCTATTTTGTCTGCCACGCCATTTTATCCCTTTCTGTTCGTCACCTAGGACTTAATAATCAAGTTTAGATTAAGTCCTCCCCCCCTTCCGTCCCCCAAGGGGGAGACACACACTTCTATTACCCTTGCTTTTCTTGCAAATAAAAAGCACTATCAGATCAGGTTTGCATTTATGCAGACTTGAGGCTTCGAAACCTCTTCATCAAAAGCGGCTGGCATCAGCCGTTAGTGATGCGCTTCTCAAGAAACGTATCACAGGATGCCGCTCTTCGGTCTTATGGCCGGGAGCGGCGGCTATGTCCAAGGCTTCGGCTTAAAAGCCGTCGGCCATTTTTCTTTTGATGGATGGTTTCGAACTCCCGGCTACCAGAGGATTTTCCTCTTGGTAGCGCGTTCGATAACTGGAAATATAAAGGAGCGGCATGGAATTTGTAATTGTTTTATTTTCCATTGGCGTTGCACTTTGGCTCTACGTATTCCTTCCTGCGGATATGGCAAAGGCTCGAAACCGATCAACTGTTATATGGGTACTTATTTCAATTTGTTTCACACCATTTACAGCAGTTTTTGGTTTGCTAGTGCTTGGGCAAGGGAAACCAGAACTTGGGCAGCATTAGTCATCTTTTAAACGTCTTGCTAATTTTTGCTTTTGTTCATCCGTCATCGTGCGCCTATGAAATGGATTTTTGCCCATACGGAAAGGCCATAGATGGCAATTTTTAGCCGCACATAACCGAACTTCGGACGGTTTTTCTAAACAGCATTCTAAACAATACTTTCGTATGGCTTTTACTGGTGTTTTTTCGATACAATTTTCAGTGTGTGTGTTTGTGTCTAAAATCTTTTTCATTGAAATTTTTTCCATTGCTAATGCAAAAAGTTCGGAAAGAACGGCATTTAAGAAGCGATCGATTTTTGATTGATGCGGTCTTGCATCCATGTATCAATTTCGCTTTCAAGCCATGCGACAGAGCGGGCGCTTAAATTGATGTTTTTGGGGAATGTGCCTTCGCTTATGCTGAGATAAATGGCACTACGGCTTAAACCCGTGCGCGCCATAACGTCTGTTAATCTGAGAAAGCGTTCTTTTTTTGATGGTTCTGACATTTGTATCCTTTCTATGTTTGTTCAAGTGGATACAAATATTTTTAATGGAATTTAGGTTGCTTCCATAAAGGTGATGGAAGGAAAATCTCTTTCAAAAAAGATGGATTTTTTTCTACGTCGGGAAATAATTATCCCAGGGAGCGTCACGGCGTTCTTTGTGGGTGTCTTTGATGGCTGTTTCTATTTGGCTCTGTGTGACGTTTGGATCTAGCTGTTTGATAATGAATAAGAGCAGCTCAGAGTCGCTGATGTCTCTTTTGGATATATATTCGCCTTCGTGGTAGCGGCTTTGTTCAAGTTTGCGTCCGAGGATCGGTTCTAACTTAGCGGACAAAATCATGATCCAATGATAAAGTGCTTCGCTTTTATTCGGAGTGTTTTCGGATTCAAAGTTTTCAAGCGTTTGTTCAATTCCGTCTGCCATTGCAGCCAATAAAACGAAGGAGCGAGCAGGAGAGGTAATTGTACCGGCATGAGTTGAGCGTATAATTTGATCTAACAAGCTATGCAGTGTTGGGTGTTTTTTATCAATAACATCGTACAAGTTATTTATTACGGCTTCACTGTAATATTCTGATGTATAGACTTCGGAAAGCGAGTCTGCGGCTTTGTTTATGTGCTTGAGGGTTTTTTCAAGCTTATCTTTTATTTCATGGGCTGGAAGCTCTCTTACATGATTGCTGTAATTTCTGACATATGCTTGTGTGGCAAGCATGATAGTGCGTTTTAGGACAGCTTTTTCTGACTGGGCTGTAAGTCCGATTTTTTGAAAAAACTCTTCAAAAAATTCAGAGGTGTAAGAATTCTCGTTACCAATATCTTTTATGCTGTTTGCCGCTGCTTTGGCCATTCTATTACTCTCGATGTTTGAACGCCATCAATATAATTTGCCCATTCTTGCATCATCTTTGCACGTTCTGGCAAAAACTTCGCACGGTCGTAAGCTCTGGCTACATCTCCGCGCTTGGCGTGGGCGAGTTGAGCATCCGGCACTTCATGTCGATAGCCTAATTTTTCCATTATTGTACTCATAGCTAATGCACGGAAACCGTGGCCTGTCATTTTTCCTCTATATCCCATACGATCTAATGCCATAAGGATTGTGTTGTTGCTCATGGTGTTGCTTCGGTTGGTTCGGCTTGGAAACACATAGATGGGATGATTATGCAATTCGCGCAACTCTTCTAAAATCTCGATTGCTTGGCGTGAAAGCGGGACGATATGTTCCTTACCCATCTTCATACGTTCGCCGGGAACGAGCCATTGTTTTTGCTCTAAATCAAATTCACTCCATTTAGCTCCGATCATTTCTCCCGTTCTTACAAATGTGAGCATCATAAAATTAACAGCCAGATAAGTTTGACGATTAAGTTTGGCTTTATGATCGCGAAGGTCGGAAATAAATTGTGGTAATTCTTTGGCCTCAATAGCTGCAAAGTGGCTTTTGGGTTTTGCTTTGACCATGCCTTTTAAATCTTCTGCAATGTTTGTTTCGGCTCGACCTGTAACAATCGCATAGCGATATATATGCCTACACATTTGAATGATCCGTTTAGCCAATTCATTGGCTCCGCGCTGCTTAACGCTATTGGCGAGGTCTAGAATCATTTTGTGGGTGATAATCTTGATTGGATATTTACCGATCTCTGGAAAGACATCACGCTCTAAGCGATCGATAACGGTTTTTGTGTTTACTTCTGACCACTCCGATTTTTTGTGTTCATGCCATTCACGGGCTATGGCCTCAAAGGTATTAGCTTGCTCTTGGATTTTTTCCTGCTTGATTTCTTGTTTTACAGCGGAGGGGTCATGCCCATTTGCTAGCAATTTTTTAGCTTCTTCTCTGTGGTCTCTTGCCGCAGCCAAGCTGATTGTTGGATATTCGCCTATGCAGAGCTTCTTTTCTTTACCAAGGTAACGGTACTTCATACGCCATAGTTTGCTATTTGGGGGCTTCACTTCGAGGTAAAGGCCCCCACCATCGAACAATTTATAGGCTTTGTCCTTGGGTTTTGCGGCTTCACAGGCTTTAGCGGTGAGTTTCATTTGGGGGCCTCCTGAATTCGGGTTATTTTAAAAGCCCCCTAAAAGGCCCCCATTTTTCTTAGAAATTATGGGATGCCCTTGGATGGTTTTGGAGGAATTATCGCTCAAAAGCCTTTATTTGTCTAGGTTTTATGGATTTCTTGGGATTGTATTGTGTGGATATTTGGCGTCCCGTACGGGATTCGAACCCGTGTTGCCGCCGTGAAAGGGCGGTGTCCTAGGCCTCTAGACGAACGGGACGTATTGTCAAAGAATGTAAGACCGGGCAGTTGTAAGGGAAATGCCGGGGCAAAAGCAAGCAAAAACGCAAAGGGAAATAAAAAATAACGTTCAGGAGAGCAAAAGCCGAAGCTTATAAAACCTGTTCCCGCGCCGGCGCTGCATCCTGCACATGCATTTCAACCTTTTCCGTGCCGCCCCAGTTATCCAGCTTAAATGTTCCGACCAGATGAAGCGGCTGCCGGTTGCTGTTCAACAAAGCCTGCCCCATCGGCGTATCGGCCGCGCGAAAAGCCATGGCCTTCATCCAGGAACCGCCCTCCCAGTCGCTAATCATCGCCCGCACATGACCGGCACCGACAATATCGGCCTTTTGCACACAGACCTGCGGCAAAACAAATAAAGGCTCGGGATGGGCCTGCCCGAACGGCCCGACATGATCGCCAAGCAACCTGACAAAATCGGGCTGCGCACCGCGCACGCTTAGAACGCCGTCAACGACCGTCTCGCTAATCACCGGCTGCCCGGCCAGCTGCCCCCCGATATGATCGAAGACAAAATCCCGGAAGGCTTCAAGTTGATCCGGTAAAACCGTAAACCCGGCCGCCATGGCATGCCCGCCGCCCTTGGTTAAAAGCCCGCGGTTACGCGCTTCGATAAAGGCCGCGCCCATATTCACGCCCGGCACAGAGCGCCCGGAACCGCGCCCTTCCATGCCGCCGGTTTCTCCCGGCGCATAAGTAATCACCACGCACGGCTTGCCGTATTTTTCCTTCAGCCGCCCGGCCACCAGCCCGGACAACCCCGGATGCCAGTTCTCATCCCCCACCAGAATCAAGGGCTGTTCATCCAGACGCTCACGCGCAATCATGCCCTCTGCCTCGGCCAGCATTTGCTGCTCGATTTCCTTGCGGTGCGCGTTACAATCATTAAGGGTAAAAGCTATATTCCGGGCTTCCTCCGTATCATCCGTAGATAACAGCCGCGCCCCCAGATCAGCCTCATGCACGCGTGAACCGGCATTGATCCGTGGCCCTAAAACGAACCCGGCCGTATACGGCGTTGGCGCGTCATTGACCCCGGACACCGACAAAAGCGCCAGAATACCGGGATTCTCCGTCCGGGCCATTTGTGCAAAACCGTGCCGCACCAATAACCGGTTAACCCCGACCAGCGGCACCATGTCGCATACCGTCCCCAGCGCAACAATATCCAGCCAGTCCTTCAAAGGTGGTTCAGCCTGCCCGGTTTTCCGATAATAGCCCAGCTCCCGCAACTTGTTGTTAATCGCCACGCACGCCATAAACACCACGCCGCACGCCGCCAGCATATCAAGGCCCGACGTGTCGTCCCGGCGCTTGGGATCAATCACATGGGATGCCTCCGGCAGCGTATCCTCCGCTTCATGGTGATCGAACACGATGATCTCCAGCCCCATTTCCCGCCCGGCGGCCACCGTATCAAAAGACGTGATACCGCAATCGCAGACCAGAACAATCTCCGCGCCCTGCTCTTTCAAAGCCTGAAAAGCCTTAACGCTGGGGCCATAGCCTTCGGCCAGCCGGTCCGGGATATAAAACGGGGTCATGACGCCCAGATGACGCATAAAACGGATCAAAAGCGCCGCCGATGTCGCACCATCAACATCAAAATCAGCGAAAACACCAATCTTCCGGCCCGCGGCAATCGCCTCCGCCACATCCGTAGCCATCGCCGTCATTCCGGCCATACAAAACGGATCGGGCAAATCACTGCGTAATGTTGGATTGAGAAAAGACGGCACGCTTTCCGCCGCTACGCCGCGCTGAACCAAAAGCCGCGCCACGATTTCCGGCAAATCATACTGACGCGCAATTTTTTCCACAAGCGCCGTCTCGGCCGGGGGCAACACCCACCGGGCATTACCCAGAGAATTATCCACACCGAAAAGGGCGGATCCAGCCATTATGAACGCCCCGCTTTACGGGTAAAATTATGACAGACTTCCAGCCGCCGCACAGTCCCGGATTTGGAACGCATGACAATCGAATGCGTCACCGCGCCGCCGGGAAAACGCCGCACCCCTTTCAACGTCGTACCATCCGTCACCCCCGTCGCCGCAAACATCACGTTGTCGGGTTTGGCCAGAGCATTCGTATCATAGATCTTATCGCGGTCCGCCTCGGATATCCCCCAGCGCGCCGCCCTGTCACGTTCCTCGTCATTACGGAACACCAGCCGCCCCAGCATCGCGCCGCCCGTACATTGCAGCGCCGCCGCCGCCAGCACCCCTTCAGGCGCACCGCCTGTGCCAACATACAGATCAATCCCGGTCTCCGGGTCGGCCGTCGCCATCACGGCACTGACATCCCCGTCCTGAATCAGGGTAATCCGCGCGCCTGCCGCCCGGACATTGCTAATCAGCCCCTCATGCCGGGGGCGATCCAGAATACAGATCATCAGATTCTCAATCGTTGTATCCTTGGCCTGCGCCAGTTTTTGCAATACATCTTCGATCGGCGCATCCAGATCGAGAATATCCGCCGGCACATCCGGCCCCACAGCAATTTTCTGCATATAGGTATCCGGGGCGTTCAAAAAGCCCCCCTTGTCGGTCATCGCCATCACCGCCATCGCATTCTGGCCGCCATTGGCGGTAATCGTCGTCCCCTCCAGCGGATCGAGAGCAATGTCGATCTCCGGGCCGCCCGCACCGACCTTCTCGCCAATATAGAGCATCGGCGCCTCGTCGCGTTCGCCTTCACCGATCACAACCGTGCCGCTGATATGCAGGCTGTTGAGCGAATCGCGCATCGCGTCCACCGCCGCCTTGTCCGCAGCCTTTTCATCCCCGCGGCCAATTAACCGCGAAGCCGACAACGCCGCCGCTTCCGTGACACGCACAGCCTCCAGCGCCACATTCCGGTCCATGGAAAACGTTTCATCATCGGGAGTGATATGCTTGTAGCTGGCAGAGAGTTCCTGATCGACGGACATGGCAGTTCCTTTTCTTTGTCATAGATAAAAAAGAGAGACCGCCAGCTTAACGCGCTCGTCAGGCGCTTTCAATACGCATAACGGTCGGGGCCGCCACCACAGACGGCAACGCGGCAATCTTTTCACAAGCAGCCTCAACGTCGGATTGCCGGGCTTCATGGGTCGTCATAATCAGCGCCACCGGACGATCAGAATCATGACCGTGCTGCATCACGGACTCCATTGAAACGCCGTAATCACGGAGCAAGGCCGTAACCTCAGCCAGAACCCCGGTCTGGTCCATAACCGTCAGGCGCAGGTAAAAGCGGGAATGGATATCCTGCGGCCCGGCCCAGTCCGCCGTTTTCAAATCACGTACGGGCACCCCGAAAGCCGGCAACTTAATCCCGCGCGCAGCATCAATAATATCGGCAACAACCGAGGACGCCGTCGGTCCTTCCCCGGCACCGCGCCCGACCAGCAGGCCGGTATCAACGAAATCACCGGTAACCTCGACGGCATTAAACACCCCTTCGACCGCGGCAATCGGACTATCTTCTGGCACCAGGCAAGGCGAAACGCTTTGACTGATTTTATCTCCTAATCGCCGCGCCACGCCCAGAAGCTTGATCTTATAGCCCAGCGCTGTCGCCGCCTCGATATCCTCACTGGCTATGCCGGTAATGCCCTGCACGCCCAACGCCTCAAAATCAGGTTGAACGCCAAAGGATAAAGCACTGAGAATACAAAGTTTATGCGCGGCGTCCGTCCCCTCAATATCAAAAGACGGGTCGGATTCGGCATAGCCCTTGTCCTGCGCCTCTTTCAAAATATCGTCAAACGCGCCGCCGGTTTCCCGCATCGCCGTCAGGATATAATTGCATGTCCCGTTGAGAATACCGTAAACCGCCCGCATATCGTTGGCTGCATACCCTTCGCGCAGCGCCTTGATAATTGGAATACCGCCAGCCACAGCCGCCTCATACAGCAACGCCGTGTTGTTGTCTTCCGCCAGACACGCCAGCTCCCGCCCATGATGCGCCACCAGTGCCTTGTTCGCCGTAATGAAAACCTTGCCGTTCAAAAGTGTCTTTTTTGCCAGATCATAGGCAACGCCGTCCGCGCCGCCAATCAGCTCCACCACGGCATCCAGCCGCGGGTCATCGGCCAGCATTAACGGGTCATCGCTCCATTCATACCCCGACAGGTCAACGCCGCGATCTTTACCCGGCGACCGTGCGGACACAGCCGTAATTTCGACAGGAATCCCGGCCCGGGAAGAAACAACCGCCGCATGCTGTTGCAATATTTTCACCACGCCGACACCGACGGTCCCCAGTCCGGCGATACCAATGCGAAAAACTTGTGTCATGATAAGTCCTGCTTGTTTCAAGCGATCACGGCGCATCCGTGTAAATATCGACGCGGCGCTCGGCTTCCTCGGTGCTCATACCTTCGGGCACATCCCCCGGACGCGTATCGCCCCAGGCTGTCGCCCGTATGGTTTCCGCCGGAACGCCCTTGCGCATCAATTCGCTGGAAACCCGGAAGGCTCGCTCCATCGACATTTTCAGATTAACGATTTTACGCTCAACCGGATCCTTGGCTACAGCACGGGAACTGGCGTGCCCCTCAACGCTCAAAGCCTGCATCCCGTTATGCGTTTTGACAACCTCGTCAATCGTCGCCTCGGCAGCGCCATTCAAATCAGCCGAATTATGCGCAAAATAAACCGTGCGCGGCAACGGCGTTAAAACAGCATCCTCCGCAGGCATCACCGGCAAAGGCTCTCCTTGTTCTTCAGGCGACATCGGCATCACGGGAGCAGCATAGTCACGGGGTTCATGCAAAGGATAGGGAGACTCCCCGCCGTCAAACGGAAAAATTTCAACGTTCGGATCATGGGCCGGGACACTGTGCCGCTCTGGCATGGCCGCAGGCAGGGATGACGGGAGCAATGCCGTCTCCGCCGCGTCCCCTTCCAGAGAATACACCTCAACAGCACCGTTAGACATGTCCTGCATGTCATAACCGCCGACATCCGCATAGTCTTCCGTTTGCTCTGCCGCGGAAGAATTATAGACCTCTATCCGGTCGTCATTCGGCGTCGACGAACAGCCCGCCATCATCAGAACCAGAACCATACTGAACATCACTGTTAAAAACGGCTTCAAAACGCCCTCCCGTTTGGCCATGTATGCCATGGCATGAAAACTCATGTTAAATCAATGTCCCAAAACTGGCCCATTCAGGAATAAGTTGCAAGTACCGAATGAAAAGATTACGAGATAATCAAGAAGATTTCATGTAACATCCCCTTTCACTTGTCTTTGCCCCTACGGAGGAACCGTGTCGCAAGCCCGTAAAGAAGAAAACAGCAAATCACAACTGCCCGATAGCCTGGCCGGCGTAGATCCCGTAGCTCTGGGACGCATTCTGTTTGACGTCGCCCAGAAAACCCAGCCCGTCATGCAAGAGATCATGGCCAAATACGGCGTAGCCCAGAACACAAAAATGGCCGATCCTCTGAATTTGCAGCAAGCCTATTTCGATTTTGCCGCGCATTTGCTGTCCGATCCGCAAAAGCTGACGGAAATGCAGATGAAATTCTGGCAGGACTGGGGCACCCTATGGCAGGAAAGCGCCAAGCGCTTCATGGGACAGGAATCTCATACCTTATACGAACCGGAGAAAGGCGACCGCCGCTTTCAATCCCCGGCATGGCAGGAAAGCGCCCTGTTCGACTTCATCAAACAATCTTATCTTCTGACCGGGCGCTGGATCGGTAACACCATTCAGCAAACGGAGGGACTGGACAGCGAAACCCGGCAAAAACTCGACTTTCAGGCCCGGCAGTTCATCAATGCCATCGCCCCGACCAATTTCTTGCTGACAAACCCGGAAGTCCTGCAGGAAACCATCAACACCAATGGCGACAATCTGGTTCGTGGACTGGAAAACATGCTGGAGGATATCGAACGCGGCCACGGTGAGCTGTCTATCAGTACGACCGATTACCAAGCTTTCAAGATCGGCAAAAACCTTGCCGTCACCCCCGGCCGCGTCGTGTTCCGCAATGACCTGATGGAACTGATCCAGTACGAACCGCTAACTGAAAAAGCTTACAAAAAGCCGCTTTTGATTATCCCGCCATGGATTAACAAATATTACATTCTGGACCTGCAGGAACATAATTCCCTGATCCGTTGGGCCGTAGAGCAAGGCCACACCGTCTTTACGATTTCGTGGGTCAATCCTGACAAAAAACTCGCTCAAAAGCGGTTCGAGGACTATATGGACGAAGGCGTCCTGACCGCGATGAACCAGATTGAACAGATCACCGGACAGCCCGATTGCAACGTTCTTGGCTATTGCCTCGGCGGTACGCTTCTTGCGATTACGCTGGCGTGGCTAGCAGCCAAGGGACAGGATAAAAAGATCGCCTCGGCCACGTTCCTGACAACCCTCGTCGATTTCGCAGACGCCGGCGAGCTCAAGATGTTCATGGATAAAACCCAGCTAGACCTTCTGGACCGGGAAATGGCGGAAACAGGGATATTTCCAGCTGAATCGTTCAAAAAAACATTCTCGCTCCTGCGTGCCAACGACATGATCTGGTCGTTTGTCATCAATAACTACCTGATGGGCCGGGAACCCTTCCCGTTCGACTTGCTGTACTGGAACGACGACGCCACCAACATGCCCGCGGCCATGCACAGTTTTTACCTGCGCAAATGTTATAATGAAAATCTTCTGCCGGTGCCCGGCGGCGTGGTTATGAATGGCGAGCCCATCGACATCACATCGATTAAAACGCCGTCTTATTTCTTGTCGACACGAGAAGACCATATTGCACCATGGAAAGCCACCTACGCCACCACGCAACTTGTTGATGGCCCGGTAACCTTCACACTGGCGGCCTCCGGCCATGTCGCGGGCGTCATCAACCCACCGGCCAAAAACAAATACTGCTTCTGGACATCGACCAAGACCCCGAAAGACCCGGACGAATGGCTAAAACAGGCCCGTCAGGAAGATGGTTCCTGGTGGCCGCACTGGAGCAAATGGCTGGCAAAACATGCGGGCGAAAAAATCGCCGCCCGCAAACCGGCCAAGGGACTGTGCGCCGCGCCGGGCACTTACATAAAGATGAAAAGCTAATGCTTTAATATTGTAAAAGCTTAAGGGACGAACGCGTACTGGAAACCATAGCGGCCATACGTTGTGAAACAGCATAGGCACAGCTGTCTGCCTGTGATTTTTCTTCCAACCGATCTACACAGTCAGAAACCACATCAATATCCGCGTCACCAATCGCGGACAGCGCAACTTCTTCCCATTCATTGATAAGCTCCACGCAATTAGCATGCTCAATCAAAGCATCCGTGAGCGCAGCAACCGCGGCCTTAAAATCGCCCCGACATTCCATCTGACGTGTCTTGGAAATAAGATCAATCACATCCTGAGACGGTTCGTTCTCAATGTTGCCCGCTTGAAAATTCGTGAAAAAAGCATCAATCGTACATGCCCGAGTCATTGTCACACCCTTTTTATTTGTTATGGCTATTCTTATAGCGATTTTTTGCAGATTATGCAAACTTAACGGTACGCCGCCGCCAGCCGCACATAATGCCCGGCCGACCACTGGATATAATCCAGCTCTTCCTGTGTCAGATCACGCATATATTTCGCCGGACGCCCGGCCCAGAGCTGGCCGGAAGGAATTCGCTTGCCCGGCGTCAACAACGCCCCGGCCGCCAGCATTCCGTTGCTTTCAATAACGCAACCATCCATAACGCAGGCCTGCATCCCGACAAAACCGAAATCATGAACCGTGCAGGCATGCAGGATCGCGGCATGCCCAACCGTCACATCATCACCGATATAGGTACCTTCGCCCTTATAGGTACAATGAATCACCGTGCCGTCCTGAATATTCGTCCGCGCTCCGATCCGCACTTCGTTGACATCGCCGCGGATCGCACAGGAAAACCATATACCGCTCTCAGCCCCGATCTCGACATCCCCGGCCACCGCCGCATTCAGCGCAACAAAAGCCGTTTCGTGGATCAGAGGACACTTGTCCATATAAGGTAGAATGATGCCTGTCATCTACACACCCTAAACAAAAAGCGCCCTGAAAACCAGAGCGCTCTTCGTATAATTTCTGTAAGCAACGAGCTTAACGTTTTGCCCACTGTTTGGAACGACGGGCTTTGTGCTTCCCGACCTTTTTCCGCTCAACGGTCCGTGCATCACGGGTCAGCATACCGGCCTGTTTCAAAGACGGACGCAGTTCCGGCTCGAATTTTTCCAGCGCACGGGAAATACCGTGACGGACAGCCCCGGCCTGACCGGACAAACCACCGCCCTTGACCGTGCAAACGACATCGAACTGGCCGACGCGGTTACAGATCAGAAACGGCTGGTTCAGGATCAAACGCTGGGTCTGACGAGCGAAATAAACAGCCTGATCGCGACCATTTACGGTCACAACGCCTTTACCCGGCTTGATCCATACGCGGGCCACGGCATCCTTACGGCGACCGGTGGCATAGGAACGGCCCAGATTGTCGACTTCTTTTTCCCGCGGCTTTTTCGTTTCCACGGCTTCAGACACAGGAGAAGCATCCGCAGCATCACTCGCCACAACGTCACCCAAATCTTTCAAATCTTTTACAGCTTCAGACATAATTTCTTACCTCTTGTTTTTCGGGTTCATAGCGGCAATATCCAGAACTTCCGGATTTTGTGCTTCATGCGGGTGCTCGGCACCGGCATATACGCGCATATTTTTGAAGATATGCGTCCCCAGAATGGTTTTCGGCAACATGCGTTTAACGGCATTTTCAACCACGCGTTCCGGGTGATCGCCCTCAAGGATCTGTCCTTGTGAACGCTGTTTGATCCCGCCGGGGTAACCGGTGTGCCAGAAAAACAGGCTGTTTTTGCGCTTGTTCCCGGTCAGACGGACTTTCCCCGCATTAATAATGATAACATTGTCACCGCAATCGATATGCGGCGTAAAAGTCGGCTTGTGCTTGCCGCGCAAACGCGACGCCACAACGCTGGCCAGACGCCCGAGCACAACACCCTCGGCATCAACAAGCACCCACTTTTTTTCAACCTCGGAAGGTTTCGCAGAATAGGTTTTCATGGTTATTTGTCCTTATCAAAATCATTGAACCGGGCGGTTATGCCGGATCGCTCTACACCTGTCAACATAAATTTATTTTACCTTTAAAATCATAGTGTTAGATTTGCGGTATAATAACACCGCACACCTTTACCATCCTTTAACCCTTGCCTGCTACAATGGCGTGGCAATGGTATGAGGCACAAGAACGAACAAAGGGGCTGTCATTGTATTTAAAGCCTTTGGCACAGGAACGGGAGATTGATCTTCTGGTCACAAAGACCGGAAATGTTATGCTGCTCCATCAAGGCGCTTTAGATCACGATTACTCCTATGTTCAGTACGACCCCTCTCTCCACGCCCTGCAATTCGTTACCGAAGACGGCGAAATGCAGGATTTGGGTATGACGGTCCATGAACCGCTGCGCGCCCCCCTGCATAATACGCGCGAAATTTTCATGATCGAGGTCAAAGGCGACCGGACTCTGGCCGCGCCTTACCCTTTAAAGTTCACCATGTTGACGGAGGGCGCATAATGGGCGGCAGAAAACCACAGCAACCGGGGATAAAAGTCGGTGCGTTCACCAGTCAACTGGATGAATTGAATGGCCTGACCAACGAAGAGATTAACGATAAAATTCAGGAGCTGAAAGAGAACAGCTTATCCCGGCCCATCGCCGAAAACCTTGAAAAACTCGCCGACGAGAAATTTGATGGGGACTGGACGGCCTTCGTCCGTTTTGCAAACGAGCACAAAGATGACCGGAATTTCACAAAAATCCCGATTAATGATATCGATAAAATCGGTGAATTCATTGATGAAAATGATGGGGGCAAAGACGTTGCCAACTCAGTGAACCGCAAAAGCGGCAATGATGTAACGATGCGGCAGGAAACCGTGATTATCGACCACACGGATGACAAACTGGGGCCGACACGCTCGACCATAAATGTCGAAGTCGCCTATAATACCGCCAGCGGTCATACACTGGATGACAAACAAAAACTGGCCGAAAGCGCCATAAAATCACAGACGCCGGAGAAAATCGACCGGGGCACGGATGCCGAGAGCGGCGTAACCGATTATCTGGGTACGGAAACCGAAATTCCCGGCGCCGAGCAACTGGCCGCCAATATCCTGACCGATCCGGCCTACAGCATGGGGAACGGTAATCTGCTGGCTCAGGCCGGACTAGACACAGGCAACATCACAAGAATCAATGCGAAAACCGGTCTGGAACAACGAAACGAACCGGTCGAGCAAACCATGACCATACAGGCCGCCGCGCCGGCAGCGCCGACACCGGGATTGGCTTAATCCGCACCGGTTTCCTGTTCGATCCACGTCAGAAACGGCGCATGCCCGTCCGTAATCGGCAATGCCACAATGCACGGGCACTCATAGCTATGCATTTCACAAACGGCGGTCTTCACATCATCAAACAGCGCCGCCCGCGTCTTGGCAATTATCACAATCTCTTCCGCCTGATCGATTTTACCTTGCCACCAATACATTGATTTGTGGGGCGCCATCATGTTAACGCAGGCAACCAGACGCCGCTCCAGCAGCAAACGGGTGATCCGCTCGCCCTCCTCCGCCGTCGGCACAGTGATATAAACCAGAACAGCACTCATTTTGAAAAATCCTCCGCCAGTTTGTCGGTAATCTCGGCCATCTTGTTCGCAATATTCGGATCGCGCGCCGTATGACCGGTCTTGTCCATGACAAACAGCGTGCTCCCCGGATAAACTTCATGCAGGTCAAAGGCATTTTTCACCGGGCAAATCAGGTCATAACGCCCGTGAACAATAAAACAGGGTATATGCCCTAGATTTTTAACGCCATCGAGAATCTGCGCCCTGTTTTCATCCCGGTAGTAATGACGCACGAAATAGAAAAAGTTTTTCGTCAGCGGTATGGATTTTTCAAGGCCGGCTTCCACTTCAGAAATCCGCTCAAGATTCGGCTCGAAGTACAAAATGGATGTATCCCATGCATCGAACCGCCGCGCGGCCTCGCGGATTTCCTCATCCGCACCGGTCTCCATAAGGTCGCAATAAGCCTCCGTCAGGCCACCCTTACGTTTATCCGGCGGAATCAGGTCACGGTAAGCCCCGAACCATTCCGGCCGGATATTGCTGGCTCCGCCTTCCTCCGTAAACCACTCCACGCCGCGCCGATCCATGAAGAAAACGCCCGATATCGTCATCCCCCGCACCCGTTCCGGATATTTAATGGCGTATTTCAGGGACAATGCCGACCCCCATGAACTGGCGGCAATCACCCATTGATCCCCCCCCAGATGCGCCCGGATCCTGTCCAGATCGTCAACAAGAATATCGGGCGTTACATTCTCAACCGTGCCAAACGGCGTGCTTTGGCCGCAAGCGCGCTGGTCGTACACAACAATCCGGTAGCGTTCCGGGTCGAAAAACCGCCGCATATCCGGGTGCGATCCGCCGCCCGGCCCGCCATGGATAAAAACAGCCGGAATTCCGGCCGGATTTCCGCATTGCTCGACATAGAGAACATGCCCGTCGCCAACGGGCAGCATTTCGGTTTTATAAGGATCGATAGATGGGTACATACCCTTAATCTAGCACATTATTTTTCCCCTCAACACCCGTCTTAGGGAAAAAACAAAGCTGCGGAAAACTAACAGCCCGTTAACGACTTCTTGAGATGTATCTGGTAACAATAGATAGGAGATACATGTATTTGCAGGGGAAAGTGACTATGAGACGGATATTGCTGTCCGGCGCCCTATTTCTGGCGCTGACCGCCCATTCACAACAGGCAAAAGCTGACTGCGCCAGTCCCGCCGCCCCGGCCGGACGAATCGAGTATTTCAGCGCCTCCGAACAGGTTTTCAAATATTGCGACGGCACCAGCTGGATCGGCTGGGGCGAAGGCGGAACATCCAATCCCGCCGGTGCGGACCGCGAAATCCAGTTCAACAGCAGCGGATCACTCGCCGCCAGCAGTCAACTGTTTTTCGATGAAAGCAACAATCAATTCGTTTATTCCAACACGGCAAACGCCACAGCTACCAGCATGATCCTCAGCGGTGGTAATGGTGGGGTCCCAGGAAGCGCCGCATTACGTCTATACAGTCGGAACGATGGGTTTCCTGAGGGTTTCAAAATGGAGTACAGAGGGTCGAGTGGAAACAACATATTTAGTTTGCGGGGGGTTTCAATCACGGATTCGACTGCGAATATTGTGATAAACAGGCAAGGTTCTTATGGTATGGCGTTGGGGCACATTCCGAATATTTACGATCCTGATGTAAAGAACGCGGATGTCGCTGTATGGGCCGAGGGCAATACGGACGCCACCGAAGCTTTCACCGTCCAGGATAGCGGTGCAAACCATCTATTCACCGTCAAAGCGGGTGGTTCAATTGGCGTTGGCGTTGACACGCCAACCACCCTTCTCGACGTTGCCGGAGCGGTAAAGGTCGATTATGACGCGGCGACCTGTGACGGCACGATCGCCGGGGCGATTCGCTATGACAGCGGCAACACACAGTTTGACCTGTGCGACGGCCTCAGCTGGAAAACAATCGCGACCAGCGCCGGCGGCTCCAAATGGGTAACCGGGGCGGGCAACGATATCTACTATAACTCCGGCAGTGACCCGATGGTTGGCATCGGCCTGACCGATCCGACCGCCTCCCTGCATGTCGTCGGCGCGGATGGTAATGCCACCACCCCGAACGCCAGTGAAGTTACCCGCATCATTGGCGGCGCAGGCTACGCCGCCAGCAACGGCACCGGAAGCAATGTCTATATGAGCGCCGGAGATGGCGGAGGCACAGGCAGCGGCGGTAGCATGACCATTCGTGCCGGACGCCCAATGGCTTCTGGAGCAAGGGGCGGAAACATTACTATTCAAGCCGGAGAAAATGAGACGCTTGGCGGGACTCAGGGTGGAAACCTAACGATGGCCGCTGGTGATGCGGCATCTACACCAACCGGCACAACAACAATTTATGGCGGCGGAAATACAGTGGGTGGAGGATATTCCGCAAGTGCTACACGTTCTTATCTCACCCTGAGTGGTTCAGGCTCTGTAACCAGTGGACAAGTCACTCTCAGTGCAGGCGGCACCCATGGTGGCGTAGGAACTCCCGGTTCAATGACAATCAAAACCAATAATGGTGGATTTAACACAAGCCCAGGCGGAAGTATTAGCATCACAACGGGAAACGGCGGCGCCACCAGCGGTACAGGCGGCGCACTAACATTGACCGCCGGTAACAGCGGCTCCAGCGCCACAGGGGCCAGTATAACCCTGAACCCCGGATCAGGCTCCAGCGGCAATGCCAATGGCTATGTACTGTTAGGTCCCACCCGTGGAAATACGGGTATTGGCGACGCCACGCCGGACTCATGGCTGGAAGTATCGCTCAGCGGCTCGACATCCCAGCCCGCCTTTATGATTAGCAGCGACGATGCCAACGACGGTGACCTGTTCTATGTCTCCAGCAACGGCTATGTCGGGATCGGCGATACGGCCCCGTCCGCCGCACTGGATGTTGTCGGCGATATCAACTATACCGGTGTCATTGTCGACGTATCCGACCGCCGCTTGAAAGACAATATCGCCCTGCTTTCACCGCAACTTGCCAAAATCATGGCGCTGGAGCCTGTCTCCTTTACCATGAAAGACGACCCCGACGCCCGGACCGAATTCGGGTTCATCGCTCAGGACGTCCGGGAAATTTACCCGGAACTGGTCAAGGTCGAGAACGACGAGCAAAAAACCCAAAGCCTGAACTATGTCGGGATGATTGCGCCGCTGGTTGCCGCCATCAAGGAACAACAAGCTGAAATCGAAGCCCTGCGGGCCGAAATCGAAGCGCTCAAAGCCGCACAACCTTGATCGGCCAACAGGCACGCCGGGCCAGCGAAAAGTTTGACATAACGGAAAATCTTGTGGTACTTTCCCCCCTCTTCAACAAAGGGCGAAAGAACACCGGCTATGACCGATAATACAGCGCAGATGGCAGATATATCTGAAAGCAAGCTAGCATTCATGCTTCAACACCCGGCTATGAAACCGCTAAAAATGCTGGCACGCCCTTTTGTCAAGACAGCCGTACAATCCCTTATAAACACGGGTGTTCTCCAAAATGGAACGACCCCGGATGGCTACAGATTTACCATTCCCAAAAACATGCACTGGGACGATTTTATAGGGATTTATCGTGGCACCTATGAACGGCATGAAACCCGTCTGCTCCGCGATCATTTTAAAACCGCCGACACCATCATTGACCTGGGATCGAACATTGGCGTTATCAGCCGCATCGCCTGCGAAGAAAAACTGGCAAAAACCGGCCGCATTATGTGCGTGGAACCAAATCCGCTTTCCTTCCCGGCCCTACAAAAAAACATGGGACGCGCCACAAATAACCGGCCCGACGTCAGAATCGCTTTCATAAATGCCGCCATCGGCCAAACAGCCGATAATGACCAAACCGCCGAATTTTTAATGCGCAACAACCTCTCTTCGGGCCTGTCATCCCATACCAAGCGCACAAACCGTGACCAAATCATCAACGTCCCCATACAATCGCTTACCAATATCGTGAAGGGTCTTCTGGCCGACCACTTCTCCCTGATCGCCGATATCGAAGGTGCGGAAATCGACCTGATTGACCACGAAGCCGCGGTTATGGAACGCTGCGACCAGATCATGATCGAACTCCACAAGCCCAAATTAACAGGCCGTCCGGACACGCCGGACATGATGGTTCGAAAGCTGGAAAAGCAAGGTTTCGCGCTGCGGGCGCAGTCCGGCGATTGCTATTACCTCGCCAGATAATATAACGATTTTTGAAAAATGGTCGGAGCGACAGGATTTGAACCTGCGACCCCTTGCACCCCATGCAAGTGCGCTACCAGGCTGCGCCACGCTCCGACTGCGGGAATGTTTATCTGATTTTACCCGGCGACGCAAACCTTAAAACGGCCCCGTCCTCCCGGATTTTTATGAACGATCGCCCAGAGCGCTGCGAATGTCCTGCAGATCCTCAAGCAAGCCCTGTAACAAACGTTTTTGCTTGCCGCTCAGATTGCTTTGCGCGCCGGATACAGCAGGTTGCGGCGCGGCCGCCAAACCGCCCGTTTCATTCGCCACAGCGACACCGGGCTTCGGGGTTGTTTCGGTTTTCAAGAGCTGGGCTTTCCCCTGTTCCTTGAGCAATTTCTGAACGCCCTTGATGGTATAGCCTTCCGTGTACAGAAGGTGATGGATTTTCTCGAGAAGCGTCACGTCTTCAGGCCGGTAGTAACGACGCCCGCCGCCGCGCTTGAGCGGCTTGACTTGCGTGAATTTGGTTTCCCAAAAGCGCAGGACATGCTGCTGAACATCGAGGATATCAGCCACTTCGCTAATCGTACGGAACGCCCCCGCAGCTTTGCGCGAACGGCTGTTATCCGGCCTGTCAGCCTCCTGCTCTTCCATGTCAAACTGAGCGGATTGCGGTTGTAATGCGTTCATAACGATAAGTCCCCACCTATTGTATTGATGTTGTTTTCAAAATGGATCCGATAATCAGCCTTCGCTGCCGTTGATCCGGTCTTTCATGACGTGAGACGCCCGGAAAACCAGAACCTTGCGCGGTTTGATCGGCACTTCCACACCGGTTTTCGGGTTACGGCCAACCCGCTCCCCTTTTTCCCTGATGGAAAAACTGCCAAATGACGAGATCTTAACGTTATCCCCGGCGATCAAAGCCTCGGAGATCTCGTTAATGACGGCTTCCACTAGGTCCGCCGACTCGTTGCGTGACAAACCGACTTCTTCATAGACGGCTTCGGCCAGATCGGCTCTTGTAATCGTACGTCCAGACATACTTTCCTCATGTATTTATGAATGACTCAAACCATACCCGTTTGCTTTTGCGTCTGTCAACTTTCCAGCAACAAACAAATGCAAAAAAATGTTAAGAGTTCAAAGGGTAACAGAATATTGTTAATTTCAGGTGTTTTGTGCGCCCCTAAAACCGCACCAGAGCCGCGCCCCATGTCAGGCCCGCACCCAGCGCTTCCAGCAACAGCAAATCGCCGCGCTTGATCTTTCCGCTTTCCACGGCATCGGCCAACGCCAGAGGAATCGACGCCGCCGACGTATTACCATGCCGATCGACAGTCACCACAACCTGATCCATACTCATATGCAGCTTCTTGGCTGTGGCCTCGATAATGCGGATATTGGCCTGATGCGGCACCAACCAGTCGATATCGCTGTCACTGATACCGTTTTCTTCCAGCACTTCACTGACAATATCCGCCATGTATTGCACGGCGTTCTTGAACACTTCGCGGCCCTCCATCACGATATGGCCGGCCTCCCCGGTCGTAGACGGTCCGCCATTGGTATAAAGCAGACCTTTCTGCACACCATTGGCATAAAGATGTGAGGACAAAACGCCGCGATCTTCGACAGTGCCCTGACCGCTCTCGTCGGCCTCCACCACCACGGCCCCGGCTCCGTCCCCGAACAAAACACAGGTCGTACGGTCTTCCCAGTTCAAAACCGCAGACATTTTCTCGGCGCCAATCACCAGAATTCGCCGGGCCTGCCCGGTTTTAACAAACATATCAGCTATGCTCAGAGCATACACAAAACCGGAACAGACCGCCTGCACATCAAAGGCCACGCACGGCCCAATGCCGAGAGTCGCCTGCACATGCACGGCAACAGATGGAAAGGTTTTATCCGGCGTCGTCGTCGCCACGATAATGCCGTCGATATCCGCCGGCCCGTACCCGCCATTTTTCAGGGCTACGCGGGCCGCGGCTGCCGCCATGTCGGACGTCGCCTCATCCGCCGCCGCAATATGACGCTCCCGAATCCCGGAACGCTGAACAATCCATTCATCCGACGTATCGACGATCTTTTCCAGATCGGCATTGGTCATGGTTTTTTCGGGCAGATAACCGCCGCACGATGCTATTACGGTCCGAATCATGCATTATCCTCTGCTGTTTCTTTTTCTTCCGTTCGGGCGCTAATCTCGGTTTCCTGTTCCATCACATGAGAAATTTCCGTGGCGACCCGTTTGTTATAGCCTTGCTCCACCAGGTTGTAAGCCACCCGGATCGCGCGGTAAAACCCGTATTCATCCATGCCGCCGTGACTTTTCACGCAAATCCCGTCCAGTCCCAAAAACATCCCGCCGTTATAAAAACGGGGATCGACCCGCTTTTTCATACGTTTCAGAGCGCCAGATGCAAGCATAGCCCCCAGCATCGCCAGCGGTGAGGATTTAAAAGCATCGCGCAGGAAATGCCGCGTCAGGCTACCGACCCCTTCCGCGACCTTCAACGCTACATTGCCGGTAAACCCGTCCGTAACGACGACATCAACCGTTCCCTTGGCAATATCGTTGCCTTCGACAAAGCCGTGATAAGAACCCGGAAAATCAATCCCCGAGAGGATTCCCGCCGCCGCCCGGATTTCATCATGGCCCTTCATATCTTCGGTCCCGATATTCAAAAGCCCGACGCTCGGCCGTTCAATCCCGCTAACAGCCCGTGCATAAACAGCCCCCAAAACCGCAAACTGCACCAGCATCTCTTCATCACAGACCAGATTAGCCCCCAGATCGAGCATCACGGTATCGCGGCCTTCTGTGGGCAAAACACTGGCAATTGCCGGCCGGTCAATCCCCGGCAGACATTTTAAAATCATCTTGGACAGCGCCATCAACGCCCCAGTATTCCCGGCAGACACGACGCTCTGGGCTTGCCCGTCCTTCACCGCCTCAATCGCCAGCCGCATGGAGGTATCCTTGCTGGCCCGCACAGCCGCCGACGGTTTATCCGCGCTGGAAATCTTCTTGTCCGTATGGTGAATAGTCGAAAGAGCCTTTAAACGAGGATACTTGCCCAGAAAGCGATTAATTTCATTTTCATCGCCATAAAACAGGAAGTGCACGTTAGCGCCCAGCTTTTTCACCGCCAGAGCCGCCGCAGGAACGACAACAGCAGGGCCGAAATCGCCCCCCATCGCATCCAGTGCCATTATTTGTGGTTTAGACATCACATTGCCGTATTTATGGGCGCAAGAATCAAAAATTCCGCGTTACGATATCTCAAAAATCGGAAACGCGGAACCCTTTGATTTTTTATGGCGCGATCTGACTAGTCGCGCTCGGTCAGAACCTGACGGCCTTTGTACATGCCGGTTTTCAGGTCGATATGGTGGCGGCGCTTCGGCTCGCCCGTGTGCTGGTCTTCAACCCAGTTCACAGTGCCCAACGCATCGTGCGCCCGGCGCATATTGCGTTTTGATTTCGTTGTTTTTCTCTTCGGAACAGCCATTTTTCAAATTCCTGATTTCGTCGTTATAATTATCCGAGGGACACCTGATAGCGGATTTTCCCGGACGAAGCAAGGAAAAATCAGTTTTCCTCTTTATTTTTCTTCCATTCCTTTAGCGCCGCAAACGGGTTGGGCTGACGCGGCGGCTCTACCGGGCTTTCGCGATCGTCGCCCAGCTCATACATAACCCCCGGCGCATGCGGAAACGGGTTAATCGCCAGCGACATGCATTGCGTAGCCAGTTCCCCCAGATCAATCATGCCGTCAACGACAGGCTCTGGATCATCGCGCTCGTCGAGAATCGGTACTTCCACTTCGCCGCCCCGGCTTTGGCGTTCATGACGCACCTTGGCCAGGGAAACAGCCTGCTCTTCATCCAGATACCAGCCCTCGACGTCTTCTTCTATTTGTTCTTCAAAGGGCTCCAGCGTAACAACGCAGTTCTGGATGACCTGCGCCGTCAAATCGCCTTTCACATGAATGATATTGCCGTTTTGGCGTTGCAATGTCACCGTCGCCGCCGCGCTCTGAACGGCTTCCACCCCCAGCCGCCGGGCCAGATCGCGGCATTGCTGTTCGTCCGCCGTTATTGTCAATGTCACCGGCACCGCGGCAACATCCTCAACATCAAACAGATGCGACCATTCCGGCGTAATCGCTTGCATTTTCTTCGTCATTTTTTTCACTCATCGTTACAAATTCGACAATTCCCGACAAAATATCCTGTGTGCCGGCATTTTTCAAAGCATTTACATTCCGGCGCATATAATCGGTCATAGCCGCCAAAACCGCTTTTCCGGGATCCCGCCCCTGATAAACCGTCCGTATCAGAACGTCCGGCAAATCGTCATCGCCCACACCGTTCAAAGCATCCCGATAAACCATGGAACGGCCCTTGTAGGACCGCATCATGCGCTTCATCCTGCGGGGCACACCCATGTCGCCGACCCCCATTTCCCGCAAGGCCGCCTCCAGATCACGAAACATGACATTAAACAGATTCTGGGACAGGGCCGCCCCGGCCGCGCCCTCATCCAGCAAACGATTCCAGACCAGAAAACCATGCAGAACGACCATCTCGAACCGGCCCTGCACCGTGTCCGGCACAGCATAATCCCGGTAGAAAACCGGTTGACGCGCCTGCACCACCAAAGCTGCATATAATTGTGCAGCTCTCTCGTTACGTTTTGATTGCGTCTTGAAAAATCCCAGCATGTGTACCATTCTTACCCCTCGAATACTGAAATGGATATAACACGGTTCAAAAATATCACCATGAAAAAATTAAACCTGATCGCCTGCGCTGTTTCTTTGTCCCTTTTGGGGAGCGCCTGCACACCGACCAATCACATCCGCGGCAATATAGTCGAGGATTTCCGCTTGGCCGAAGTCAAGCCCGGCATTGACACACGCTCGGACGTCCTGCGCAAACTCGGCTCGCCGACGACCAAAGCGCCGTTTGATGAAAATGTCTGGTATTACATCGGTCAGGAAACCCAAAAACGCGGCATCCTTGATGAAGATATTCAAAAAGAGCGTATCGTTATGGCCACCTTTGATCAGGAAGGCACACTGGCAAGCATAGAAGAGCTTGATAACAATCGTCTCGATTTGCCCTATGAACGGGAAAAAACGCCGACCACCGGCAACGAGGTCACCGCCGTTCAGCAATTCTTCGGCAATGTTGGGCGATTTAACAAACAAAGGTAAGAACGGACACCGCTCCACATCGTGTTTCTTCCCCATAACAAAAGCCCCGCACAAATGGCGGGGCTTTCTTTTTGTGTTTTTATGATCCGGCGTTAGCCCACAACAAACTTGGCTACGATCGCCACCAGCAAGATCGCGACAATATTCGTGATCTTGATTAGCGGGTTCACGGCCGGACCGGATGTGTCCTTGTACGGGTCGCCGACAGTATCGCCGGTAACAGCCGCTTTGTGAGCTTCGGACCCTTTGCCGCCGAAATTACCGTCTTCGATAAATTTCTTGGCATTGTCCCAGGCACCACCGCCGGACGTCATGGAGATCGCGACAAACAGCCCCGTCACGATCGTCCCCATCAGCATCGCCCCCAGAGACTGGAACGCCGCAACGATCCCCCCCAGATAGTACATAACGGTGAACAGGACAATCGGCGCCAACACAGGCAACAGCGACGGAACAATCATTTCCTTGATCGCCGCCTTGGTCAAAAGGTCAACCGCCCGGCCATATTCCGGCTTGGCTTTGCCTTCCATGATGCCTTTGATCTCACGGAACTGACGACGCACTTCGATAATGACACTTTCTGCCGCCCGGCCCACAGCCAGCATCGACAAAGAGCCAAAGAAGTACGGCAGCAAGCCACCAATGAACAGACCGATCACCACATACGGGTTCTGCAAGGAAAACGCCATGTCCGGCAGGTCCGGCAGATAGTGTTTGATTTCCTCCGTATAAGCAGCGAACAGCACCAGAGCCGCCAGACCGGCAGAGCCGATCGCATAACCCTTGGTCACAGCCTTGGTCGTGTTCCCTACGGCATCCAGCGCATCGGTCGTGTTCCGGACATTCTCCGGCAGTTCCGCCATTTCGGCAATCCCGCCGGCATTATCCGTTACCGGACCGTAAGCATCCAGAGCCACAACCATCCCGGCCAGCGACAACATCGCCGTCGCGGAAATCGCGATCCCGTACAGGCCCGCCTGTGAGTAAGCGATAAAGATACCCGCACAAATCACAATCACCGGCAGGACCGTCGCTTCCATAGAGATAGCCAGCCCCTGGATCACATTCGTCGCATGACCCGATTCTGACGCCTTGGCGACAATCCGGACCGGACGGTGTTCCGTACCCGTATAGTATTCGGTAATCCAGACAATCAGGCCGGTTACGCCCAGCCCCGTCAGCACACACCAAAACAGCTTGACGCCGTTAATGATCGTACCATCCGCCATCGGGATTTCATGGTAAACCCCCATGTTGGCCAGCATCAGAGCAATAAAGATACCGGCGAACAGCGCCGTCGCGATAAGCCCCTTGTACAGCGCCCACATGATGTTGGTTGACCCGCTGTTAAGCTTCACAAAGACCGTTCCCATGATCGACGCAATAATACAAAGCGCCCCGATCATCAACGGCAACAGCATCATGATACTTTGAACCTCCGGTGCAAACACACTGTAGGCAATCAGCATCGTAGCAACCACAGTCACAACATAGGTTTCGAACAAGTCCGCAGCCATCCCGGCACAGTCCCCGACATTATCACCGACGTTATCGGCAATCACGGCCGGGTTACGCGGGTCATCTTCCGGTATGCCGGCTTCGACCTTCCCCACCAGATCAGCGCCAACATCGGCACCCTTGGTGAAGATACCACCGCCAAGACGGGCGAAGATAGAGATAAGCGACGCGCCAAAGCCCAAAGCAACCAGACCTTCGAGCATCGTGCGCAGGCCCATGCCCATGGTATCGAGGGTCATGTAATAAATTGTCACGCCCAGAATACCAAGCCCGACCACCAGAAGACCGGTAACAACCCCGGAGTTAAAGGAGACAGCCAGCGCGCTCCCTAAACTTTCGGTGGCGGCTTGCGTCGTCCGCACATTGGCGCGCACCGATACGTTCATACCGATATACCCGGCAATCCCGGATAAAACCGCACCGATCACAAAACCGGCGGCAACGTGCCCGCCGAGCAAAAAGAACAACAGGGCCGCGACGGCAACGCCGACCAGACCAATTGTCGTATATTGACGGTTCAGGTAAGCAGCAGCGCCCTCCTGAATAGCCCCGGCAATTTCCTGCATACGCTCATTCCCCGGGCTGCAGGCCATAACCTTGCGCGCCAGATAGGCGCCATATAGAAGGGCCGCCATACCGGCGCAGATCGCCATAAAGTAGACTTCAATCATTTTTATGCCTCTTAGTGTTTATTGTTGGCTCCGCAATCCGGTTCAAAAAGAACAGGTTAACCGGATCGACAGCAGCATGATGATTGAAAGTGCATAATTATGCGAAGGGACGCAAGGAGTTATCCTCTGTTTTTTTATAAAAAAATACGCCCCTGCAAACAAAAAGCCCGGCAACGCGGGCTTTCAGTACAATTTTCAAAGAGGCGTTTTTTTAAAGAGGACGCTGCTGGACAACCTGTAGCAACACATCGTTCACTTCATCTTCCCCAACAACGCGGCGGCTGATGTCACGCAAGCGCGCTTTAATGGATTGTATCTGCAAGACACCGCCTTCCATCGCGGCCTGACGGTTTAAAACACCGTAAAGTTCCTGGATATAAGCATCCTTGAGGCGGGGTTGGTAGTCCTCGACTTTCTTTTGCGCCCGCGCGCTTTCAACTTCGATAACAATCACCAGACTTAAATTCTGGGAAACGCCGTTACTGTTAATGATCGGCAAGATCAGGGGATCAAGTTCGACATACTTAAAGCGGCCTTCATCGTGGCCTTCACCCTGCTCTCCGTCACCGTGCGCTTCTTTGGCGGCCTGATGCTCTTCCGTTTCACCGATCGAGGCTTCGGCCTTTTTACCGCCAAAGTAAAAATAGGCCCCGGCGCCAACACCGCCGAGCACTAAAAGAGCGACCATTCCTATAACGAGTAATTTCATAAAAAAACCTGAACCCTAAAATAATCTTGCGTCCCCAACCTATTCTATTCTGGCAGAACTTTTTTAATATTAGGTTATATTCATGTTGTATTTTAGATAAATTAGGCGCAAATGCGTTTCAGGTTCAAAAAAGGATCAAAGATAAAAACAAAAGAAAAATAAACTGATTCAAAACACTAATAGAATATACCCCCGCTAGATCCCCCAGGTTATCCCCCGTTTTGAACAGTCATGAAGCAGGTCATTACGAACGTAACGAAGTCCCGATTTTATCCAGAACGGCATTCACCAGACGCGACTCACCTTGCTCGTAAAACGCGTGGGTAACATGAAGGTAATCAGAAATAATAACCGGCACATCAATATCGTGATGAGCCATCAGCTCAAACCCGCCACAGAGCAAAATCGCCATCAGCAGGGAATCAAGGTCGTGGCTCTTGCTGCCCTCCTCCTCTGCGCTTTTATGGACAAGCGGCAAAATAATGCCGGTCAGATCATCCTTGCGATCATGCGTGCCCCGCACAATGGCCGTAAACAGCGTCCGGTCCGGCGTAACCATCTCCTGTCCGTCGACAGGCAACCCCAAACGATAAGAGAGATATTCATTAATTACGTCATCGACGGTCTGGTCGTTATTCAGCTGCTGGTAAACCGCCTGCGTCGCCGCAAGCCGTGCCGCTGATCGCCGGGCCTTGGCCGAACCTGTCTTTTTCTTGCTTTGTGCATTTGCCGTCATAGTTTTTATTTTACACTCTTCTATAAATTATCCAACCGCCCCGGTAGCTTGTGGATATCTCTATCATGAATTGGCAAGGGATGCATCAACTTCCTGCACTCTACATAATAGCGAACCGAAAATGAACGGGATCACGTGAAAGCATATCGCTGTGGATAAACCATGTATAACGCATGAAAGTATCACTTCAGGTTCAATTTGATGCGATAACAAGATCAAAAGAACTATCTATGATGCAGCATGAACCGCCAAAAATATCATCATCATTCCCCATGAAAACAAAATGATTCATGTCACCGGCTTGTGGATAAACCTGTTGAAACTCCGGGGATCATTCGGGATAAAAAAACAGCGCCTATTCAGCCGCCTGTTTGCTATGAGGCAACTCCCGCACTTCTTGCAGGAAGGAATCAAAATCTTCGGGATGACGGAAATCCCGGTAAACCGAGGCATAGCGGATATAACCAACCGTATCGATCTGGGCCAGCGCATGCATGACCAGCTCACCGATATGGGTCGAGGGCACTTCGGCATCGCCGGCTTTTTCCAGTTGCCGCACGATGGCATTGGCCGCCTTTTCAATCTCTTCCAGCTCAACCGGACGCTTGCGCAGGGCAATCTGCATGGATTTAAGCATCTTGTCGCGGTCAAAGGGCTGACGTTTGTTCCCGGCCTTGATGACCGTGATTTCACGGAGCTGCACCCGTTCAAACGTTGTAAAACGCGCCTCACATTTAGGACAAGACCGGCGACGGCGAATGCTCGCCCCATCCTCCGCGGGGCGAGAATCTTTCACCTGACTGTCTTCATATCCACAAAAGGGACAGCGCATAATTTACTCCTTATATCCCTCTACAGCCCTTGATAAACCGGGAACCGGGCACACATTTCTTCGACCTTCGCCCGTACGGCCTGCTCAACGGCGCCATTACCTTCCGGCCCATTGGCCGCCAAGCCGTCGAGAACCTGCACCATCATTTCCCCGACCTGCCGAAACTCTTCAGTGCCAAAGCCACGGGTCGTCGCCGCCGGCGTACCCAGACGAACACCGCTGGTCACAAACGGCTTTTCCGGATCAAACGGCACGGCATTCTTGTTACAGGTCATACCGGCATTTTCCAGCGCCACTTCCGTGATGTTCCCGGTCAGCCCCTTGGGCCGCAGATCCACAAGAACAATATGGGAGTCCGTCCCGCCGGAAACAATATCCAGCCCGCCTGCAATCAGCGTTTCGGCCAGAACCTGGGCATTATCGACAATCGCCTGCGCATAATTTTTAAACTCCGGCTTCAGCGCTTCGCCAAAGCACACAGCCTTGGCCGCAACCACATGCATCAGCGGACCGCCCTGCAGACCGGGGAAAATCGCCGAATTCAGCTTTTTCGCAATCGCTTCGTCATTGGTCAGGATCAGCCCGCCCCGCGGCCCGCGCAGGGTTTTATGCGTCGTGGTCGTGCTCACATGCGCATGCGGCACAGGGCTGGGATACGCCCCACCGGCAATCAGCCCGGCATAATGGGCCATATCGACCATCAGGTAAGCCCCGACACTGTCGGCAATCTCGCGGAAGCGTTTCCAGTCGATTACGCGCGGATAGGCAGAAGCCCCGGCAATAATCAGTTTCGGCTTGTGCTCGTCCGCCAGCCGCGCCACTTCATCATAATCAATCAGCGCATCTTCTTCGCGCACACCGTACTGTACGGCATTAAACCATTTGCCGGACTCATTCGGCGCCGCGCCATGCGTCAAATGCCCGCCAGCCGCCAAAGACATGCCCAAAATCGTATCGCCGGGCTGGATCAGCGCCAGCAGAACGCCCTGGTTAGCCTGCGAACCGGAATGCGGCTGCACATTAACATACTCACAGCCAAACAGCGCCTTGGCCCGTTCCCGCGCCAGATCTTCGGCCACATCCACGTATTCACAGCCGCCGTAATAGCGCTTGTGCGGATAACCTTCGGCATATTTGTTGGTCAAAACCGAGCCTTGCGCTTCCAGAACAGCCTTGGAAACGATGTTTTCACTGGCAATCAGCTCAATCTGGGTTTGCTGACGCTTCAACTCGTCGCGGATCGCTTTGTGCAAATCCGGGTCACGGCTGGCCAGTTCCTCGGTAAAAAATCGTTCGCTCATTCTGTTATCCATTTTCTGTACGTTTGATGACATCGCTTCACACCTTTTCCTTTAAAATCAAATCCCTTTACAGAGTTTTTCAACTCGTGCCTCATGCCGGCCCCCTTCGTAATCCGTCGACAGGAAAGCCTCAACACAGTCCAGCGCCACCGCTACGCCCGTAATCCGCGCGCCCAGCGCCAGCACATTGGCGTTATTATGCTCCCGCGTCAGCCGCGCCATGGTTGCGTTCGTGCACAGCGCCGCCCGCACCGCCGCATAACGGTTGGCAGCAATCGAAATCCCGATCCCGGTACCGCAAATAACAATCCCGGCATCGGCCTTGCCGTCACGGATTGATTCCGCTACGGCTGAGCCATAATCGACATAATTCACGGACTCTTCGGAATGGGTCCCCAGATCAACAATTTCATACCGTCCGGTCAGCGTGTCCTTGATGGTTTCCTTCAACGAAAAACCACCGTGATCGCATCCTAAAGCTATTGTTTTGAAATCCGGCACGGGCTCCATCCTGTATTGATCCACTATAGCGAGCCCTATATATAGTAGCGAGACGCCCCCTAAATCAATCCTTTCTTTTTCAGGACATATTCAAGGCGCTTGAGAGCATTGCGCTCCAGAACCGGACGGGCGGCATTGACCGGCCCCTGAATGGAAATCTCGGTCAAGGTTGCCGTATCCATAGCCGTCACCCGCATATAAGGCGGCACCGGAAAATATTCGAGAATAACTTCGCGGTCGCGTAAAGGTAAATCGGACATGGGAAAGCTTTTTTAAAAAACGGCGAAAAATATCCTACAGAGAAGACAAACCGGAAAAGTTGGTCTGGCTGGCCCAGAATTTCTCCATCATCTGCATAGTTTCGTTCAGGTTCTTCAAACGATCGTCCGTCAAGACCGTACCGGAAAGCTGCCCTTCATGGCGCTTGAACATCTCGGTAATAATCGCGTGCAACTCCTTCCCCTTGGTCGAAAGCTTCACACGGATCGACCGCTTGTCATGCACAGAGCGTGCCTGCTCCAGATAACCGTTTTCAACCATTTTTTTAACATTATAGGAAACGTTAGAGCCCAGATAATAGCCACGAATCGTTAATTCCCCGACCGTCAATTCATCATCGCCGATATTGTGCAGGATCATGCTCTGCACGTTGTTGATATCCTGAATCCCTTTACGGTCCAGCTCAACCTTGACCACGTCCAGAAAATAACGGTGCAGACGCTCGATAAGCTGAATTGCGTCATAATACGGTGTTGTTGCCACTTTTATTGCTCCCTTGATTGAAAAGCCTAACGGGATATTGTTGCATGATGTGTATTAACGAGATGTTACCGGACGATCAGGATAACAGCTTTATCATACTACATTCGCCACATAAGACAAAATCATAAATCAAAAAACCACAGGCAAAAGCCGGAAATTTGACGTTTTTTATCAGCAAAGATTTACAAAGCCGTTTTTTTCCACTAACCAAAAACAAAGATACACCAATAAAACAGGAATAGTCCCCGCTATGAGCGCTCTCAAACAGATCAAGGCCAAGTCCGCCCCGTCACTTGAATTTTCGCCCTTCGCGCGCATGCGCCGTCTGCGCAAAAGCGATGCCATGCGGGACATGCTCCGGGAAACGCACCTGACCGTCAACGATCTGGTTTTCCCGATGTTTGTCGAGGAAGAGCTGGACGAACGCACCCCGATCGGCTCCCTGCCCGGCATTTACCGGGAAACCGAGCGCACCATCGGCCCGGCCGTCAAGCAAGCCTGGAATTCCGGCATTAAGTCGATCATGCTGTTCGGCATCTCCCACCATAAAGACGGCGAAGGCAGCGATAGCTGGCGCAAGGGCGGCCTGCTCGACCGCATGGTAAGCCGCGCCCGTGAAGCCTGCCCGGAAATCGTCATCATGGCGGATTTGTGTTTTTGCGAATACACCGATCACGGTCATTGCGGTCCCCTGAACGCTCACGGCGATGTCGATAATGACGCCACGCTTGAAAATCTGGCGATGCAAGCGGCCTGCGCCGCCGCCGCCGGGGCCGATATCGTCGCGCCATCGGGCATGATGGACGGCATGGTCGGCGCCATTCGCGAAGGTCTGGACCGCGAAGGCCACACCGATACGGCCATTTTGTCTTATGCCGCCAAATTCGCATCATCCTTTTACGGCCCGTTCCGGGATGCCGCGGGCTGCTCTCTCGGCGCTTACCCGCATGCCCGCAAGGACCGCGCCACCTACCAGATGGACCCGGCCAACGCCGAAGAAGCCCTGCGTGAAGTCGCCATTGATATCGAGGAAGGCGCCGATATGGTCATGGTCAAGCCGGGCCTGCCTTATCTGGACATCCTGACGCGCGTCAAAGCCGAATTCCAGATGCCCACCTTTGTCTACAACGTCAGCGGCGAATACGCCATGCTCAAGCATGCCGCGGCTGCCGGAGCGCTGGATTACGATAAAGCCGTTATGGAGATGCTGCTGGCGTTTAAACGTGCGGGCGCCGACGGTATTCTGACCTATGCCGCCCCGGATGCCGCACGGCTTCTGGAAAACGGCTGATAATCCTCTCGTTTCATTAAGTAATTTGTAATCCTCCGCTGCCATGATAATAATGGTAACGGGCCAGAACGGCCCGGCCTTCTGCTTGTGGGGGTTTATGGCATCGGAAGATATAAAACGGCAAAGAGATCGCTTTCTGGCGTTTTCGTTTGCATCAGCGGATCTTTTGCTGGAAATCGGCGAAGACATGAAAGTCGCCTATGCTCTGGGGGCGGCCAAAAGTCTGACGGGAATCGACCACGATTCGCTGCCCGGTCAGGACTGGCTGATGCTGTTCCGTGACGACGATCACAAAACCCTCCACGCCGTTCAGGAAAAAGCCATCCCCGGCAAAAGATACGGCCCCTTTCTCATGAATTTGGCGGAAAAGGCCGGCAACGGAAAACAGGCCATTGTAACCGCTATCAAAATGCCCGATAGCGACCGCCTTTACCTGACGATTGGCTTCACCAGCCTTATTATGCGTGACCTCGCCACAGGCAAAGCCCCGGTCGAACAACCGCCCCCCGGCGAGTTTGAGCGCACACAAAAAATCGAGGACAATGAACCGGGTGAATTCGACCAAACCCGCCCGATAAACGATCCTGACAGCGACGCATTAACAAAAACCAGCGCTATCAAAGATGAGGAGCCCGGCGAATTCGATTCCACAAAACCGCTGGAAGAAAACAAAGCCGGTGAATTTGACCCCACAAAACCGCTAAAAGAAAATAAATCCGGGGACTTTGAAAAAACCCGTCCCAAAGAGGAAAAAACCTATGATTTCGGGCTGACGAAAACGAAAGAAGACTTCGTTCCCGTTATCGTGCGTACACAAACAGTTCCAGAAGAGTCTCCCATTCTCCTTGATAAAAACAGCTTCCTCGAATCCGCTCAGGGTGCGCTGGATATGGCGCGTTCTGTCGGCGACGAAGTCGACATGACATTGCTTGACATCCCAGCCGTCCAGCAAGCCAAAACCCGGCTGGGGGAAGAGCTGTGGGACCAGTTCACCGACGCCCTGACCGAATTTCTGGCCGGTCACTCTCTGGGCGGGGATACGGTCGCTGAAATTGCGCAGGGCCGCTACAGCATTATCCATGATAAAACCATCGATTCCGAAACCCTGCGCTCACGGGTCGAAGAACTCGCCAAAGACAAGGATCCCGACGGCGAAGGATTCGATATCCAGAGCAAAACCGTCACGGCTGATCTGCAGACACTCAGCGAACGGGAAACGACCAAAGCCCTGATCTACACTATCAACGAATTCGAGCGCAAAGGCGCTGATTTGTCCATAGACAACCTGAATTCCAGCTTCAAAGCCTATGTCGGCGCCAATGCCCAGAAAATGCAGCAAATGAAAAGCATGATCGAGCAGCTGAATTTCGAACTGCATTTTCAGCCGATCGTCTCCCTGAAAGACTACGAACTGGCGCACTACGAGGTTCTCACCCGCTTTCGCGGGGAAAGCTCGACCCAGGAATGGGTAATTTTCAGCGAAGATGTCGGGATGGCCGCTGATCTGGATATCGCCGTTTGCGAACGGGTTATCAATTATCTTCTCTACAAAGCCGCAGGAAGCCGTACAAAATACGCCATAAATCTCTCCGGCCAGTCAATCCAGAACGAACAGTTCTTCAAAACGTTAATGGCCAAACTTACCCTGAACAAAGCGTTGGCCGACCGCATGATTTTTGAAATTACGGAATCAACGACGATCACCGAACTGGAGATGGTCAACAGCTTCATCGGCGCCTTTCGGAAAAAGGGTTTTGCCGTCTGCCTTGATGATTTCGGCGCCGGAGCCGCATCGTTCCAGTATTTAAACAAGCTTGATGTCGATTTCGTCAAAATCGACGGTCTTTACACACAAAAACTCCTGACCTCGGAAAAAGACAGGATCATGATAAAAAACCTGAACAAAATGTGCAAAGATCTGGAAATCGGCGTCGTCGCCGAACGCATTGAAACCGAGGAACAAGCCATCTGCCTGCGTAATATGGACATCCCCTTCGGCCAAGGCTTTTTGTTTGGAAAACCGGGTCCGTGGCCATCCTATGACAAAGAAAACCTGAAATTCACGGTCCCCGCCAAATAACCCCCAGCTGCTTTCAAAAATAATCGGCTTACGCCTTGATCTTGAGCGCTAAAAAAGGGATAAAATCAATAGAATAGATTCAAGATTCGGTCCGCTTTATTTCGGAAATACATGACCTGTGCAAACGTATTTCAAGGATCATAACGGAAAAACGCATAAAGTGTCCGGGAAAGGATTTCTGATAGCACCATGAAGTTTGTTGGTATTGCGCTTGTTTTCGTTTGTACTTTCGGCGGTTTGCTGATCGCCCTGCATTTCGATTTTGAAAAATTCACCCATTTGCTGACCATGATTCTGGGTGCCATGCCGGGGGAATTTGTCATCATTTTCGGGTGTGCTATTTCTGCCTTTCTGATCGCCAACTCAACCGATGTGATTAAAACCACGCTGAGCTATTTCAGCGCCTTGGCCAAACCCTCAGCCTACAGCAAAGAAGACTACATGGATTTGCTGAGCGCCCTGTACACGATCTTCAAACTGGCGCGGACCAAGGGCTGGCTGGCTTTGGAATCACACATCGAACACCCGGAAGAAAGCAGTGTCTTCAGACAGTTCCCCGGCCTGTCCGGAAATCATCATGCACTGGTATTCCTGTGCGATTACTTGCGGATTATCTCTCTGGGCAATGAAAACCCGCACGAGCTGGAAGCCCTGATGGACGAAGAAATTGAAACCATCAACCATCACCACAGCCATCCCGGTCACGCGGTCCAGACCATGGCGGACGGGATCCCGGCTCTGGGTATTGTGGCGGCCGTTCTAGGGGTTATTAAAACCATGGCTTCCATTTCCGAACCGCCGGAAATTCTGGGTAAAATGATCGGGGGCGCCCTTGTCGGTACGTTCCTGGGGGTCTGGCTGTCTTATGCCTTTGTGGCGCCGATTGCCGGAGCTATGAGCTCCAAAGCCGAAACCGAAGTCATGTACTTCAAATGTATCAAAATCAGTATCCTTGCCTTCTTGCAGGGCGCTGCGCCGCAGGTTGCCGTGGAATTTTCCCGTAAATTCCTGCCTCATGACGTCCAGCCCAGCTTCCAGGAACTGGAAGACAAGCTGAACGAACTGCCTGCACCGGGACAATAGGAACGGGAGAACGACGTTGTCAAAAAAGGCCGACGAACTCCAGCCGATTATCGTCAAAAAGATCAAAAAAAGTGGCGGCGGTCACCATGGCGGCGCATGGAAAGTTGCCTATGCCGACTTCGTGACGGCCATGATGGCCTTTTTTCTGTTGCTTTGGCTTTTGAATGTGACGACCGAGGAAGAAAAGAACCTGATTTCCAGTTATTTTGACCCCACTCCGGAAAAAATATCGAGCTATACCAGCGGTGCGGGCGGCGTTCTCGGTGGTCTGACCATGACATCGGAAGGCGCCATGGCCGACAATGCCCAGCCCTTATCCGCCCCCCAGCAAACCGGCGCCGTCAATCAGGGTAAAAAAGTTACCCAACAGGTCGGCAGCGAAGAAATGGAAGCCGGGAAAGCCGATATAGAGGCGCTCAAGCAAGAACTCGAAAAGCGCGAGGACGAAGCCTTTGAGCAAGCCAAAAAGGAAATGGAAGAAACGATGCAAAACAATCCCGAACTGGCCGGGCTTGCTGAAAATCTTGCCATTGACGTCGTCCCCGAAGGCATGCGCATACAGATCATCGACCAGGACGGCAAACCCATGTTCCCGAGCGGCAGCGCCGAAATGTACGGCTATACGAAGGACCTGATGAAAATGGTGGCCGGCGTCATCAACACCATGCCCAACAATCTGTCGATCCGCGGTCATACGGACGCCCATAAATTTGGCGTCGGCGCGAAATACACCAACTGGGAACTGTCCGCCGATCGCGCCAACGCCAGCCGCCGTGTCCTGATTGATGCGGGGGTAAGCGCCGATCGCACGGCCAATGTCGTGGGCAAGGCCGATAAAGATCCCTTTATTGCGGAAGATCCCATGGATGCCCGCAACCGCCGGATTAGCATTATTCTGCTCCGGGAAAATCTGGAAGACGCTCTGGCGCGCGGCGCGCTGGACGATCTGGTCGGAGAAAAAACAGGAGAGTCATCCGGCGAAGAAACCAAAACCACGCCACACCCGGCAGGAACCACCGATGACACGGACCCCTTCGCCGATAATAATTTTGATGAGTATCCGCGATCCCGCACGCCGGTCACCCCCGCGCCGGACAAGGATAAACCTTATCAAAAAACCCCCGGCGCCGTTTATTTCCCTTAGTTTATACGGGGCATCAGAAACCTTGACTTTTCATAACCAAAAAGCTACATTGCCATAAAAAATTTGGGCAAAGTATGGCGTTATTACTTAAGCAACAAAATAAAACCACATGTCTCATTCGCGAGAATACAGGCATAAAAACATACAACGTTTATGGATGGCGGGACGACGTTGACATTGAGCAGGCAAAAAGAATAAGCACGCTTGCCCATCAGGGCGGCCTGATGAAAATAAGTAATTTTTTCGTACAGTACACGTGCCCACAATGCGATCACTGCGTCCCTTGCAGAATTGACGCGGCGAATTTCACACCCCGCCGTTCCCAACGGCGCAATATAAACACGAATAATGATTTGACACTGACAGTGCTTTCCCCCTTGAAAGCAAAAGAAAACATAGGTGAACACATCGCTATTTTTCTAAATTTCATGAAGGGACGCCACCCGGACGAATACAAAAAAATAATTGAATCCGCCAAAAAAGAAAACGACCCTGAAACTTTTCTGTTCCGATATGTAACGCATCAAATGGGACGCGTAGATATTCCGGATTACACAATCGAAGTACGCGATCGCGATAATAAATTGCTCGGCGCGGGCATTTACTCTCTCTTGGAAGATGGTATGTCGTTGAATACATATTACTACGATGTCTCTCAATCTCACGAGAGAAGTCTTGGGAAATTCATTATTCTAAAGTCCATCGAGCACGCACAAAAAAATGGTCTTTCCTATATCTACCTTGGTCCTTGGGATAGGAGTGAAGATGGCCGTATGCATTACAAAAGCGAATTCAATCCATTCCAGATCTTAACAAACAAAGGCTGGAAAGACGTAGAATCGGTTCCACAGCAAAGCCGGACACGGCCAGATGAATACATGAACCGCGCAATGCATAAAATCAAATTTCAGCCCTAAACGAAGAGTCTAACCGAAACGGTTATTCTTTGGAAAACCATTGGGCGGCAAGCGCCCGGCGCTGGCCCGACGACCGATCCACGGCGTAATATTCTCAACCGTCGTCTCCCCGGCTCCGTATTTAAACGTCAGGCCCACCGCCATGTTAAACGGCCGAATATCCGACACACCGCCATCCTTGAAGCGTTGCAGGATCACGCCCTTGCCCTTGGCCATTTCCGGCAGCTCCGCGCGTTCAAACACCAGCATCTTGCGATTGGTGCCGATAATGGCGATATGATCGTCTTCATCGACGATCGGCACGCAGATTTTTGCTTCAACCTTGCCGCCAACATTCAAAACCTGTTTACCGCCCCGCGTTTGCGCCAGAACATCCTTTTCCGCCACGATAAACCCGCGCCCGTCATCCGAAGCCACCAGCAACTTGGCCTCCGGCTTAAACAGCTCCATCGCCGCGATATCGGAATCATTGGGCAAATCGACCATCAGCCGCACCGGCTCGCCAAAACCACGCCCCGGCGGCAACTTGTCGCAGCCCACCGTGTAAAACCGCCCGTTCGTCCCGAACACCAGCAACTTGTCGGTTGTCTGGGCCTCCAGCACGAATTTGCCGCGGTCGCCGTCCTTGTACTTGATATCCTTCGGATTAACGCCGTGCCCCTTCATCGCCTTGATCCAGCCCTTGGCCGACAAAATCACCGTTACCGGCTCTTTTTCGATCATGGCTTCTTCCAGAGAATCGATATCGACCGGGGCCGGCGCATGACCTATTTCCGTGCGGCGCGCGCCCAGTGGCGTATTCAGGGCAAACAGCTTTTTCAACTCGCCGATTTGCTTGCGGATCTCTTTCCACTGCTTGCTTTCGGATTTAATCAGCGCCTCCAGCTGATCGCGCTCCTTGCACAAATCATCATGCTCGGTGCGCAGCTCCATTTCTTCCAGCTTGCGCAAATTACGCAGCCGCATATTCAGGACAGCCTCGGCCTGCACATCGCTCAGGCCAAAGGTCTTTATCAATTCCTGTTTCGGATCGTCTTCCTCGCGCACAATCCGGATCACCTCGTCAATATTGAGGTAAACAATCAAATACCCGGCAAGAATCTCAATCCGGTGCAAGACTTTTTCCAGCCGGTTCTGCGCCCGGCGGACCAGCACTTCCTGACGATGCGCCAGCCACGCCGCCAGCACTTCCTTCAGGTTCATCACGCGCGGCACGGTCCCGCCGTCCAGCACGTTCAAATTCATGTTAAAGCGCGTTTCCAGATCAGTCGCCCGGAACAGAGCTTCCATCAACAATTCCGGCTCGACATTCCGGCTCTTGGGCACCAGAACAAGGCGGATATCCTCGGCGCTCTCGTCGCGCACATCGTCCAGCATCGGCAGTTTCCGGGCATTAATCAGCTCGGCGATCTTTTCGATCATCCGGGATTTTTGCACCTGATAGGGGATTTCCGTGACAATAATCTGGTATTGCCCCTGCTTCAGTTCTTCCTTGTGCCAGCGCGCCCGCAGGCGGAACGCACCTTTCCCGGTTTTATAGCTCTGAATAATGCTTTCGTGCGGCTCAACCATCACGCCGCCCGTCGGGAAATCCGGCCCCTTGACGATTTTCAGCAAATCCTCAACCGTCGGGTCCGTGTCGCTGTCCAGCATCAGCTCCATAGCTTCGCACAGCTCATACACGTTGTGCGGCGGAATATTTGTCGCCATACCGACGGCGATCCCCGACGAACCGTTCGCTAGCAAATTCGGGAACGCGGCGGGCAACACCACAGGTTCCAGCGTTTCCCCGTCATACGTCGCCCGGAAATCAACGGCATCTTCGTCGATCCCCTCCAGCATCAACCGCGCCACAGCCGTCAGCCGCGCTTCCGTATACCGCATGGCCGCCGCGTTATCGCCATCAATATTCCCGAAGTTCCCCTGCCCGTCGACCAGTGGGTAACGCACGGCAAAATCCTGCGCCAAACGCACCATGGCATCGTAAACGGCCGTGTCGCCGTGCGGGTGGAATTTACCGATTACGTCCCCGACGACGCGCGCGCATTTTTTCGGCTGGGTATCCGGGGCCAGCTTGAGCTGGTACATCGCATACAGCAAACGCCGGTGCACCGGCTTCATCCCGTCGCGCACATCGGGCAGCGCCCGGTCCATAATCGTCGAAAGCGCATAGGATAAATATCGGTCGGAGAGAATCTCCCCCATCGGCTGGTCAATGATTTGCTGGTCTTGAATCGTGTTCTCTTTTGTCATGGGCATTATTCATAGCCCAAGAAAACCGCCGCGTCACGCGGTTTTTTCCATTTCTGCCGAGGGATTCAGAGCTTTTTCAAACCGCTCCTGAAATTGCAGGCGTTTTTCCGGAACGCCCTGCGTATGGTGGGTAAACGCCCAGTGTTCCAGAAAATACCCGGTCATTTTGAGACCTTTCAGGATTTCCTCGTCCGTCGCCGCCCCTTTTTCCGGCTTGAGAAACGCCGGTAATTCGAGCAATCGCTCTTTATAAACAGCCCCCGCAGCGCGGCTGACCGCCCGCCCCGTCTTCGGTGAAACATAAGCCAGATCGTTATCATCGCCGCCGCCCGCGCACTTGCTCAGCTCCAGCGCAAACCCCAGCTCCCTGAGCAGCGCGATCTCCCATATCACATAAACCGCGCCCCAATGCTCATCGTCCAGCGCCTCGAATAACGCCTGCAGCCCGTAAAACAGCCCCGCATGCCCTTCCCGCTCTGGCAGCGCCGCATCGCATAGCGCACAAGCCGACAGCAACGCCTCCAGCCGCAACGGATCATACATAAAACCGGCGGCATACCCGCGCTCTTGCTCTAACGTATAAGTACCCAGCTCATCATGGCTACGCGCCTGCCAGCGCACCCCGACCAGCGATCCCGGCTCTAACGTTCCGCGCATTTTCGATGAGCTCGCCCCGCGCACATAGCCAGCATGCCGCCCGTTCTGCTCGGTTAGCAACGACACAATCGCGCCGTTCTCGCCATGCGGCCGCGCCATCAGCACTATCCCTTGATCTTCCCACTGTTCCATGGTTTGTATTTAACCATAGATCGTCACAGATACACATGGATTCTTGAACATGACTTACAAAATCGGAGTCGCCGGGGTCGGCGCGATTGGAAAAACCGTCTGCGCGGCGCTGCTAAACGGCGATATCGCGGACATGGATCTGACCGCCGTAGCCGAAACCGGCTCTGTGCCGTTTGATGTCCCCAACCTGCCTTTTGCCGAACTGGCGGAAACCTGCGACATTATCTGTGAATGCCTGCCGCCGGACATTGTTTCGGCACTGGCGCAGGACGTTTTGTCCCGCGGTAAAACACTGATTATGATCTCCAGTGCTGCCTTGCTCCGCTTTCCTGACATCAAAAAATGGGCAAAAGAAGGTCAAGGACGCATTATCGTGCCATCCGGGGCTCTATTTGGACTGGACGGGGTCGCCGCGCTCCGCTCTATGGGTATCAAAACGGCGCAAATTCGTTCCACTAAAAAGCCGCTTTCCTACGCAGGCGCACCTTACATAGAACAGGAACAAATTGATTTAAACGCCATAGAAACCGCCACATGCATTTTTTCTGGCAATGCTCTGGCCGCTGCCAAAGCTTTCCCGGCTAATGTTAACGTGGCGGCCACGTTGAGCCTTGCAGGCCTGGGTCCGGAAAACACCACCGTCGAAGTCTGGGCCGATCCGGCCGCGCAAGGCAACACCCACGAAATTACGGTCACCGGCGAATACTCGGCCCTGACCGCCCGCGTCGATAACATTCCCGATCCGGCCAACCCGAAAACCAGCATGCTGGCTGCCCACAGCGTCATCGCCGCCCTCCGGCAAATGACCGATGATATAACCGTTCTTTAAAAGAAACAGATAACATGCTGCCACAAAGACCTTTTTACCTGATCCGTCACGGCGAAAGCGAAGCCAATGCCGGTGGATATTATTCGGGACAAATGGATGTCGCCCTGACCGAAAAGGGTCGTCAGCAAGCGCTGGCCTATACACCGTTCCTGACAGAACTTATCCCCAGCCCGGACCGGATCGTCCATAGCCATCTGGCCCGTGCCCGCGACACAGCCGCCCTGATGAATCAGGAATGCGCGCTTCCCATGGCTGAGAGCCGCGATATATCGGAACAACATTACGGCATCTATCAGGGCCGTATCAAAAGCGAATTAAAGGCCGATCACAGCTTTAAATCATGGCAGGAACCTCCCGAAGGCGAAACCTTTGAAACCTTCGCCGCGCGCGTTAGGAAGGGAATGAACGACATACTGGCGCAGCCCGGCCTGCCGCTTATTTCTTGCCATGGCGGAATATTTTTGGTGCTCGGCCACACCTTTGGCTTCGGCACCACATGGCATACAGCCGAAAACGCGATCCTTCATTATTTCGAACCGGCGCCCACACCTGAAACGTCTGATTTTCCATGGAAAGTCTCACAGATTATCGTAGAAAACGGGAAGTTAACGATAAAAAACGCGGCCTTGTAACCCCGCCTAGGGGTCATAGCGCAAAACCTCGGTCTTCTTGGCGGATTTTTCATTATAACGCGCCCCCTCATACGGCGTGGGCTCGCGGTTGTAACGGGCTTCCGTTGTATAAGCCTGGCCGTTACAGATATAGCTGTGCTGAAAGGACAGCTCTACATCGTTCGTCCGGCCGTCATACACGCTGCCCTTAAACGATTCCGTAACACAAACGCCGGCATTTTCCGTCAGCGGTATACAGGAGCTTTCCGCGACAATATGAGCTTCCTTGTCGATCTCCCGCCGATATTCGCCGCGATCGTCCGTCCCGCCGCCAATCGCCCAGCACTGATCGCGCGCATAGCGCATAAAAGGCGTGTTTTCATCATAAATCCCGGCACGGGGCTGGTAACGCCCCCGGACATCCTCCAGTTCACTTTGATCGCGCCAGCCGTTCAGAGGCGCGCAAACGCCGGCGACAGAAAGAGTCCGCACACCGCCCTCTCGCAGAATAATATCCTGCTGGAAATCGCATTTTTGCGCCGTCGCCAGTGACACCACTTGATAATGAAACCGGCCGCGCAAACCGCCATCCGTCTGCCGGCTGTCCATAAAGACGGTGTAATCGGCGGTTTTGTTCATAACGCCATACCCTTTGATATCGGGAGCCACCCCCAGCGCCGCAATCGAATAATCCCGCAAATTATCAAAACACGGCACATCATCAACCACCGGATTACCGGCCGCCGCCACCTGTCCGCCCAAAAAAGCGCCGCCAAGCACCGATAATGAACCTTTAATGATTTTCGATGACACGTTTTGCCCCTCTGGCCCCGCAGGACCACAAAAATAATATGACAATAAAATAGCACATCCCGGACCTGAATACAAACCGGCGCAAGGTCACTTCAATATTTTCTCCGTTTTCACTAATTTACAGCCCAACCGGCAAAAATGATATCCACAGTCTGCTGCACCGCACACAGAAAAAAACAGCGATCAGACCGTTTTTTGCCTGTGGATAACTTTAGGCCTTACACACAGATAAAATGCTCCTTTTACGATACGCCCCAACTGAAAATATCTTAAAAAGGTCATAAATGGCATTTTCGCCGTATAAAAGGCTCATTTTCGCTGTTTTTCGTATCATAAAAACCAGTGATGACCCAAAAAACAATGCCGAAAATATAGATACATATCGTTTCGTTTGCGGAAAAAACATCTGTGCAAATATCATAGATATCCACAAACACTTTGTTATTTAAAGGGAATTTCTGATATCCACAGAACAATCCCCTGTATGTTTATCCACAAGAGAACATAACAGGATCAAGTCCGAAGCTTTATATAAGGAAGATCGATGAAGAACACGCCTAAAAACGTTTTTTAAAGACCGCAGCCATCAGGAAAAAAGAAATATAAAATTGTCTGAAAACAAGGCGTATCACAACCCGAAAAAAGACGTCATAACGTCTCACGCGCCCCACTATGACGCGGATTGCATCCCCTGCCAGACCCTGAACGCCTGCCGCGTGACAGCCACATCATGAACGCGGAAAATATGCGCGCCCTGCGTCAGGGCAAAAAGCGCGGCCGCCAAGGATCCCGGCACGCGGTCTTGCGGTAAAATCGGCCGCTCACAAAGCGCATCAATAAAACGTTTTCGGGATACGCCAATCAACAAGGGTACCCCCAAATCATGAAACCGCCGTAAATGCCCCAGCAAATTTGTGTTATGCGCCGCCGTTTTACCAAACCCGATACCGGGATCGACGATCAACCGGGATTTCTCAATACCCGCCGCTTCACAAGCGGCAATGCGCTGGCCAAGATACGCAAAAACATCCGCGACCACATCCTCGTAAACAGGATTATCCTGCATGGTTCCCGGCATGCCCCGCATATGCATGAGACACACAGGCACATCCGCAGACCGCGCGGCATCCAAAGAATCCGGGTCACCGGTCAGCGCCGTGACATCGTTAATCATGCCCGCCCCGGCCGCCAGCGCCGCGCGCATCGTCGCCGCATGCCGCGTATCAATGGAAATCCGCCGCCCACAGCCCTTCAGCCCCTCAATCACCGGCATAACCCGGTCGATTTCTTCTTGTGGCGTCACCGGCACGGCGCCAGGCCGCGTTGACTCGCCGCCGATATCGAGAATATCCGCCCCCTCTTCCACCAGACGCAAACCATGTGCGACCGCCTTTTCCGGAGAGAAATAGCGGCCCCCATCGGAAAAACTGTCCGGCGTAACGTTAACAATGCCCATAATATACGGGCCGCCGCTAAAAAAAGGATTTTGCGTTACCATAAATAATATCTAAACCACAACGCCGCCTGCGAACACCCTGTTTTTCACCCCAAATCTTGCTCAACATCGCTTTTCTGGGCTTTTTGCTCTGCCGGCACTTTGGCGATCAAATCCACCAGCGATGCCTTTGAAACCGGATGCCGCCAATCGTCCGGCGCGATTTCTTGCAACGGCAGCAAGACAAAAGCCCGCTCATGCATGCGCGGATGCGGGATAATCAGCTCTGGACGGTCAAGTATCACATCGTCGTAAGCCACCAGATCAAGATCAAGGATCCGGGGCGCGTTGCGAAGACTGCGCTCCCGGCCAAATGTATTCTCTATATCCTGCAACGTTTCCAGCAACCGGAAAGGCGACAGGCCGGTTTCTACAGCCACCACCTCATTATGATACCAGGGCTGGTCAGACACAGGCACCGGCGCTGTCAGCCATGTTGAAGATTGCCGAACAATATCCAGCCCACGCCGCGCCATTTCAGCCCGCGCCGCCGCCAGCGTTTCATGCGGTGCGCCAAAACGGCTTGGCAAATTGGCTCCCAGAGCAACAAAAATCATCATTTCCCTCTTGATACAAATATCCCCGCCAAAGCGGGGATATCAAAATTCTATTTCGTAATCAAAAGCCGACTACCAGCTCCGAACCGCACCGGTGTCAATGTGAACAAAGCCGCTTTTCGGGTAATAGCCAACGCCGCCCGCTCTCAAACTACGGGCAATATCTCTGATTTTCGTCGTCGAAACCCCCGGCATACGAATATCAACAGCCTGACCGGTCATATGCAAAGAATTTTTAGCAACGCCGCTGGTGTTCGTCCGCAACATTTTATTGGTTTTCGGCGACCGGTAACCGGACAGGATTTCAAACTGGTCCTTACGCCCCAACCGCTCACGGATCGTATGCATAATATCAAGAACCCGCGGATCAATCGGAAAAACTTCCCCCGTACGGAAATCGCGTAAAACGCTGTTAATTTCCTCAAAGGCATCCGGCAGATATTTCCCGCCGACTTTATATTCACCTGAGAATTTTTCACCCGTGTGAGTATTGTAAAGCTCTATTTCGCGCACACCCCTGTCCATTTTGGACAATGACGCCGCCTGCACAGGACTAAAAATACCGCCCGCCAGAACCAGACCGGTACCGCCGATAAGGCCGGATTTCAGAACATCACGCCGACCAATAACCGGCACGTTTTCGTTGTTATCTAGTGTCATGAGAAACACGAACTCCTGATATATATACTTACTTGTTCGTTTGTTTACTGAATGGTGATTCGTCAAAAGTAAGAGAATCGAAGATGTTTGAATACCAGACTTGGTATAACCAGTAAAGACCTCTTATAATTATATTAGAAAGTGCCGACGGATGCAAGTTCTCGCTGCGCCGCATCAACCGTCATGGTCGAAGGTGCCGTCAAAGGCAATGCAAACCCATCCATAGAGCGCAATTCGCTGACCAGCCGCCTGTCAAGTCCATAGACATCGGGGCCATAAATAATACGCCCGCCCTCACCAAGCCAGACCGTTTGGTAAACGATATACACAGGTATGGGATTCGCCGACAAAATGTCCGTCATCTTCCCTTCCTGTATCACCGCATCCATTTTTTCTTCGGACCAGTTACGGTTTTCCGCCAGCACGAAACGAGCCACATCACGCGGATGCGATAACCGTACACAGCCGGAGCTATAGATACGCTGGTTGGAATCGAATAATTCCGGGTGATTCGTGTCATGCATATAAATATCGAATTCATTGGGCATCAAAACGCGAATTCGGCCCAACGCATTATGGTCACCGGGAATTTGCACCATCCGGATCTGGTTCATTTCCTTGCGCCCGACATTTTCCCACGCTACATCATAAGGATCAATGGTTTCGGCATCCTTGCCATACCCCATATATAGCTCCACCCCCTTGTGATCGAGGTAACTGGGATCTTCCAGAATCTTCGGCAGGAAATCCTTCATCTTGATACTCAACGGCACCGTCCAGGTCGGATTGAAACGAATGCCCTTAACTTCGGTTTTAAAACTCGCGGTGGGCCGCGAAGGCTGCCCGACCACAACCGGCATCTCCAGAGCCACCCGCCCGCCGGATATCGCCCACAACGTCTGGGACGGAATATTGACCAGCATATAACGGTCCGGGCGGTCTGGATCCAGCCAGCGCAACCGCTCAAGATTAGCGATAATCTGTTCCATCTGCGCCTGCCGGGTCCGGTTAAGAAGTGTCAGCGTTTGCGGACCTATCACGGCATCAGGCTCCAGACCGTGTTCACGCTGGAAACGCATCACCGCAGCCCCCAGTTCGTCATCATAAAAATCTTCAGGGCCATACGCCGGGTCATATTCAACCCCGAGACGAACCCTTAACCCCGCCACCGCCGGATGACGTTTTCCCGGCTTGAAAAAAGGCACGCCAAAATCCAGCGGTAAAACGTGATCGTAACCATCATCTTCACGGGATAAACGAACCAGCTCCTCCTGAAGCTTTTTGTACAAAGATCCGGAAGGCCCCAGTGCCAGTAACTCCTGCGCCGGGGCATGCGCTTGCGCCACACGGGAAAGAACCGTCAGGGCCGGAACCGGCGCCCGCCAGTATTTGCCCTTTTCCCCGACATGTTCGGGAATAACGCGCATCCCGCTTATATCATGGCCGTAACGAACCACGGCATCCGAAAGTAATAACTCCAGCCGGGCTTGCGTTTCCTTATTCTGCGGTCCGGACAACAGAGAACGAAGGGAAGGCACGTGGTAACGCGCCGGGTTCAGGCCATGACGCCATGAATCTTCAAAAACCGTCAGCATGGCATTAATCTGCGCGGCATTCGCTTCTTTTTCCGTCCAGATCAGTTCATTGTCCCGCTGCTGGTAGAAAGCGCGCATGGCATCGGCATCATAAAATGTAGAATCATCAACCGTGCCGGCCGCCAAAGCCGCTTGAAAAACAGAGCCCGGATTGACAAAGGATGTAATTTTATCAATGACCGTTGGCTTTTCCCGGACATCCCCGGCCTCTGCCGGACAAGGCAAAGATAAAAGCGCCAGAACAATCGCACCCGCCGCAACCTTGGAAAACCAGGGGCGCACAAGCCGACTGTCCGGTTCTGTTATGAATTTTGCCCACATGGCCGGATACCTTTAGAACGTAATCTGGTAGACACAAAGATCTACTACCAAGATAACATGATTTGGCCAGAAAACGATTATAAATCCGCGTAAATATGAGTTTCCGCCTTGGCGCCGGGGTGGGTTACCGCCCCTTTTTCGGCCGGGCCGACCAGCTGCACATATTTCCACAGCGCGCCGGACTGGTAGTTATTGGTCCGGGGTTGCCACGACTGGCGGCGCATTTTAAGCTCATCATCGCTCAAAAGAACCTCTAACGAGCCTTTTTCGGCATCTATACGGATCATATCACCATCCTTCAGCAAGGCGATCGGACCACCGACAGCCGCCTCCGGCCCGACATGCCCGATACAAAAACCACGCGTTCCGCCGGAAAAACGCCCATCAGTAATCAGCGCCACTTTTCCACCGGTGCCCTGCCCGTACAACGCTGCCGTGGTCGAGAGCATTTCCCGCATGCCGGGACCGCCCTTCGGCCCTTCGTAACGAATGACCAGAACATCGCCCTCTTCGTAATCGCGGTTTTGCACGGCATTAAAGCATTCTTCCTCACTATCGAAACAGCGGGTCGGCCCTTCAAAAACCAGCTCATCCAGCCCGGCAATCTTCACAATCGCCCCTTCCGGCGCCAGATTCCCGCGCAGGCCAACAACGCCGCCGGTGGGATGAATAGGATGGGACAATGGCCGGATTACATTCTGATTTTCGGGGAATGCCTGATCTTTAAGATTCTCGGCAATCGTCTTGCCCGTCACCGTCAGGCAATCGCCGTGAATGTAACCGCCATCCAGCAATTCTTTCAAAACCACCGACACGCCGCCGACATCATACATATCCTTGGCTACATATTTTCCGCCGGGTTTCAGGTCGGCAATATACGGCACGCGGGCAAACACCACCGCCACATCGTGCAAGTCAAACTCTATCCCGGCCTCATGCGCCATCGCCGGCAAATGCAGCGCCGCATTGGTTGAACCGCCCGTCGCCGCCACCACGGCCGCCGCGTTTTCCAATGCCTGCCGCGTTACGATATCACGCGGCCGCGGCCCACCTTCGCGCAGCAGCTTCATCACGGCCTCCCCGGAAGCCACAGCATATTCATCGCGCGTTTCATAGGGCGCCGGCGCTCCGGCCGATCCCGGCAACGCCAGACCAATCGCCTCAGATACGCAAGCCATCGTATTCGCCGTAAACTGGCCGCCGCAAGCCCCCGCCCCCGGACAGGCACAGCATTCCATTTCATGCAGGTCTTTATCGGAAAATTCGCCGGTCGCGTGCTTGCCGATCCCTTCGAACACATCAATAACGGTCACATCCTTGCCGCGGAATTTCCCCGGCATGATCGACCCGCCGTACATAAACACACTCGGCACATTCAAACGGATCATCGCCATCATCATCCCCGGCAGGGATTTGTCGCACCCGGCCAGTCCCACCAGCGCATCATAGCAATGCCCGCGCATTGTGAGTTCCACAGAGTCCGTAATAATATCGCGGGACACCAGCGAAGACCGCATCCCTTCGTGCCCCATGGCAATCCCGTCCGTCACGGTAATCGTCGTAAATTCGCGCGGCGTGCCCTCGCCGGATTTCACACCTTTTTTGACCGATTGCGCCTGCCGCTGAAGTGCAATATTACAGGGAGCCGCCTCGTTCCAGCACGTCGCCACCCCGACCAGAGGCTGGTGAATTTCTTTCTCCGTCAGGCCCATCGCATAGTAATACGAACGGGCCGCGGCGCTTTTAACGCCTTCGGTTACATAACGGCTGACAAGTTTTGATTTATCCCAGGTCATGGCGGGCGCACCCCTCTTTATAATGGCACTCAAAGAATGCCTAAAGGGATAGCGTGTTTATTCCCTGAACTCAAGCCGAGATAAAAACTATCTATTGAATTTGATCGCCTCGGAAGCCGGGATCATATATTCACGGATTTCAGGAATTACTTTTTCAAGAACCCGCCGCGTTTCAGGATAATGGTGACCGATCACGATCACCGGCTTACCAGTTTCACGGGATAGAGCTATGCCATTATAGATTTCTGTGTAGATTTGATTTTCGTTCCGAACATTGTCAAGAAACCGGCCTTCACGCTTGGCACAGTTCACATTAAAATCCTTCATGGCATCACACATCACGGATTTCCCTGATGTACGGGAATCCAGCGTATATTTAATTCTGTCAGACTGGGTAAAGGCCGTCGCGAACGCCAGCTCCCTCATAAGCTGCCTGTTCGCTGTCCCTTTACTGCCCTGATGATTGTTAAAACCAATCGCGCGCGGCACAGCATCAAATGCCTGCTTTAAAATCGGGACAATCTGATCGGCTTGCATCCCGACATTGATCTGGCCCGACGGTGCATCATGACGACGATCGACCGGCTGCACCGGCAAATGGACAAAGACTTCCTGACCATTGGATTTGGCCAGTTTGGTTGCCTTTTCCAAACAAGCCTTTCCAGCAGGCGTCTTGGCTGCATAAGGCAAATATGCTCCCGCTATAGGTGCCTTGAGTGCAGCAATATCTAATGTCTCTTGAATTTTACCTTCACATAAATCGTCAATAACGATAGCAATTTGTGGTGTATGGCCTTGCGCCCCCGCCAAAGATGATGAGGCCAGCAATACAGAAGCCAGCAAAGTTTTGTTTGCACTCATCACACACCCTTCCTTAAATTATTTACATAACGTGAAGGATAGCCCAAAACGATGGAGAATGCAAATAATTCTAACCAAAAGGAAAATTAGTTTTCAGGCTTCAGCAGCGCTTCTTCCGTCTTGCGAACGAAACGCTCGCCGTTCATCACGAACCGGACCGGCACCGCCCCGGTCCCGACCCCGCGGATCACCACTGTAGAATAGCCGAGAATACGGCCCAGAAGCGGGTTTTCCAGCGACGCACTTTCAACCTTGTCGAATTTAAACTGGACAACGTCCTGATTAAAAAAGCCGTATATCAAGAGAATACGTCGATCCGTGAGCAACAACCGCGTCGTCTTGAACAGGATATAAGCATTGCTAACCGGGTACAGACTCAGGAATAAAATCGTCAACCCGACCAGCCAGTGAAACAACACACCGACCAAAACGGCCAGAAGCACAATCGTCGACGGGAAAATAAAAATCGCTTTATGCAGATGCGCCTGCGCTTTTACCTGCTCGCCGGAAACCAGAACGTCTTTGATCTCTTTTGCCATGATTCCCTCCTCACGAAAAACACCTAGCTCGTCCGGGCTCTTTCAATCGCCTTGCGGAAAACAATCGGATTGGCCAGCGGCGGCAAAATAACCTCGCCAATCCCCATCCCGCGAACCATCACCCGGCCATAGCCCAGCAAACGGCCCCAGAATGTTTGCAGTACATTAACCCCTTCAATCCGGTCGATACTCATTTCCCCGACATAACGGGCGACCAGACCGCGCTTGTATATAAGACGTGCATTGGTAATCGCGATTTCCGTAGATGCCTTGTACACCATCATCTGGGCAAAACGCATCATGCCCATCACAAAGACAAAAAACGCCAGCAATCGTAAGCCGGGATGCAATTCCCGAACAGCGCCGATCATCCCTTGCGCATGAACGCCGCTGCCGTAATGAGCCTGAAAGTAAATGGCGGCATACAAAACGCCGATACAGCCCAAAATCCCCCAGATAATGTTCAACACGGCCTGCAGACTGTACATCCAGTGGAATTGCCCTACGGCTATTAATTCTTCGTCAGGCCCCAACGACTGCCTGACATATACCATGCGACTCAATTCTAATCTCCAAATGAAATACCCAACGCTCTGGCAGTATGAACCAAAGTGCTGTCCAGGTCTACTTGTTGATAGGCCGCAATCGCATCCTCAATCGCCACGTCGATGACCTGACGGTTGGACCAGGCCACCATACGCCCGAATTTCCCTTCACGGATCAGGTCCACAGCCTTGGCCCCGAAAGCCGATGCCAGCATCCGGTCGTTCCATGTCGGCTGGCAGCCGCGCTGGACGTGTCCCAGAATACTGACCCGCGTTTCTGAATCCGTCGCATGGGCAATCTGGTCGCCCAGATAATAGCCAATCCCGCCATAGCGTTTTTCGCCGCCATGATATTCCATTTCCGCCTTGGAACCTTCCGGCGTGCTCACCGCTTCCGACACGATCATCAACGCAAAGTTACGGCCCGACGCTTTGACTTTTCTGATTTTCTCGGCGATCGCCTCAATCGTATACGGAATTTCAGGGATCAGGATAATATCCGCGCCGCCGGCAATCCCGGCATTCAAGGCAATATGCCCGGCATCACGGCCCATAACTTCCAAAATCATCACGCGGTCATGGCTGGCCGCCGTCGGCTGCAAACGATCCAGCGCCTCGGTCGCCACCGCCACCGCCGTATCGAATCCGACGGATGCCTCCGTCATGCCGATATCGTTATCAATGGTTTTGGGAATCCCGACCAGATTAATCCCGCCCTGCTCGGCCAGTTTTTTCAAAATCGCAAAGCTGCCGTCACCGCCGATACCGATAACGCCATCCAGCCCCAACGCCTTGAATCCTTCGACGATTTTTCCGGATAAATCCTTGGTCGAACCGTCGGCCATCGGAAAAGCAAACGGATTTCCCTTATTGGTCGTCCCCAGAATAGTGCCGCCCAACCTCATAATGTTGCCGTTAAATTCCGCCGGCGTCAAAACCCGGTACTGCGGCGGATCTTTCAAAAGCCCGGCCGTACCGTTCAAAATCCCGACCGTTTCCCACCCCAGATTATGAGCACTATGCACCACCGACCGGATAGCCGCATTCAAGCCTGCACAGTCGCCGCCACTGGTAAGAATTCCGATACGCTTTGTCGCCATAAGTTACAACCTTTTACAGAATCAAATATTAACTAAAAAAACCGAGTCTCTGTTTACTCTGTTTCATAGAATGTGTCCACCGTGCAATGGATGCAAAAAAAACTTATCAAACAAAGCATTATTTGCTATACTTAAAAACCTCAAAATAACAATATATCGGATATACATAATTCATGGATGACGAAGACGAGTTACAAGAAAAGCTGGTCCACCTGAAGGCCGAGCATAAAGATCTCGATGAGATTATCGATCGCCTGATGCATACCCAGCCCGTCGACTTTCTTCAGCTCCAGCGCCTGAAAAAGCGTAAACTGATGCTCAAGGACATGATCCAGAAAATCGAAAGCAATTTGCTCCCGGATATTATTGCGTAGGCTGTTATGACCGCACCCCCCCCTCTTATAGGTATCACCATGGGTTCCCAGTCGGACTGGGGCACCATGAAGGAAGCCGCCGGTATTCTCGATGAACTGTGCATTCCCTATGAAACAAAGATCACATCGGCCCACCGCACACCGGACCGGATGTTTGAATACGCCAAAACCGCGCGTGATCGCGGCCTGAAAGTGATTATCGCCGGGGCCGGCGGGGCCGCACATTTACCCGGCATGATCGCCAGCGCAACAACCCTGCCCGTTCTCGGCGTACCGGTTGAAAGCAAGGCGTTAAAGGGAATGGACAGCCTGCTCTCTATCGTGCAAATGCCGGGCGGAATTCCCGTTGGCACATTGGCCATCGGCGCGGCAGGCGCCAAAAACGCCGCCCTTCTGGCGGCATCCATCCTGAGCACCCATGACGACGTGATCGCCGGACGCCTGCAGGCCTACCGCGACCGTCAAACCGCCGGCGTTGCCGAACAGCCGGCCGACTAATTCGCACTTGCGGTTTTGACTATTCACTGCCATAAAAGCCCCCATGAAAATGAACGCGAAAACACTTGGCATCCTCGGAGGCGGCCAGCTTGGGCGGATGAGCGCTATGGCCGCCGCACGTCTAGGCATCAAAACCCATATCTATTGCCCGGAAGAAAACAGCCCTGCCAGTCATGTCGCCGCCCGGACCTTTATCGGCACCTATGAAGACAAAAAAAAGCTGAAAGCCTTTGCTGAAAGCGTCGATGTCATTTCCTACGAATTTGAAAATATCCCGGTTGAAACCGTCCGCTATCTGCAAGATCTAAAACCGGTCTACCCGGATGACCGCCTGCTGGAAATCGCACAGGACCGTGGTCTGGAAAAGAAATTCCTGAACGATATCGGTATCCCAACCGCACGCTGGGCACTGGCCGCCAGCGTCAAAGACATGCCAGAAGCTCTGAAAACCGTACCGGGAGAGCGTCATATTTTAAAAACGACACGCTTTGGTTACGACGGAAAAGGCCAAAAAATGCTATCGGCCAATGACTCTGTGGAAAACGCTTGGGAAATTTTAAATTCAAAAGAAATAATTATCGAAGAAGTTATTGATTTTTCATGTGAAATTTCCGTCATCGTTGCTCGCGACAAACTCGGACAAACTGTCCACTACGGGCCGTGTCTAAATGAGCATAAAGACCATATTTTATCGAAGACAACCGTGCCCGCGCCGATTCCGGATCAAATGGCCGCACAGGCCGTTGAAATGACCCGTTTACTGGCTGATGCCGTTGATCTGGTCGGTGTTCTGGCGCTTGAAATGTTTGTCACAAAGGATGGCCGCATCATCGCCAATGAAATCGCCCCGCGCACCCACAATTCCGGCCACTGGACGATTGACGCTTGCGCCGTATCACAGTTCGAAAACCACGTCCGCACGGTCTGCGGCCTAGCCGTGGGTCATCCGAGCCGTCATTCTGACGCCATCATGAGAAATCTGATTGGAAAAGATGCTCTAGAAGCCAAAAAACTCATGGAAATCGAGGGCACTTGCGTCCACCTCTATGGCAAGGAAGACGTCAAGGATGGCCGCAAAATGGGGCACGCCACGGCGCTAAAGCCAAAGACCTAACGCTCCCAACGCGGCCGGAAACCGGAAAAATCTCCGCCATCCAGCGAACCAATGCGAAAACGCCCGTCCCGGATAGCCTGCAACAACCGCTCAGCCCGGCTCTGGGGCAGCGCAATCTTCAACGAGCGCGTATCCACAGTCTCCTGCATTTCCCGCACCAGGTTAAACGCACTGCTCATCTGGCCACGCGCCCGGCGATAGATATCCTCGCACGCCGCCAGACGTGCCTGCCTGTCACTGATACTGGTAACATTCCCTTTTTTCATCTATCCCTCTCTGTCTGCTGTCTCATTTTTCTTACATCATCATACGCTTTCCCATAAATTGCAACCAACAGATTATTCGGGGGAAAGCCTGTTTTTTTAGGCTGTTCATGATTGTTTTCTGTGCCGCAGGCAGTAAAATCCGCCCCAGACAACTTTTTACTTTTTCAAAGAGATAGATCATGACCGATACCCGCACTGAAACCGACTCCCTTGGCGCCATCGAAGTTCCCGCCGACCGTTACTGGGGCGCACAGACCCAGCGCAGCCTGCAAAACTTTAAAATCGGTGGCGAGACAATGCCCGTGCCATTGGTCCGGGCGCTGGGTATCCAGAAAAAAGCCGCCGCGCTGACCAATGAGAAACTCGGTGTACTGGACAAAAATCTGGCCGATGCCATCGTGTCCGCAGCCAATGAAATCATCGACGGCACACTGGCCGGGGAATTCCCGCTGGTTGTCTGGCAAACGGGTTCGGGCACGCAAACCAACATGAATGCCAACGAAGTCATTGCCGGCCGGGCCAACGAACAACTCTCCGGTACCCGCGGCGGCAAAACCCCGGTCCATCCGAACGATCACGTCAATATGGGTCAATCGTCGAATGACACATTCCCAACCGTCATGCATATCGCTGCGGGCGAACAAATTCATAGCGCCCTGATCCCGGCCCTCGAAAAGCTTCACGCCGCCCTGGACGCCAAGGCAAAGGAATTCGCCGATATCGTCAAGATTGGCCGCACGCACCTGCAAGACGCCACCCCGCTGACGCTGGGTCAGGAATTTTCCGGCTACGCCACGCAAGTCCGCTATGGCATCGACCGGGTCAAAAACACCCTGCCCCGCATCATGCAACTGGCGCAGGGCGGCACAGCCGTCGGCACCGGGATCAATAGCAAGGCCGGCTTTGCCGAGGCTTTCGCCGATAAAGTCGCCGACATCACCGGCCTGCCGTTCATCACGGCGGAAAACAAATTCGAGGCTCTGGCCGCCCACGACGCCATGGTCGAACTGTCCGGCGCGCTTAACGTTCTGGCGGCCAGCCTGATGAAAATCGCCCACGACATCCGCATGCTCGGCTCCGGCCCGCGCTGCGGTATTGGCGAACTGAATCTGCCCGCCAACGAACCCGGCTCTTCAATCATGCCGGGCAAGGTCAACCCGACTCAGGCCGAAGCTATGACCATGGTCGCGGCACAAATCATGGGTAATCACACCACCGTGACCGTCGCAGGCAGCAACGGTCATTTCGAATTAAACGTCTTTAAACCCGTGATGATTTATAACGTGCTGCAATCCATCCGCCTGATCGCCGATGCCTGCAACAGCTTCACCGATAATTGCGTCGTCGGCATCGAAGCCAACCGCGCCCGGATCGACAAATTGCTGCACGAAAGCCTAATGCTGGTCACAGCCCTCAACCCACATATTGGCTATGACAACGCCGCCAAAATAGCCAAAAAGGCCCACGCCGATGGGACCACGCTAAAAGAAGCTGGTGTTGCACTCGGCCTCTTGACCGAAGAGCAATTCGCCCAGTGGATCAAACCGGAAGATATGGTCAAACCGCGGGATTAAATGAAAAAACGCTCCATTAAAATCGCCGGGCACGCCACCTCCATCACGCTGGAAGACGAATTCTGGGAAGCGTTGAAGGATATAGCTGCCCGGCGCGACATGTCTATGAACGCTCTGATCGCGGAAATTGATGAAACCCGCGCGACAGAAAATCTCTCCAGCGCCCTGCGGCTATATGTGTTGGCACAGGCCCGTGCCGGTATGTTATAATAGTCATGATATGGATTTTGATGGGGGAGATTAATATCTAATGAGAGTAAAAACTGCGCCAATCCTGTGTGCTGTGACGGTTTTGTTTTTATCTCTGGCAACAGGTTTCATTCATTGCCCGGCAGCATATGCGCAAGAAAAAGAATATTTTGCGATAGAAGGCATTGAAAAAACTGCCCGCACTGGCGACCCTGACGCTCAATATGCCACGGGCCTGATCTACCTGAACGGAACCGAAGACACCCCGCCCAGCCCACCAACGGCTTACGCCTGGTTTTACGCCGCAGCCATGCTCGGCCATGAAGAAGCTGAAAAAGAAAGGGCAAAACTCGCCCCCCAGTTAAAGGGTGAGGAAAGAAAGAAAGCGCGAGAATTATCCGAACACTACTACAGGAAATATGTATACCCCTATGAACGGCCGTTTTCTCTGCTGATAAACGGAAAATATTACCTCGATTCCGTGGAAGTAAAGATACCGGATCAAACTATAATAAAGATCAAAGCCCTGCATCAGGATCCGTCAATCACCACCGTCCTGATGCGTGATCCAAAACAGCCAACTCTCTCAACGCCACTAAAGATAAGTAATGAATACCGCCTAAGAAATGAGGAGCGCATTCTTCACAAAGGCAAAAAATCCCGTCTTGAATTCGTCGCCATCGACGACAACAGGCAAATCAGAAATGTTATCCAGATTACGTTTGTTCCCGGCCCGTAAAAGCCGAACTACCGCGCCCCTTCAATAACATTCTGCAAAATACCGAACAACGCATCCTCCGGTGAAATCTCACGCGACTGCGGCACCGGCTGAGCAGGTTTCGGCTCTTCGGGCACAACTTGTTGCTGTTGTTGCGTTTGGGGCGTTTCCCCTGCCGTTGGCGCAGTCGGTGCAGATGGCGCCGGAGCTGGCGCAGCCGGTGCCTGCAAAATTCCCTCTTTTTGCAACTTGTTCAGCAGCGGATTGAGAACCAGCCCTTCCAGTTGTTTGTTGAAATACTGGTTCAGGGCATTCTGGGCGAATGTTTTGCCGGGATTGTCCAGCGGCCCCCTGAACACGGTTTTCAGATCCGGAGCATCCGCAGGTTCCTTCAGGTCCACAACTGTCGTCAGGTCAATCGTCCAGAGTGGTAAATTCACATTCCCCGTACCGGTCACATCAGCATCCGCCCCGCTCAGGAGCAGCTTGTCAAAATTAATACCCCCCTCATTAATCGTGAAAGCGGCATCCAACGTATCGAATGCCGTACTGCCCCCGGCTGTCGAGGCCTCCAGGATTTTGCCGAAATTCTCTGTAAAGCTACTGGTCGGGGCAGACAAAGCCCGCGACAAACGCGCCAGATCGAACCCTTCAAAAATCAGGTTCTGGCCCGTCGATGCCCCTTTCCCCTGCAAGTCAAAAATCAAGGCCGCAGGGCTTAAACCTGTTGATTTCACGGATGTATCCAGAGAAACAGTCCCTTTCGCCTGCACCAGACGTGACCCGCTGAATGATTTCACAAAAGATTCCAAAGAAACATTCTTCAAAGAGGCATCCCCCTCCATAGACAACGGCTGGCGCGGTTTGTCGGATGATTTAACGACCCCGTTCAGCGCAACCTGCCCGCCATGCATGGCCCCGTTCAGCTTTTTAAGCGTCAGGATTCCTCCCGTCATATCCATGTCCAGATCAACATTTTGCATGGTCCATGTCCCATAAGATAAGGACGTAGCCGTGGCCGCCATATCCAGATCGACTGCGTGCATCCAGCCCGTATCAATCGCATTGCGTGACCAACGGATATCTTCTTTTTGTGTCGATTGCCCCGTCGTTGCCCGCACGGTCCCGCGCTGTCTGGGCTGATGCCCCAGCAAACTGTCGAGCGGCACATCGTTCATCGCCATCGTTGCCTTGATCGCCGGACGCACACCGCTGGTTTTCAGCACAATATCACCGCTGGCTGATACGGGTCCGATCTCGGCCTTTACACCGTTGAAATTGTAACTATCCCCGGCACGTTTCACAGGGATAAACAGGTCCAGAGATTTCTTGATCGTGACCCGGCTGGTAAAGGACGGCTTGAAAATATTGATCAGGTCAACATAGTTCGGGTGCCGCAACCGCAACGTCAGTTCACTGATATCGGGTTTGTCCAGAAGACCAGTCAAAACACCGCGCGCCTCTGCCGATCCGCGCAACGCCTTGACGTTCGCTATATAAGAAAGATTGTCAGCTTTCCCCTTAAATTCGGAAACCAGCTCCGCATCCCCTGCATGCGCCGGCAAAGTCACATTTTTGATATTGAAAAACTGGACAAGTTTTTCGACATCCGGCGTTTTACCAGATACGGACAAATCAATATCCGACAACGCGGACACGCTCCCGATCTTGCCGCTAACCAGCCCGCTATCCCCTTGCGCATTACGCACATTCAACGTCTCGATACTCAAACGGTCACCGGTCAAAGCCCCCTTGGCATCAATTTTCTGATAAGTCCGGCCATCCAGTTTCACGTTCTGCAGCGAAGCCACGAGGTTAAGATCAAACGGTAGCTTCAAATGATCCGTCATATCCTTGATCCCGGCAGCCGGCGATTTTTTCTCCGCAGCGGCCGCAACAGCCGCGGCACTTGCACCGCCCCCCTGCAATCGGGTCTTCCAGCCGTCAACATCCAGTTGCGCACCTTCCATGTTCACACTCAAAACCGGCTTTTTCCCTAAAGCGAAAGAACCAGAAAAATTCATTTTCGTGTCATCAAGGGTCACGCGCCCGGCCTCAACACTAACCTTATCTGACACGATTTTGCCGCGCACTTGCCCGTCAACAGATCGGGACAACACCGCGTTCATTTGCTTAACCTGGTCCGGCTGCAAATAAGGAGCAACCATTTGCAAGGCATTATCGGTCGCCACAGAAGCATCAAAAGAAAGCAGCGGCTCCGAATAAACCATTTGGCCGCTCTGCAGTGAACGGGAAACGGCCCCGAAAGACAGCGTAAACGAACTATCCAGCTTGCCAGCCCCCGGTCCGGCGGCCTTAACCGTCCCTTTAAGGGCGCTCTCGCCATTCTTTTCCAAAGCCAGCGCCACATTCGTATACGTCACGCCCTTAACCGTAATACCGGCCGCTTTAAGGGCCGCCGTCCCGCGAATATCCATGGGCACAGTCATCGTTTCGGGTAAAAACGCCGCCGCAGCCTGCGCCGCGGTCTTGCCGTCCTTCTTCTGGCCTTTACCATTGGCTGTCCCGCTCATCATCGCATCAAGATTGAGCGTCCCCGCACTTTCCAGCGCAACAGAAACCTGCAAGAGCTTGCTTTTCAGCCCCTTGGCATTCACATTTCCGCTAACAGCCACCCCGTCATAGGTGCCGCTCAGCGTCTTCAGCGCCAGTGCATCATCCCCAAACGTCAGCATTCCCTTAACCTGCACGGCTTTTTTCAACGCGTCCTGCGCCGGCACATCGGCCAGCGCCAGCGCCGCAGCCAGATTATCAAAGGCCGCTTCAAACTCCCCCTGCAGCTCCAGCGGACCGCCCGTTGTCACAATCCCGGAGTAGGAAACGTTTGCCTTGCTGTCCGGCAAATTGACCGCCAGTTGCAAAGCAACCGTCCCGGAACCATCGTCAATCCGGCCGGTTTTAATGTCAGCCTCTACTTTTTGCCCCTTATAAGAAAACGCGGTTTCAGCAGCAAACGGCCCCTGAAGGCTATCGCCTTTGACCGTCATCCCCACAGCATCCAGCACGATATCCTGTCCGGATTGGTGATTGAGGTAATGGAACCGCCCATCGCGGATTTTCACTTCGTTCAGCGCCACATTCTTGATCGCGCTCTCCGGCCCTGCCGCGTTGTCGGATTTGCCCTTTTCCGTTTTCTGCTTGATCGTATCGGTCATCGCCGTCAAAGAGCCGTCTTTTGCGACCTCCACCAATATATCCGGCTTCACCAGCAAAACGCTGTTCACAATCACTTCCCGGCTTAAAAGCGGCATCAGGGCCACAGACACCTCGGCCCGGTCCAGCGAAATAAACGGCACCGTCCCGCCGGCCGCCGTCGCCACAGAGAGATTTTCAACCATCAAACGGGGAAACGGAACCACAGCAAACGACAGGCCGCCGTCAATTTTGACCTCATAACCGGTCGTATCCTTGATTTGCGAAATAATCTGGGGCTTGTACTTGTTCCAGTCGACAAAACCGGGCGCCATAACCAAAAGGCCCAAAACTGCCAGAACAACAACACTGATAACGATAACTAAGCGCTTCACGCGACACCCCGCCTGTTTCCAAAGTTCAAAAAGAAATGATGTATACAAAGATATATATACAAGAAACAGGCGATAAAGAAAGGGAATACCCTTAATCTTTCACGTATTTTTCCTGAAAAGAACGCACGGCTTTCAATAAATCGTCCAGCTTCGGTAAAACATCGGATTCCAGCGCCGCTTTTTGTGAAGACGGCACTGCCAAACTGATGTTTTCATAGATTGTATTGACGGTTTCCATCAAATCCTGAACCGAGCTTTGACGGCGCAAAATCGCATTATTGCTGTTGGTAATCCGTTTAATCAGCATCGGAATAATCGCCCGCACAGTTGGATCGCTGTTGTTCAGCTTGTCCTGGAATGTCTGGCGGGTAATTACAATCAGGGTGCTATCTTCCAGAGTTTTCACGGACGCCGACCGCGGCGAGTCAAAAACCAGTGCAATTTCACCGAAAATCTGCCCTGCCCCTAGCCGGGCCAGCTCGACTTCCGCCCCCTTTGCACCGGTAAAGACCTGCACAGACCCGGATTGTATCAAAAACGCGGAATGGCCGGTATCGCCCTCATCCACGACAATCCGGCCGGCCGGCACAAAGCGCCGCTCCAGAATAACAGTTTCCCGGTTATTTGCTTTTGTCATGGTGTCCTCTGGTTATTCCCCAAATCTCACTGGAATAGTACAGAGGTTTTCTTAAAATTTTGATAATGTCCCGCGGGGAAACCCGGCGGATCACACCATATATTGCCCGCCATTGGCCGACAGCGTCGCGCCGGTAATAAAACCGGCCTGTTCCGAGCATAAAAACGAGACAATTCCGGCAATTTCATCGGGCCGCCCCATCCGCCCGACCGGAATTTGCCGGACAATCGACTCCAGAATATCGTGACGCATCGCGCCGGTCATTTCGGTTTCAATATACCCCGGACAGATCGCGTTGACCGTAATTTGCTTAGAGGCATTTTCCAGCGCCAGCGCCTTGGTAAAACCAATCATCCCGGCCTTGGCCGCGGAATAATTCGTCTGGCCAAGCTGGCCCTTCTGGCCGTTAATCGAGCTGATATTGATAATCCGGCCATATTTACGCTCCCGCATCGCCGCTACAACCGCCCGGCACATATTAAAACAGGACGTCAAATTGGTTTCGATCACGGCATGCCACGCGTCTTCTTCCATTTTGTGCAGCATCCCGTCACGGGTGATCCCGGCATTGTTCACCAGAATATCAACCGGCCCCTCTTTTTCTTCCAGATCCTGCACCAGTCTCTGACAAGCTGTAAAATCGGACACATCACATTTATAGGCTTTTGCGCCGGTTTCCTGTTCGCAGGCCCGCGCGGCTTCATCATTACCATGATAAAGCGCCGCAACCTTGTAACCGTCCGCCCGCAAAGCCTTGGTGATTTCCAAACCAATGCCACGTGTTCCGCCTGTGACAATCGCCACTTTTCCCTTGGGGGCTTCTGCCTTCTTTGAAAACATATTCTTCACATCCCTTTATATTTATCTATTTAAGATACCTGCCGCAGGTTTGTCGCCGGATCGCGCTCCACACACATGGCAATGCCCATGCCGCCGCCGATACAAAGCGTTACCAAACCTTTTTGCGCATTTCGCCGCGCCATTTCATGCAGCAACGTCACCGTCACCCGCGTACCCGATGCGCCGATCGGATGGCCCAGAGCAATCGCGCCGCCGTTGACATTGACGATCTCCGGATTGAATGACATCTCCTTCATGACGCATAGAGCCTGCGCAGCGAACGCCTCGTTGGATTCAACCAGATCCAGATCCGCAACACTCCATCCGGCTTTTTCCAGAGCCTTCTGGCTCGCGGGAATGGGACCGGTCCCCATCACGGACGGATCGACCCCGGCCGTCGCCCACGATTTGATCGTAGCCAGAACCGGCAGGCCTCTTTTTTGCGCTTCACTGGCCCGCATCAAAACAACCGCCGCCGCGCCATCGTTAATCCCCGAAGCGTTACCCGCCGTCACCGTTCCATCCTTCGAGAAAGCCGGACGCAATTTACCCAGACTGTCGGCCGTCACCCCGGCTCGTGGAAATTCATCCCGGTCAACAACGATATCTTCCTTCCGGCCCTTGACCGTCACAGGCAAAATCTCCGCAGCAAATTTTCCGGCACTCATCGCCGCTTCTGTTTTTTGCTGCGATTGTGCAGCAAACTCATCTTGCTGCTCACGACTGATATCAAATTTTTGTGCAATATTTTCTGCCGTGATCCCCATATGATATTCATTAAAAATATCCCACAGCCCATCACGGATCATCGTATCGACCATTTCGCCGTTACCCATTTTGATTCCGGAACGCAAATGCATACAATGGGGTGCCAGACTCATATTCTCCTGCCCGCCGGCAACGACGATCGCCGCATCACCATTCATGATAGCTTGCATCCCCATTGCCAGAGTCCGAAGCCCGGACCCGCAGACCTGATTAATTGTTGCCGCCGTTTTATGTTGCGGAATGCCCGCCGCCATAGAAGCCTGCCGGGCAGGGTTTTGCCCGACCCCGGCTGTCAGAACCTGCCCCATCACGACATCATCAACATCGTCGAGGCTCAGCTGCGCTTCTTCGATAACATGCTTGATAACCAGTGCCCCCAAATGATGAGCCGGCAACGTTGACAGCCCTCCATTAAAAGCACCGATCGGCGTTCTTTTTGCACAAACAATAACGACAGGATCATTCTGGTTCATTGTAATCCCTTCCATGAACGAACAAATTTAGATGTCAAAAAATTACGCTTATTATTTGCATCTTTAAGAAATAAGCAAGTGGATATTTATGCTGTCATGCACAATGAAAAAGCCATTCCAAAACAGGAAGCCATACCTCTTGTTCAGCGTTACGGCCCGTCATCATTCCCACATGCCCGCACGACGGTGTGAGTGTTTCATATGATGATAAATGCGCACAAAGCGCCAGCGCCGACTCCACGGGAACCAGACGATCCCTCTGGGGAGAAACAACCAGAGACGGCCTGCCAAGCGTTCGGGATTTATACTGTTCCTGCAAAGAGTTTTTTCCATACCAGTCGATGAGACATTCTCGCCCGACAGCCTCCGGCAAATCCAGCCCGCCATTCAACCAGTCCTCAACCGCAACAAACAAACGCGCTTCAAAACTTTCATCATCAAGCATAGCAAATTTTGAAAATTTTTGCGCCACACGATCGCTGTTCACAACGGCAAAAACAGATTGGACCCAGCGCGCCGGAAGCTTGTTTTCCGTCGCCATCATTTGCATCGCCGCCGGCGTTCCCAAAGCCACCTGCCCGGCCAGCCGTTTATCCCCGGCATGGAAGTCCCACGGCACCGCCAGAAAACACAGCGCCGCCATATGACCGGCATCCCGCATCGCGGCTTGCGCCAGCAACGTCCCGCCCATGCAATACCCCACACAATGGACCGGTGCATTATTCTTATCCGCGACATAAGCAACGGCCAGCAACAAACGCTCTTCTATAATAGACGCCATGGATTGCTGGCCAGGATCATTAACCGGCATCCCCCAATCGAGCAAAAAAACATCCGCGCCTTTTGACGCCAGCCATCGCACAAAGGATCGCTCCTCCAGAATATCCAAAACGGTCGACCGGTTAATCATCGAAGGCACAATCAGCACAGACGGTTTATCATCCCGGCGCGGCAAAGACGCCCCTGCACAAAAAGAAAGCGTAACCTCCCCCGCCTGCCAGACAACAGGCAATGGTGCAAGCTGACGAAAGAAAGGATGCGCACGATATTTTTTCACCCCTTCAATCATTGAAAGGCTCAGGCCATCATCACCCGCCACATTCATGCCGGCCATAAGATGCATCGGCAACGGCGTCGGCCCCGTTCTTTCAATCGGATTTTTTTGTGCAGCATTTTCATCGGAAAGATTTCGTTGCATATGGACATTATAAAAAATTGCACAATTTTTTCCACATAAACTCTTCCCGCACTGCAAAAAACATGTATAATAGTCACCGTATTCCCGAATTATAAAAACACATTGTAACCACATAAAGGCAGGTGCAACATGTCAACCGCAAAGAAAAAAAATGAAGGCCCCATCGTTATAAAAAAATACGCGAACCGCCGTTTGTATGACACGGGGCGCAGCAGCTACGTCACGCTCGACGATCTTTGCCAGATGGTCAAGGAAGGCCATGACTTTATCGTCTACGACGCAAAATCCGGCGATGACCTCACCCGTCAGGTTTTGACCCAGATCATTGTTGACCAGGAATCCAAAGGCGAAAACATGCTGCCGGAATCATTCCTACGCCAGCTCATCGGTTTTTACGGCGACAGCCTGCAATCACTGGTCCCCGGCTATCTGGAACAGGCTTTTTCGGCGTTCTCACAAAATCAGGAACAATTCCGCGACCAAATGCAAAAATCCATGGGGGGCATGGGCATAATGAACCCGATGAGCGCCATGGAAGAAATCAATCGCCAGAACATGGCATTGTTTGAAAATGCCATGCAGGCATGGTCGCCGTTCGGCGGCGAAGCCGACAAAAAATAACAATAGCGCCGTTCTTTCAGGTGTTCATAATGAGAAAAGGCGGATCATTTTGTATCCGCCTTTATTCGTTCTTATCATTTTTTCGCAACAGATTTCTCTTCTCGTGCCCTTCCGGCAACCATATTCGCTCAACCAGCGGCAACCCAAATGCATACCCCTGAATATTCGATATACCATCATCGGACAATATCTTGACGTCTCCGATCGTTTCAGCGCCCTCCCCGATCGTTTCAACGCCCAGCCCGTCAGCCAACGCCTGTAGCGTCCGGACAAACAGGCGGTTTTTATCATCCTGAATATTACGGATATATGATTTGTCGATTTTCAGAAAATCAACTGACAGATCCTTGATCTGCGCAAAGGTCGTATACCCCGATCCAAAATCATCCAGCGCCACACGGCAGCCTATATTATGAAGCTTACGGACAATCTCTACCGTTTTCTCATGATCGCCCATCATCGCGCTTTCCGTCAACTCGACGACCAGACGCTCCGCCACGCCGGGACGGTTTTTCAAAACGCGCTCTAACGTGCTGAGCCATTCCGGGTTATGAAGCGACATATGAGAGACATTGATCGACAGCCCCAGATCAGGATACTGAACCAGCTCCTGCAAAGCCGTCTGCAAAGCAAACTGGTCGGCCAGGTGACTAAGCCCCAGCAATTCAATCGCCGGCAAAAATTCGGCGGCGGCCAAAACCTTGCCCCGTTCGTCCACCATGCGGATCAGGCATTCATTGAAAACCACGTTTTCCTTACCGGCCTTCACAATAGGCTGATACGCCAGACGCACCCTGTTTTCCTTCAAGGCCCGGACGAATTTTTCCCCCTGCGATAAAACATCGCGGTAAGCATCCGTACGGTTGGCCATATTTTCATACGAAACAAAGCAGCTGAAACGCTGCTCCTTGGCGGCGCGCATGGCCGATTCCGCTTTGGTTAAAACCGCCGCCGGGGACATCGACTGCTGACGGTCCAGAACAATACCGCCAATAGACAGGTTGACCGATATGTCGCCCCGTTTTGTTTTTACAGGCGCTTCATAGAAATAATTCAAAATGTAGCGCGATACGGTTTCTATATCGTTTTGTGTATCATCGGAAAACAGCATGCAAAAAGTATTGCCGTCAATCCGCACAACGTCGCCCATATGACCGACAACATCCTTCAACGCCACCCCTGTCTGAACGATCAGTTCATCCGCCACAGAAGCGCCAAGCGCTTCATTGAACATGTACATACGGTTAATACCGGCCACCAGAACAAAGCCGGTATTCCCCTGGCTTTCATCATACCAGCGCTCAATCGTCCGTAACATGGATTGACGGTCAACATTATGCGCCCAGGCATGCGACAGTGATGACGATACATCCATACTGTTTCGCAGCTTTTCTTTGTCTTTAAATTTCAATGCTTCTGGATCATCTTCACGCGATGACATTAAAAAAGTCCCCCATACACAATAGGCGCCTGAAATGCGGAAACATTTCATGAATATAAGAAATACCGCCACTTACCTGTAATATTACAGACATGTTGGTAAAATTAATCTTAACGTCGGTGCTGCAAATACAGCTTTCTCCCCACAAGAAAAGTCTACCGCAACGTCGTCAACGCATCGACCAGACGGTCCCGTACATCCATGGCACTGTCAATGCCCGATATACCGGCCTCATGGGCAATAGTTGTAAAGACATCATCCTGATTATAGAAAACCAGAGAAGCAACCGCTTCGCCCTGATTCCCAATGCAGGCAATCTCATAAGCCGAAACCCGGATATTCCCCTGATTTTTGGTCACCGCCGGCACAGCGGCAAACTCACCGGCGCAACGGCTGGCGGTTTTGTCGAGATAAGATTTCACATAGCTGTCAAACTGCCCGGCATCTGCCAGAAGTTTTTGCTCAGCGCTGCCAAACAAATCCGGCGTATCCCAGCTATAAACAACGACAGAAGGGTCGTCCTTTGCCACCAGTTCCTGCATCGGCCCGGACAGGGCAATCTGGGCGCTGTTCAAAAGAGCCTTTATATCGTCACCCGCAGCCTTGATGGCCTGCGCCCCCGCTTGCGGCATTTTTTCCGGTGCGGGCGCTGGCGCGGAAACAGTCGTCGCAGCGTAAATCGCGGAAGAAGAATTATCATCAATACGCGGTGACACCGTCCCGGCGCTTGACTCAATAGCGGACAACGCCATAGCTTCGGATTCTTCCATCTCACGAGCTGTATCGTAGACATAATCGCCAACGGCATCTTTCACAGCGACCGTTTCGGACCGGGTAGGAGCAGGAAGAGGCTCACGGGAAACGGCCACTTGCGTTTCCACCTGACGGCCCTCACGTTGCAAACGCGCATTTTCCGCTTCCAGAGACTCTATTTTGTCCTGCAGGGCTGCCAGCTCAAAGCTGTTATCCGGCGCACCGGCTTTTTGACTTTCCGCCAGCTGCATTTTGGTCTGCGCCAGCTCTCCTTCCAGCGTTTTCAACTTGGAAATCTGGGCTTCCGAAGCAATTTCGGGATCAAACAGCAACAGTTCGATATCGCGCTTTTCATTCTCACAGCGCAGACGCTCTTCTTCCATCTGCCCCCCCATACGGCGGATCTCGCGCTCTGCCTCATTAAAGCGGCGGGTCGCCTCTTCCAGATTCCAGTTCGACGATGATACTTCGAACAATTCACCGGCCTTGCCGTCATATACGCTATCAAGCTCGGCGGCCAAACGGTCGCGCTCGACCGTAACTATATGCAGCTCTTCTTCCAGCGTTTTGAGTTGTGCCAGAGAATCATAGGGGGCTTGCTTGTCAATCACAGCCGCCTTATCAGCAGATACCGCCGCCAGCCGTTCCGACAGATCGGCATTTTTCGCCGTCAGGGCATCAATCTGCTCAACCAGCGCCGCAACTCTTTCATTGGCCGCCGCATTACCGTCCCCAGCCACAACCTGCGCAGGAGCCGCCTTCAACGCAGCAATTTCCTGTTTCTGGTCTTCCAGATGATTGTTCAGCGCCGTATTGGCTGATTTCAAAGCCTGAATCTGCCCTTCCAACTCCGCCACGCGGCCATCATCGACGACATCATCTCCGCCCGCAGATGGCGCTTGCTGGGCAACCAGACGGGAAATAACAGTGCGCTGATCTTCAATATCGGCCAGAAGGCGTGCGTTTTCACGCTCCAGCACCGCCACGCGGTCCATATCCTCGGCCCGCGGCGCCGCCGCGCTATCAGACATATTTGTTTTCAACGCTGCCAGCTCTTGCAACTGCCTGTTGTAATCTTCATGGAGCTTGGCGTTTTCCGTTTTCAACGCCGCCACCGTTTCCTGCATCGCATTAAACGCTTCGTCATCGGTCGTCGCCACAGCCACTTGCTGCGAAGCCTGCGCCAGCTTTTCTTTCAGGCTGGCCATCGCCATATTCTGGGAATCCAGAGATTTCATCAAACGGCTGTTTTCCGTTTCCAGAACCGCAATCCGCTCTTCCACAGCCCCGGCATCGGCACTTTCCGCTGCTTTTTCGCTCGCCACACGGGCCAGTTGCGTTTTGATCTGATCGGTGGCCTGACGCTGTTGTTCTACCTCTTCCAACAATTTCTGATTTTCTTCTGTCAGCGAAGCAATCTGGGTCTGCTCAGCCGAGCGATCACCGGCCTGCGCCAGTTGTGCCTGCAATTGCGACAACGCGGCTTGTTTTTTGGCCATTTCGTCAACGAAGACTTTATTCTTTTCTTCCAGCTCGGCAATACGGGCCAACTCGGCGCTCTTGTCTGCACCTTGGGCCAACTGGGTTTCCAGTTGGGAAATACGCTGCGTTTGCGCCTCATAATCGTGCTTCAAACGGCCATTCTCTGTCTCCAGAACCGCAATCTGGTCGTTCAGTGTATTCACCGCCGCCGTTTCCTGAGAACGTTCACCGGCTTCCTGCGCCAACTGCGTTTTCATCTGATCCATAGACTGGCGCTGATGGGCCAGTTCACCCAAAAGCCGCTCGTTTTCCTTGGCCAAAGACGCAATCTGGCTTTGTTCGGCACTTTTATCGCCCGCTTGTGCCAACTGCTCTTTCATCTGCGACAGCGCCTGTTGTTTCTGGGCGATATCGGCTGTGAAAGCTTTGTTCTTTTCTTCCAGTTCCGCGATCCGGGCCAACTCGGCGCTCTTGTCACCAGCCTGCGCCAACTGTGTTTCCAGTTGCGCCATACGCTGGGCCTGCGCCTGATAATCCTGCTTCAAACGGCCATTCTCTGTCTCCAGAACCGCGATCCGGTCATTCAGTGTATTCACCGCCGCAGCTTCCTGTGCCGCAGACTGCCCCGCCGCCTGCGCCACTTTGCTCTCCAGCTGGGCTGTCACCTGCCGCTGCGCTTGCAAATCCGCCAGCAAACGGTCATTGGCGCTGCGCAAACTGTTGATCTCCAGCGCCAGTTTTTCCTGCGCTTCATTTGCCGCCGCGCTAACTGCCTGCTTCTGGGACACAACGCGCATATCGGCCAGTTTCATTTGCAGGGAATTATTTTCCGTCTCAAGGACAGAAACTTTTTCCTGCAATTCGGCAACAGCGCTGCTTTCAGCCCCCCGCTTCGCAAATGTGTTTTCGTAGTTTTGACGTTCCTTGGCCAGCGCCGCCTTCAAGCTTTCGTTCTCAGCCATCAGTTCGGACAAACGGGCTGTGTCATAAGCATTCACCGCCGGCACAGGCATCGCCCGCGTTTCGATGCGCTCGCCCGGCATCGGGGTCGGGGCCGAAGAAACCGAAACAGGAGCAGACCGGGCCTGAGGCTGCGCCTTGACCACCTGCGGCGTTCCCTCCCCGGCGGCAGGAGCAATCAGAGTCGCCAGACAGCCATTGAGCTGTTTCTGCCCGGCGGCGATATCGTCCATAAAGAATTCATAAACATCGCCGTTCATATTAACTTTCAGGCGATCCGAGCGATTCAGGGCATCATAAAAAGCATAATCCTTGCCCAGATGAATAACGACGGCTTTACCCGAAACCGGGCGCACATCGAAATTCCGCACCTGATTAAATCCGGCATCGGCAGAAACTTTGTATGTCTGGGTTGTGTTCAGCTTCATTTGCTGGAAATCCAGGGCCAGAGAGCTTTCATCCTCGCTGTTCCGGGCCAGCGTCAGAACCAGCCCGTCGTTAAAGCGCCGCGCCATCGCACAATAGGCATCGCCGCCGGCCTGCTGAGCCGAAATTTTGGACACCGCCCAATTGCTGTTCGGTTTGTAGGTCGTCGATGCCTGCGCCGCCTGCAGGGAAACAGCCCCGGCGCCCCATAAAACACTGCCACAAACAACAGATGACAACAGCAACTTCCGCACGTGCATAATCATGCTCTCCTGAAAATATATTTTAATCTGCTTCCGGCGTTTGTAAAAAACGCCTGTCGAAACCGTAACCGACAGCAAAAAACTGTCTCCCACGCAAGGATACAGCGATAGCCAGAGGATGCAAAGACTTTTTAGGGAAAACGAACAATTCTCCCCTTGATAAATCAGCGATTCAAGGAATGACCGGACTCGACATAGACCCACAACGTCTTCTGGCCATTGCCGGGATCGCGGTATATCTGGCCTACCGGGCGATTTTTGACGCCTGCGCCCTGATACTGCTCCAGCAACAAAAGAACCGCCATTTCAAACGTCCCCGTCATGCTGACCGGCTCAAGAACGGCGAACGTTTTGTCCGTATCCCAGAGCAGCCGGGCATTCGCCTGCACAGCCCACGCTGACAAAACGCCCTTCAGATCGCTGCCGGCGGCAGCCTTCCATATGTCCTGCGCGGGAACGGGGTCCATTGTAACGGCGATTCCCTCCTGCTTGACGATTCGCGGCGGCGTTACGCCCTGCCCGTCCATGACCGGGCCGGTCGACATCATCACCTGCGGTTTGATATCGGGCGTTTGCGGCGGAGCCTTTGATTCGGGCAAGATATGCTCCGCTTCCGCCGCCACAGGCGCCGGCATACGCTGTAACGATTCGGACATAACGCCCTGCTCGCGGTAACAGCGCCCCAAACGCTTGAAAGCGCTACCCATCCCCATCAAGGCAAACTGGATATCCTTGTCGCCGACCCCCAGCGTCAGGATTTGTCCGTCCACCAGAACGGAACGTATTGTTTCTTCGTCCTGAAGGTTGATAATCAAGGTTCCCTGGTCAAAAGCCGCCCCGGTCAGGACCGCATCAAAGTCCGGAGACACCATCACATGAACCGGGTATTTTTCACCGGGCTTGAAAACCGCCTGACGAAAATCAACGACCAGAGCATACAAGCGCTCCTCGTCGCCGGAGAAACGAAACACATAGCCGTTATTGTACTGATTACTCATCAGGCACGGCAAAACGGGCCTTTCGCCCCCCTGATCCGGAAGAAAAATCGAGGAATACCCCACCAGCCAGGCACTGGTCGGCGCATAAAGAGACTCCTCCTGCGCAGAGACCGGCATAGCCAGCGCCATAATCAGCAAAAAAAACAAAGCGGCAGCATTTGTCCCGATGCGTTTCATAGACCTCACCCCTCTTTTCCCATCCCCAGACCATGCGCCAGCGACGCCTCCAGAAACCCGTCCAGATCGCCGTCCAGCACGTTATGCGCCTGCGTGTCTTCATAATTTGTCCGCAGATCCTTGACCATCTGGTATGGATGCAGGACGTAAGAGCGAATCTGGTGCCCCCAGCCAATATCGCTTTTGGCCCCATGCGCCGCCAGTTTCTCCGCCTCGCGCCGCTCCAGCTCCATCTCGTACAATCGCGCCCGCAACATGGCCATGGCCTGATCGCGGTTTTGGTGCTGGGATCGTTCGTTCTGACAGGCAACAACAATGCCCGACGGCTGGTGGGTAATACGCACGGCACTGTCCGTTGTGTTAACGTGCTGGCCGCCCGCGCCGCTAGAACGATACGTATCGATACGCAAATCTTTTTCGTCTATTTCGATATCAATGGAATCATCAATAACCGGCGACACGGCGACCGAAGCAAAACTGGTATGGCGGCGGGCATTTGAATCAAAAGGCGATATCCGCACCAGCCGGTGCACGCCGTTTTCCGCCTTCAACCAACCATAGGCGCGCTCGCCTTCTATTTTCAAGGTTGCGGATTTAATCCCGGCTTCCTCACCGTCGCTCCGCTCCAGCAATAAAACCTTATATCCCCGCTGCCCGGCCCAGCGCGTGTACATCCGCAGCAACATCTCGGCCCAGTCCTGCGCCTCGGTGCCGCCGGACCCGGCATGCACTTCCAAAAAGGCATCATTGCCATCGGCTTCCCCCGACAACAGGCTTTCCAGTTGGAGTTTTTCGGTTTTTTTCTGGAGGACAGCCAACGCCAGCTCAGCCTCGGCAACGATCTCCTGATCGCCTTCGGCCTCGCCCATCTCAATCAACTCGACATTATCGTTCAAACCGTGTTCGATCGTCCGAATTTCCGCGATCTGCTGCTCCAGCCGCGTGCGTTCTTTCATCAGGGATTGGGCTTTTTCCTGATCCGACCACAAGTTCGGATCCTCACATAAAGCATTCAGTTCGTCCATCCGGGAGAGCGCCTGATCCCAGTCAAAGACGCCTCCTCAGCAAAGACAGGGACTCTTCGATCGCCCCGGCCATGCTTTCTGTTTCTGCCTTCATGACATATTCCTTATGGTCCGATATTTATCACCGGAAAGCAGATTAGGCCGCTTTTTCGGCCTTGTCATCCCCTTGTTGCCCATGGCTGACAAAGAAATCCATCATCGCCGTAATAAAGGCGGCACGATTGTCATCACTCACATCGCCGCTCATCAAAGCGCCGTCAAAACAGGGCGTTTCGTCTTGCCACTCGACGCCCGCCTGGATCATCATATCGAACAAGGCCACCGGCCCGGAAATCTTGCGACCTTTGGCATTATCGGTCCGAACCAGCAAATCCGCCGCTTCGCCAAACACAGCCACCGGCTTGTCCGCGTTCATAAAGCTCGTAATAAACCGCTTGGTGTGAGCCGTCAGCATCAATTTGTCCATGCTCCGCTGCCCGCCCGGCAGCACCAGCATGTCGTAGTCGGCGCCCAGCGCCGTCGAAAGCGACTGGTCGACCATGAAATGATGGCCCCAGCTCTCGCCGGTCCAGCCATTAACCAGCCCCTGATCCGGGCTGATGATATGAAGGGTTGCCCCGGATTCCAGCAACGCCCGCTGCGCCGCCGTTACATCCGGCTCGTAAAAACCGTTAGCCAGCAAAAGAGCGATCTTTGTACCCGATAGAGATTTGTTGTTATTCATTTTTTTCTCCCGTTTTTGTAGTGCCACCGCTTGCCCGCCACCCAAGGCCGACACAGGCACGAATAACCACCGAAAAGTTAAGGGAATCGGGCTGCGTCCGCAGCCATCAGATATTCGCGATTCCGTGAGTGGCACAGACAATCGTTTTTTTTGCCGTAAATGTCAAGTTTTTAGAAAAATGGAGCGGGTGATGGGGATCGAACCCTCGGCCCTCAGCTTGGGAAGCTGAGTAAAACACTTTGATTTCTGCGGTGTAGCGAGCACTCGCCACAAATTCGCCACATCAATTCATCAGTATTTCGGAAACTAACTCTTCCGCTGTCTGCTTCCTCGCCTCTTCGCGATCCTTCAGAAGGTGACCATAAACGTTCAGCGTGACCTCGATTCGGGAGTGCCCCATCGTCTCCTGAATGAACTTAAGGTCTTTGCCTTTCTCGATCAGCTTTGACGCGTAGTAATGTCGGAGCGAATACATCGTGTATTTGGGGCGCTCAACCTCCCTGCCCCCTTTGACTTCCTTCACCATCAGGTCTGCCTCTCTCAGCAGCGGCACCCAGGCGCTTCGACGGAACCGTCCCAGCAGCTGTGGCTTCCCTGTAGAGGTAGGAAACACCAACGCATCATCGGCGCCTCCGCTGTAATGCTTCCAGTCAGCGAGCATGTCGAGAACGAGTTGCGGAAGATATATGGTCCGGCGTCCCGCCCGCGATTTCACGGGTCCGATGATTCCGTTCTTGTCAGCCCGCTGCTTAACCGTTACGTGGTCCGTCTGAACATGAGGCCACGCAAGGCCGCGGTACTCGGACGGTCGCATGCCGGAAAATCCGGCCAGATAAATCATGGGGCGGTAGCGTGCCCAGCTTTTCTCCAGCTGTTCGTTTTTTGCGGCAAGCACATCGGCAGCGCCGAAGATATCGCGCATTTCCTTGTCGGAAGGGATTTCGACTTCGCTTTCCTCTTCCTCATACCGCCCGGTCTTCACCGTTATCCCGGCGGCAGGATCGTCCTTGATGTGGCCCTGATGCTTCATTTCGATCAATACTGAGTGCAGCGACGACAGCGTGCGCCTAGCCAGATCACGGCTCTTGTTCTCCAGAAGCCAGCTACGAAAATGCACAATATCGACAGGCTCGATTTCCTGCAGAGACTTCGGCCAAGCGTATTCGGAGATAATTCGGCCACGATGGCGATACTCTTCGAGCGTCGCGGGCTCAACCTTTTCGCGGCCATCACGGCCGACTTTTTCGCAGATATCGAGCCATTCAGAAACCGCCTTCGGGACTGAGCGAATACCCTTTCAGGGTAGCAAGGATGCCGTTAATCATTCGTTAACGCTATTTACCACACTGGCCTGATTCTGATGGTTTCGGCAAGACGGTGGCGGTCGTATCGCTATCCGCGAGGGTCTCGCGAGGCACTGAATATTTCAGCAAGGGCATTCTAGGCAGGACGGCTGCCTCAAGCGCTGAATCGCGCGGAAATTGGAATGTACATTCCAAAAGGCAGCCACCTTCTCGATGCTTGGGAGGTCTGCCGTGTCAAGAGACGATACCCCGGATACCCGCCTGCGACCAACCAATGAGACCTATGGCCGATTCCAGCAGGTCTATGAGCTTTACAACAAGCGCCTGTTCGATGATGCGCTGCCGAACTGCCTGATTACGTTGCAGCGACGGCGCCGCAGTTACGGCTATTTTTGCGGCGACCGGTTTGGCCGGGAGGATGGCAAGACGACAGACGAGATCGCGCTCAATCCCTCGCATTTTCGCGATCGTCCCTTAACAGAAGTTCTCGCTACCCTCGCCCATGAGATGGTGCATTTATGGCAGCACCATCACGGCACGCCGGGCCGCGGCCGCTACCACAACCGCGAATGGGCCGACAAAATGAAGGTGGTCGGGCTGCAACCGACCGACACGGGCGAAGAAGGCGGCAAAGAGACCGGTGATAGCGTTCATCACCTGGTTGTGCCGGATGGTTCCTTCGAGCGTCTCACCAAATCGATCATCGCTAAAGGCTTTGCGATCCGCTGGAAGGAGCGGCCGCGGATTGCACCGGCAGGCGCGGAGGAGGCCGCTGAAAGTGCGACCACCGCAAAGGAAAAGAAGAGCGGCAAACGCATCCGTTATCTGTGCAGCCATGACGATTGCGGCCAGAAGGCCTGGGCCAAGCACGATGCGAATTTGATTTGCGGCGACCACATGGCCGCGATGGTTCCCTCCCCCTCCGAGACGTAAGAAAGCCGGGAGCGATTACCGCCCCCGGCGTTTCAGTGTCGGACCGACCTAGTCCGGATTTTCTGAAGCGCCTTCACCGGGCAATTCGTAGAGCGAAAAGTCGCTGACGATCTGCGTACCGTGAAGCTTCACGTAAAGGGCGCCGTTTTCTTTCTGCCAAGCAACCCCGATGCGCTCGTAGCTAGCGTTCTTGCCGTAACCGTGCCGGACTTTTACGACGTGGGTCGGTGGGTTGCTCTTCTTGCCGTTGGTTTGCTCGGCGATTTGGTTTTCTGCTGCATTGGTCATGGTCTTTCTCCTTGTCTTCTGTTTTGAGTGACGGGCTGGCTTATTCCAGCCTTGCCCGCCGAACAGCGGACGCCGCCGGGAACGTGTCATGGCCAACACGGGAGCCTGCGTAGGCGCAGGCGAACGGAGCGGGCAGGCCATTGACGCGCCGCCGCGAGGCATTCCCGGTGCGTTTGCTAAGGCGATAAGGGGTTAACGCTGGAATAGAGACAGACCCGGCCAGACAAAAAAAGACGGAGACAGAACACCAATCAGCAATCAAACACGCCGAAAAAAAAGCTTGGGGAAAAATCCCCGCGCGTTAACGACTTCTTGATATGTATCTGATAACAATGGAAAGAGACGTCTTTAAATGCAGGGAAGAAGATACGCAATGAAACGGATTTTGCTGGCAGGCGCGTTTCTGACGCTGTTCGTTGGTGCGGGCCCGGCTTTCGCCACCGCGCCGGGCGATGCCTGTGCCCCCGCACTCGATGGCAAGGTCCGTCAGGATGATGGCTATATCCTGGTCTGTGATGGCTCTAACTGGCAGGCCGTCGCCCACGTCAATACTCTCACCAAGAACGGTTACATCATGTTCAGCTCCGGCGGCGATGCTGCCGCGCCGCTTCATGTCTGGGGCGAAGCTATTCTCGGTGCGCAGGGCCTGTCCTGCGCCGGGTCCACGGAGGGCGGCCTGCGGTATTTGAGCGCCTCTGACCTCTGGCAATACTGCGATGGGGCCAGCTGGGCGGACCTGGCGAGCGGCAGTGGGTCAGGAATCGCCGTCGTTACCGGTGAGCCTGCCCCGACCTTTACCTACATGCTTGATGACCTGACCGACGTGAATGCCGGTGCGCCTTCTGGCGGTGAATGCCTGACCTGGAGTGGTACAGAATGGGCCAATGGTGCCTGCGGCGCGGCCCTATCGACCGTGACCGGACAACCTGCGCCGACCTTCAATTTCGTCCTTGATGATTTGAGCGATGTCGATGCCGCCGGCCCGAACAACGGCGACGTCATGTATTACAGCGCCGGGGCGTCCGGATGGACCATTGGTGCCCTGACAACCACCGCCTCACCCGCCGGTGCGGACCGCGAAATCCAGTTCAACAGCGGCGGTTCGCTTTCTGCCGACAGCAATTTTGTATTCACGTCGGCCGGCTTTCTGGGTATCGGCACAGCAACACCTGCTTCCCCGCTTCATTTAACATCAGATTCGCCCGACGTGATTTTCAACGATACCGGGACGGACAACGCAACCAGCTTCTATTTTCAGAATGATGGCGTGACACAAACATCTCTAAACGCCTATCAAGGATCAAGCCCATATATCCATTTGAAGGACAACACAGCGACAGAGGTCGGTTTCATTGTAGGAAGAGATACTCTGCGCGGGGATTACCGGTTCAGCATTGCCGGAAACTCAACAAGAAAACTGATGTGGCGCGATTTTGGAGCGGGCTGGAATGCCGCAAAAATTGAGGTTTTTAAAAATTCAGGGTCTAACAACAAAGGCACAATGCTCATACAAACCGCGGGCCACTCAATCCCCCAGTTGTTCCTGGATGATGCAGGGGCAGTCGGTGTTGGAACATTAACGCCGGTGACTCAGCTCGACGTTGCCGGAGCGGTAAAGGTCGATTATGACGCGGCGACCTGTGACGGCACGATCGCCGGGGCGATTCGCTATGACAGCGGCGCGCCGTCCCTTGATTACTGCGACGGCTCCGTGTGGCAGACGATCGCCAATGGCGGCTCGACCGGCCTGTGGACCGACAACGGCACGCACATAAGTTATCAAAGCGCGCATTTCCTCAAAGCCGGGGAAACGATGACCAGCGCCGGGTTTGATGGCGGTATGGGTTCGGCGCTGGTTTGGAATAAAGACAAATCCGCGCTGCGTGCAGGGTACGTTAATGGATCACAATGGAATGAAGCTAATACCGGCGACTACAGTGTTGCGTTTGGCTATAACAATACTGTGGCATCTTGGGCGTCGCTTGCGGTTGGTGAGGCCAATGTGATCACAGGTGGCGTGGGTGGCAGCGGAATCGCTATGGGGCGTATGAACACTCTTACCTTTGGCGGATCAAATGCAACTATCGCCATGGGGTTCAGCAATTCCGCAGTAGGAGATGGCAGTGTCGCATTAGGCAATACTAATTCTGTTACCAACCATAGCGGCTATGCGATTGGGCGCGGCAACAGCGCAGATGGTAATAACATGGCGTTGGGACGCTACGCAAAAGTTACAGGTAATGGCTCCATCGCCTTCGGGGCGACCAACGCCGATCCCGCGACCGACCCCGTTGTTTCCGGCGCCGATTCGATCGGCTTTTTCCTCGGCGACCAGAGCGGTGTCGATGTTGCCCAGTCCAACGCCTTTGTCATTATGGGCGGAAAGGTTGGAATTGGCACGACCAGCCCAAGTGTTGAGCTCAACGTGATCGGTGACATTGAATACACCGGTATGCTCAACGATGTGTCCGACCGTCGCCTGAAAACCGATATTGTCGATTTGCCCGCAGGTCAGATCGAAAAACTCCTCGCCCTGAACGGCGTGACCTTCAAGATGAAGAATGACAGCGAAGGCCGAACGGAAATCGGTTTGATCGCGCAGGATGTCGAGCTCGTCTATCCCGAACTGGTGCGCGAGAGCGGCAGCGGCGTCAAATCCCTGAACTATACGGGCCTTATCGCGCCCATCATCGAGGCGCTGCGCGAGCAGCAAGCACTGATCGCCGCGCAGACCACGCGCATCGATGATCTGGAAGCGGCGCTTTCGGCGCAGACGACCTTGAATGAAAACCTCGAAGCCCGATTGCTGGCGCTGGAAATGCGCTATGGCACCGGCGAAGCGACGGAGTAAGACAACGAAGGAGCAAGGATGCGAAAGATGGTGACAGGAATAGTCTTAAAAGCCGGTCATTGCGAGCCGCCAAAGTCGGCGCGGCAATCCAGCGGCTCCATGTCTTGCTCTGGATTGCTTCGGTCGCTCTGCTCCCTCGCAATGACGGTGGTGGTGATGGCTTCTTCTGCGCCCGCCTATGCTGCCTGCACCAATCCCGCCGGGACCGAAAGCCAGATCATTTACCACGATGACGAAAACGTCCTGCAGTACTGCGACGGCACCAACTGGCAGGGCATGAACCGCGGCGTCGTGACCGCCAGCAGCGGCTGCTCGAACCCCGCGCGCTACGAAGGTGCGATTGTCTATAACTCCGACTTCAACGTCGTCCAGCTCTGCTCCGGCAACCAATGGGTCGCTCTCGGCAAGATCAACGCCGCGGCGGGCAGCGGCGGTTGCTCTAACCCCGCCGGGAATGAAGGCGAAATCGTCTACAACGACGATGTCAACGTCATGCAGTATTGCGACGGTTCTGCCTGGCGGCCGCTCTATGGCGGTGGTAAGGAAAATGGCTGCACCAACATCGGCGATGTCTGTGCCGATGGCACCGTCTACGCCGGGCTGTCCGGGGCGTCGACGCCGATGTTCGTTACCCGCTGCGATGCCGGGATGAGCTGGGGCGGCGCCAGCTGCACCGGAACGCGTTTAACCCTGTCGTGGAATAACGGCAACAATGCCGGGTACGTGCTTACTGGCGCGAATACCGTGGATGGTAAAACCAACACGGCAACAATCGTCACGTTCGACTCGGACACCGGCGTTACCGGGATGCAGCAACACCAGGCTGCGCAGTATTGCGCTGATCTGGTAGCCAATGGCTATAGCGACTGGTTTCTGCCATCAATGGCCGAGTTGACTACGCTCTATTCGAACCGGGTGGCGATCGGCGGATTTGATCTTGTTGGAAATACGTACAATTGGGCCTCAACAGAAAATGCTGATTTTAGAGCCTGCGCAATCAAATTCACTGATGGTTATGCACCGTGTAATCAGGGTGAGAACGTTAAATACTATGCACGAACCGTCCGCTGCGCCCGGAGATAGCTTAGTCATTCAATCCTTAAAACGACCCCTCTGCCCTACTTCAACCAGCTTGCCGGGGTTTCGTCGTCGAACGCAATACCATTGAATTCCAGATCAACCGGGTAGGCGAAACGGCTCAGGATCGGTTCTGTCTGGCAAAGGCCATGAGGGCGTCATAGAGCTTCGTTCCCTGCTCGCCGACAGGCTCATTGAACGGCGATGGCTCTGCGGCCAGGCTATCCAGCAGATACGAAGCGCCCAGGCCACAAACGACGACAGCCGTGGCAAGTAAGGCACGGCAAACAAGAAGAGCGCTGCCGCGAACGTTCGTCATATTTCTACCCTTTCCTGGTCCGGCGCATCGAGCGAATACGGCGCCATCCAACCACGGACGAACAAACGCCGTCAATGAACCAGATGCAGTCCTCAGACCTTGCCGGCCTCATCCAATTTAGCGGCTGCTCAGTCAACGCCGCGAGGAGCTCGCGAGGCCTCTCGCACGATTAGCCCCCTACTCTAGCCCCGTCCAAATGACCATCTGGGGCCTGCCATGACGACAAAAGCCGAGGACCTGCTGCGTGACATCCCGCGGGGCGTAGCCAGCCGTTATCTCAAGCACCAAAGCCTGCCGCAGGCCCGCTGGCAATCGCCAGAGGCGATCATGCGGAGCGAGGCGCTCGCCTACGACCCGAAGAACCCGGACGGAAAAATCCTTGTCGGCGCGCTTGGCGACAAACTCATCGGCATCAAGGATGACCGCCACATTGTGACGGTGGCCGGTAGCCGGTCCGGTAAATCAGTCACGCTGATTGGCAATCTGCACTTCTACGATGGCAGTATCATCGCCATCGACCCGAAGGCCGAACTAGCGAACCTGACCGCCAACGTCCGCGCAGGGCGCGGCCAGCGCGTCTATGTGCTCGACCCTTATGGTTACGCCGACAAGTCGGTGGCCCCCCTGCAGGCCCGGTATAACCCGCTTTCTGTCCTCACAATCGATAGCCCAACCATCATTGAGGACGCGGGACTGATCACGGACGGCATTGTCGTCCAGCCGGAATCTTCGCGCGAGCCCCATTGGGATGAGACGGCCAAGAATTTCATTGAAAGTTTGACCTTGCACGTAGCGACGGCCCCCGCGCATGTGGACGAGCGGCACCTCGTCACTGTGCGGCGCCTTATCATGCAGGCACTCAGGCCCGATCCGGATAGTGGCGACAAGAACCCGCTGTGTGCGCTGGAACGAGCGATGCTGGAAAATGCCCGGCGTCTCCAACGCAGCGCGCCAACCGCTGATATCGGAGAAGCGATCGAGGGAGGAGCACGGGATTTCTATGAAAAAGCGGACCGGGAGCGCGACAGCGTGCTCTCTACCGCACGGCGTCATACCAAGTTTCTGGACTATGCGGCACTGAAGGACGTTGTCTCGGGCCATGATTTCGATCTGTCGGAGTTAAAGAGCGATCCGCGCGGCGTTACGGTGTACCTGTGCATTCCCGCTACGCGCATGACGATCAGCAAACGCTGGCTCAGGATCATCATCAATCAGCTGCTCGACGCCATGGAGCGGGAGAAGACGAAACCCCCGGCCCCTGTGCTCGCCTGCCTCGACGAGTTTCCGGTCCTGGGCTACATGCAGCAGCTTGAAGCGGCGGCTGGGCAGATCGCCTCTTTTGGCGTCAAGCTCTGGACGGTGCTACAGGACTGGGGCCAGGGTAAAGCGCTTTATAAGGAGCGCTGGGAGACTTTTGTGGCCAATGCGGGCGTGCTTCAGTTCTTCGGCAATCACGACGTCGCCACAAGCGAGTACATATCGCGCAAACTGGGTAAGACGATGATAGAAGTCAGCCAGAGCAGCGAAGTCGGCCCGGAGCAGCGCCAGGCCGGACTGTCCGGTCAGAGTGCGCAGCTACAACTGCACGACCTGATGACGCCGGAAGAAATCAGCCGCCACTTTGCCCGCAGCGACCGCCTGAAGCGACAGATCGTCATCTGGGCCGGTTACCACCCGATGATTTTGCAGCGGGTAGAGCATTTTGATCCGGAGGGGCCGCTCGCGCCGTTTCTTCGACACAGTCTATGACCGCGCCAAATCACGTTTACTGTGGCCTTCGCGTCACCCTTATGCCGAGGGATTCCGCCTGCTTGCGCTCTTTGATCCTAAGAAGACGCGCAACGGCGGGGTCGTTGCCTTCTATGAAAGCAAGCTCCGACGCCAGACGCCCCTGGTTGTCTCGGGCAAGAAAGTCGCAGTCCTTTTCCTGAATGAGTTCACGCAGCATGTCACGAGCATCAAGCGCCGCCGCCAAATGGAGAATTGTCCCTCCTGATCCGGGGAGCCGCTCGTTTATACCGACTTCTTTGCACTCGGCTCTCCTCATGCCGTCGGCAGCCCCGAGCCCCAATCGGTAAAGCGTGCGGCCCCGACCTTCGCGGTCCGGAGTTATTCGTATGCGAATTGAATTGTCATCGGAGCAACCTGACTGTTTCGACCCAGTTGTCGTCCGATGAAATCGTCCGAAGATATCGCGCAGCTCCGGCCCTTCACCGCTGTGCGAACGCCATTTTATTTCGTTGTCTTTGGACATCCATGTCCACCTTTCCTTTTCTAAATCCCGTCAAATCTCATAATGCATCAGGTTAACTCCCGCAATAAAATTCTGCCTGCGGCACCTTAGAAACAAAAGAAAACCACTTGTTCTACGTGCGCCGCAAGAGATCAACGCCCTGCTTCTTGGCCTGTTTCCGTTCTTTGATCCTGAGAAGCCGGGCGACAGCGGGATCGTTCCCGACGACAAAAGCGACTTCAGAAGCCAAACGACCGCAATTGTCCCTGATCAGAAAATCACATCCTTCAATCTGAATGAGCAAACGCAGCGCATCACGTGCACCCGTAGCCGCTGCCACATGAAGAACCGTTTCCCCGGTGCCGGGGAGCCGTTCGTTTACGTTGCCACCCTTGATCAGGCACTTTGTCATTCCGGGCTCGTTCCCTCGCCCAGCGCAGCGAAGCAATGCCGCATCGGCATTCTGACCGCGCCTCGTCACTTTGAATCTAATGGTGATATTTCTAGGTTCTTGCCTAGGCCGGTTCCATTTAGAACGACAAGGTAAACCGGACTCTTGGCGCTTTCCGATCTCTTCTTTCCGGTCACGCGCGGCAAGAATATGCCCCAGGACGCGCGAAGGGCCAGAAATGTATGTTGGATGTTTCATAATCAAGTTCCCGAACCCATACGATGAAGGACGACGGAGCGAAGCATGACATTCTGCACGGTGATTTCGCCTAACCTGTGACCATTACCCTCAAGAACTGTAGGACCTGCATGGTCGAGCAAGACGATTTTCTCTGGCGCGCGGCCAGGTCGATCCTTCGCATGCTCAATGCCAGCGAGCGTATACATTTTGACCTCTCCGGCTTTTTCCGATTTCAGAAGGCAAAGCAGATTCCCGTCAGCGGCGGACATACCCCATCCTTTCCATCGACAGGTGACATTCCTTACGTCAAGACATCCCTTCTCCGCCAACGTTCGCAGGGCACGGTCGTAACTGGCCTCGTCACCGATAACCTGCTCCGTCACGGCAATTTGAATGACGCCTGCACGCTGAGGGTTGATAAAATTCCACAGCCTGAGAACGTTCGCGTCGCCTCCTGAATCGAGATGGATGTACTTGCCGACAAAGGCGTTAATAGCCAATGCCGCTGACGGCTTCGCCTGCTCATTAAAGTATCCGGCAAACGATTTCACGATCGCCCGCTCCTCCGGCGACACATCTTCCGCCTCATGCGCCGCAAGCAGACCGATGTCTTCGTCGGTCAGGAAGGCAACGATCATATTCAGCGTTTGCTTCTGCGGTACTGGATAGTGCCGCGGACAGTTGCCTTTCCGCGTTCCTTCTACGAACTGCCTGATCCGCTCTGCGAGGTTCTTCTCCCCCGCCTCATCCAGGTCTAAACCGGCGTGTTCGGCGACAGCTGCGGCAACGCCGAGCCAAGTGTTGCCGTTGCCGTCGGAGTCGTAGCCATACATTTTGAACGCCTGAAGCGCATTCCTGATCTTTGTGTACTTGGTTTCATTAAAGTCCATTGGATACGGGCCTCGTAACATGAATACGGTGGATCGGAACCCGGATTGGACGTAGGGCTACCTTCGAGCCCTGCGCTATCCCACGCGGTCTCCGCATTAGCAAAAGCGCCATCCTTGATTGCGAAATTCTTCATGTACGAACGCCCTCCTCGCGGGTCTTGAATGAAATAAGCATGAACACTGTATGCGTATCGTCGATACCAAATCCTCGCGCTATCCGCGCAGCAATTAGCACTCTCCTTTGAAGAGTGCGCGCGGTTCGTGCGCGGCTCCCAAAATGTTTCGTCTGCAAAAATCGGCTTCTGTTTCGGTCAGGTACAGGTATGCGGAGAACGCTATGAACAATCCAGACAATCCTCTTTATGGATTCCCAAAAACCGTCGAGCACTTCAGCGCTTTCGGTTCGCTGGAATACCGCATTTCGTTTCCGGCTCTGACGCCCCTGCGCGCCAAGATTGCCGAAGCGTTCGGCTATGGCTTGGCCACACTTGGCGGTTACGGCTTGTTTCAGCACCTTCAGGGCAGGGCTGACGCAGCGGGTGATTTCGCTCCTGGGATCGCCTTTGGATTCTTGTTCACCTACCCGGCGTGGCAATGGCTTTGCCGCTGGGCGCTCACGAAGACGACACGCCTGACGCTGAGCGTGGATGCCGTGCGCATTCGCCGCTGGCATGGCTGGCAGAAATTTGATCGCACGCTGCCGCATTCCTTTGCCCTGCTGCGCCACGACAAGACGCGGCAGGAAGAGCGTAAAAACGACTTCAAGGTGCGCCGGGCGCAAGCCGATGGTGAGGTAATTCTTCCGAAGGAGTACTACGGACGCTCACTACACCTGGTGCTCGACTATGTTGGGCACCGGATCGACATCACCGAGATCATGGGCGCCAAGAAGGCCCAGACGGTGCTGGCGCGGCTGAATGCTATTGACGCCATCCTCGACCGCCAAAGCCACCACGGCAGCGGAATGGCCCTGGCTCCCACAGACGACTGGGGCCGTGATCCGGGAGAGGTGTGATTGCCATGCGCCACGGTCATATTCTCCGGATCGCAATCGCTGCCACCGCGGCGGCATTCTGCACCGCCCCGGTCACAGGCTGGCTGTATGAGTTCTTCAGCAGCACCGCACCTTACCGGGCGTTCCCATGGGGACCACGGGCGCACCTGGCGCTGGTTTCCTGCACCGCCTTTGTCCTGTTCTCAGCATTCTTTTCCGAACTGCCAAACCTGCCGCGTCTGATCGCGGCGGGCCTGGCCACTTACGCCTCAATTCACTTCATCGCCGACGACGTTCACTGGGTCTTGGGAGGCGCTCTCCCGGAATTCGCACAGAGCTTCGGCTTTGGTCTTGTCGGCTTGTTCTTGTTCGTGAGCTGGTTCGGGCTCTTACGTCTGCCAAAGCTCTCATGGCTCATCAGCTGAGGAGGATCAAACATGTTTGCCAATGATTCATTCATAGAGGAACTGATCTCAAGCCTCGACCCGTCGCTGGCGCTCGCCTTTCTGGAAGCGCACGCCGCAATGATTGCGGCAGGCGCTTTTGCCGCGCTGCTGTTTCTGACCTTGAAAAAGGCCCGGAAAAAACTCGGCCTCAAATTTCGGTTATGGCGCCTTTCCCGCAAGTACCGAAAGATCGTTTTGCCGCCGCACAACCTGCCTGACCAGGGCGGCTGGTTTCCGCTGGAGCTGCAGCTATGCGCGGACTTCTACTGCGAATACGCGATGGCCAGGGTAGACCTCAGCCTGTACGACAAAGCACAGAGCTACTTGAGAAAGGCCCACGAGCTGGGCAGAAAGCCGATGCCCTTATGGGCGCGCCTTGTCGTTGCCGTCCTGTTACTCGCGGAGTCATTCTTGTTCGCCTTGATCCTGATTGAGTTCGGGATCGATATGGTCACACCGAACCAGCAGCCTTATTACGCGTTTGGCGTCGGCGCGGTGCTCGCTCTGGTCCTGGGGCTGATTACACACATCGCCGGTCATGAGTGGCATCGCAATGATCTGGTGAAGTATGTCGGCGACATGGCACGCAAGGTGATGCATAAGGGTCGCGCCGATGATGCCTCGGCACTACCGGTTAACCGCAAAATCTCGATTGCTGCGGATCACCTTGACGACGACGCCCCTGTTCACATCCAGCTCCTGAGCCGGATTAGAGCCAATTTCGATCTGACGCCGGACTGGCGCTGGTGCAAGGGAACGGGGGTGGCGATCAGCGCGCTGCTGCTTCTGAGCTTTGTGGTGCGCCTCAGCGTCACGGACTTCGCCGGGGACGCGTTTGCAGCCCCGGCGGGCATGCCGGCTGACTTCTCGATGCCGGACGCCGGAACCGATGGCTGGCTGGCGACTGGCAAGCTCTCGACGCTGGGAATCTTCTCCCTGCTGTTTTTGGGCATCCAGGCGGTCTCTGTCTACCTGGCGCGAGAGTATGGCTTTGCCGGGCTCGAGTCAGCACGGGCCTATGAAGTCGTTAAGTCTTACCGCACGCGGGAAGAATTCCTGAACCGCCAGCAGGCCCGGCAATTTGAAATCGCCAATGCGGCGCAGGCCGCGCTGAATGGCCTGCAGCAGCGCCTGATCGACCAGATCACCGAGCGCGGCACTGACTCAGAAGCCTACCAGGCGGTGAGACACGCCTCCGACCGGACTTTCCTGGCTTACCTGCATCTCAAAGACCATGAGGAGAAGACTCGTGCATACGAAAATCTCTAAGTCATCCGCAGCAATGCTGCTGTGCGCTGCGCTAGCAAGTGCAGCCAATGCCAGAGACGATCTGGGGAGCTGCACACAGATCATCGCACCATACGTCGCTGCGCAAGATAGCAGCGCCGCGCCCGGACGTGAGCTGTTTGTGCTGATCGATCAGACGGTGGTGCCCGACGACAAGCTGAAGAGCGAGCTCGTCCAGAAGATTCTGCGCTTCCTGCAGCCGGGAGACCGGCTCAGCGTTGCAACCTTCTCGGCCTTTGCCAAAGGTCATTACACCGAGCTCGTCTTTGCCGGAACGTTTGATAGAGGCCTTCCAGAAAACCAGCGGGGCGACGTTCCGATCAAGAAAGCGCGGGCCTTCGATCGTTGCCTCCAGGTCCAGCAGCAAAAAGGCAAGGCGCTGATCACTGCCAAACTGCAGCAAAGTTTTACCGGCGATGGTGAAACGTATGACTTTGACAATACGGAACTGATAGGCGCGCTGCAGACCTTGAGCTACGACCTGATCGGCAAATCGCAGGCATCGAAAAAGACCCTGCTGATCTTTTCGGACATGCTGGAGAACAGCCCCGTCGTGAGCGTGTTCAGCAAAGGCTCTGTACGGATCATTAACCCGGATATCGAGCTCGCCAAAGTCAAAAAAGCCGACCAGCTCCCTGCCCTCACAGGAACAGCTGTCTACGTGATCGGCGCGGGCTGGCTGAAGGGCGGCAAGCTCTATCAGGACTCCCGTAAGCTCAGGCCGCTGCGCCGGTTCTGGGAACAGCTGTTTGCTGCGTCCGGCGCCGCGCTCGCAGGCTACGGCGAGCCGATGCTGCTCACCGATCTCCGGTAACCCGAGCGCGGGGCGGGACTCAGGGGCGGCGCGGGCATCCCCCGCGCCGGGGCTGACCGGCGAAAAATCACCTTTACGTGATTAGCAGGAAGTACTCTGGTCACTTTTAGGTGATTATTGGAAGATAAAAGCTTTTAAAAGCATATTAGCGGCGCTTAAGTGCTTTTGAAAGCACATTTAACTTGACACCTCCTCATACGCGTAATATGCTTTTAAAAGCGTATTAACGTCATTTAGAAGTGTTTAAAAGCTCATGGCACAGAAGAACCTGCTAACGACAGCCCCGCCTTACGCCGTCGAGCAAGCCGTAAAGCGGCTCGGCGCCAACCTGCGCACGGCCCGCCTGCGGCGCAATCTGACGATCGCCGAGGTGGCCGAGAAGATCGGCACCGGCCCGCGCCCGGTTACCGACGCGGAAAAAGGCAAGCTCGGCACCGGCGTCGCCGTCTACATGGCGCTGCTCTGGGCTTACGACCTGCTGGAACCGGCGAGCGCACTGGCGAACCCGCAGACCGATGAAGAGGGATTGATGCTGGAACTCGCGCAAGGACGAACGCGCGCCCGCGGAAAGGATGAACTCGACAATGACTTTTAGGTTTGGGGCGAGCGAGTGTTTTGTTTACATCATGTTGCCGGGGCAGACAAAGTTTGTGACGGCGGGCCGGTTTGTTCTGGATGAGCAACGCGGCGGCCCGCTCGGCCGCTTTGTCTATGGCCGCAGCTACCTCGACCGTCCCGACGCCCTGCCGATTGATCCTGTTGAGCTGAAGCTGGGGAAGGCTACCTACCGGACGACAGCTCTCAATGGAATGTTCGGAGCGCTGCGCGATGCCAGCCCCGACTACTGGGGGCGGCGTGTGATCGACAAGCACGCCGGTAAAGCCCGACCGGGAGAAGTTGACTACCTGCTGTTCGCGCCGGACGACCGCGCCGGTGCGCTCGGGTTTGGATTGAATCCGGAGCCCCCTGCTCCTAAACGGCAATTCAATCAGACGCTCGACCTGCAGAGGCTGCAGGACCTGGCCGATGCGATTATCGCTGATGAAGAGGCCCCTCAAGGCGCCGAAATCGAGCAGGTGGAGGAGCTGATGCTGGTAGGCACTTCGATGGGCGGCGCCCGGCCCAAGGCGGTGGTCGAAGACGATGACGGCCTTTGGGTTGCGAAGTTCAACCGGCCGGATGATCCGTGGAACTATGCGCGCATTGAACACGCCATGCTGGTACTGGCGCGTGCGTGCGGGATTGAGACTGCGGAAAGCAAGCTCACGACGATCGGCGATCGGGACGTGTTGCTGGTAAAGCGCTTCGACCGGGAACGAGCCGAGGACGGCTATGTGCGTGCCCGGATGATCAGCGGCCTGACCTTGCTGCACACCGAGGATACTTACCAGCATCGGGGACGTTGGTCATACATCCTGATGGCTGAAGAGCTGCGACGCGTCAGCGCGCAGCCGCGCCACGATGCGCAGGAGCTGTTTCGCCGCATGTGTTTTAACGCTCTGATCTCAAATACCGACGATCATCCGCGCAATCACGCCTTGATTGCCCGTAATACGGATTGGCGGCTGTCGCCTGCCTATGATTTAACGCCGTCAACGCCCGTGAGTGTCGAGCGCCGCGACCTCGCCCTGGCGTGCGGCGATTGGGGACGCTACGCCCATGCCGACAATCTCGTTTCCCAGGCAGCCCGATTTCATCTGAGCGAAGACGATGCGCGAGGCACCGTCGCGGCGATGGAAGAACGGGTCCGGTCAACCTGGTATGAAACCGCCCGGCGTACTGGAGTAACCGAGCGGGACTGCGACAAGATCGCGGGTGCCTTTGCCTATCCGGGTTTTAGGCTGCCACTGGACGAAGACCAAGGACGCTAGGTACCTGCGCGTGCACGAAGGAAGTGGATCAGCGAGCCGGTTAGACCCGGCTCGCCCATCCGGCCTACCACTCGTCGGCAAGCATAATCATCAGCACCCGGCACGTGGCCTTCGGGTCCGCCGGATCGGGACTGCCCTGCTCAAGCGTGCGGTCGTAATAGTCGATCTTCCAGAAGATTTTCTGACCCTTAAATTCGAAGGCGCCGAAATCATGCTCGCCATATGGATCGTTGTCTTCGGTGAACCCATTGAAACGCTCGACGCGTTCACGGATCGCCGACTGATCAGCTTCGGAAAGCGCGGAAATTCCGGCGGTTTGATAAACGCGCCCGGCGATGCCCATCGCTGTTCGGGATAGATCGTTTAGCTTCCGGATGCGCTGCAAACGGATCAGGCTTTCGGCACACGCGATCGGAGATGTACCCTCTTCCTGCGCCCCGGCAATGATGGCGGCGTCTTCCTGACAGCTGAGGGAAGCACCCGCACGTTCAAGGCAGGCATCCACGGCGTCCCAGTAATCGATGAAGGGGGTTTCGGCTTTGTCGGTCATGATGTTCGGTCCTTTCGTTTTGAGGGTTGTTCAATCACGTAAGGACCAACGGGCCGAAGCCACGAGCGCCGCCAGGTCAACCCCCAACACGGAACCGGCGCGGGCCGGGGATTGACCTGCCAGCGGCTTCGGCCAGAAACACACGTGAAATTGAACAGCCCGGCAAAAGGACCGCGCCGACCGACAAAGGCGATGCATCCGGTTGACGTCCTGGGTGGACGTCAATGCCGTGCCAGAGATTTGCCACCAAAAGGGGTTGTGTTTCGGCCGCTTTCTCCGCCGGGGAGAAGGCCCGCGAAGTCCGTCTGGATTACTGTTGCGAGGCCGGTTTCCGCCGCGCTGCGAAGAGCGCCCGCAGGTCGTCAATGACGACGATGCTTTTGCAAATTCGGGCTTCCAGCTCCTCTAACTCTTCCATCTGACGGTCGAACATCGCAATGGTCTCGTCGACATTGATCTCGCCTTCCGCATCGCTTAGCGCGCGGTCTACCAGATCGCGTATATCCGTTGGATTTTGGTCTGTCGTATCCATGACTCTCTCCCTTTCGGACTACGCGGCTGCGCGGCACAGAGCGAGCGATGAGGGAAGCGGTGTTTGCCGGGCAAACGCTGCCTTCATCTGTCCGCGACCTGACGCCCGCATTTTCAGAGCGACCTGCTCTTCCGGTGCCTTTCCGATGCGGGCCATATAGGCTTCAAACATCGCCATGAAGTCGTGCCAGGCAGACCGGTAAAGCAGATAGAGCCCGCCGATGATCTGACCGTTCCGGTCCCGTTTGACAATATGGGCGCGGCGCATGGCGATCTCGCACTCAAGTCCGGAGGCGTTACCGCCATACCGTCGCGCCTGCGCTTCCAGCGCCCGGCATTCCCGAATGAGACCGCGCGTATGGTCTTTGAGACGGTGCGCGATTTCTGACATCTGGAGCACTTCCAGGCATTCAGGATCGCCGTCACGGCACGGATAGTTTGTTAGATGGTCAATGAGCCCTTGGGCGAACACGTCGCCAAAGCGCTCCTGTAGTTCAAGCAGCAACTCTGCATCAACAAGGTTGGTCATAATTTCCCCACACATTTCATATTTAAACAACAAACAAGGCCTTTAGATTCAGGCATCGCTCGCCACACATATTGTTAATAGAAACATGCCTACATCATAATTATGTCAATGTCAATAATTTTTATGTAGATTTAAGTATTTTTTATTGATATAAGGAATAGACAACAAGAAAGAATGTTTATAAATGATCGATAACACATATATAAAAGCAGCTCGCGCACTGGCCGACTGGTCACAAACAGAACTTGCCGAGAGATCAAATACGTCCTTATCCACGATAGCCGACATCGAAGCGGGACGACGCAAGGGCGGCGCTGCGGCTCTTGCAGCAATCCAAAAAGCTCTTGCACAGCAAGGTATTGTTTTTACGCAATACGGCGTTGAAAAGCGGCCCACCAATATACAGACCATAGAGGGTGAAAACTGGTGGCTTCGGGTGCTTGATGATGTCTACTACACCCTGCTGGACCAAAACGCAGCCGAAGTGTTGATTTTGTGCGGGGATGATCGCGAGTCACCGACTGATGTGGTGAAGATGTGGCGCAAGATTAGAAACCAGGGCGTTGCCATGCGTCAGCTCGTTCGGGAAGGTAACACTTACCTGATGGGCAGCGTAAACGAATACCGGTGGCTGCCGAAAGAATATTTCGAAAACTATGTCACGATGATCTACGGGGGTAAAGTCTGCGTGTGTGCCGACGACAACACGAAGGCTATGATATTCAAAGACAGTCAGTTGGCGAAAACGTGGGGGAATGTCTTCAATCTACTTTGGAAAAATATGGAGAATCCCAATGAAAGCACAGCAACGGAACGCTTCTAGCTATAAAGTTTGTATCAACAAGCGCTACGGCACTCTATCGACAGGCAACTGCCGGGTCCAAGTCAGCGTCGGAAGTCCGAAATACGAAGGCGAGAAGTTTGCGGCGCTGATGGAATGGGCTGTAAGGCGCTACGAGCACGTGCAAGTGATCGTTTCCGACACGTTGCAACGGCACAATGGACCAGAACCGGATAGTCCAGCGGCATGGAACAAAGCCCGACGTCAGGGCATGGAGTGGATCAAGCGTAACCGGCTAGCACTGGAAGGGGTCGAGCTCGTTATGTGGGACGATCTGTTGGCGCATCCATCCTATGGACCAGCGGCCAGTGAGATCGCCGCAGCCTTGAGACAAGCTCCTGTGCGGTCGCAGATCGAGGGGACCGCACAGCAGTTTGCACGGCGCAACGGGGCATCGGTCGTGGCCTCGATCAACTTTCTGACCGAAGAACTGGCGGCGTTTGCCTTGTTGTTCCAAAAACCGGCTATTGATGTCTACGCCGGTTCCTGGATATCGAATATCTTTGAAGAGTTAAAAGTGGAAATGCCAGTATTCGGTAACGTCCGATGTCTGCAAGTGGATTTTGAGCGTGATAAGTCGGCGCTAAAACAAGCTGCTTAGGCCCTAGACATGCGTGGAATAACGTAAGCCCAAAGGAGTACCGCTGATGTCCGCTACTAATCCAACAAAAGACAAGTATTACTACAAGGTCCGCGCCCGATACGGCCATGACTGGCGCGAGCACGACACGGTGCGCATGGAAATCAGCGTTGGCCGCGCATACCAGGAAGGCGCAAAGCTTGAGGCCGCTATGGAATGGGCAACCGCGCATTTTAAGCGCGTCGTCGTTCTCGTTGCCGATACGCAGCAACGCTATAACTTCATGTTTGCCGATCCACTATCAGAAGAAAAGGCCTTTGCCAAAGCCTCCGCTCTGGGCGAAACGTGGATCGCTAGAAACGAGGACTGTTTGAAACGCGCGAATGTCGAGATCGTTCGATGGGAAGACGTCAAGCAAGATCCGGCTTACATGGATGCCTATGCAGCGATAGTAAAGCTTTACGATACCGACAAGGAATTCAAGCGGGATGTCGACCGGGGCATCACGGAACACTGGCAGCGCCAGGACCTCTCGGACGGTGACTTCCATCGATACTTCGCGCTCTCGAAGTCATACGCACTCGAAGAGCTGGCCGTTTTCTCGATTTTCTACAAAGACCAGGGGGGCATCAGCGCCTATCCGGGCACACTGACATTCACACAGGCTATGTACGAGAACAAAGACACCAACGATGCCCCCGCCGGGTTTCAGAACGCCCACTACACCTGTCTGAATTTTGAACGCCGGAAATACGAAGCGGCACAGCAAGACTACCGGCGCGCGGCATAACTAGACCGCCTGGCAGAGAGAAGAACAATGACAAGAACAAACCTGATCGCGAAGACCCGCTTTGACGCCGCGCTGGAGCCGGTAACGACGGAAACCCTCCCCCGCCTTCAAAGCCTGCTGAGCGCCACCGCGCGGCAAGACCCGTTTCAGCGCTCGGCCGCTTACTACGCGATGACCGGCCGCAAAGGACTCTGGCTTTACGGTAACGGCGATGCAGCGATGGTGATCGCCGTTCATCCTAACAAGGACGGTACGATCTTGCTGTTTCCTCCGTTTGGGAAGGACCCAGCCAGTTTAATGGAACAGGCCCTCTCCGATCCGGCGCTACCATCAGGACGCAAAGAAATCGCCCGCCTCGGCGGCGACGATGCCTATCTCGCTCTCCGTCTGCAGGCATTCGGGGCAAGTGCGCCGCAGAGAGAAGACCTCCTCGACTGGACCTATCCGGTCCATATCGTTTCCACCAATAAGGTCATCGAGCGCCAAGGCGGTGAGTTCAACGGCTTTCGCGGTCATATCAACCGCGCGCTGCGCGCCGGGCTGACAGCCGCGCCGTTCGACCTTGCCCGCCATACCGCTGACGTGCTCGATATCGTCAGGACCTGGGCACGGGACGGCAAGAAGGACGGGTACTCCTTCAAGGACCTGACCACGCCGACAATGCAGGTCATCACGCTGATGCAAGATGGCAATCTGCAACTCGGCGGCACTGTGATCTTTGAAGACGATCGCCCCGTCGGCTTTTGGTTCTGGGACGAATCCGACAAGAACACGGCAACGGCAATGTCGCTGGTCCGCGTGTCCATCGGCCGCAACGGTGCCGCCGAGTTCGGCGCGCTCAAGATGTGCGAACTGCTCCGGCAGCGCGGTTTCACGCACATCTGTCTCGGCGGTTCAGAAACCGCCAGCCTCGATAGTTTCAAACGCAAACTCTGCCCGGTCCGCTCGATTGCCTTGAGCACGGCTCATTATCCGGCACAAAGGCACAACTGATGACCAGGCGCCCCTTCCGAGGAAGGAGCGCCCGACGCTAGCCTAAGCGACGGCAGTTTCCGCTGCAGGCTGCAAGCCATTTAGATAATCCGCAGCCCGCTGCGCGTGAGCGGCAGCCTGGAAGATGGCCCGCTTGTCGTTCTTGAGGGCTTTGAGCCAGCTTTCGATGTAGGCGCTGTGATCGTCGCGTACCTCCGGCGTCAGACCGAGGTCGGCCGACAGGAAGGCGCTCCCCAGCTCGGCGACGAGCTCTTCGCGGGCGTAGCCTTCATCGCCCCAGCGCTTGCGCCCGAAGTCACGGTCCAGCCGGGACGGATGCCGGGTCCAGTGCGTGCTCTCGTGCGCCAGGGTCGCGTAGTAGCTCTCGGCGTCGCGGAAACTCTCGAAGGGCGGCAGCTGAATGCGATCGTGTGTCACGCTGTAGAAGGCTTGATTACCGCCGTGCCGGATATCGGCGCCCGTCGCGGCGAAGAACTGTTCAGCGTGTTCGATACGTTCCACGGGATCGAGAACCGGCTCGGCGAGCTGGTAGTAGTGTTCGGGCAGGTCTTCAATCTGATCGACATTGAAGACGGTGTAGCCTTTCATGAAGGGGATGGTCTGATCGATGTCTTCGCCGGTGGCCGCGTCGGTTTCGGTGCGGGTGATCGTGTTGGCATAGACGACGAGCTCGCCTTTTTCGCCTTTGCGGATGTGGCCGCCGAGCTCTTTGGCCTGCCGGAAGGTCATCCAGATCGGGGCGCCGTAGCCTTCCGAAACTGCCGCCGACCAGAGCATCAGGATATTGATGCCGTTATAGGGCTGGCCGTTATGCCGGAGTGGCCTTGTGATGCGCCCGGCGGCATGTTCGGCGTTCCAGGGTTTCATCCAGGGGCGAACGCCTTGCTCTAAGTCGGCGATGATCTTGTCGGTGACGCGGGTATAGACGTCGGTTTTGGCTGCGCTCTTCTTGGTCATGATCGGTCTCCTTTTGTTTACGCGGTTGGTTCCGAAGAACGCGCAACATCGAAGACGGGGGATAAGCCGGACGGGCACCGTCAGGGGAACGGGCAACACGTTTATGCGGGCAGCCCGTTGCCGGTCCGGCGACCCCGGCTAGAACCGTGGAGCAATGAGGACGAGCCGCAATAAAAGGAGAAAAAGCGGCACTGACCGGAGCAACGAAAAACAACAAACCACAAACCAGCCACCGACAACGCCGACCACCACGAGCAACAAAGCCCTGGATCACCACAGCGAGCCGTGCCAAGTTAGCCGCATGCAAATCTACGGCATTGATTTCACGAGCAGACCCAAACGCAGCAAGCCGATCACCTGCTTGGCCTGCACGCTGGAAGGTACGCACCTCACCGCAAATGACCTGACCGAATGGCGGGGCTTCGACGGCTTCGAAGAGATGCTAAAAAGGCCGGGACCGTGGATTGCCGGGATGGATTTCCCGTTCGGACAGGCAAGACGGTTTATCGAGACGATCGGCTGGCCCGCAACATGGCAAGGCTATGTCGACCACGTCGCCCAGATGACCAGAGCAGAATTCCGCGAAGCGCTCGATGCCTACCGTAAACCACGACCACCAGGCGACAAGGAACACCGCCGCCAGACTGATAGCGCTGCAGGCTCGATCAGCCCGCAAAAACTCTACGGCACACCGGTTGGATTGATGTTCTATGAGGGCGCGCCGCGCCTCCGAAGATCAGAGGTCACCATCCCGCACCTGCAACAAGGCGACCCCGAAAGAATTGTCGTCGAGGCCTATCCGGGCGTATTGGCAAGACAGCTGATCGGCAAACGCAGCTACAAGCAAGACACCAAGGCCAAACAGACCCCCGAGCAACATCAGGCACGAAGAGACATACTCGAAAAAATCAAGGACGGCGCGCTCCTCCCAACACACGGCATCAGCGTCGATGCCCCGGACCACCTGAGCGATGATCCCGGCGCCGACCATCTGGACGCCCTGCTCTGCGCCATCCAGGCCGCCTGGGCCTACACCAACCGCCACAACAACTACGGCGCCCCCGCCGACCCCGACACCCTCGAAGGCTGGATCGCCGACCCCATCCTCTGAACGCACCAGCAACCGACCAACCAACCGGGCGGGATTCAGGGGCAGCGCTACGCGCTGGGGCTGACAAAAAAGCCGATCCCTTTCGCCTTTTGATTATGACGCGGCGGCGGCAGCCACCGGAGAAGCTGCTACGACCGTACCGTAGTGGGCCAAGCACTGATCTATCCGAGACAGGAGTTCACTAAAATCCGAGAAATCGATGGTGGAGGCGTTCGGCTTCACCACTTCCTCAGCAAACTTCACCTTGCCGTAAGCAGTTTCATCTCCATGCTCCTTCTTTCGATCAAACGGTTTGCCACCGATTTTGTAGGCCAGTATCTCCGGCTTGAAAAGCTCTTCGATCTCGCGCGGGTGCGCAGCCGCGCCCTCTGGCACTTTCACGAGGTATAGATTGTCCCCGAGATAGTAGAAAGGGTCGATTGTCGAGGTGCTGATCGCCATGTCGCATTTATCTTTGGCATTCTTGAACACTTTTTTCGGCCCATCGTCATTGTCGCAAAGGACAATGACCGGATGCGCCATGGGCTGGTGAGCATATTTCTTCAAACTACTCGTGTACTGCCCAATTAGATTCGCTTGCCCTGAAGCGCCGTGACCGAGAGTTAAGACGTCTCGCGTTGTATCCGAAGGCCGCAAAAAATTAACCTGCCTCTTGATCTTTCCGTCTTCTTCTTTTGCGAGACGGGGAAAAGATTTTGCCAAAGCGCGGATTGCACATTCAATGTATACAATGTCGGAGACCCCTTCCGTGACGATGAGCGGAAGTGGGGGCGATACGAAATGCTTGTAGAAGAGGAATTTTCTGTAGAGCTCAATCGGCGCGCGCGGCGGATTGAACTCACCCTCATTTTTTGAGCGCTTGTTGACTCGCAACGACCGGTCTCGGCGTGCTTTCACGAAATATACGTAGGAAAGCATGCCTTCAAGCGGGTTTAGATTGCTGGTAACTTCGTCTTTGCCGCCAACCACGCGGTGATATTGTCCGGTTCCGAAAAGCGAGTTGCACATAGCCCTGACCCGCCGGTAGTAATCCTGATCAATATTGGGCTTTGCATTGACCACCAAGCCTGTGACAGATTGCCGAGACTGTCGCAAAGTCATACGGGTTTTGATGGGATTGAGCCTAAACCCGCTGTCTTCGATTACCTTGCGCAGCCTATGCCCTTCTTCCCAGCGCCCTGTTCCGGGATCGACGGCGATCTCATCCGGAAACTCCTTCAAGTTCGTCGAGAACGTCAGGTCATCCGCATAGCGCGTGTAGGTGCAATGGGCATCCCTGGCAAGGGCCAACAATCGAAGATCGAGAATGTTGCCGATGTGGTTTGAAATTATTGGTGAACACGGGCTTCCTTGCGGCAATGCGTTTTCGTGGCAGGCAATCTGCGCGATGACTGTAGCGACGGCTGGTTCTAGCGCAAAGGTTTTGTCACTGATAAAGAATCCGCGTACCCGACCAAAATTGATGCTGCCGAAGAAATCTTCGATGTCGACATTGAAAACGTAGCGCCTGCGCGTGTGGACAGCGGCATTTCCTACGATTGTTTTCCGCTTCTGAAAGCCATGGGAAGCACGCCAATAGTGCGGATATTCGTGCTGGATTTCGGCCACACACTCATAGAGATGTTCGGCTAGGCGCTTTTGCATGAGTGCGAGACGCGGTTCAGGGGCTTGAATCGTGCGTTCGCCGCCGGTTTTCTTCGGGATTTTGAAAGTCCGGTACTTTTCGTCAGGTTTCAGCTTGTAGAGCACGTAGCTCACGCCCTTCGGGGTGAAGCCGAGAATTGTTGCGAGACCACTCAGATCCTTTGCGTTTTTAAGTCGTTCCAGCGTGCTCAATGAGTTGCACTCTCCTTCGAAAAAGGCTTGCGGGCACTCTTAAGCGATAATCGGCGAGACATGGTCCATGAGGACTGTCCGCAAAAGGATCACGGTGATGAGCAGCCCACCTACCGTTGTTGTCATTTGCCGCGATGCGCAGCAAGAAGTCTGCCCGCAAGCCTGAATCCAGTATGGGAATTTCTATGTGCATGCGCAACCAGAATCGTTGCCGGTAATCCCTTCCGCACCTAAAACCAGTTAGACAATCCCAAGCTTGTGAAAAAATATGCGGTTCCGCATTTCTGCATCGCGCAGGACTTTGTCCCAGCCGATGACCTCCATGTAGAGATTAATGTTGTCATGCCACCTGAACCATCCCAACCCATCCGGCATGGGTTTGTAGTCCTTTTCGATCTCCAACCATTTTTCAACTTTTGGCGTCAAATCGCATACGACATAGCCATAGAACGGCGTATTTGATGACACGAGAATTTTCCGCCCCTCAGGCGTTTTGTACTTTCCTTCGCGCACCTGGTTCACATAGCGAACAATTTGCTGAACGGGGTCTTCACCGGAAGATGGGTTAGTAAAGTCATCTCGCTGCGGTTTCTTGAACTCGAATATGGTGACGGGATTGCTGGCTTCGTTGTCCCCCCGGAACATAACCCGCCGATCATAAGCAAGCAGGTCTGGTCTATCCGAGATCCCTTCACTGAGGGGTTTGTCTGAAGACACATAGTTGGTAAAGTTCAAGCGCTCATCAATGATCCATAAATTGTGTTCCCTGAGGTCCAAGCTATCCGAGTCCTTGCGGCGCGGGAAGATTATGTCGTGTACCGCACCTTCCGATGCGTATTTTCCCTCGGGGTCCAATTCCAGATTCTTGCCAAACAACTCCAAGACTTTTCGCCGAAGGGCGATATAGTGAGTCAAATCATTTTTGCTGGTTTCAGATATCTCGCTAACCAATTCTGTAACATTGGCCTTAAGATCATCGATATTGCCATCCGCTAGAAGCTTGTTGATCTTGCTGGATACTCGGCTCTCTTGTTGGAACTTCTCCTTCTGCAACCGCGCCTCGATCTCTTCTTTGGTCGGGTTATAGGGCATCGTTGAAAGATCAATATTCTTAAGCATGCTCTTGTGCCAAGGCGCTTCTTGATCAACATAATCCTGAAAGCGTTGGCGCTTCTTTTCTTGCCGCTCAACTACGTCATCACCAAGCGCGTCACGCGCAATTGCTGCTGCTCGGCTTTCAATATCACTTTGCGAAATGCCGTGCATGAGATCGCTTTCCTTCTGAAACTCAAAGCCGCCACGCTCAAGCGAAACATTTTCGTCTAGATAATCACCAAAAACATATGCCTTCACAACGTAATTGCGGTCTCTATTCTCGCCGCCATCACTACGTTTATCGAAAAACTCTTCAACGAACTCCGGCACATAGCTATGTAACGTCGCGCTTGTGACTTCCCGCCTGTGAGCCACTAGGCTGACCTTGCTTTTTTGGTTCTTGGGTGAGTAGAATTTGAACAGGCGTACAGAAAAGAACCGTTCTTCGCTGCTTGAGGAGATGTGAAAGATGCTGTCCGATATCTGAATTTCTTTGATGGAGGCAGATATTTGATTGTCGATATACTCATTCAGGGTGATGCTGTCCCCGCCGTCTTTTTCCGAAACCACGATTGTTGGACAGCTATACTCGTCATCAATGAAATAAGGCAGCAATCGCTCAGTCAATGCCCTGGCAATCGTCGCTATACCTTTATCCGTGAAGCGGCCATCCTTTATGGCCTCAAGAGTAACGGTAGTACCGGTGCCTTCCGCTTCACAACTTTCCAAGGCTTCATCAATGATGATGTCGTTGCCTTTACCCATTCTGAAGTTCCGACGGAAGAATGATGAACCGTCCGCGTAGACGCTTTGTATTTTGAGATTTTCAAAGTATTTCAAACAAGTGAAGCGCCCAAAGCCTTTTCCACCTTGTTCGATCTTGTAGTCGGAATAAAGGGTATCAAACGAATCGCGGTTCTCTGGGGTAAAACCGACACCATTGTCTCTGATCGTAAAGCTCTCAACGACAGGAATCGTTTGATCCAACGCCTCTTGGGAAGAGCGGACAATAACGACATCTATCCGCCCCTTCTCCTCCTCTTTGTCCTCTATGGCCTGAATACCGTTGACAATGACCTCAACAAGCGGAGTGTAGACTGTGGTGCCAGTTCGAATATTTTCTACAGCGCGTTTGATGTTTACATTGCTCATGGTGTTCCCTCACGCCTCGTAAAGTGTTTTTTGGAATCCTACAAATGCTTCCCTGATTTTTGCTACGCCCCCAAGCTCTTGAGCCGCATCGCTGATCGCGTGATACCGCAGCTCCAAGAGATCCGGTAGCTTTTCCTGATCCAGTTCGGTAACGCCTTCTTTGACGTACTGCGCCAGCACAAAATCCAAAAACGCCTGCAGTTTCTCGTCATAGGATGCCAATATCCGTGCACGGCGGGTATCGACGCGTTCCGCCCGCGTAATCGGCGCAAGCGCGAAAGCAATGTATGCCAGCACGTCATAGAGGTCGCTGTTTTCCGCATCGATCATCCGGCGGATTTCTGCGAGCTGATCTTCGCCGTATCCCTTCTCGCTCAAGCTTTCCAATAGCGCCTTTCTGGTGTCCGGATTGCTCCATAGCGCACGCAACTCGTCCTCATCTTTGAAGAGCTCCGGTAGCTCACCGAACAAGCGCTCGATGAATTCGGCTGCGGACATCGGCTTACCGTCCGGGCTCCAGAAGGTCGTGGCCATCATGTGCTGGATCATGCGTTCCTTGCCATCTGCGAGTTTGATCTTCGCCTTGACCTTCTTCTTGCAAACACAGGGAAACTCGCCGCAGACCGCGCAAGGCTCCGGCCCCGGCTTTTCACAGGTGCATGGCGCATTGCCACAAACAGGGCAAGGGCCTGGAGGCTCCCGGACGCAGATACAGGGATAGCGCCCACAACGCTCGCATGGTTCTGGCTCGACGGGCTCGCCATCCCACTCGGGATCGTTGAAGTGCTCATAGGCCTTCACGAAGTCATAGATCGTGAAATAGTCCTTGCCGTCGAATAATCGCGTTCCCCGCCCCACAATCTGCTTGAACTCGATCATCGAATTCACAGGGCGCATCAGGATGATGTTACGTACGTTGCGCGCATCCACTCCTGTCGAGAGCTTCTGCGATGTGGTCAATATGGTCGGGATCGTCTTCTCGTTGTCCTGGAATGTCCGCAGAAACTGCTCACCGATCTCGCCATCGTTGGCGGTCACCCGGACGCAGTAGTTCGGGTCCTGGCTGGATTTCATCTGATTGATGAGGTCTCGGACGGCAAGCGCATGCTCCTGCGTCGCGCAGAACACTAGCGACTTCTGGCTCTGATCAATCGCATCCATGAAGAGCTTCACGCGATACTTCTCACGCTCCTTGATCTCAATGACGCGGTTGAAATCGTCTTCGGTGTAGCGCTTCCCTTCCTCGATCTCCCCTTCAATCAACTGATCGTCGGATGTGTAGACATAGTCATCCAGTGTCGTGGCGATCTGCTTCACCTTGAACGGGGTGAGAAAGCCGTCATTGATCCCCTCTTTGAGGGAGTAGATGTAAACCGGCTCCCCGAAATAAGCATAGGTATCAACGTTGCCCTTACGCTTGGGCGTCGCGGTCAGACCGAGCTGCACTGCTGGAGAGAAATACTCCAGAATCCCCCGCCAGTTGCTTTCATCATTGGCCCCGCCACGGTGGCACTCATCGATGACAATGAAATCGAAGAAGTCTGGCGGGTACTCGCCAAAGCTCGGCGCCGGATTGCCCTCGGCATCGCGGCCCGTCATGAACGTCTGAAAGATCGTGAAGAAGATGCTGCCGTTTTTCGGCACGCGCCCCTTCTTGCGAATGCTCGCCGGATCAATCCGCACCAGTGCATCTTCAGGAAAAGCGGAAAACGAGTTGTACGCCTGGTCAGCCAGAATATTTCGATCTGCAAGGAACAGAATGCGCGGGCGGCGCGTCGGTTCGCGGCTGATATTCCAGCGACTATGAAACAGCTTCCACGCCAGCTGGAACGCAATGAATGTCTTACCCGTCCCAGTCGCAAGGGTCAGCAGGATACGATCTTGCCCAGAGGCGACTGCCTCCAGCGCTTTGTTGATGGCGTTGTGCTGGTAATAGCGCGCCTGCCACTGGCCGCCCTTGTCCTCGAAAGGCACGTCGCCGAACCGCTCGCGCCATTCGCTCTTTTCCGCGAAGGTCTGAGACCATAGCTCTTCCGGCGTCGGGAAGCGCTCGACATACCGCTCCGCACCCGTATGCATGTCGATCTCGTAAATGCCTACGCCGTTCGTCGAGTACGTGAAACGAGTCTGGAGCATCGCAGCATACTTCTTGGCTTGCCCCACACCTTCGGTATCTGGCAAATCACGCCGCTTCGCCTCGATCACGGCAAGCTTCTGACCGCGATAGAACAGCACATAATCAGCAATGTCTTGCTTGGCGCGCTTTCCGGCACCCTGAAGCCGTCCAAGCGTAATGACCTCGCGCCGCACCCGGCTGCTGTCGACGACGCCCCAGCCCGCTTCTTTCAGGGAGGGGTCAATCAGTTCAGCGCGGGTTTCGGCTTCGTTCATGCGTAGGCCTCTTCCTTGATCGCTGTTTCCACCTTCGCTGTTAATTCTCCCGCAAAGGCTTTTTGCAGAAGCGATTGTCTTAGTTCGGCAAGTGCGGCTAGTTTTTGTTGGTAAATAGCCTCAAGTCTTCTGGATTCCGCAGAAATCTCATCGAGCTTATCGACAGTAACGCCCTGCTCCCCGACTTCTGGGAAAGGAACTATGATCGAATTCAGGGATTTCTGATTAAGCTTTGGCTGAGCCATGCCACTGACGTAGGGCTCTAAAGATATCGAATTCAAATAGTATTCGATAAATCTTTGAGACCGAAGGTCAGAAAACCGAAGCACATGAGCATGGTTGTTAACCCACGTCTTTCCTCGAATAGAAAAAGCGATCGGATAAGTGCGAGCGAGGAGATTTGCGCCATCTTCTGAGACGAGCAGTAGTTCTTCGTCAAATATATGGTCTGCCACATGGTCCACGACCCCGGAAGCTCCATAGTAAGGAATGTCACCACGCTTCCTTTTTGACTTGGTAATTGGGATACGCTTGCTATCAAGGTTGCCACAAACTGAGCCCAACGTCTTTTCCACCCAACTCTTACCGTTCTCGACAAATACAGAATTTAAATAACTCGAAAACAGCTCGCGAGCATTAGCGAGGTTCTTTTTGGCATTAGCGGTCGCCGTCGCGATTCCTTCAAAGGCTTCGTCAAGAATTGCGGTTATGCGTTTTTGTTCCCCCAAGGGCGGCAGGGGGAAGGTAAATTCGCTTAGCTGACTAAATTTTAGGTTATTGATATTTGCCCCATCCGAAAGGCCAGCGATGAAATTAGAGTAGGAATTCGAAACCGTAACCCAATAGAGGTACTTCGCATGGACTTGTTTTGTTGGCTTCAGAAGCCCCATGAAGCCGCCAAAGGCATAATCATACTTACTATCGATAAAAGCTATTTTTCCCAAATGCTTTTTGCTTCCACTCGCGGTACATATTAGTAGGGAGCCGCTCTGCAATTTTTTGTTTTCTGGAATATCAATGTCGTCCCGAATATATTTCAACTCATCAAAGTTGAGGACCCCGGTATCCAGAGAAATATTGTTCGCCCGAAGTACAACATTGGATGAAAATTCGACCTCGTCATTCTTCTTGTATGTCAGGCCACGTGAAAAATCACACACGTCACCAAGCCGCACTAGCTTCCACCCCTCCCTCATAGCATCCCCCGGATGCCTTCGAGGATTTCGGCACTTTCGGCATCGAGGGCCACCATCTCGGCGATAATCTCTCCGGGCTCGCGCAGCGGCGCTTCCCCCGCCTTGTTCGGATTCTTCACCGACAAATCGAACGTCTCGGGATCAATATCCGCTACATTGAGCGACCATGACTTCTCTGAGTCCGCAAAGCTAGCTTGAAGCCTTACAAACTCTTTCAAGTCCTCATCATTCAGGGCATTGGTCTTGCCCATGTTGCGGCCCGGATCAAGCTGGTAGTACCAGACCTTCCGCGTCGGCGCGCCCTTGTCGAAAAACAGCACAACGGTTTTCACGCCAGCGCCAAGGAACGTGCCGCTGGGACAATCCAGAACAGTGTGCAGGTTGCAGCTTTCCAAAAGATCCTGACGCAGGGCCTTCGAGGCATTGTCGGAGTTGGACAGGAACGTGTTCTTGATGACGACCGCGCCCCTGCCCCCGGCCTTCAGGTATTTGATGAAGTGCTGGAGGAACAGAAAGGCCGTTTCGCCGGTCTTGATCGGGAAGTTCTGCTGGACCTCCTTGCGCTCCTTACCGCCAAAGGGCGGATTGGCCAGGATCACATCGAAGCGGTCCTTGTCCTGAATATCCGCCAGGTTCTCCGCCAGCGTGTTGGTGTGGATGATGTTCGGCGCATCGATGCCGTGCAGGATCATGTTCATGATCGCGATCACGTAAGCGAGGCTCTTTTTCTCCTTGCCGTAGAAGGTTTTGGTCTGAAGTGTTTGCAGCTGGCTGGTCGTCAGCTCACTTTTGCGCAGATAGTCATGCGCCTCGCACAAGAACCCGGCTGATCCAGCCGCACCATCGTAGATGCGCTCGCCAATCTTCGGCTTCACCACCTGAACCATGGCGCGGATCAGCGGACGCGGCGTGTAGTACTCCCCACCGTTGCGCCCGGCGTTACCCATGTTCTTGATTTTGGCTTCGTAGAGATGGGAGAGCTCGTGCTTTTCCTTTTGTGAGCGAAAGCGCAAACCGTCCATGAGCTCTAGGGCATCGCGCAGCGAATAGCCGCTTTGGAACTTGTTTTTGATCTCGCCGAAGATTTCACCGATTTTATATTCGATCGTGTCGGGGCCGGTGGCCCGCTGTTTGAAGCCGTGCAGGTAGGGGAAAAGATCGCGGTTGACGTAGTCGATCAGATCGTCGCCCGTCAGAGCCCTATCGTGATCGAACGAGCCATCCGCTTTCTTGGGGGCCGCCCAGCTCGACCAGCGGTGCGCGGTGTCGACGATGAATGCGTAGTCCTTGCCGACAAGCTCGGCCTCCATGGCCCGTTCCTGCTCCAGGTCATCGAGGTACTTGAGAAATAGCATCCAGGACGTCTGCTCGGTGTAATCGAGCTCGGTGGTGCAGCCCGCCTCTTTCCAGAGGACATCGTCGATATTCTTAAAAGTCTGTTCGAACATGGTCCCTCGTTCTTCTAATTTGCTGGCTGAGCTTCAGCCGTATTTTTCTTCGCTGCCGTCAATCGCTCGAACTCTTCGACGCTGATCACGACGACAACGGGCCTGCCGTGTTTCTCCACCGTGACCGGTTCCGCCCGAGCCGTATCAAGGAGCCGCCCAAATCCGTTCTTGGCGTCTTTCGCAGACATGGATTTCATAGCGCACATCCTAAAGTAGCCATTTTGGTCAATATGGCCAATTTGATCCTGCAGCGCAATCCTGAACTGTTGATCGCGCTCGAATAAGGAAGCAAGTTGAGAATCATTCTCGCCACAAATTTGCCACAAGCCGAAAAAGCCCGATTCAGACAATGGCGGATTCATGCGGGTTACAGCGGGCCGCAATTTTGTGGCAATTGTGGCGAGTTTTCCTTGAACTTGCTCGATTATAGCCGCTAAGTATCTGATTTTATTATGGAGCGGGTGATGGGGATCGAACCCACGGCCCTCAGCTTGGGAAGCTGATGCTCTACCACTGAGCTACACCCGCGTTTTGATAGACGCCCTATGCATTTACCGGGTTTTACAAAAAAATCAATGTAAAAGTTTCTTTACATTCAGACCCACTTGCTTATAAAAAATACCATGCAAGAAATTACTTATGCGCTAACCGTACCTTTTAAGGAGAGAATAATGAAAAAACTGCGCGGTTTTGCCCTTTGTGTCATGGGCGTTTGCGCCATGGGCCTGAGTGCCTGTGGTTATAACAAGCACAGCGAAGTGGATGCCCTGAATGAAGCTCAGGCTGTCGGCAGCCCCTTCACCCAGAAGCTGGCTTCTGAATACCGGATTTTCGTTAACCGGGAATTTAATGAAATGTATGACCACCCGGATGCGATCCATTTTGCCCGCAAAGGCTTGGCTGCCGCCGCTGGTGATGCCGTTCTTCCGGAACCGGTCAGTGACTGGAACCTGATGCCCAAACACATTGAGGAACTCGGCACGGCCCGTGGCCGCCTGCTCGCCGCCTATGATATTGGCGCCCGCGAACTGGCCCCGGAACAATCCGCCATTGCCCAGACCCGCTTTGACTGCTGGATCGAACAACAGGAAGAAAACTGGCAAGCGGGCGATATCGCCGGCTGCAAAAACGACTTCCTCGCCGCTATGGATGCTTTGGAAGGCATGCTGAGCGTTCCGGCACCGGAACCTGAATTCCTGCCGCCGGTCGAACCGGTCGTTATGGACGCGCCGGAGCCTATGAAACCGGAAGATGCGATGTATCTGGTATTCTTTGACTTTGACTCCACCGAAATCGGTGCTGGCGGGAACAACGTTCTCGATGCCGTCGCCGAAGAATTCAAAGGCAAAAACACCAACGTCATCAAGGTTGTCGGTCACACCGATGCCGCCGGGCCAAAGAGCTACAACAACCGTCTGGCTATGAAACGCGCCAATGCGGTACGTGATGCCCTGGCTGTCCGCGGCGTTGATGCTTCGATCATCCGTGTCGAGGGACGCGGCGAAGACGAGCTGCTGGTCCAGACCGCCGATGGAGTGCGCGAACCAGCCAACCGCCGTGCCCAGATTACTTTTGAATAAAACGTGATCTGACTATTTTCTTTATAAAAGCCGGACTGCCCCCAGTCCGGCTTTTTTTGCGCCGCGCTCTGTGCTAAAAATAGACGGGGATCAAATCGACCGCCCCCGCAAAGGAATATACGCCCGTGGACTTTCGCCCAGTTTTTTACATTTCCGGTATTATGCTTTGTGCTTTGGCGGCAACGATGTTCGTACCCATGGCCGCCGATCTTTATATCGGCCACGCTGACTGGAAAGTCTTCATGCTCTGCATGCTGATGACCTTTTTCTTTGCCGGGCTGCTGATTTTGTCGAACAAAGGCTCCGAGATGAAAATCTCGCACCGACAAGGCTTCGTCATGATTAACATAAGCTGGCTTCTGCTGTCGCTTTTTGGTGCCATGCCTTTCTGGCTGTCTGGCATGGACGTATCCTTTACGGATGCTTTTTTCGAATCTGTTTCCGGCATCACAACAACGGGATCAACGGTTATGACCGGTCTCGACGACATGCCGCGCGGAATTTTGCTCTGGCGCTCCCTGCTCCAGTGGCTCGGCGGTGTGGGGGTTATCTTGATGGCCATGTCGATCATGCCGTTTTTGAAAGTCGGCGGCATGCAGATGTTCCAGACGGAACTATCTGAAAACGAGAAAGCACTGCCTCGCACAGCCCAACTCGCCAGCTCCATCGGCGCGATTTACGTTTTTCTGACCTTTCTCAACTTCGTCGCCTACAATCTGGCTGGCTTTGACAAGTTTGACGCCCTGTGCCATTCCCTGACCACCATCTCCACAGGCGGCTTTTCCACCTACGACAGCTCTTTCAGCGGCCACGACACGATCTGGATCGAAATCGTCGCCATTATATTTATGATCTGCGGCGGCCTGCCCTTCGTTCTCTACCTGAAAACCTTTGGCGGTAACTGGAAAGCTTTTTTCAACGACACGCAGGTCCGCTGGTTTTTATCAATCGTCGCCATCAGCTCGGTTATCCTGTTTTCATACCTGATGATAAACAACAATATGGGCGTTGACAAAAGCCTGATTAAATCGGTTTTCAACGCTGTTTCCCTTATGACAGGAACAGGGTTTTCCAGCGATAATTACAATTTATGGGGCGGATTCGCCATCAGTTTCTTTTTCTTTCTGATGGTCGTTGGTGCCTGCGCCGGCTCAACCAGTTGCGGCATCAAGATATTCCGGTTCCAGATACTTTATGCCGTCGCCGACACCCAGATCAAAAAGCTTCTCCACCCGCACGGCGTTTTCATCCCCTATTATAACGGCAAGCCCATCCCCGAGGGCGTCCCCATATCGGTCATGAGCTTTTTCTTTCTGTATGCGCTGTGTTTTTCCATCATCGCCGTGCTTTTATCCCTGACCGGTCTGGATTTCCTGACCGCCATGTCCGGAGCAGCCACGGCAATTTCCAATGTCGGCCCGGGCCTCGGTGACATCATCGGCCCGACGGGAACGTTCCAACCCCTGCCCGACACAGCCAAATGGATATTATGCGGCGGCATGTTGCTGGGACGGCTTGAACTGTTTACCGTCCTCGTCATGCTCTCTCCACATTTCTGGCGCCGTTAGTATCCGGGCGGATAAGATGGCATCCCTGCTGCCAAAGACATCCGGTCGCGCAGCGTTTCGACCACGGCCTTGTCCACGGCCTTCATCATGGCTTCCAGAAACTCAACCTGTCTGGTTTCGCGCTCAACCAGCGAAAGGCTCGATGGCACGGTCAAATCCCGGCTGAATTTAAGAATGGAATGCGTTCCCTGCCGCCCTTCGGCTGTTTCCGTGTAAAGCCGCAGCCGCACGGAAACCGTATAGCGGTCTTGCCGCCCGATCCCCGCCCAGCTTTGTATCTTGTTCTCCGGCTCGATCACATTCAGTCGCGCACTGGCATCCTCGATAATAAATTTCAAGGTATTCATGGCCCCCTGCGGCTGCAACCGGGCTTCGGCATAACGGCGCAAGGCAATATCCGGCGGGGTAGCAAACCCCGATGAGATATCCTCTGGGTCCAGCATATGATTATAACGGGTTTCTATATCCACGGCGCTGACATCGACGTAAAAAGGCAAAATATGCGCAAACGTCAAATCCGGCACAGGCTTCCCGTTCGGAATTGATGACGTGCATCCCGCCAATAAAAACGCGGCGAACAGACCAAAAAAAGAAAGTGTCATTTTTCTGATAAAAAACATGATCGCCCCGGGGCTTTTCCTTTGTACAAAAAATCAATACAACTAAATCATACATGGCTCCGGCCCAAAACAAAACCCAACGGAACACACGTGAACGACCAAACGAACAATAGCAAGCATCCTGCCGCTCAAAAAAGGGTACCTAAAGCACCCAAAAAAATCACGGAGAGCTATCTGTACAATGCCGGCCTTCACTATCTGGAGCGATTCCCGGCCTCCAGCGCCCATTTCACCGCTGTCATGAACCGAAAAATCCAGAAATCCTGCCGATGGCACACGGATCAGGATCCGGATCAATGCCGGGAAATGCTGGGGAATCTGGTGTTAAAATTCACCGATCTGGGACTTTTAAACGATGAAAGCTATGCCCGCGGCATGGTGACCTCCCTGCGCCGCCGGGGCATGGCCGCCCGCGCCATTGAAATGCGCCTGCAGGCCAAAGGCCTCCCCCGCGACCTGATCCGCCATATGCTGGCCCAGATCGACGGTGAAACATCTAACAACAGCGAAATAGAAGCCGCCATACGCATGACCCGCCGGAAAAGGATCGGGCCATACCGCCCGGCTGACCGGCCGCACGATAAAAACAAATCCCGTGACAAGGAACTGGCGGCACTGGCCCGGAGCGGCTTTAGCTATGATATCGCAAAAACAGTGATTGATATGAGTCAGGAAGACGCCGAAGCCTATCAGGCCGACAGGCTTTAATGTATTTCCTTGCTGGGGCCTTCACTGGGGGCAGGCTTGACCTGGATGTCCGAACCACCATCCGTCACCTCTGCATCACCTTTGTCAGCATCAGCCTCCGGTTTTTCCCGTTCAACAACAACCCGTTTAGACGGGAACACAACCGTTGCCGTCGTGCCGATCCCCTTCTGGGAAAACAACTCCAGCCGGCCGCCGTGCAAATCAATCAGGGACTGCACCAAAGTCAAACCAAGACCCGCGCCTGAATCCGACCGGCTCAAATCGGTTGCCACCTGCCCAAACGGAGACAAAGCCTTGGCGATATCATCCTGATCCATCCCCACACCCGTATCACTGATCGACAGACGCAAAGCGCCCTCGCGGTCAATTTCATAGCTCAGGGTAATCCGGCCGTCCTCCGGCGTATACTTAACGGCATTCGAAAGCAAGTTCAGGACAATCTGTTTGATCGCCAGCGCTTCGCCAATCACCTGAACCGTTTTACCGTCCAGCAAATTAACGATCGGGGCATGGCGGGTGCCGCTCTTATGCATGGTAAAGCCGATACACGAAGCCACCAGCTTATCAAGATCGACCACGCCTTCCTGAATCTGGCGTTCTCCGGCATCAATACGGGAAATATCGAGGATTTCGTTGATAATTTTCAACAAGCGCTGCCCGCTATTATAAATATCCTGAGAATATTCCCAGTATTGCCGTTGTTCGATTTTCCCCAGAACCTCGTTCTTGATAATCTCCGAAAACCCGATAATCGAGTTCAGCGGCGTCCGCAATTCATGACTCATATTGGCCAAAAATTCAGACTTGGCCCGGTTCGCCATATCGGATTGTATCTTGGCATCCTTCAACTTGATTTCCGCTTCCTTGCGCTGGGTAATATCTTCCATGCTGCCCTCGATATACAGGACATTGCCGCTATTATCCTTCACGGCCCGTGCATTTTCATTAACCCATATCTTTTGGCCGTCATAGCGCAAGGCCTGCAGCTCGAAATTTCTGATCTCGCCTTTATTCTCCAGTTCGCGCAAATAACGCGCCCGTTCTTTCTTGTCGACATAAATATCATTGTGAACATTCTTGATTTCGCGCAACAATTCTGCCGGATTTTTATACCCCAGAATACGGGCCATCGCCGGGTTAATGCTTAAAAACTGCCCTTCCAGCGTAACCTGAAAAATTCCGCCTGCAGCATTCTCAACAATCGCCCGGTACTTTTTCTCCGCCTCCATCAAGGCACGCTCGGCACGCTTCCGCTCTTCAATATCGACAAACGTACCGACAACACGGACGTTGCCGCTCCCCTCATGCTGCATGACGGACATACTTAATTCAACAGAACGATACGTACCATCCGATGTCAAAAGGCTGGTATAGGCTATAAAACCGGATTGCTCGCCCGACAGCATCAAGCCAAAAGCCTTTCTTTTTTCATCCTGGTCTTTCGGGTTGATAAAATCAAAAATGCTGCGCCCCAAAGCGTGGTTTACATTATATCCCGTAACGGATTTCCATGTTTCGTTCAGAAATACTATCGCGCCCGTTTGGTCCGTTTCAAAAATAATATCGCTGACCGCATTGATAATTGTGCGGTATTCCATTTCCGCCTTGCGCACCATCTGGTTCAGACGTTCCCGTTCGGAAATCTCATTGTTCAATTCATAATTTTTCTGCGCCAGTGCCCTGTTCATAAGGGATAAGCGGAACGATTGCTTTTGATTGTTGCGCACATAAAGCGTCCCGATCAATGTCAGCGTAATGCCGAACAAAAACATAATCCACGGAATCCGCTCCAGAAACAGTACATGGCTTTTGCTGGTTTTCTTCATCAAAACACGCCAGTTAGCTGTTCCGAATTCAACCCCGGCCTCGTATACATCCGTTTTATCCTGCGGCACAGGCGTGTTGTAATTCTCATGCGTCATATAAAAGAACGTCTGCCCGGCGCTGACATCGAAGAAACTCAGGTGAGACAAATCACTTCTATCCAAAAGCCAGTCATCCCCCAGTACTTTTTGTATCTGGAAGACAGCAACCATCATCGCATCCGGATGGCCGGAACGCGATAAGGATTGCGCCATCAACACGGGCTTTCCTTTCATCAACGGCTTATCGTAATAATGCTGGAACCCTGATGACGGCAAATGAGTAAAAACATGCAAACGGCGCGGCTCTGATTTTATCTCGGCATAAACATATTGTATAAGGCTCTGTTGCGAGGCATCAGAGATAAAATCAAAGTCCGAACCGTTTTCATCATTTTTAAAAATATCATCAATCTTCCACTCCTCATCCCCCTGACGCTTAACCAGCCAGAGATGAGAAAACTTTTCGGCATGCGACACCGATACAGGGGCTTTATCCAAAACAGCCCGCCTGTTGTCGTCGCTGGATATCTCGACCAAAAGACGAACCACTTCAAAACTTTCCTGTAACTCGTCTATATTTTTTCTGACATAGCGCTCGGCATCATTCACAACCGTTGCGGCATCTTCCGATACAATTTTCTGGATAAAAATCTGGAGAACAAGAAAGGCAACAACCGTCAGTAACAGCCCGTTAAAAAACACCATAAACTGGGCAAGATTTCCCGCAAGAAACCTTCTTTTCCCGGACGCATTAATTGCGTCGTTAGCATTCTTTTGCGTAGGGGAAGTCACCATGCTTTTAACTTATACGTCCCGTTTATTGCCCACAAAAAATTCGGTGAGTCTTCGCACACCTTTTTCTACACTTTGCCTGCGGATAGTTAAAAAACCCCTAAAACAAGCAAAACAAACTTTTCCGCTGGGTTTACCGCGTTACCCGGATATGCAATGACGCTTGACAACCAAAATAAAAAATCCTATTTGTTGTGCATAGCACAATAATTGTTTTTTTGTAAGGAACAAGATCATGAAGCCCAGCGATTTCAGTCAGTTTTTAAACTTCGATTTTATGAAGAATTTCCCGCAATCGACCTCCATGCCGTTCGATCTGGAGTCATTGATGGAAAGCCAGCGTAAAAACATGGAAGCCTTGGCACAAGCCAACCAGAGCGCCACGAAAAACATCCAGACCACGGCACAACAACAAAATGCATTGATGGTAAAAATCGCGGAAGCCCAGTCCAACATGGCCCGTGAAATGCTTTCCGAAGGAACACCAGAACAAAAGATTGCCCGGCAAACCGAGATCCTCAAAAACACTTACGAAAGTTCCATATCCGGCCTGCAGGAACTGGCAAACATGATTGAAAAATCAAACATGCAAACCGCCGATATTATCAATAAACGCATCAGCGCCTCCCTGAACGAAATTCAGGAATCCGTTACGAAAAAAACTAAAAAAGCGGCCTGATTTTTTCTTACAAGATACATTTAAAAAGCCCTTTCATCGGAAAGGGCTTTTTTGTTGACGGCCGCATCAGGCCTTTATACCGGCACGTCAATCGTAACCCGTAAACCACCATGAGGACTGTCAGACAATTCGATTTCACCGCCATGAGCATGCACAATGTCCTGGGCAATCGGCAGCCCCAACCCGACGCCGCCCATATCCGGGTTACGCGATTCATCCAGACGAAAGAAAGGACGAAACACCTCTTCACGTTTTTCCGCCGGAATACCGGGACCGTCATCATCAACAACAACCCGTATGCGGTCATCCTGCCGGCTTGCCGTCAGCCAGACATGATGGCCGTACTTCCCGGCATTACTCACAACATTGCCCAGACATCTCTCGAATGCCACCGGTTTTAAAAAGACAAAAAGATCGCCCTGATTTTTGTGCTCAATAGTTACACCGGCCCGCCGAGCGTTATCGGCAACCCGCTCAACCAGTTCCGCCAGATCAATCCGCTCCGAAACTTCGCCGCCTTCCCCGCGCGCAAAATCAAGATACGCGCCGATCATGCGCTCCATATGGGCGATATCGCTTTTCATTCCGTCAACATCTGGGCTATTCCCCATCATCGCCAGCTGTAACTTCATCCGGGTCAGCGGCGTCCGCAAATCATGCGACACACCGGCCAGCATTGCTGTCCTCTGGCTCACCTGCCGCCGGATACGTTCTTGCATATCCAGAAAGGCCTGCGCCGCCTGCCGCACTTCGCGCGCGCCTTCCGGTTTGAAAGAGGGCGGGATATTGCGCCCCTTCCCCATCCGTTCAGCAGCAATCGCCAGCCTTCGGATCGGCCGGACCTGATTGCGCATAAACAAAACCGCTACGACCAGCAGCAACATCGACACGCCAAACATCCATATAAGGAATATATAGCCCGAGGACGAAAACATCCGCCGTTGCGGCAACGACACCCGCAAAACGCCGTCATTGAGCTGCAGACTGACCTCAATCCATTTTTCATCCATATCAATACTGATCTGGTAAGGCCGCCGGACCTGTTTTTCCAAAGCCTGCGCCAGGAAATCGTACAAAACTGTCTGCTTGGCCTGCTGGGCGATATTAGCCCCCAAACGCAGCTCCTGAGGTTGCGGGGCAATATGCGCACCTTCTTCGTAACTGACCAAAAAATCGAGGTGCTGGGCCGCATAGGCTGACACAGCGCCAAACGGTATCGGCTGGTCGCCCGGCCCTTGCTCGATATAATCGGCGATCACGGCAATCTCGCCGGCCACTGCAAAAGCAATACGCCCCGACATCCGGTTCCAGTGCCGGTCAAAGAAAATATACGTCGTGATAATCTGGATCAATAAGATCGGCGTGACCAAAATAAGCAAAGACCGCCCCAGCAAGCTACGCGGCAGGAATTGTTTAATCGAGATGCTCATATTTCCTCGATCCGCAGCAAATACCCCTTACCGCGAACGGTTTGAAGATAACGCGGCGCCTTAACGTCCTCCTCCAGCTTGCGGCGCAGGCGCGTAACCTGAACGTCGATCGTCCGGCCTGCCGCATCCATACCACACAGCGCGGCGAGATCTTCGCGGCCGACGACTTCTCCGGCCCGCATCGCCAGCGCCCGGATCAGATTTCCTTCGACCGTTGTCAGACGGATGACGTCATCACCACTCCGCAATTCATTATGATCGGCATCATAGCGCCGCCCGCCGATAGCAAAAAGCGGCAGATTATCTTCTACGGGCGGCCGGCGGCGTAAAATGGCCTGCAACCGCAACACCAGCTCCCGCGGCTCAAACGGTTTTGACAGATAATCGTCCCCCCCTGCCTCGAACCCGGAAATCCGGTCCCCGGCTTCACCGAGCGCCGTTAAAAATAGTACGGGAACATCACATCCCTTTTCCCGTAACGACTGTACAAAAGACAGCCCGGTTTCCCCCGGCATCATAATATCAACGACCATCACGTCAAACGACAGGTATTCCAGCACAGCGCGGGCTTCCCCCGCCCGTGAAGCGGAAACGACAAAAAAGCCCTGATCCTGAAGAAAACGCGTAACCAGCTGCCTGATCCGGTCATCGTCGTCAATAATCAGCACATGAGGCAGATAATCCAGATTTTTGCTGACGGCCTGTTCCATCTCTCTGTTTTTCACTTTACCGTTGCTCTTGTTCCCTGTTATCTAACATAGAATAAATATACGAACCAATGAAACAAATATAAGGATATCGAGTAAAAACATGCTGCCTTATGACGATCGCGACGGTTTTATCTGGATGGATGGCGAAATGCGGCCTTGGAGAGAGGCAAAAATGCACACCCTGACACATGGCATGCATTATGGCGGCTGTGTATTCGAAGGGCTGCGCGCCTATGATGGCAAGATATTCAAACTGCGAGAGCACACAGAACGCTTGATCCAATCGGCAAAATTGATATGCATCAAAACGCCTTTCAGTGTCGAGCAGATCGAACAGGCCACGATTGATACAGTAAAGGCCAACGATTTGACAGACTGCTATATCCGTCCGTTTGTCTGGCGCGGCTCGAAAATCATGGGATTGGCCGCTGACCAAAGCGATGTCCACGTCGCTATCGCCGCCTGGTACTGGCCCAGTTATCTAAAACCCAAAGAAGGCGACGTCGAAGGTGTTTCCCTGAAAACGTCAACATGGCGGCGTATGGACCCCCGATCTTTCCCGCTGCAAAGCAAAGCCGCCGGAATTTACGCTGTTGGCACCATGGCCAAGGAAGAAGCCACAGCTGCCGGCTTTGATGACGCGCTGATGCTCGACCTGAACGGTAATGTTGCCGAAGCCAGTGCCGCCAATCTTTTTGCTGTTTATAATGGCGTGATAAAAACGCCAAAACCCGATTGTTTCCTGAATGGCATAACCCGGCAAACGGTACTGGGTCTAGCCAAAAAACTTGATATCCCAACGCAGGAAACCACCATCACCCCGGAAGAACTCGTAAAAGCCGACGAAATCTTTCTGACCGGCACGGCTGCCGAGATAGTTGCCGCCCGCCAGATTGACAATCACAAAATTCAGGCAACAGGACCAATTACAAAACAGCTGCAGGACGCCTATCAAGCCTTGGTCCGCTCCTAAAAGCCGAAAGACCGGAAAAACAGTGTAAGTAAGGGGGGCGGGACACCCCACCCCTTATTGTGCTCCGCTGTGTACCTCACCGTTATGCTCCGCTGTTATGCTCCGCCCACTCTGCCGTTATATCGCTCTGTTATCCCGGCCCCTGATTTTTTATTATGTAAAATATATTTTATTAACCCGCCGTTAACCTTCTCTGTTTAAAATTTGCCATAAGTTTACAGAACACAAAGAGGGCAATGACATGGCTGACAAAAAGATTTTTGAAAAAACCGGGACAGTCTACAATGAAGCATTAGGCTTTGAGCAAACCACATACGATGTGAATCTCGGCAATGCTCAAAACGACATGTCTTACGAAGGTTCAAATGTCTTTGACGGCCTCAAAAGTGCCTTCAAAAGCGTTGCGGGCGCCGTATCCGGAGCAGCGGAAACCGTTGTCGAAGTTGCCAAGGACGCCGCGAACGAGGCCGCCTACGCCGCCAATCCCGACAACTGGGAACGGGGCGAAGACACTGTATTGGATAACGGCGAAGTCTCCATTCCGCAAGCATCCTATCATTTAAAAGAGCGGGCACCCGAAGTCGCCGAAACAAAACCGGTCGAGCAAACTGGCGCACAAACATATGCCGCCACTGAACCGGCACCCGTTAAAATGACACCGATCAAGGCCGAAGTATCTCCGGCGGCCTCGGTTGAGTTAGTCAGAAAAATGCAGGAACTTCTCGTCGAGCAAAACATTGATATCAGCTACACGACAAGAAGCGGTGTCGAGCGCACAGGCAAAGATGCGATTGACGGCGATCTTGGCGCCAAAACACTGGCCGGGATCAAGGAACTTCTGGGCCGCGACAATATCACAGAGGCCGATGTTACGCCTGACCTGCTGGAGGAAGCCAAAGTAGCGGCCGCCTACAGGGAAAGCCCTGAATTGATCGCCGCGACGAAGGACATCTCCGATTACTATGAAAATGTCATCTCCGGCCAGCAAGAACCGGAAGTCGCCGGAGAGCCGGGCATCGTGATTACGATCACAAAATCTGCAGGCGACTTTTTAGACGACATCGCAGATAAAAATGCGGGCCGCGGCCTGCTCTCGGAGGCTTACGGCTCCACGCTGGACCAAGGCGGCTTTGACGGCGATGGTAAACCGGGCATCGCACAGGAAGCTCCGAAAGCACCGGACTCGCTGGACGACAAAAACGTCAATGTCTGGAACGCCACGCCGGACTCCATGGCGCCCTGATAAGGAACACAGCATAACAAACGACAAAAGGCCGCCCCGCGCGGCCTTTGCTCTGCCCGTATAGATACAATTTTAGACAAATTAACGAGACCTTAACCTTTTTGCTTTAAATATAGGGTACGGAAAAAAGCGTTTAAAACAGAGGGCTCATGGCAACAACACCGCCGAAAGACGAACTAAAAATTCTCTTGAAACGGCTCGGTTACACAAAAACCGATCTAGGCTCCGGCACGGGCGAGCTTCCTGATGATGATGTATCCGTGACAAGCCCGTCTGAACAATTTGCCAAAAAATTCACCGCCGATCACCCGAAAATGCAGGCCGCCGACCCGGACAATCTGGTCATGATGCTGGCCTATGCACGCATGGCGTTCATGGAACAACAGCTTCCCGCCGTTCAGGACCCGAATGTCGCGGCCCTGTGGGAACATTCCATTATCAACACCCGTTCGCAATATGCGCTGGGCGGCAGCCCGTCGGCAGCCCCGGCAGCCAACGCCAACCCGACACCGGAACAGATCGCCGATTACTACATCACCAAATACGCCAAGGATGAAATGGTCGGCAAACGCGCAGCCAAAGGCGATCCCGAAGCACAGGAATTCCACAAACATCTGGAAGAATACGCCGCCATCCCCGCTGATGAACGGCAAAAACTCCGCGAAACTAAGGATCCGGCTTTCACCGAAAAATTCAAGGATCTGGAAGAACTGCGTGAAACCATCGTCCAGTATGAATCGATCGAAGTCACACCGGCAGAAATTGCAAAACTGGCCGCCGAAGAACGTGCCGAGCTGGACGCACAAGGTTTCCCCGATGTTGACGTCAAACCCAAAAGCCATATGGAAGCCAGCATCCGCGCCGAAAAATTCAACGACATGGTTGCCAAAACACCGGAATTGGCACACATGCAAATGGACGAAACCAAAGGCGCCGCCCTGACATGGCGGATGGGTGGATCGGCCGAGATGATGATGCGCCGGGCCAATCACCTGATGTACTTGACGGACAACGCCGAAGCCGCCGACAAGGGAATGTACAATTACGAAACAGGCCGGGAACGGATGCTCCTGATGCTCAAACACGATCAGGACTTCGCCGCGCAATATACCGCCGGCCCGCAGGGACAAAACGCACCGACTGAAGACGGTAGCGATATTCCGTGGGATCCGCTAGCCGCAGGCGCAGGGGTCGCCGCCGCGGGCGCCGCCGGTTACCATTACCTGAAAAACCGCGAGGGCAAAGGCGGCGTCGATGTAAAAGAAAAACCCGGCATTAAATCCGGAAGCAACGCCGATGCCCCCAAAGGTCGCCCATCGATCAAGGCCGAAGCGCCCGACACCCCTAAACTTGGCGGTAAACTGGGCTCCTTCAGCCGCGCCACCGGAAGACTGATAGCGCCTGTTGTTGCCACGGGTGCCGCTATTTACACACTAAGCAAAACCGGCGATGCCGAAGCAGCCGTAAAGGCTGGTGCACAAGCTATTTCCCCGGTCGATAACGATAAACTCGCGGACGCCATTGAAGCTTACAGAAAAGGTGATATCGAAGCCACCCGTGCCAACCTTGACGCTGCCGCCCGCTCGGCCCCCTTCGGCGACGAAATTGTCGACGGGCTGGAAGTCGCCAAAGATCTCTACGTCGAAACCTTCGTAAAACCCGAAGAAGACGCTAAATTAGCCGCCGAAAGAATGGCCACAGAGGATAGCGATAAAATCAAAGGATACCTGAACGGGGATGTCGACGAAGCCGACCTGCCCTCTTACATCAACAAGGATGTTCTGGACCGGATGAAGGCCGACCAATCCCGCCTGAGCGCCTCCGGCGGTCTGGACCTGACAGACAACGAACTCTGCGTCGCTCCGGATTTCAGCAAAGCCGCCGATCAGCCACGGCAATCCGAACTGGCCGGAAAGGAAAGCGTTCTGACCATCCGCATCGAAAAAGATGCCAGCGATTACGATACAGACAAAGACGCCGCCATCCAGACAGCAAAGCTGGGCCTGTAATCTTACCGGAACGCCGCCGCCAGCGCCGTATCCGTTATGTCCTGCAACGACGCATCATTCAAACCAAATTGTTTCTGGACAATCCCGTACTCGCCCCCAATAGAGGTGTGAAAGAACGGCGGGTCGTCACTGGCCAGCGTTACCTTGACCCCGGCAGCCATCAGGCGCGACAACGGGTGATCGGCCATCGTTTTGACAACCCCGGTCGATACGTTACTGGTCGGACAAACTTCCAGCACAATCCCGCGCTCTTTCAGCATCTCCAGCACGCCTTCATCCTCTATCGAACGAATGCCATGCCCGATCCGCGTCAAATGCGGCACCGCTTCCAGCGTATTCTTCACACAAACCGCCCCGCAATACTCCCCGGCATGCGCCGTCAGCCCCAGCCCGGATTCCTCGTGGGCTATCTGAAACGCCTTGGCAAAGCTGAAAATATCGTCCTCTTTTTCGATCCCGGCAATCCCGAAACCCGTCACATAAGGATGCGGATTTTGAGCATAGTAGCGCGCCAGCGCCTCAGCCGCTTCGGGCGTATCCTGATGCCGGACGATCGTCGCCACCATCCGGGCATCGATCCCGGTTTTGACGCGTGCCTCATCAATCCCGGCGCTCAGCCCCGCCAGATAATCTTCATGACTCATCTGGGAAATCAGGGTCGGCGCGATATGAAGCTCCGCATAAACGCAGCCCTCCGCCGCGCTGCGGATCAGGTAGTCCGCCGTAATATCACGGTAATCATCCGCCGTCCGCAAACACGCCGCCACGGCATCATAGGTATGGATAAAATCCTCGAATCCCTGCCACGCATAGTCAGTTTCATCCGCCGTGAACAACCGCGCCGGCAGGTCAATACCGTTACGCCGCGCAACCTCCAGCGCCTTCGCTGCCGTCAAAGTCCCTTCAATATGCACATGCAGCTCAGCCTTGGAAACAGACGTCATTTAATATCCACCTTGCCATACGTCCGCTTCATATGCGCCCAGCGCTCTTCAATGGGAATAATAACAGCCGCGCTTTTCATGAAACCGTACTTTGAATCGATCAGAAATGATTTATAACCGGCCTCCGAGCACACACGATCAAATTCGCTTTTCAAGGCACAGAGCTCTAGGAGGCTCCCCAGAGAAAAACGTTTATCAAGCTCTCGAAATACGCCTGCCGATTGCACGCCTTCTGTAATCAGAACGTCACTCAAATCCCTGAAAACCTGGGTATACGTACCCGCAGCCTGTTTCCTGTGATAGGGTTCCTGCGACAAGCTAAGCGCTGTCTCTATCCCGGAAACAACTCTCTCAAAAATATGCATTACATCGACATCATCCATGGGCGTCTCATGCTACACATTAAACCGGAATAATATCACATCCCCGTCTTGCACCACATATTCCTTGCCTTCCTGACGCATCTTCCCGGCTTCTTTGGCGCCATGCTCGCCGTTACAGGCAATATAATCATCATAGCCGATTACTTCGGCGCGGATAAAGCCTTTCTGGAAATCGGTATGGATAACCCCGGCAGCTTCCGGAGCCTTCGCCCCGACCCGTACCGTCCAGGCCCGCGCCTCCTTCGGACCACAGGTAAAATAAGTCTCCAGATTAAGCAACTTGTACCCCGCCCGGATGATCTTGTTCAGCCCCGGCTCCGACAAACCCATCGTTTCAAGGAATTCGGATTTTTCCTCATCACTGTCAAGCTGGGCAATCTCGGCCTCGATCGCGGCGCAGATAATCACTGTTTGCGATCCTTGCGCCGCCGCCATATCGGCGACCTTTTTCGTCCAGTCATTGCCGTTCGCTGCATCGTCCTCGGACACGTTACAAACATACAGGATCGGTTTGGCCGTCATCAGCCCCAGCGTTTTATAGGCCCTCGCTTCATCTTCATTATCCGGCGTGACGCTCCGTGCCGGCTTTCCGTCATCCAGAGCCGCCTTGATCCGCAGCATCAATTCATGCTGGGCCTTGATATCCTTGTCCCCGGACTTGGCCTTGCGCGCGATATTGTCAATCTGTTTGCCCAGACTTTCCATGTCGGCAATCATCAGCTCGGTCTCGATCGTCTCAGCATCGCGGATCGGATCAACACTGCCCTCAACATGGGTAATATTACCGTCTTCGAAACAGCGTAAAACGTGAATAATCGCATCGGTTTCCCGGATATTGGCCAGAAATTGGTTGCCCAGCCCTTCCCCCTTTGATGCGCCCTTCACCAGCCCGGCAATATCGACAAACTCCAGCTGCGTCGGCACGATTTTGGCCGAATGTCCCAGCGAAGCAATCGTGTCCAGCCGTTCATCCGGCACCGCCACCCGACCGACATTCGGCTCGATCGTGCAAAACGGAAAATTCGCAGCCTGCGCCGCAGCCGTCGCCGTCAAGGCGTTGAAAAGAGTGGATTTTCCAACATTCGGCAATCCTACAATCCCGCAATTAAACCCCATTTTTTATCCTTCCTTTGTCTGCAAAGCCACACGGCTCATGAAATCAGAGTCTTTTTCATCCAGCATAAGCGGTATAAACCCAACGACAGCCGCCAATAATTCATTGATTCCGGCACGGTCCGTTTTGGAAAAATCACCCAGAACATAACCATGGACTTTTTCCCGGTCGCCCGGATGCCCAATCCCCAACCGAATGCGCCAATAATCCTTGTTATTCAAATGGCTATCTATGGACTTTAAGCCATTATGCCCTGCGGCACCCCCGCCTTTTTTAACTTTCATTTTACCATTCGGCAAATCCAGTTCGTCATGAAACACGATAATACGCGCAGGCGGGATTTTGTAAAATTTAGCCGCCGCCGCCACCGACTGCCCGGAATTATTCATATAGGTCTGTGGCTTCAAAATCACCACCTTATGCCCGGCGATCACGCCTTCGGCCATCTGGCCCTGAAATTTGGAACGAAAGGCCGGGAAACCGTATTCATCGGCAATCCCGTCCACCGCCATAAATCCGACATTATGACGGTTGCCTGCATATTTATCGCCGGGATTTCCCAGTCCGGCCAACAACCACATATCGCCATCCCGTTTTTTGAACAAATTCAACATGAAACACTAATAAGGGCGCAAAAGAAAAGTGGCAAGAAGAATAACCTTCCCGCCACTTTTCAAAAACAGATAAGAGCGCCGATTATTCTTCGGCCGCTTCCTCAGAAGCCGCTGCCTCAGCAGAAGCTTCAGCCGCCGCTTCAGCAGAAGCTTCAGCCGCTTCCTCTTCCTCAATCGCAGCAGCCGTTTTCGGTGCGGCAATCGTGGCGATCGTGAAGTCACGGTCGGTAATCGCCGGCTTCGAGCCTTCCGGCAACGTTGCGGCACTGATTTTAATGGAATCGCCGATTTCGAACCCGGCCAGGCTAATTTCAATATTCTCGGGAATATTCACAGCCTGAACAGTCATTTCGACTTCGTGGCGAACAACGTTCAGCACGCCCTTTTCTTTCAGGCCCGGGCATTCTTCTTGCCCGACGAAGTGAACCGGAATCATGACGTTCAGTTTGGTTTTCGGCGTCACGCGCAGAAAATCAACATGCATCATGCGGTCAGTAACCGGGTGCAACTGTACATCACGGGCCAGAACGGTGTGTTTTTCACCACTCACATCCATATCGCACAGATTGGTAAACATGTGGCCTTTATGGTACTCAAGCGTCAGCTCTTTCTCAGGCATAGAGATAACAACGGGCTCCTTGTGGTCGCCGTAGATAACGCCGGGAATTTTCCCTTCACGGCGTACCGCACGAGCAATCCCCTTACCGGCTCGTTCCCGTTTCTCCGCTTTCAAAGCAAAGTTTTTGGACATAGCATTTTCCTTCATATAGTCGTTAAAAACAGGCGCCGCCTCCAGGGGTGCGGTGCCAGATGACACAGATCAATAGGGAATTGCGTCACAAAACGCAAGGAAAATATGCCGAAAATCAGGAAAAACTCTGACCCGCGCCCTGCCGCTATTTGGGCAGCATCGACACAAGACTAATCATCGCGACCGCGCCGCCAGTACCCCCGACAGCAACAGCAATATTTTCCATAAGGCAACAATCCTGACGGAAGCCCTGCCCGCTACGGGCCGTCGCAAGCGCAGTCGTAGCTCCCGAACCTGTTAAAACAACAGCCACAGCAGTAAAAGCCAAAGCAGCAACACCGGCTTTCATGTCACCTTGCAGGCCGCCATAATATAAAGAACTGCCGACGCCTGCACCTCCGGAACCAAACATCGCTCCGGTAAAAATCGTCCCAAGATCACGTGAAATACTCATAAACACACCACTATAATTATTTAATCAGCGGCACGCTTTTTACATAAAATAAAAAAATAAGGCTCTTTTTAAATCAGCAAGGGCATTGACGCCTTATTTACTTAAAAAGTGCAGAAACAGAGCGTTCCTCGGCAATGCTCAAAATCGCCTCACCAATCAGCGGCGCAACAGAGAGCTGCTCAATCGTCTGGGACACGCGCACAGCCTCGGTCGCCGCGATCGAATCCGTAATCACCAGCTTTTCAAGCGGCGACGCGGAAACCCGCGCCACGGCGCCACCGGATAACACCCCATGCACCACATAGGAATGAACTTTCGTCGCACCGTTTTCTTTCAGCGCCGCCGCTGCATTACAAAGCGTACCGCCGGAATCGACGATATCATCAACCAGGATACAGACTTTGCCCTTCACATCCCCAATCACGTTCATAACCTCGGAAACCCCGGCTTTTTCCCGGCGCTTGTCGATAATCGCCAGATCAGCCTCCAGCCGTTTGGCCAAGGACCGCGCCCGGACCACCCCGCCGACATCCGGGGATACAATCACCAGATCATCATCCTTGAAATTCTTTTTGATTTCCGGTGTAAAGACCGGCCCGACAATCAGATTATCAACCGGGATGTCGAAAAAGCCTTGAATCTGCCCTGCATGAAGTTCCAGCGTCAAAACCCGGTCCGCCCCGGCTGCAGTAATCAGGTTCGCGACCAGCTTGGCCGAGATCGGCGTCCGGCCACCGGTTTTCCGGTCCTGCCGCGCATACCCGAAATAAGGGATCACCGCCGTAATCCGGCGCGCCGACCCACGGCGCAGCGCATCAATCGTAATCAGCAGTTCCATAAGATTGTCGTTCGCCGGGTAAGACGTGGACTGGATCACAAATGTATCCATCCCCCGGACATTTTCCAGGATTTCGGCAAAGACTTCCATATCGGAGAAACGGTGAATACTGGCCTTGGTCAGCGGCGTTTTCAGATAGGCGGAAATGGCTTCGGCCAGCGCCCGGTTGGAGTTTCCCGCAATCAATTTCATATCGGTTCTGCCTTATCTTGTTATTGTTTATTAAGCCGTGCCAGCGTATGCGCCGACTATAAAAAATCTGACCGGAAAATCAACAGCTTTTCTAATAAGTCATAAAATAATTCCAACATAGAGTTTGACATAGAACGGAAACCGACTATATACATATTCCCGATACAAACACCCCATACACGAAGAGAAAAAACATGGATGACGCGCACTACAATACGCTTATGCTCGCAATGACTAGACACATAGTCCAAGAAAAATTGGCTAAGAGTGATATCGTTATTCAAGCGAAGGCAACATCTACCGGAGCGCAAAGAAAAATCACCGTCGGCTTTGAAATGAAGGAATTAAATGCGGACAAAGGAGCCAAAGACCTCAAAACCGCATATTTAGATGCACTTTCCTATGCGAAAGAAGAGTTTCCCCCACTCTGTGAAGGCGAAGAACAACCGACACCAGAAATCACCTACTTGCAGCACAATAGACAAAAACCAATCGTCTTTTACACAGGCCGTCTCGCACATTTGATGGTGATGAATCCTTAAAAGAAAACAACAATCCCGCTCAGTTGCCGCCCGTAATCCGGCGCGCCCCGGTGGGTCGCCCGGCGATAGTCGAAATACTTTCTTCCGCGGCACACGTATCATGTGGAAAGTGATTAAAAACTGAGGAAGCGAGTTATATCTCCCTACCACAGTAAACTTGACTTTACATAACAATAAATATATCTTATCTCTCGTAATGAACAGGCATAGAGAGTGCAAATTATGAGCATTGGACAAACAATTCCCAGAGAAAAAGCAAAACTCGCCGATCAAATGAGGCTGGCTGTTGAACAATATAAAGCCGCGGGGGGAAAGGTCAGAAATTTAACTGATGAATACCAAGCCCAATTTGGAGAGCGAAACAAAGCTTTTGGATGGGTTGATGACCGCCCCTATAACTCGTATGGCAACGACGGCCCCTGCGCCGGGCAAATCGTTACCGACGACACAGGAAACAGCCGCGCATACGCCCCGGCTGGAACACCGAGCGCCGGCAACTTCAGACGCTCACCGGTCTAGAGAATAGCAATCCCGCTCAGTTGTCGTCCGTAATCGGGCTCACTCTGGTGTGTTGCCCGGCGATAACTGAAGTAATCGGTTTCCTCAGCATAGGTATCGTGCGAAGAAATGCTCACCTGCGGCACCCCGGCTGCGGCCAGCCGCCGCGCCACGTATCCGGATAGATCGAACATATAATGCCCGTCTTTACGGGCGGACTTAAAGAAATGCTCGTTCTCCGGGTCTTGGCCCCAGAACGGCTTGATAAAATCGCCATCCACTTCATAAGACGCCTGCTGGATACAGGGACCAATCGCCGCCCGCAGGCTTTCCGGCACAGCGCCCAAATCAATCATCGCCTTTACGGTTTCCTCGATCACACCCTTCAAAGCGCCCTGCCACCCGGCATGGGCCGCGCCGATCACCGGACTTCCATCCGCTTTAGTCCCAACAAACAACACCGGCGCACAATCCGCCGTCATCACCCCGATCGCAATCCCGGCCTTATCCGTCACCAGAGCATCCGCCGCCGGGGACGCCTCCATTTCCCAAGGAGCGCTAACAACCACACAATCGGCACTGTGGCACTGGTCAACGGTCAGTAATGTTTCAGCCCCCAGAGCGTCCTTAATCAACCGCCGATTTTCCCGGATCGCGGCAGGATCGTCCGCCGCCTTGGGATGCACGTTCAGGCTGTCATAAAGCCCGGTGCCCACGCCGCCCTGCCGCCCGAAAAACCCGTGTTTAACGGTGGGATTATCCGGCATAAAATTTTTGTCTTTAATATACATGTCTAAAACCCGGCCAATTCAACATCCGCATCATGGCACAAAGCCATCACGCGGAACAACTCTCCCATATGGTCCGGTGCGCATAAACGATCATAAGCCGTCCGGATTTCCACCTGCCGCTCCGGCAAGCCCCCCGCAGCCATCAGACTATTTGCTCTCTCGGCCATCCCCAGCCGCTCCAGAAACGCCCCTTGCCCGACAGGTCCGCGCACATCAACGCCCGCCACCCGCGCCAGCGCGCCAAAATCAACATGACTGGTCATGTCCGCTTCGCCGATCTGGTCCAGCACGTCACAATATCCGTGATCTTTGACCGCCTGCAGCGTATCCCCCACCCCGCTCCGGTCATGGCCGTAATCAATAAACAGTGCCGCGCCGCCCGGTTCCTTTAAAAAATCTCCGACATTACGGACAAACGACTCTCGCACCGGTGAGAATTCGAAGATATTCCCCTCCCGACAGGGAAACGGCGGCGGGGTCGTCACCGGCGCGCCCAGCCCGAAAACCGGTTGGTCGGCCTCCAGACCCACGACCCGCTCCCGCCAAACCTCTCCATCAAATTGCGCCTGCCGCACCGGCAAGGCATCGAGAAACTCATTGGCCAGCAATATAAGGGGCTTATCCGCCTCAAGTTCATCCAGAGTTTCAATCCACTGCACCTCATACCCGGTCAGCGCCTCTTTTTGTTTTTGGCGCAACGCCAGGCTGTTCTCCATCAGGACAACCCGCGCGGCGCTCAGGCAATCCGGTACAGCGCACAACGTCCGCAGCACATCCGCCATCAGCGTCCCGCGCCCCGGCCCGCATTCCAACAGCACAAAAGGCTTGGGTCGCCCCAGCTTATGCCATGTATCGGCCACCCATACCCCCAGCATCTCCCCGAACATTTGCGAGATTTCCGGTGCGGTGGTGAAATCGCCGCCCCGCCCCAGCGGGTCGCGGCTGGCGTAATAATGCGAAACCGCCAGCCCCATAAACGTGCCGACATCCATAGGACCGTGCTGGCCAATCTGGTTTTTAATATGTGCGGTCAGATCAGTCATGGGCCGGAACAGGCTGCCGTCGCACAGCCAGAAAAATCAGGAGCAATCCCCCCAGCAACATCGGCAGGCTCAAAAGCTGCCCCATCGTGAAATAACCGGCCAGATAGCCGATCTGGGGGTCCGGTTCGCGGAAAAATTCGACCGTAAAGCGCGACAACGCATAACCAATCAAAAACACGCCCGACAACAACCCGGCCTTTTCACGAATAGCGGGCCTGTGCAGCAGCACAGCCATAACCGCCGTTAAAACCAACCCCTCCAGCAGTGCTTCATATAGCTGGCTGGGGTGACGCGGCAAATCCCCGCCGCCGGGAAAGATAATCCCCCACGGCACAGCGGTCACCCGGCCATACAGCTCGGCATTCACAAAATTGGCCAGCCGGCCAAAAAACAGGCCAATCGGCACCACACAGCAAATCATGTCGGTAAAGTGCAAAAGCGGCAGCTTGCGCGCAAAGCTATAAGCAATCATCGCGGCGATCACCCCGCTCGCCCCGCCATGAAACGACATGCCACCGTGCCATATCTTGAGTATCTCCAGCGGATGATCCAGATACAGGTCAAACTGGTAAAACAGGACATAGCCAATCCGCCCGCCGAGGATCACGCCTAAAATCGCCCACGGTAAAAAATCGTCAACATCTTCGCGGCTGATTCCCTTGCCGGTCAGCCCGGCTATATAAAGAGCATAACGCCACCCCATCAGGAATCCCGCCAGATAAGCCAACGCATACCAGCGAATTTCCAGCGGCCCTAACGCCACGGCCACAGGGTCAATATCAGGAAAGGAAAGAGCCATTTTTTGTCTTTCTGCTGTGAGTGTTTTCAACGGCCTTATATCAAAGCTTTGGATATCTACCAAACTTTTTCAAACCCCATCTTGCACCGCAGAAAGACTCCTGCTATTGACTCCCGCTTATGAAACCGCAGGGAAAAATATTTGACGACTTGGCACAAATGGCGGGCGGCGCAATGAGCATCGCCGGCGGCCTTCGTCAACAAATCCGGGAAGAAATCGCCAGCCACTTCGACAATCTGGCGGCCCGTTTGGATCTTGTCCCGCGCGAAGATCTCGATCAAGCCTTAGCTATGATCGCCAAGCTGCGGGAAACCCAGAGCGCCCTTGAAAAACGGCTGGACGCACTGGAATCAGGCAAAACGAAAAAGAAATAAACAACACGGGAACCCGTCATGAGCGAAAGCTTTGAGATATTTGAAGACGTCAGCAATCCGCTGGACAGTGTCGAAGACGTATTACACGCACAGGACTGGGTTTTTACCCGCGCCTGCGATGATGAATTGTCCGTGCAGGTATCCGGCAAGACATCGACCTATCAAATGACATTCGTCTGGCAGGAAGAATTCAGCGCCATGCAGTTTTTCTGCGAATGCGACATGTCTGTTCCCGGCAAACACAATGAAACCGTGGCGCGCCTGCTGCAATCCATCAACGAACGCCTGTGGCTTGGCCATTTTGACATCAGCGACGATAACCTGGCGCCCTGTTTCCGGCATACCAGCCTGTTCCGCGGCTGGACGCACAGCTCCGGCGCCGACCACATTCAAGACCTGATCGACATTGCGCTGGCCGAATGTGAACGCTACCACACGGCTTTTTCGCTGCTGTCGCAATCCCTGCATATGGATGACGCCCTCTTGAAACTGGCGCTCAGCGAAAACGAAGGACGGGCCTAGCGCCATGTCCATTCCCTCTATTGCTTTGGTTGGCTGCGGAAAAATGGGCAGCGCCCTTTTGCGTGGCTGGCTGGCGGCTGATATGGACGGCACCATAACAGTCCTTGAACCCGGCGGCCTGCCCGGTGAGTTTTCGAGCGCGCCCCAAGTCAAAGCCGTCACAGAAGCCGCCGATCTCACAACACCGGATATCCTCGTTCTTGCTGTCAAACCGCAGATCATGAGCGCTGTCTGTGCGTCCCTAAAAGGCACCATCGGGCCAAATACCCTCGTTCTTTCGATTGCCGCCGGCCAGACGATTGCCCGGTTCGAAGCTTATTTTTCGGATACCCAGCCCATCATTCGCGTGATGCCCAACACCCCGGCAGCCATCGCACAAGGCATAAGCACCGCCGTTGCCAACGACCATGCCACGGACAAGCAAAAGGAAACGGCCTCGCAACTGCTGGAGGCCGTTGGAAAAGTCGTTTGGCTCGCGGATGAAAATTTGATGGATGCCGTCACAGCCCTGTCCGGCAGCGGCCCGGCCTACGTCTTTTTACTGATGGAAATACTGGCCGAAGCCGGAGAAAAAGCGGGCCTGCCGCCTGAGATCGCCACGCCACTCGCACGCCAGACCGTCATCGGCAGCGCCGCTCTGGCCGCCAGCGAAGAAACCACAGCGCCGGAAACCCTGCGCCGGAACGTAACCAGCCCCGGTGGCACCACCGAGGCTGCGTTAAAAATCCTGATGAACGGAGAGCTGCAAGCCCTGTTCGATGAAGCCCTGAGCGCGGCCACCAAACGCAGCCGCGAACTGGCAAAATAATCCCTTAGGACTTGGTCCCTAAACCAATATCCTTGGCCAACTTACTACGCTTCTTGGCATAGTTCGGTGCCACCATCGGGTAATCCGCCGGCAAGCCCCAGCGCTCCCGGTAATCTTCCGGGCTCAGACCGTAAGCCGTTTTCAAATGGCGTTTCAGCATTTTCAGCTTCTTGCCGTCTTCCAGGCAAACAATGTAATCCGGCATCACCGACCGTTTGACCGGCACCGCAGGCTGCGGACGATCAAGTTGCCCGGCATTCTCGCCGCCCAAAGACGCCATCGCCTTGTATACTCTTTGAATAACAGCCGGAAGGTCTTCCGTTGGAACCGTATTGTTTGCCACATGAGCAGCGACGATATCCGTCGTCAGAACCATCAGATCTTTATGCTCGATTTGTTCCGTCATTTTGAGTCCATATCCTTTAGTTTTTTCTAATACTTTTATACATAACCTTAAGCGGGTTTAAGTCTTACTAACCACCACACAGAAGAATTGCAAGTAATTTTTAAATTTTTACATGGAACACACACCCGCTCTATTAAAAGTTGTGCGTTTAACTACCCTCGTAGAAAGTAATACGAAAGTTTTAAATATCCAGATCACATTCATTGTGATTTTATGGAACGACCACGTCTCTTGGGCTGGCTGACATCGGCGCCGCGCAGATACAAGGGCTGGGGATCGCGCGTTTTGGGCGTTTCCGCTGCCAGCCGCGCCAAAACAATCGGGTCAGGATGAATAACTCTGGTTTCTTTTGTAAAAGGAACGCGCCCGTCACCTGCGGCCGCAAAACGCGCCACGGCATCACCGATCAGGATAATATCTTCCTCTGGGTATGCATTCAAAATTTCCTGTATTTCAACGACTGGCAACGCCGCCGCATCCGTAACCGCCTGTCGCGCCGCATCAAACACCTGAACGTAAAAATCCTGACGCTTGGTTTCGATCAAAACGCAAATATACTTGCCGGATAGATCCGTCCGGCCTTTTATGAATTGCGCCGCCAGCACATCCAGCGTCGTTACACCAATAACGGGAATACTCAGAGCCAGTCCCAAAGCCCGCGCCGTTGATAAACCAATCCGCAGCCCCGTAAAAGCCCCCGGCCCGACAGTCGTGGCAATCGTGTCGAGAGCGGCAAAAGCCACGCCGGCCTCCGCCAGAACATCTTGGATCATCGGCAGCAATATCTCGGTCTGCCCCCGCGGCATCGCTTCCGAACGGGAAACGGCAACCCCGGAATCCGTATCAACAAAAGCCACGGCGCATCCCTGCATGGCCGTATCCAATGCCAGTATTTTAGAAGCCTTTTTCTCCACGTCCTTGTATCTCTTTTATTTTCCGGTTTTTCCGGCCCCGGTATAGCACGATTAAGCTGGCCTTTTGAAGAAGAATGATTATAGTCAAGGCCATCATGCTGGACATAAACACTCATTTTTATTTTTTCCGCCTGATCCTGATGGTGATCGCCTGCACAGGGGCAGCCCTTCCCTGCAATGCGCAATCGCAAGATGAAATCCCGCAAGACCGCAGCGCCGCCGTCATTTTCGCCTATCACCGGATCGGCGAGGATCTCTATCCGGCCACCAATATCCGCCGCGAACAATTTGAAGAACATCTGCGGGAACTGACAAGCGGCGCGTATCATATCCTCCCGCTGCCCCGGATTGTTTCCGCGCTAAAAGACAATGAACGTCTGCCGGAAAACAGCGTCGCCCTGACATTCGACGGCGTCCATAACTCGGCCATGGAATATGCCATTCCGTTGCTCGTGAAAAAAGAAATCCCCTTCACACTGTTCGTGCCGACGGACCACCTCGACAGCCATTCGCCGCGTTACATGAACTGGCACGAGATTAAAAAGCTGAGCCGCCATAATTTCATAACCTTCGGCCTGCACCCGGCCAGCTATACGCGCCTGATGGACCAGCCGGACGACGAGATCAAACGCCAGATCAACAAGGCCCGCAGCCGCTTCCGGGAGGAAACCGGCAAAGAGATAACGCTGTTCGCCTACCCGTTCGGTGAGCACAGCGCCGCCTATAAGAAAATCGTCAAGGATATGGACTTCACCGCCGCCTTCGGCCAGCAATCGGGCGTCGCCTACGCCGGGAGCGACCTTTATGCCTTGCCGCGCTTTTCCCTGACGGAAGGCCATGGCGGCACCGAGCGGTTCCGCCTGACGGCCCGCGCCCTGCCCTTGCCGCTGTCCGATATCGTCCCGGACGATCCCTACCTGAAAAACGCTATGCCGGACATCGGCTTTACATTTGATGAAACGCTGGCCGGAAAAATCGATAAGTTATCCTGCTTTGTTTCCGGTCAACCCCTGCCCGCGATCGAGCGCGTTGGAGCGCGGCGTGTGGAATTGCGGCTGGCCCGCCCGGTCGAAGACGAACGCACGCGGATTAACTGCACCCTGCCGGTAACAACGGATGAGGACGACACAGTGCGCTGGCGGTGGTTCGGAATGCTGTTGACCCTGCCGCAAAGCATGATGACCTCTCCCGAACCTGACGAAGACGCAGAAGAAATAACCGAAGAAAACTAGCCCTGTGCGGGACGCACTTCTTTGACCTCAGGCAAATATCTCTGCAACAAGCGCTCCACACCCATTTTCAGGGTCATCGTCGAGGCAGGGCACCCCGCGCAAGCCCCCCTCATGTGCAAATAAACAACGCCATCCTCAAACCGGTCGAAAACGATATCGCCGCCATCCTTGGCAACCGCCGGACGAATATGCGTTTGCAGTAAATCCTTGATCTGACCGATAATCTCATCGGTCTCCTCGCCCTCCTGCCCGGAACGGCGCGCTATAAATTCATCAGTAACGGCGGGCTGCCCCGTCGTGAAGTGCTCCATCAACGCCGCCAGAACATTGATTTTCAGCTTGTCCCAGTCCTGCGCGGCCTCCTTGGTAACGGATACAAAATCCCCGGACAGGAAAACGCTCTCAACACCGGCCACAGCCAGCAACCCGGCTGCCAGCGGTGACAGGCGCAAACAATCAGGATCATGAAATTCCGCTGTCCCGTCCGCCATCACCGGCTGTCCGGGCAAAAACTTCATAACATCGGGGTTCGGTGTGCGTTCGGTTTGTATAAACATGCGTAAAAATCTTTACTTTCTATACAATGGCGTCAATCTTCTGCGAGTCCAGATGCCCCGGCACGACCACCACCGGAACGCACAAACGCGACAACCCCTTGCCCGCGAAATGCGCCACCAGCGGCCCCGGCCCGGCTCCCCCGGTCCCGCCACCCAAAACCAGCATCTTAATGGCCGGATCATCGTTAATAATATCAACCAGGACATCGTTCCGCTCGCCTTCCTCTATATAGAGAACCGGCACATCCCCCGTCAGCTCCTGAACGCTTTTCGCCATGGCCCATATGAATTTTTCGGCCTCGGCGCGCATTTCCTGCTTCATAATATCTTCGACATTGCCCCAGTGCTGGAAATCATCAACATGCAAAACATGAACGATCCCCAGATGCCCGCGGTTGATTTGTGCCATCCGGGCCGCATAGCGCAAAGCCCGCTGCCCCTCCTCGCTTTCACTGGCAATCGTCAGGTAAATACCGCCATCCCCGCGGCGGCCCGGCGATTTCCCTTCGCTCGTCTCTACATCTATATAATTTTTGGTATCAGGCATTCATCAATCCTTTCTCCACAACATATAGGCCGCCCATCCGGCAAGGACAGCCAGCACAACAGCCACCAGCCCATACATAATCCCCTGCACCATGGCAAAACGGCGCAAACGGGCGCTAAAACCGACCTGTGCCACCCGCAGGCGTGTTTCATAGCGATCCAGCAGCGCCCCTTTATCAAACAAGAATGTCTCGATCGTGTAATCGCCAGTCGGCACATCCGCCGGTAAATAAAAATTGGCACGGAAAAAATTGTCGTTCAGGAAATAGATATTTTCCGGCTCCAGCGAAAAAAGCCCCTGAACCTGCTTGTTACGGACCAGCGCCTCCCTGAATTGCCGTACCGTTTCCGGCTCTTCCCGGCCACTGTGGCGAATAGTCAGGGAATCAAGGCCTATCCCCTGTCTTTGCCGCACATCCGGAGAAGCAATATCCCGCTCCTGCACACTGGACGCAAAATCATAGTAAGCCGGCACATCACGGAACAAAACGGATTCCGTATTCATCCAGACTCCGAATATCTGGCTTTTCTTCCGGACGACCATATCCTTTTCCGGCCCGCGCACGACGATGGCGATATCGCCGGCATGCTCTTTCACACCGAACAGAGTCAATCGCGCCCCGGTAAATCCCGTCGTTATATCGACATGATCGTCGGCCAGATCAATCGTCACCAGCCCTTTTTTCTGGGCCTGAGCTGTCGCCAGCGGCACAAGGCTCAGGCATAGCCAGATCGTCAGGCATAAAGCTCTCATCCCTACCGCACCTCCGTGCTATAAAGATCAATCGGCTTAATAAACAATTCGCCCATCAGCTGCACACTGACAAACAGTAACAAAGCCGCCAGCGCCAGCCGGGCATACACCCCGTTCACTTTACGGGCGACCCGCACGCCGAACTGCACGCCAATCACGCCCCCGACGATCAAAAGCCCCGCCAGCACCAGATCAACCGTATGGTTGGTCACGGCATGCAGGACCGTTGTAAACATGGTGGTAAAAATAATCTGGAACAGCGAAGTCCCTGCGACCAAAATCGTTGGCATCCCCAGCAGATAAATCATCGCCGGGACCATTAAAAAGCCGCCACCGATCCCCATAATCGACACCAAAAGCCCGCCGATAAACCCGATACCAGCAGGGACCAACGCACTGACATACAGCCGCGAACGCGGAAATTTCATCTTGTACGGCAAGGCCCGGAAAAAGGCATTATGCCGAAATTCTTCTTTTTTGCCCGCCGTCGATTTTTTCTTCCGCAGGGCCAGAAGACTTTCGACCAGCATCATCGCCCCCATCGAGCCCAGCAACAAAACATAAAGAATGGAAATGGCGAAATCGATCTGTCCGATATGTTGCAGCAAACGGAACACAAACACGCCAATAATCGAGCCGATAAAGCTACCCGCCAGCATCACAGCGCCCATCTTAACGTCGACATTCCCGCGCTTCCAGTGCGCCAGAACACCGGACAGGCTGGCCGCCACCAGCTGGTTGGCCTGCGTTCCCACCGCCACACCCGGCGGCAACCCCATAAAAATCAGGAACGGCGTCGTCAGAAACCCGCCGCCCACACCAAACATGCCGGACAAAAAGCCGACCACCGTCCCCAGCAAGAGAATCGTCTCTGCCGGAACCGTCATTTCCGCGATTGGTAAGTAAATCTGCATGTTATCTGGCGCCACAAAAGAGGTCTGGCTTACTTAATGCCTAAAGCAGCGCCGTAATGCAAGGGACGTATTAGTAAGTCACCGAATATTTTTCATCCAGCGTTTCAAACCGCATGCCGCCGTCACTGATAAACCGGCCATGATTACCGCTTTTCATCTCATAGCGCGTCTTTTTGAAATCGACCGACCCGGCAACGCTCAAAAACAGCTTCTGCCAGTCGTCAAACGCTTCGGCATGGGAAGAGCATTCCAAAATATATGAGCGATTATCATAGTAAGACACAAACGCCATCATCCGGCGCGGCATAATCGCCCCGTCCGGTGCCGGCGCTGTGTAATCGGCGCGCACAAAGCTGCCGTGCCCCCGGCCCAAACCGGCGACCTCATGAAAATCGATCACGGAAATATCTTCGTATTGCGCCAGATATTGTTCCCAGAAACCACGGCTGAAATCAATTTGCTGGATTGCGGGGTCATAGCGCGAAGGGTAAATGGCATGGCGGCGATCGTCATTGGCCCGCACCCGGCATTGCGCATGCGCCCGCCCGGCATCCGGAGCTATCGTTAGCAAATCATCAGGCTGCTGGTTGTTCAGCCGCCGCCACGTATCAGGATACGTCAGGCTCAGCCCTGTCTTCACATCTTCCCAGACATTATAATCCGCCCGCGATTCCTGTGAAAATCCGGTAACCAGAACCGTCAGCACGGCAGCAAACAAAACGGCAAAACGCATAATTAAAGAATCTCCCTAAAGCTTCTGCCTCGATTGTGCCACGATCCTGCGCATCTTGTAAACCATCTGTCATTCTTGCAAGAACCGTCATGACGAGGAAGACATCAGCGCCAGAACCCCATGATCCTTTTGGCCTCTTCCAGAACCGGCGCAGCCACGGACTCAGCTTTCTCTGCCCCGGCCTTCAGGATTTTGTCGATCTCAGCCTTATCAGCCATCAGCTCGTTCATCCGTGCCGTAATCGGGGCCAGCTTTTCCACCGCCAGATCCGCCAGCGCCGGTTTGAATTCCGAGAACTGCTTACCGGAGAACTGGGCCAAAACCTCAGCGCGGCTGATATCCGCCAGCGCCGCATAAATCGTCACGAGGTTCAAAGCTTCCGGACGGTCTTTCAGAGAGTCCACCGTTTCACCCAGCGGATCCATATCCGTCTTGGCCTTCCTGATTTTCTTGGCGATCAAGTCAGCATCGTCGGTCAGGTTGATCTTGCTCATATCGCTTTCCGCCGTCTTGGACATCTTGTTCGTCCCGTCACGAAGGCTCATAATCCGCGCCCCTTCGCCCAGAATAATCGGCTCCGGCTCGGTAAAGAACGGACGGTAATGATGATTAAAGCTGTTGGCGATATCCCGGGCCAGCTCAATATGCTGCTTTTGATCCTCGCCAACCGGCACGTGCGTCGCCTGATACAGCAACACATCCGCCGCCTGCAACACCGGATAGGCGTACAGGCTCAGCGAGGCGTTGTCGCGGTGTTTCCCGGCTTTTTCCTTGAACTGCGTCATGCGGTTGAGCCATCCCATCGAGGAAATCGAGCTGAGCAACCATTGCAGATAAGCATGCTGCGGCACCGCCGATTGCGGAAACAACGTCACCTTGTCCGCATCCAGCCCGCAGGCAATATAAGCCGCCGTAATTTCGCGCGTGTTATCGGCCAGCGTCGCCGCATCAAACGGCGTCGTGATCGCATGCAGGTCGGCGACAAAGAAAAAGAATTCGGAATCCCTGTCTTCCGTCATTTTGATCCACTGCTTGATCGCGCCGATATAATTCCCGATATGCAAATCGCCCGTCGCGCGCGTACCCGATACAATCCGTTTGGTTGCCATACTCAACCTCTCCTCAATATTTTCTTGATGTCCTGAACTTTAATAACGCCGGTTAAGGTCACGGCCAGACCATAGATCACGATTGCCCCGCCGATCAGGGCCACCAGCGCCAGAATTTGAATTGCCATTGCGGCGTTTTCAGGAAAATAGACATGGAAGAATTGCGCCTTCATCACGATTAAATACCCGCTCATCAAAGCGCACGCGAACACAATTTTCAAGACATTTCTGATTAAACGCCAGTCAAAGCGCACTTCTTCCCGCCCGCGCAGGAAAAACGCCAGCAGCCCGATCTGAATCCACCCGGCCGCCGCCGTCGAAGCCGCAATCCCGATCACCCCCATATCCAGAACAAACGCCAGATACAAACTCCCGGCGATATTGGCCAGCGTCGCCGCCACGGCGATCTTCACCGGCGTCGCCGTATCCTGCCGCGCCCAGTACGCGCTCGAAAACACCTTGACCGCGACATAGGCCGGCAGCCCCACCGCATAGGCGGTTAGAACCATCACGGTCATAATACTGTCATGCTTGGTAAAGCTTCCGTGCTCGAACAGCGTCACAATAATCGGCAGCGCCGTAAAAAACAGCCCGACCGCCGCCGGCAGCCCCAGCAAAAAACACATCTCCAGCGCGCGGTTAAAAAGGTTCCGGGCTTCATCCTTGTTGTCCGCGGCCATCGCTTTGGACAGCATCGGCAGCAAAGCCGTCCCGACCGCAATACCGATCGTCCCCAGCGGCAACTGGTTCAGCCGGTCAGCGTAATACAGATAGGAAATCGAACCCGTTTCCAGCATCGATCCGATAATCAAATCGGCAAACAAATTGATATGCATGACGCCCGCGCCGATTACCCCCGGCCCCATCAGCGCCAAAAGCTTCTTTGTCTTGGCGTCAAACTTTGGCCGCACCAGCCGGATTTTCACACCGGCCCGCTTGGTGCTCAGCCAGAGCAGGATAAACTGCACGATCCCGGCGGCAAACACCCCGTAAGCCAGCGCATGCCCCGCCGTTTCAAAAAAACCGTTCAGAAGCAGCGCCGCAATCAAGCACAAATTAAAGAAAATCGGCGCTGCCGCAAACGGGGCAAACCGTTCATGCGTATTCAAAACCCCGCCCAAAAGCGCCGACAGGGACATCATCAACAAATACGGGAACGTCACCCGCGACAGCTCAACCGCCAGCGGAAAGCGCACCTCGTCCCCGGCAAACCCCGGCGCGATCACATGGATAACAAACGGCATCGCCGCCATCGCCAGTACGGAAAACAGCCCCAGCCCGGCAATCATCATCGCAAAGGCGTTACTGGCAAACCGGTCGGCTTCCCCTTCGCCCTCGGACTCCAGCGCGCGGGAATACAGCGGCACGAACGAAACGGAAAACGCCCCTTCCGCCGTCACCCGCCGGAAAAAATTAGGAAGCTTGAGCGCCACAAAAAACGCGTCGGCCACCGGCCCCGCGCCCAATATGGCCGCCGTCAGAATATCACGAAGAAATCCGGCAATTCGCGAGAGCCCCGTCAGCCCCGCCACCGTCACCATGGCTTTAACAAGTGTCATCCCGTTTGATTAACAGGAAGGCAAGAAGAAAGGAAGTGATTAATCGTATGATTGAAGCACTGGTCAATACTTGAATCAAAACACACGTAATCTACCTTAGCTATAAAATACAAACGCATGTAACACTCAAAATTTAACCTTGCATTAAGAGTCAATACGGTATTATAAAGAACATATAAATCCTATGCGGTACGTCCGTATAGCCCCCATGGACCGCGTCTATGGGGTTTTTTATTTCAAAAGGATTCTTCTCATGGAGCGAGTCGTTTGCTTTGTCGATGGATTGAACTTGTATCATGCAATTGACAACTTAAATTTCAAAATGATGAAAGACATGAATTATCTCAAATGGCTTGACTTAAAAGCCGTTTGTGAAAAGTTCATTGATCCTAAGACGCAGCAGTTAGATGCTATATACAACTTCACCGCTTACGCTACACACCTAGCTGACGCTTATGCACGACATAGGCAATACATAAAAGCTCTCAACACAAGAGATGTCACAACTGTACTGGGAAAATTCAAAAATAAATCAGTGTGGGCATGGTGCTGCAACGATGGCGCCCAAAAAGTTCTGAGACAAACCCATGAAGAAAAAGAATCAGATGTAAACATGGCACTTTATATTCTCAACAAGGCTTATCAAGATGAATATGATCGCGCGATTATCATCTCAAGAGACTCAGACATTGTTCCAGCCGTCAAAATGGTCCATGAACTTTTCCCGGAAAAAAAGTTTTCGTCTATTTCTCCTCCACATGCAGGCCATTCTAGTGAACTATTGCAATACGTCGATAAAGGATACAAACACAAACTATCGATCGAGCGAATAGAAAAATGTCTTTTTGATCATGAGGTTTTAGACAATTCAGGGGAGATCGTGGCCACGCGGCCACAAAAATATTTCACTTATCACGAAAAGAAAATGCTAAAAACCGCATAAAAACTTTTCTGGCTTAGAATTATTTTTTTCCATGAACACTTTTTAATGACCGCCCCCATCTTGACCGCTATAAAGGCCTCATGAAACAAAATCCTGAAAGTGAATGGTTTGGCACCGAATCCGTAACGCCAGAGGAAAAAACCGCGAAGGTTCGCGGGGTATTTGACTCGGTCGCCGATAAATACGATTTGATGAACGACGTTATGTCGGGCGGCGTTCACCGTCTGTGGAAGGACCGCTTTGTCCGCATGATCCGTCCGCGCCCCGGCCAATCTTTCCTCGACGTGGCAGGCGGCACCGGCGACATCGCCTTCCGCATCCGCAAGAAAACCGGGCCGGATGCGAAAATCACCCTGTGCGATCTGGATGAACAGATGCTCCGCGTCGGCCGTGACCGCGCCATTAACCGCGGCTGGCTGAACGATTTCACATGGATCACCGGCAATGCCGAGGCCCTGCCCGTCCCGGACAATTCCGTCGATGTTGTCACGATTTCCTTTGGCCTGCGTAACGTCACCCGAATCGATACGGCCCTTGGTGAATTTTACCGGGTTCTAAAGCCCGGCGGCCGGTTTTTCTGTCTGGAATTTTCCCACGTCACAGACGCCAGACTGGCGCGGCTATATGATGCCTATTCTTATGCCTTCATCCCGCGCATGGGGGAATTCATCACCAAAGACCGGGAAAGCTACCAGTATCTTGTTGAAAGTATTCGCAAAATGCCCACACAGGACGAACTGGCAGATCGCATGCGCAGCGCCGGTTTTGACAAAGCCGGTTATCAAAATCTCTCTTTCGGCATCGCCGCCATCCACAGCGGTTGGAAGGTATAACGCACGAAAAAATTTGACAGCGCGTTATTTTATAGCTTGTATACGAACACTGTTGTAAAACAACCAGATTATAACCTGTTAATAATGAGAAGGGATTACCCTATGAATAACATCTTTAAAAACATCACCCCGGCTGTTGTCGTTATGGTTGCCGGTCTGGCTGGCGCCTACATGGTATATGACACCTACTTCAGCGGTCAGGACTCCTCCGTAGCAACGATCGAACCAGCCGCCGGTAACGAAATCGGTAGCGCCATCGACTCCATGAGCGAAACCGCAAGCGGCTTCATTCAGGCTTCTACGGAAGTTGCAGAAGAAGTAGCTCACGATGCGCACGAAGCGATGGGCGAAGCTGTTGACCACGCTGAAGACATGATGGATGAAACTGGCGAAGCCGTTGAAGACACCATGGAAGGTGCTCACGATGCCGCCACGGAAACCGTTGAAGGCGCAACCGAAGAAGGTGCTGCTGACCACGCTGAAGACATGATGGATGAAGCTGGCGATCATGCAGAAGAAGCAGCTGACGAAGCTCATGACGCTGCTGAAGATGCTATGGACGCAGCCACAGAACACATGAGCCACGAATAAAGCTTCGGGCTGTTCAAAAAAATTGCATAAAATCAGCCTTGTCTGTATGGATAAGGCTGATTTTTTTATGAGATAAAATCGGAATGAAAAACAAATCCGTCCTGCTGATAATTTCCGGCGGCATCGCCGCCTATAAAACATTGGAACTAATACGCCTGCTGAAAAAGGCAGGGGCGCAGGTCCGTTGCATCCTGACCGCTGGCGGCGCACAGTTCGTCACGCCGTTGAGCGTTTCCGCCCTCAGCGAAAATCCCTGCTACACCGACCTGTTTTCCCTGAAGGATGAAGCCGAAATGGGCCATATCCGCCTGACCCGCGAAGCTGACCTGATCGTCGTCGCCCCGGCCAGCGCCAACATGCTGGCGAAAATGGCTCACGGGCTGGCCGACAATCTCGCCACCACGACTTTGCTGGCCACGGATCAAAACACCCCCGTATTCGTCGCCCCGGCCATGAACCCGGAAATGTGGGGCCACCGGGCCACACAGGAAAATGTCGAAACCCTGAAAAAACGCGGCGTCCGCTTTATCGGTCCGGTCGCCGGGGAAGCCGCCTGCGGTGAAACCGGGATGGGCCGCATGGCCGAACCCACAGAAATCTTTGCTCAGCTTGACACGCAAAAAGACAAACCTCTGGCTGGGAAAACAGCCCTCGTTACCGCCGGCCCGACTTACGAACCCCTCGACCCGGTGCGTTTTATCGGCAACCGGTCCTCGGGCAAACAAGGCTATGCGATTGCGCAGGCGCTGCACGATGCCGGTGCCGCCGTCACACTGGTCACGGGGCCAACCGCCCTGCCCGCACCGGGCAATATAAATACAATACGTATCGAAACTGCTACGGAAATGCTGGATTCGTGCCAAAAATCACTCCCTGTCGATATCGTTGTTTGCGCCGCAGCGGTCGCTGATTTTACGCCAACAACCACTTACGGCCAAAAAATCAAAAAGGATAAAAATAAAAAACCGGAAGCCATTGAATTAAAAGAAAATCCCGACATCCTGCAAATCCTGTCCCGGCCCGGCCCGCGCCGCCCCTCTCTCGTAATTGGCTTTGCGGCGGAAACGGAAAACCTGCTGGATAACGCCCGGGCCAAACGCCTAAAAAAGGGCTGCGACTGGATACTTGCCAACGATGTCGCCGCCGAAAATGTATTTGGCGCGGACGAGAATCATGTTTACCTTATAACCTCGTCCGGTACGCAGGAATGGCAAAAAACCACCAAACGCGGCATCGCACAAAAGCTTGTCGCCGCCCTTACGGATTTTATAAACGAGGAAAAAAATGACCAACCCGATCGAAATCGAACTGACGCCGCATGAACACGCCGTAGGCCTGAACCTGCCCGCTTACGCAACCGCCCAGTCTGCCGGTATGGATCTGACCGCGGCGCTGGAAGAAGCCATCGAACTGGACACCGGTGAACGCGCCCTGATCCCAACGGGTCTGTCGATCGCCCTGCCCCCCGGCTACGAGGCACAGATCCGCCCACGTTCGGGGCTGGCGCTCAAACACGGCATCACCGTCCTGAATTCCCCCGGCACGATTGATGCCGACTACCGCGGCGAAATCGGTGTTATTTTGATTAATCACGGGCAAGAGCCCTTTACCATCGAACGCGGCATGCGCATCGCCCAGATGGTCATCGCTAGACATGAAACCGTTAAAGTGACCGTCGTCAAGGAATTGAACGAAACGCAGCGCGGCACCGGCGGCTTCGGTTCGACGGGGAAAGAATAACAAAACCCCTTCTATTTTCTGGCCCCATGTCGTAAGACTCATCCTATGGGAAACACGGCATATCTTGGTAAACAGGAGCGTTTCCGCTTTGGTTCTGTGTTAGACAGCCAAGGCGAGGTGCGCGGAGCGTACTTTAAGGTACGTGAGCACACCGAGATCGCAGGATAACGACACACAGGGCCAAATGGGAAACGCTCTTAAAACGACAGACGAATATCTCGCGGACGGCCACACGCCGATGATGGCGCAATATCTGGCGACCAAGGCGGCCCATCCTGACTGCCTGCTGTTCTACCGCATGGGCGATTTTTACGAATTGTTTTTCGACGATGCGGTCAAAGCCGCCGAAACCCTCGACATCACCCTGACCAAGCGCGGCAAAAGCGGCGGGGACGACATCCCGATGTGCGGCGTGCCATTCCACGCTTACGAACCCTATATGGCGCGCCTCATCAAGGCCGGGTTCAAGGTCGCCATTTGCGAACAAACCGAAACCCCGGATCAGGCCAAAGCCCGTGCCAAAGCCAAAGGCCTGCCCGCCAGCAAAGCCATGCTCCGCCGCGAAGTCATCCGCATCGTCACCCAAGGCACCCTGACCGAGGACAACCTCCTCAACGCCCGTGAAAACAACTACCTCGCTGCCCTGACGGAGGTCGGCGGCCAGTACGGTCTGTCATGGCTGGAACTGTCGACCGGGGAGTTTAACGTCCAGCCCTTACCGGCATCCGCCATCGCCGCGGCACTCGAACGCGTAGGCGCCAGCGAAATCCTGATCCCCGACAGCTTCACCCAAAAACCGGATTTATACGGCCAACTGGCCCCGGCGCAAGAACGCCTGACCCTCCAGCCCTTAAGCCTGTTCGACAGCCAGAACGCGCAAAAACGCCTTGAAAAAATTTTTGGTGTCGGCACGCTGGAATCATTCGGAGGTTTTTCCCGGGCGGAAATTGCCGCCGCCGGGGCGCTGATTGACTACGTCGAACGCACGCAGGTCGGCCAGCGCCCGTACCTCTCCCGCCCGCGCCAGATCGTCTCCGGCGCGGTTATGGAGATCGACGCCGCCACCCGCCGCAATCTCGAACTGACCCGCACGCTGGCGGGCGAACGCAAAGGCTCTTTGCTGGCCTGCATCGACCGCACGATTACCGGCCCCGGCGCCCGTGCGCTGCATGCCCGGCTGGCGGCCCCCCTGACCGACATCGCGGCTATAGAGGCCCGCCTGAATGAAATCGAAAGCCTCGGCGACGATAACCGCCTGCGGGATACGCTGCGCGACATGCTCAGGCAAACCCCGGATATGGAGCGCGCCCTCGCCCGGCTCAGCGTCAGCCGCGGTGGCCCGCGTGATCTCGGCGCCCTGCGCGAAGGACTGGCACAGGCCGAAACCATCCGCGCCCTGCTGCTAAACAGCGAAGCCGGGAAAAATGCCCTGTCCCCCCTCACCGAAGCCCTGCACCAGTCAACACAAACCCAGGCCTTTGCCGACCGCCTGAAAGCTGCGCTGAAAGATGAACTCCCGGCCCTTGAACGCGATGGCGGTTTTATCCGCGAAGGCTATGCCCCTGAACTCGATAAATTCCGCACGCTTCAGGGCGAAAGTAAACGCCTGATCGCCGCGCTGCAGGCCAAATATCAAAGCCTCACCGGCATCGACGGCCTGAAAATCAAATACAACAACGTGCTCGGCTATTTCATCGAGGTCTCCGCCCGCCACGGCGACAAGCTGATGGTCAAGGACGGCGACAGCGACAACCCGTTCATCCACCGCCAGACCATGGCCAACGCCGTGCGCTTCACCACCGCTGAACTCGCCGAACTGGAACGCGATATGAGCCAGGCCGAAACCCGCGCGCTGGCCATAGAAACCAACCTGTTCGCACAGATGGTCGAGGAAACCGCCGTCCTGTCCGCCGATATCGGTGCCCATGCCCGGGCGCTGGCAGCGCTGGATGTGGCCGCCGCCCTGTCCCATCTCGCTATTGAACAAAATTATAACCGCCCGGTCATTGATAACAGCGCCGATTTCGCCATCACCGGCGGTCGTCACCCGGTTGTCGAGCAAGCCCTGAAAAAAGATGGCGGACAAGCCTTCGTTCCCAATGATTGCGACCTCAGCACCGACCACTCCTTGTGGCTGCTGACCGGACCGAATATGGCCGGTAAATCAACTTTCCTGCGGCAAAATGCCCTGATTACCATCATGGCACAGGCAGGATGTTTCGTCCCGGCGGCGACCGCCCGCATCGGCATCGTCGACAAAGTGTTCAGCCGCGTCGGTGCGGCAGACGACCTCGCCCGCGGCCGTTCAACCTTTATGGTCGAAATGGTCGAAACCGCCGCCATCCTCAATCAGGCGACCGACCGTTCCCTCGTCATTCTCGATGAAATCGGCCGCGGCACGGCAACCTTTGACGGCCTGTCGATTGCGTGGGCCTGCGTCGAACACCTGCACGAAGTCAACCGCTGCCGGTCCTTGTTCGCCACGCACTATCACGAACTGACCACCTTGCATACAAAGCTGGCGCGTCTGTCCTGCCATTCCATGCAGGTCAAGGAATGGAAAGGCGATATTATATTCCTGCATAGCGTCGGTCAGGGCGCCGCCGAAAGCTCATACGGCATCCATGTGGCCCAGCTTGCCGGCCTGCCAGCCGCCGTCATCACCCGCGCTCAAGCCGTTCTGGACCAGCTCCAGCAAAGCGAACAATCAGGCGCACTGGCCCACCTGTCTGATGATTTACCACTCTTCAGCGCCGCCGCCGATCAGCCGCAGGAACGCTACGCGCCCTCCCCGGCTCTGGAAAAACTGTCTGCAATAAACCCGGATAACCTGACCCCGCGCGAAGCGCTGGAAACGTTATACGAACTCAAAAAAATGGAAAACCCGCAATGACACAGCCCTTGGAAAAGAGCCCGGGTATGGACAAGGCCGCCGCCCTGCACCGTCAAGCCGTCCAGTGCTTGCAACAACGGCAATATGACCGGGGCATTGAACTCTTGAAAGAAGCGGCAAAAGCCGCGCCGCAAATCGCGTCAATCCACAGCGATCTCGGCACCGCTTGCTGGCAGGCTGGCCGCCCCGCCGAGGCCGAAAAGCATTTCAAGACGGCCCTGAAACAAGCCCCGCAAAATCCGCAGACGCTCAACAATTACGGTACGTTCCTGATGTATCAGGGCAATCTGGGCGAAGCCGAAAAATACCTGAAACAGGCTTTGGCCCTGCAACCCGGTCACCCGGAAATCCTCAACAACCTAGGCCTCGTCTATCGCAAAACCGGCGATCTTCCGGCCGCGGAACACCATTTCTTTGAAGCCGCCAAAGCCGCCGCAACCTGGCCCAACGCCCACTTCAACCTCGGCAAGATATTCCTCGACACAGGCCGGCTGATGGAGGCCGAACAAGCCTTCCGCCATACCGTAAAAGTCAGCCCTCGCCACGCTCCGGCATGGACCGCCCTCGGCCAGACACTGGGCCGCATGAAAAAAACAGAAGAGGCGTTATCCGCCTTCCAGTCCGCCACGCAGGCCGACCCGTCCTATGAAAGCGGCTGGGTCGATTACGTCTCCACCCTTGAATTCACAGGCCAGATAGATCAGGCAAAAACGGCGCTGGCCACCGCGCAAAAACGCTTTCCCGCTTCCCTTTCCCTGACACTGGCTGCCGCCAAGCTCGCCCGCAGGGAAAAGGATACCGACCGGGCCGTCACACTCCTCGAAGACCTTCTGGGCAAAGTCAATCCGGAGGCTCCGGCCACCGCCGCCGTTTATTTCGAACTGGCCCAGCTCTATGACCGGCAAAACTTGACGGACAAGGCTTTCGCCTGCATGGAAAAAGCCAATCGCCTGCAAGGCACCGCGCCGGAAAATGCCGGCATAGATAAAAACGCAATCCCGGCCATGATCGCCACCTATCAAACCGCCGTTACGAAACAATGGTATGAAAGCTGGTCCCCCGCCCCGGCGATGGACAAAGCCTTGCCGCGCCCGGTTTTTTTGGTCGGTTTTCCGCGCTCCGGCACCACGCTGCTTGACCAGATCCTGTCTTCGCACCCGGACATACAGGTCGCAGAAGAAAGCCCGGTCATCGAACAAATCCGCAGCCTTTTGGCAAAGGAAGGCGCCTACCCGGAAAACCTCGCCACCCTGCCCGCCGAGCGCATCGCCGCAATCCGCAAGGATTTCTTCGCCCTGCACGAAGCCTATGGAAGCAAAGCGGAAGCCCCGCTCTTCGTCGACAAAATGCCCTTGAACATCCTGCATGCCGGGTTGATCCACCGCCTGTTCCCTGAAGCCCGCTTTATTCTGGCCCTGCGGCATCCATGCGATTGCGTGCTGAGCTGCTTTATGCAGTTTTTCACCCTCAATGAAGCCATGATTCACTATAGCGCACTGAATGACGCCGCCACCCTTTACCGGCAAAGCTTTGCCTTATGGGATCATTACCGCGCCGCCCTGCCGCTCGCAGTTCATACGGTTAAATACGAGGATGTCGTCGGAAACTTCCAGCCCACCATCGCCGGTCTTTTGGAATTTCTGGAAGTTCCGTGGACGGACGTCGTTCTGGACTACGACAAAACCGCCCGGGAAAAAGGGGCCATCAACACGCCCAGCTATAACCAGGTCACGGAAAAACTCTACACCCGCGCCCGTGGCCGCTGGGAACGCTACCGCGACCATATGACCCCGGTCATGGATACACTGGCGCCGTGCATCAAGGCCCACGGATACGATCCCGTCGATTAACGGTTGCCAAAGACCGGTGTTTGTCTATATAACGCTTGTCGGACCGGGCGCGTAGCTCAGCTGGCAGAGCAACTGACTCTTAATCAGTGGGTCCGGGGTTCGAGCCCCCGCGCGCCCACCAGTTCTTGAGTTTTAAAATTGTTATAATATGGAGAAGTGGCAGAGTGGTTGAATGCGCTGCTCTCGAAAAGCAGTAAGGGTTCACGCCCTTCGGGGGTTCGAATCCCCCCTTCTCCGCCATTTAAAACGAAGCCCACCACTCACTAATAATAAATCGCCTGACCAAAGCTGGATAGCCCAACCAGATATTTGGAATGGCGCTTGGGCGTCAGGTTAAGCTTGCGCAACCCTTCCACAACATCCGTTTTTTGTTCCGGCGAAAATTTTATCTCCATGATCGTACAGGGATAATTGATCGCCGCATTATCAAAAGGACGCGAATGCGGTAGAGTTTCATAGAATTTCACATCCGTATCAAACGTAATCCGTACACCGTTCAGCGCCTCGAAATACGCCCGGCGATACGACACCATAAGCGCAGGAAACAAATGATCTTCAAAAAGGAATGTTTCATGCACACCCATCTCCTCTTGGACACTCTCCAGCATTTTTCCGTACGTCGTCGACAAAAGGGAACGCGCCATCCCCTTCACAGGAAAACTGTCTTTGTGTCCAAGGCGCCCCTTTCTGTATTTCACCTCTAATCGCGGAGCGCTGATTTTCTGAGGCTCCTCATTATGATACCAACGCAAACGGATTTTTTTGCGCTCCGAAATCCCGGCAAGATTATCCCGGACAGAACTATATCCCGGATCGTCAAAATAAATAGAATTCACATAGCGCGCAGGATAAGCTTCTCGCGCACTTGTCTGGACATAAAGCCAGGACAGAGCCCGTGTATAATCGGCCTGATCCAGAATAAATTTCAATTCATAACGATAATCACTCACTTCTTCATGACCTCGCTACTGTAAAGCTGTTCAATATTCACATCCTGTTCGGGCACTGGCTGCCCTTCAAGATACAAGGTCGTCCCGTTCTGCCGCAAAGAGGGCGTTTGCCCATTTTGTTCCAGCCCCGAAACAGCGAGTTCAGAAGGACCAAACATGTCTTTCTTCACATAGCTCATGACGGCATAAAGAGCATAATCCGAAACCTCGATATTGCGGGCAATCACACGGCTGCCGTCCTTTGAAACAATCCCGGCCCCAACCTTTGTCAAAACGCTGTCTTCAACCGTCAGTTGGCTCTCTTCACCGGCAGAAACAGCCTTATCATGAACATTTTCCGTCTCCAGCCCCTTGATATAAACAAGACTGCCGGAAAAATCGACGGCATCACCGCCAATATTTTCATACCGTGTTGACATAATTTTTCCCTTCGAAAAATCACTGTCAAACGCATCGGAACGGCTCGATGAGAAAAGCGCATTCTGAATCGTAAATTCTGATTTCACGACATTAAGGGCATCTTCCGCCTGCGTACCGTCAAAATGAACATGATCTACCAGAACAGGCGATTTGTAAAAATTCACCGCTCCGGTCAAAGACAACATACCATCAACCAAAGCCTCCGTATCCTTGATCGTGACATATTGCAAAACAGATGGCTCTTTCGCCTCCAAAACATAAATCCCTTTCCAGGAATCAGTCGCCGGTTCAAATGTAATGGGCTTGCCGTCTTCACCTTGAGCATGCAAAGCCCCCTTGATGATAAAATAAGCATCATTGTCAAACGACAACGTCGCGCCGGCCTCAATAGTCAGCGGTCGATCAAAAACAAGCGGTGTTTTCACATGCCATTTTCCCGCTCCGATAAAATAGCCCTGTTTCTTTTTTTGCACGAACGCGGGAAATTTTTCATTCCCATGATCAAGCGGATTATAGAGATCGGTCATAAACGTATAATTGTTTTTAGTCCGCCGCTTGTAACCGCCATATGAAGTTTCAACCGTAAACCGGGCATCCTGCACGCCAGTCTTGTCCGTTTTAATTTCTAACACACCGTTGTTATCCGAAGAGGGCGGAATAACGGACGGAAAAGCAATATCCATTGGAACGCCATCATACATAATTGTCTCAAGAGCAACGGGCACATCCAGCAGATTAAATAGCTTCAGCCGCCCATCGTCATAATGACGGACCAGAACGTGATCGAAAAAATGTTTGACCTGTTCCGGGGTTGGCGCCCCTTGCGATAGCGTTTCCCCGGCCTCTTCCGGCATATCAACAGCTTGGGCCAGCGCCCGGACCTTTTCAACATTATGCATCAACGGTGTCAGATCCGTTTCAGCATTGTTCGGGAAAAAACCGTGATAGTAATCATAAATATCGGGTATATCCTCGGCCGCTGCCAAAACGACATCTTTATTAAGGTTAAACCGGCCCTGCCCCACGGGAGAAGCCGTCGCCAACGCGAAAATCCATGTCGATGGCGAGTCATACATACTCAAAATCGGGTTCTGATCCCCGTCAATCTCGGCAAAATTTCCTTGGTCCGTCGTAATAGGTTCCAGCTTCAGAGTATAAGGATTGAAGTAGTGGCGTGTATTCCCGTTGGATAGCGTATGAAAATTATTCCATACCGTCGCGGCAATCGCCGCCCGTGTATAATAATCCGTATCCAGAACATCCAGAATTTTGCCGCTGGAAAATTTCTCGGCTACATAACTGAAATGACGGCGCGATATCGAACGTTCCATATATTTGTTTTCCTGATAGATCGAGGGAAACAGATATTTATCGGACAGACGATAACCGGGATATGGTTCTGAAGTAATCCGGTCATGGTGCCATATTTGTTCATCACCGAATTTAAAAATAATGGACTCTTTCGCCTGTTGCTTTTCGAGCAATTCCTTGGACATATGCTCTTCAATATTCATCACGCCCCACGATTTACCGTTCACGAACACGCGGATATAGTTGTGACGCGTTGTGATAACCCCGGTTTCGCGGACAAATCTCTGAAAAACCTGATCATAAGGATACTGCCGTGACCCCGGCTTATGAAGGGAAAAGCGCTTAAACCCTAAAACAGTGTGATCCCCCTTTAACGAAACCCGCAAACTCATCCTCATTTTGGAACGCCAATGATCGTACAGGTCACCCTTCAGACGAATACGCGCCTTGTAGGTTTTTCCCTTATAGCGGATTTTTGCGTTAACTTCGCGAGGATCAACCAGAACACGGTTTTCAAGAGCTTTTTCCCGGTCCTCTAGAATAGTCTGGTAATCCTGAAATTTTACATCAATATCAATGCGCTCAAGAGGCTGGCGATCAGGAAAGCCTGACAGCTTTGACAAGACAATCCGGGGCACACGCACCAAAATCATTTCCGGAAAGCTTTTTATAAGCCCCAAAGCCGTGCCGCCGCGCCCCTCTCCCAGTTCACCCAGCTCAGAAACACCGTACAAACCGGTCAGGCTGGCAAACCCCCAGTCCTGCGCAATAATCGTATCAAGAGTAGCATAAGCTTCTTCCTTGATCGTCTCCTTATCGAGACTCAGAACAAGAACAACCGCGAGCACCAAAAATCCCAGCAACAAAGATAAACGCGGTTTGGGAGTTTTAATGATCATGTTTTACGCCAACGGTAAAAAAGATGACTACCAATTCGTCTTCGCTTCGAAAAACGAACAGGTCATGCCCTTCACCTTGCTTTTCAATGTTTTAAAGAGATCGTCCAGACTTGCGCCTTTATCAGGCACAACAAGCAAAACCGCTGTATTGCCCTTTTCGCCGTAATCCAGCCGCACAACCTTCAAACTACTGACCTTATTCTGGATATGGTCCAGAATATCTTCAAAATGGACATCACCGTTATTCCAGTTCAAAACCATATTGTATTCAGCTGTCTGACCGATTTTCCTGTTAGAGAGCCAAAGATAGATCACACATAAAATAATCATGCTGACAACGGTCGTTATCAGAACCTGCCCCGCGCCATAACCAAGCCCCAAAGCAATCGCCAGAAACAGGTAAACAAGCTCCTCCGGCTCTTTAATAGGGGTTCGGAAACGAACGATGGACAAAGCACCAACGAGCCCCAAAGACAGGGCGAGCGATGATTTAACAATCAAAATCACAAGGAACACAACTGCTGCCAATATCGGAATAATCGAACCAATATGATTTTTTCCCGTCAGGGAAAATGAGCGGCGAATATAAAATTCCCTGACAATAAATGACATAATCAGGCAAATCATAAAACTGACCAAAGTCGGCACAAGTTCTGTCTGCCCCTGCCCGTTCGGGAAAATTTCTGCAATCTGTTCCAGCTTGTTCAACGGATTGTCTCCATGGATTAAATGATCATCATAAAATCGGCACTATAAATGAGGCCAGCACCTAGTCAATAGGCGGGTTGGAATCATCCTATAATAAAACGGTCAACAAGCGATCCCTCGCCCGATTGATAGAGCCTTTTATATCCATCCAGGGTTTTCTGATAGATACCGCCGTCAATAACAGTTCCCTGCTCCATATTTGAACCGGTAATAAAAAAACCACCGAACTTCAGAGAACGATCAATACTCTCGACCGCCATTTTCAGTTGTGCTTCAGAAAAATACCGCTCATTCAAAACATTCATGACACGAATGACGTCAAACACATCATTGGCCGGAGAAAACATATCGTATTGCCTGAAAGAAAAGTTATCCGCGCTTCTGATATAATCGCGGCATTCTTTGCAGACCAGTTCAAAGCGCTGCTCTTCAACATTTCCCTTTTCCCCTGCACGGTCACGGAGCAACGGACGGGCATAAAAGAAATTCACCAGCCAGCGCACAACATGATTCACCGGGTAAAATAATCTATGCTCCGGCAGCACCAGATTGAATACAAAAGGCGGAAAAACGATCTGCAACGGCGCACCGTCCTCATCGACGATAACCCGGCGGGCGCTCCCCGGTCGTTTCACAATGTAAAGATAGGGCGCGTAATCAGACGCGAGATAGGAAAGCGCCTCTCCGAACACATTATTGAGCTTCTTGTAAAAGCCGTGCGTTGTCCGCCCGTCCGACACACCGATATCATGCACCGTTACATCTTGGCCAGAATAGTGATCGGAAATAAAAGATACAGCCCTGTTTTCAAAATCTTCGAAACGATTAGCGTAGGTATATTTAAACGTTCCGTTGGCAACGGAAAAACGTATAAGCATGCGTTCTTGTATTTTATCCCGCTCATCTTTCGGCAAATCATCCAGACAATGATACAAATCGAGCGCCAAAAACTTGCGCCTGTTCCAGAAATTTTCCAGATAATCAGGCTTAAGTTGTTGTTCTTTATATATACCAAGTTTGAGCATACCTATTTCTTTCCCCACTCTTCCTGCCAAGCCTGAAACATAAGAATACTCCATAAAGAGTAATCATGATTGGCTTTGCCGGATATATGCTGTTGCCATTTCTCACGCACAAGCACGGCGTTGAAATTACCCTCCCGGATCAATCTTTCTTCATTAAGCAAACCTTCGCACCAGTCACGCAAAGGCCCGCGCAGCCAAGAAGACAGTGGGATGCCAAACCCACGCTTCGGACGGTCAAACAAGGATTGCGGAATATAACGGGCAAGCAACTGCCTTAAAATCCATTTGCCTTGCCCTCCTTTTATTTTGGCAGACAAAGGAACCTGCCACGCATACTCCATCACCTTGTAATCCAAAAGCGGTGCCCGCGCCTCCAGACTAACAGCCATGCTCGTCCGGTCGATCTTAACCAGAATATCATCCGGCAAATAAGAACACACATCCGCGAACATCATATGGTTTACTGGCGATACGTTTCCTGACAGCCGGGGAATATCCGCCATAAAAACAGCACGCTCCGGCGCCCCCATCACCAGAGCTTCAGGATTCATCCAGTACGACATAACTGTCCGGTACCAGTCACGCATATCCGGTTCGCGCAACATACGGGAAAGCTTTTCATGGCGGCCGTCCGAATAAAACGCATCCAGAAGTACACCACCGCCCGCTCCCAGCAATGCGCCGCCCGGCATATTGAGAAACCGGTCAAGCTTTTGCCCCTTGATATAACGCGTATATCCGGCAAAACTTTCGTCACCGCCATCGCCGGACAAAGCAACCGTAACATGCTCTTTCGCCAACCGGCATACATGATAGGTTGGAATTTGCGACGGATCGGCAAAAGGCTCGTCAAAAACCGATGGCATCAAGGGGATCACATCCCGCACTTCATCGGGACGAATATAAAACTCTGTATGCTCGGTCCCCAGATACCGGGCAATTTCCTTGGCATGCTCCGCTTCATTGTGGCCCTCCTCATCAAGCCCGATGCTAAAGGTCTTAACCGGCTGACTTGATTGTTGTTGCATCATGGCCACGATCAGGGAGGAGTCGATGCCACCTGACAAAAACGCGCCGAGCGGCACATCGGAAATCATGCGCTGCCCCACAGCCGTCTTCAAAGCACCGTCTAGACCGTCAATCCATTCCTGATCCGTACGATCTTGCCCGAAAGCTATTCCCTGTTCCGCTTGCTTTTGAATACCCCAATAAAATGCGCAATCGAGGGGCTTGTCCGCCTTTATTTCTCGTCCTTCCCCATGAAAAGGCAAAACCGCATAAGCGGCCGCAGGCAATTTATAAATATGCTCATAAATCGACCACGGAGACGGTACATAATTGTGCCGGCAATACGTTGCCAACGCCTGACGATCAATCCGGCCGACAAAACCGGGATGCTTACGCAGAGCTCTCAACTCCGAGGCAAACACAAAAACGCCCCCCAACCAGCCATAATACAAGGGCTTTTTCCCTATACGATCGCGAGCCAGATAGAGACAGCGCTCTTGCCTGTCCCAAATGGCAAAAGCAAACATGCCGTTAATCTTCTCCAAGGCCTGCGCCAGCCCCCACTCTTCTATCGCCGCCAGCAAAACTTCCGTATCTGAACCGCCTTTAAACTTATGCCCTTGCGGCACCAACGCGTCTTTTAATATTTGAAAATTATATATTTCCCCATTAAAAACGATAACATAGCGCCCCGAATGGGAAATCATGGGCTGATGCCCCGTTTCATTCAGATCAATAATCGCCAGTCGTCTATGGCCCAGCGCCACCCCCTGCTCTTTATCACACCAAACACCATCACTATCCGGCCCCCGGTGAACCAGACAATCACTCATGGCACGAACGACACCTTCAAAAGCATCGGACGCCGTCTGCCCATAAATATCAATGAACCCGGTTATACCGCACACACTAAACCTCCCCGCCTTCTTTAAGCGGTTTTAATCGAAACGGAATGACGGACGGATTGATATGCATTTTCTTTAACACACACACAAACATTGACCCGTTCCAGAACATGAAACTGAGCGCCGTCGATACGGCCGCCCCCATCATGCCGAAATGCGGGATAAGCAACCAATTACCGGCTATATTGCTCGCCACCGTAAGAAACAATATTTGCGCCGCCAGCTTTTGTTTGTCGATCAAAGCCATCAAAAAAACCACTGGCCCCACTATTGTCGGCATCATGCGTGCCACAAGCAATAAAAGCATCGGCTCATAAGAAGCAGAAAACTCTACTCCGAACACGGGCAGCAAAAGCGGTCCAAACAGAGCCAGCACAATAAAAGCCGTAATGCTGAAAAGAAAGACAAACCAGGCCGCCAAGGTTAAGAGTTTTTGTGTATGTTCCTTCTCACCTTTTTGCCAGGAATCAGAGATCATTGGGACCAGAATACTGTGGACGGCCAATAGCCCAAAAGATGAAAGTTCCGACACGCGCGAAGCAACGCCGTACAAACCGGCATCGGCGACGCTGCCAATTGTCCCCAGCATGATAATATCCGTCCGGTTCAGCAAGTAATTCATTCCGGACATCAACATCATCGGCAACCCCAAAGCGAACCAGGCTTTGTATTCGGAAAAGTCCGCCTTCGCGCTAAAAATAGCCTTGGGTATTTTACGCCACAGATAAAACGACAGCACCGCCCCCATAAAGAGAATAGCGAGGTTATTGGCCCACAAAGCATTATGAGCCCCCGCATCCGGATAAAAATGGAAGAGCGCCAGAAAGATTAATAACAAAGAAAGAGGACGGGCGATATTGTCCATAAACTCTGCGAAAACGACCATTTTCAACGAACGCAAAAAGACCGTAACCATCAACATAAAGGAAAACATCAGCAACAAAAGCGCCGCGGCAGGAATATAGCTATAAAGAACAGAAGCCTGTTGAGAAAGTATCTCAAAACCGGCCAACACCACCCCCGACAAAAGCAAGGTCATCCCGATTGCTATTCCAAAGACGAGAAGGAACAGCCCCTTGAGCTTTCCCCAAGCTTCCTGTGCTTTAAACGCCGGAAAGAACTTGGCCACAGTCGTATGCATGCCGAGAGGAACTATCGTGGCCATCACCATCACCCACGACAATACGTAGACATATAGCCCGTATTTCTCGACCCCCAAAAGACGCGTCATCGGAATCTGCACCAAAAAGATAAAAACAGCCCCAACCGCCTTTGAGATTAAAACCCCTAGGGAATCGCTGGAAATTTTTCTAAAATCCTTGTGCCCATCCAAAAGCGAAAGCATCGCTTGAATTTTCATTTTCGCCGTATTGAACAAATATTTAACTCTCAATAAAAAAACTGTATAAGAAAACCTGATCAGGGACTGGCCATAACGACAGCCAATATACAGTTATTGATAAAAATAGAAAGAAGCACGTGAAGCCAAACTTTTTAATCGCAGGAGCCGCCAAATCCGGCACGACATCGCTCTATCATTATTTAAAGCAACATCCCGATGTTTTTATGCCCGATTGGAAAGAACCATCCTTCTTTGCGCCGCCGGAAGCCGGTGGCCTGGTTAGCGAGTCCGAATATTTATCGCTGTTCGCGAACACAGGGAACAAAACCGCGATCGGTGAGGCCTCCGTCGCCTATCTGTATACGCCCGAAGCCCCAAAAAAAATGGTTGATTTGCTCGGCCCTGACTTAAAAATCATTATCCTGCTCCGCAATCCTGTTGATATGGCCTACTCACTTTGGGGGCACCAGTGTCAGGAAGGCGTCGAAGACCTCAGTTTTGAAGACGCCCTGAATGAAGAGCAAGCGCGCTTGCAAAAACATGCCGGGAGCAAGTTACGGGATTCGTGGATTTATAACTACGCCTACACGGACAGAGCCCGATATAAAAAGCAAATTGAGTATTACGATGCCGTCTTCCCGGCACACCAGATACATATCCAGATTTTCGAAGAATATTTCATTGAAAGCATGCCCCTTTTTAAGGATACCTGCGACTTTCTCGGGATTGAGCAAACATTCACGCCGGATGAAAAAATATACAACCCCGGCGGCAAGTTACGCTTCACCGGAATTCAAAGATTTTTAAATGAAAGTAGCCCCCTGAAATCAGTCATCAAACCCCTGATACCGGAAGATTTCCGGGCGGGGATAAAAAACAGCCTGACAGCGTTGAATAAAAAACCTGCAGCCCGGACGCCCTTGTCACAGGAAACACGCGAAATGCTCGAAAAGCAATTTGATGCCGACGTACGCTGGCTTGAAAAAAGACTGGACAGAGACCTGAAAACAATATGGTTTTGATGACATGAAAGCACAAAAAAAGGAAACGGACTTCAAACTCTCCAGCAAAGAGGATTGGGCGGAAGAATGGAGCGGCGGAAACCCCATGCTGACATTCGATCCCACGCTTCCCTTTTTTCGAGACATCCACAAACTGTGCCAGCACCATCTTCCGGTATCATCGGGCATGCGCTGTCTGGAAATCGGCTGTTATCCGGGAACATATATGTGGTATTTCAATACGTATTTCAAACATAAGGTTTCCGGCATTGAATACGTTGATGAATGTGTACCCCGCTGTAAGGAAAACATGGCCTCACTTGGCATAGATGCGGAGATCATCCACGCCGATCTGTTCGATTATAAACCGCCCGCAGAATTGTGGGACGTCGTGGCCAGTTTTGGCTTCATTGAACATTTCACAGATACGCAAGACGTCATCCAGCGTCATCTCGACCTGCTAAAGCCGGGAGGCTATCTTGTTCTGGTTATCCCCAACCACGCAGGCCTGAACGGTAAGATTCTGAAAGCCGTTGATAAAGACAAACATGCCATCCATAACCTGATGCCCTACGACCAAATGGCAAACGCCGTTGAAAAAACCTGCCAAGCTGAAATCATTGAAGGTGGATATTACGGCCATCTTGGTTTTTGGAATACGGACCTGTATCCAAAAATTGATAAAATGAGCACAATCCCCTATTACGCTTCCAAAGTGCCTCTGTATATTCTCGAACGCATCGCCCCTTACGTCGTGCCAAATACGCAGTTCTTTGCACCCAACTCAGCCCTGATTGCCAAAAAACTTTAAACGGCAACCATATCCCATTCCAGCGGCGTCCCGGCAGGGATGTCCCGCAGCGCCTTTTTATCTTGAATGAAGTCAGCAAACCGGATATGTAATCCGCCCGCCGGGCGAATAGAGTCGATATTACCCGGCTTACCACCAGCAAACGTAAAGCGCTCTCCCGCCTTAATATCTTCAACAACCCATAAAGACGGACGCAGCCCCCGGCTATTCATCTCCTTTTCCGTTGGCTGAAAATTGACATGACCATGCGTTTTAAGAGCCACCACTTTCTCAAGCTCTGTCTTATACTCAACATCTTCTCCGGCTTCATAAGCCCGGATCATATCAATCATAAGCTTCAGCTCTTCCGGCTCTCGCGAAAACGGCCAGTCATATCCTCCCTGCTCTTTTTCCATCAAGGCCCGCGCTTTTGCACGATCAAGCATCAGATGAACCTCGACAATCTTGGCTCCAAAACGGCTCACCGCTTCAAACGGTGTCACATGCGCCATAGGATCAACATAGTTCGCCGGATCAGCATAAATCGTATGGTCAGACACCCCTACAACACAATCGAACAAACCGGCCATCGCCGGAATAGTCGCCAGATTAGCTTCATCAAAAGCCGCCGGATAACCGCTGTTACAATGCAGCAAAGCCAGATCCTTCGTGCCATGCTTGTAAAGTGTCCGCACAGCTTCATCCATCTCCAGAAAATCTGTCATGCCATTCGACATGATAATCGGCAGCCCCGTCTGTGCCATTTTTTCGAGAAGTTTGGTATCGACCACTTCAAAACTGGCCACTTTCAGAACCGGAGAATCCACTGCCATCAAATGATCCACCGCCGTTTCATCAAAGGGCGAGGAAAACAGGTGAATACCACAATCGTCAGCAACCTTCTTTAATTCCTTGTGCCACTCCCACGGCGTATGAGCCTGCTCATAGATTTTATACAGATCAATATTTTCCCAAATCGTTCCCTTAGGCTTGGTTTTGAAATTCCGGCTGATCGTATCCGCCGTATAGGTCTGGAGCTTCGCCGCATCCGTTCCGCAAGCCGCCGCCACTTCAATAATCCGCCGCGCCTCATCAAAATCGCCTTCGTGATTACAGGACACTTCCGCAATAATATAACTAGGATGCCCATCCCCGATCTCACGCCCGGCAATATTAAAGTTTTTCATACTTCAGACCCTTCACACTTATATTTTCCACACGCGCCATCTCGGTTAAGGCGCAGGCCCGGATATCATATCCATTCTTCAAAAAAGGCTGAATCAGGTCACGATCCCTCGAATAATGCAAAGACCCCTCCCTGGTTTGCGGACGCGCTTCCGCGCGCCCTTCATAAATAGAAAGCCAAACCTCACCGAACAAGGCTTCAATATCCTTTTGTAGTTTTTGATAGGACGTCGCCAGCGTTTCATCCTTATCCATTGGCGTTTCACGCTGGGCAATAATATCCCCCGTATCAATCCCTTCATCAATATAATGGATCGTCACCCCCTTGGGCGTATCATCAACCCAGCTCCAGATATTGGGATCCGCGCCCCTGTTCCACGGTAAATAGGAAATATGAAGGTTGATGAAAGGACAAACATCCAGAACATCTTTTTTCAGGATATGGCGATAACCGTATGAAATCCCCAGATCAATTTTATTGTCCTTCAGGAATTCAGGCGAAATTTTTTCTTCGGTTACCATAACACGGCAAGACGTTGCCTCGATAACAGGCCGCAGACGATCCGGATAAGGTGATAACAGCAACACATTCATGACAATGATAGTCCTAACATCTCCTCAACAGCCAATACAAGCCGTTCCGTTCCGCGACCATCGCAGATAACTTCCGCCTTCTTCCCTGTTTCATAAACCAAATCGGGTCTCGAAATAACATCATGCAGCAAATTCTGAAAGCTTTCCTGCGTCAGGTCTTCATAACGCCCCGCATTGATAATCGCCCCTGCTTTCTGCAAATGTCTCAGGATATCTTTCTGGTTATCGGCAATTTCAATCGTAACCGTCGGTAAACCAAGACAACACCGTTCCCAGCTTGATGTCCCGCCAGCACCGATCGCCAGATCAGCATCCACCATCAATGCCGCAACGTTATGCGCATTCACATGCAAAGAAATGTCATGATGCGAGACCGCCACTTGTTCTCTCACATGAGAGAGATGCGGTGCCCCGCCACCCATAACGACATCAACATTCAAAGGCCGTGATATAGCCTCAAGAGCCTGCAAAACAAACCCCGTCACATTATTATCATCAACAGCACTCATCATAAGAAACAAACGGCACACCTGCCCTCTGTTTTCATGCCGCCGCTTCAAAGCCCCCCCCCTGCTTTCAGAAAACTGGGCGCGCAAAACAGCATAATCGGCACCCGTCAAAATCTGGCAATGGGCCGGAACAAGATCTTGATATTCTAAAGCCTCTCTTCCGTATGTCTGATCCATCAAAATATCGCAGTCATGGGAACGATTAACCAGATCGTCAAGCACAAGGATTTTCTGCGCCCATGCACGAGCCATACGTTCATATCCGGCGTCCAGACCATAATGATCCACAACCAGCAAATCAGCAGATTCAGGAGTATCATCCAACATGTGGATTTTATAACCGCTATCTTCAAGAGCCGGAACAATGGCAACCGTATCATCAGCTGTTATGAATTCACACATCCAGCCTTTTCTTTCAAAAACCGACGCCAGCGACAAACAGCGCATAACATGGCCGCCGCCGATATGTATTGTCGCATCTGCACGGAAAATCACCTTTGCCATAAGGAAGCCCTTTCTATTTCTCCTGAATGCGATCAGGCCAGCCTTCTGACAATCCTTTGCGCATCAGCGTAATCTCAACAAGGTTATCAGGAGAAGTATCCGTCGTCCCTGGATGCGGCGCTATCATTTGATGAATCGTTGAATAAGAGGGGTTCCACGAAAACATCCGGCTGTAATCCATTTTATAACTGAACAGCCCCTCCACATGAGCATAGGGATTTTTATAGGGGGACTCTGCATAAAAATCATAAACGATCAGATACCCGCCATCCATCAGAACACGATCAGCCTCCGCAGCGATCTTAAAAAGATCCCGCCGGTCACACAAATACAAACAAAACCCGAAAACGATCAGATCAAACGAGGACTCTTCAAACGGCAAAGCTTCTGCCGTCCCTTGATGCATATCAATCCCGGGAAAAGCTTCGGCCACCGCCTGTGCCGACGGTTCAATTCCGGCGCATTGAATGTCGGGATTTCTCTCCTTCAGCACAGACAGACGCCAGCCGTTACTGGCGCCTATTTCCAACACATTTAACGGCGCAAGTCGCCTCTCTTCAATCATCTGAAGAACAGGGTCAATTTGTGCCTTCGCCGTCAGTTTTTCATCAACAATCCTATTTCGGGAAAACCAGCCGTTCCCCTCATCTTCCATAAATATTTTTTTCTGATCAGAAGCCATGGCCTAAGACCTCACCTGGAAAACAGGGCGGATCGGGGGAATATCCAAATTCTGTTCCAAAGTCCCGGCTTCCAGTTCTTCGGCAATCCGGGACAGGGTCACATCGTAAGCCCTCTTTGTTTTTTCGATATCCACCTGTGAATGCGCATAACAAATATTATGAGATGCCGAAAGCAAAATGCCATTCCGCAGCATATCCGTCAGGAACCGAGTTCTGATGGCTTCCTTGCTGGCTGTTTCATGATCATTAAATTGCAAGACCTTCCAGGGCGCTAATCCGTTCAGCTTGATAGTCGCCAACAAACCATAGGAAGAGATCAATGCATTCGTTTCATCTGCCAGAGTCTGGCCGGTCTGCCATAGCCGGCCAATGACATTTTCTCGCTCCATTTTATCAATCACAGCAATAGACGCTGCCAAAGAAAGAGCTTCACCACCGAAAGTACCGGAATAAAATATTTTCTCCATCAGCGTCATAATATCGGCACGTCCGACAATCGCCGAAATCGGCATACCATTCCCCATCCCCTTGCCGAAACAAGACAGATCGGGAGTAACACCATAATGTGTTTGCGCCCCCCCCAGATGAATGCGAAAACCGGTAATAATTTCGTCAAAGACCAGAAGAGCACCATTCCTGTGCGCCATTTCTTTAACAGCCTGGAGATAACCAGGATTTGGTTGCATAGCCCCCACAGGCTCCATAATCACGGCCGCCACTTGCCCTTCATACTGGGCAAAGTTTTCTTCTAGCTTTGCGAGATCGTTATACGGCGACACATGGGTCAATTGCCGCACACCTTCCGGCACGCCCAGATGACGGGTCGTCGAACCGATATACCAGTCCTGCCAGCCATGGTAGCCGGAAACAATAACATGTTCACGACCTGTAAAAGCACGGGCCAGCCGAATGGCCGCCGATGTCGCGTCCGTACCGTTTTTGCCAAAACGGGTCATTTCAGCACTCGGTATAATATCCCGCAACTTCTCAGCCAGTTGCATCTCCAGCTCGGTCGCCATGCTAAACGATATCCCGCGGGATAACTGCCGCGCCAAAGCCTCATCAACGTCAGGATCGCAATACCCCAAGGTATTGGGAAGCAATCCCGACACATAATCGACATAGCTGTTCCCATCGACATCCCATACCGTGCTTCCCGCCCCATGCGTTAAGAAAAGTGGGGCATTGCTCTCCGGAAACTGCATCTGACTTTTTGAGAAAGTCTGGGATCCCAGAGGAATTGTCTGCAAGGCCCGCTTTATCAACTGATTAGATGTCTCATATCCCTCATGATAATAAGGAGCTGCCAAAACAGATTTCGTATAACCCTCGTTGCGCGCACTTTCAGCACGAAGATCATAAAACGCGGGGTTAGTCGCCAGCACTTCCAGAACCTCGCAATAAGAGGGCGGGCGCCCCTGAGGCAAAGCTTCGCTCACCGCCTGCAAAAAAGCGTAATCCCCTTCATCGTCCACGGTCCATCGCTCATCATGGATATGAGGAACCGGACAGCGTAAAACCTCGCACTGAAATTTATGCTGATTATTCCGGATATAGGGCGTAACGTGCTCCCGGTCGGAGGGTTTTCGGGCCTTTTCATTGGCCAAACGAAGCGCCTCCAGCGTCATCACTTCACAGTCCAGCCCATCCGGCCAGCTCGCCGGGCTTGTATTCGTCGCATAATCGGCGCCGGTTTGTTTAAAAAGCTGGAGCAAAGCGCCGCAAACAGCTGGGTCAAGCAACGGACAATCCGCCGTCAGCCGAAAGACGACTGCCGCTTTCGCATGTGTCGCCGCATCTGTCATACGCGAAAGCACATCATCTTCATCACCGCGAAAACAGGCAACCCCCATTTTTTGACAAGCCACCTCAACAGCATCGTCACCTGCCTCAACAGACGTCGCAACAATCACCTGATCAACACCGGGGATAGCCTGCGCCGCCCTGACAGCCCAACCCAATATGGATAGCCCTGCCAAATCTTTAAATATTTTACCCGGCAACCGGCTGGAACCGGCGCGCGCCTGTATAATAGCGACTGTTTTCATGTGCTCACCAACCCTGCTTGTTTACGTGCTTTTATTACAGTTTCAAGAATTTTCGCGGCATCCGACGAAGAGCAAATCTGTCCGCCCTCTCCCCTTATCGCCTGCAAAAACCCTTTCATTTCCGCGATATAATCATCCGAAAAGCTGCCCTCAAAACATTCTTCCCCGGCAGCAGAATCCTCATCAGAAGGAATAATAATAAGGGAGCGCTTAACAAGATCCCCCCTGATAAAACCGTTCTCACATTGTATCTCAAAAAAACGCTGGCTGTGCTTGGAAACATAATCCAGATGGACACTGCTTTGCGCCCCACCCGGGTGCATGATAATCAGATCGGCACAATCCTCTGCTCCGGTTTCAATCACTCCACTGCGCCGGGCAACACAGGCCGAAACCGTCCCAAATCCCATAAGATACTGCGCCAGATCAATCTCATGGACCAGATCAAAAAGAACCCCGCCGCCAACCGGGGCCGTTGTATACCCCTTCCTGTAATCTTGGTGAGGGCGCCAGCTCGGCAGATAACCGCTATACAAAAAACGCCCCCATATAACAGTCCCCATCTCACCAGAAGACAAAATCTCATGTACACGCTGAACCACCGGGTGAAAACGCAAATTCATAGCCGCAGCAACGATAAGGCTTCGAGAGTCAGCCATCCTCAGAACATCCTGTAACCCCGTCATCGTGTGCGATAACGGTTTTTCGACCAGAGCATGACACCCCCGTTCCAAAGCCGCCTGCAAATCCGGTAAATGGCAGATATTCGGGGAACAGATAATAGCGGCTTCGGCGACATCCAGAGCAACATCCCGCTCACATTGCGTTTGCCCCCCTGCTTTTTCAAAAAGAGCTCGCCGATCCGGATCCGGGTCAAAACCAACAACGCTTTCCCCCGCCTGCAATAAGTTGCAAGCATGCCTGTTTCCAATAGATCCCAGACCAATAACGGCAATCGTCATAAATCAACCTGACATATATCTGATAACACACGAACAACCTTGTAAACGTCATCATCTTTCATCGCCGGGAACAGTGGCAAAGACAATGTATGGCCGTAGTACTCATCAGCCCCCGGTAAATGGATGTCACCATAACGCGCTTGATAGTAAGGTTGCCGATGAACGGGAATATAATGCACCTGCGTGCCGATCCCCTGCCCCAACATTTTTTCCATCACTGTCGTCCGGTCAATACCCAGAGTATCGAAATCAATCCGCACAGCATAAAGATGCCAAGCCGGATCACCGTGCATCGCGCGAACCGGCGGACGAACAACGTCCCCAACATCACTCAAAAGTTTGTCATATAATGCAACCAATTCCTTTCGCCGGGCAACAAACCGTCCCAGCTTGGCAAGCTGTGATAGCCCCAACGCGCACTGAATATCAGTAACCCTGTAATTATATCCCAGCTCTGGCATCTCATAAAACCACGGCCCTCGTTCCTTCTGGGGAATCATGCCATGACTGCGTAACCGCATCATCCGTTCAGAAAATTCTGGGGTGTTCGTACTAATCGCACCGCCTTCACCCATAGCGATCGTTTTCACAGGATGAAAGGAAAAGACGCTCATATCTTCATAGGCACAGGCACCGACGGGTTTTCCTTGATACTCGCCGCCGACCGCGTGACAAGCATCAGCCACCATATACAGACCTTTATCCTTGGCTAACGATGACAAAGAAGCCAGATCAACACATTGACCGGCGAGATGAACGGGGAAAACGGCCCTCGGAGTCAAGTCACCACAACGCATTAAAGCATCTTCCATATGACCAAGGGTCATCAACCCTGTCCGGGGATCGACATCGGAAAAAATCACCTCGGCCCCGGTATACCGCACAGCATTGGCCGTTGCCAAAAATGTCATGGAGGGAACAATAACGGCATCTCCCGGCCCCAGCTCCAAAGCCATAGCCGCCAGATGTAATGCCGCCGTTCCATTGGAACAAGCCACCGTATGGCGGGCCTGTGTTATTTTTGCAAAAGCATCTTCAAAAGCAGCCACTTTTGGGCCTGTCGTCAGAAAATCACCACGCAAAGCCTCAACAACGGCTGCGATATCATCTTCTTCAATACACTGCTTTCCATAGGGGAGCATCTACTTGCAATACGCTTTCTCGTTTAACGTTCAAGCGGCCACGGGCTTGGCACTGTTAAGCATATTCTTCAATCCTGGAATATCAAGCCATTCATCATTTGTATTGCTCTCGTAACTAAAATCATCAGCGACCCTCTTGGCCCCGTCATCTATATGCGATTTATGGGCCCACGAAGCAAACGCCGGCTCGATGATATAGCACTTTTCCAGTTTAACGGTATGACGGCTATTATCCGAAGAAATCATAATCTCATGCAACTTCTCACCGGGGCGGATACCGACGATCTCATGGGGCACCCCCGGCGCCAGCGCCTCCGCCATATCCGTCATTTTCATGCTGGGGATGCGCGGCACAAAAATCTCGCCGCCATACATCATCTCCAGAGAAGAAAGCACAAAATCAACACCCTGCTGGAGGGTAATCCAGAAACGCGTCATGCGCTCATCGGTAATCGGAATAGTCTGAGCTCCTTCTCTGACCAGCTTCTGAAAGAACGGGATGACAGAGCCACGGGACCCCATAACATTCCCATAGCGCACTACAGAAAACCGAGTGCCGATTGTCCCGCTCAAGTTATTGGCCGCGACAAAAATCTTATCCGAAGCCAGCTTGCTGGCTCCATAAAGGTTGATGGGGTTGGCCGCCTTGTCGGTCGACAGGGCAATAACTTTTTCAACGCCGCAATCCAGAGCAGCCTTCACGACGTTTTCCGCACCATCTACGTTTGTACGAATACACTCCATCGGATTGTATTCCGCGATTGGAACATGTTTCAGAGCCGCGGCATGAACAACGATATCCACTTCCCGCATAGCCAGCCTGAGCCGCTCATAATCCCGGACATCACCGATAAAAAAACGAATGCTCGGATATTCTGACTCTGGAAAACGAGCCGCCATCTCATATTGTTTCAGCTCATCTCTGGAAAATATAATGATTTTTCTGGGGTTGTATCTCTCCAGAACAGTCCGTACGAAATGTTGTCCGAAAGACCCCGTTCCACCAGTCACAAGAATGACCTTATCTTCAAGATTCAGTGATGATGGAAGAAAACTGCGTATTGTCACGGTTAAGCCGCCCTTTTTATAATAAAAAACATTGATTTGTATAATCCGACGATACTGTCACACAGCCATTGGCATTTCAAGGCTTAAGGTGATACAAGGTTAGCAATATAAATCTTATTGTATATTGATAACGCATGCTCTTCAACTCACTCGAATTCATACTGCTTTTTCTGCCGGTCGCCGTTCTTTTTTTCTATTTGTTTCAGAAAAAAAGCCTGCACGCCGCCGTTATCAGTCTCGTTATTTTTTCATTTTTTTATTACGCTTACTGGAATCCCCTTTACATAGGCCTTCTGCTGGCGTCAATCATAGTAAATTACCAACTGGCAAAATACGCAGACAAGAATTCAAAATATAAAATTGAATTCAAAAGATTATCTTTATATGCATCAATAATATTCAACATCGGATTATTGTTTTATTTTAAGTACACCGACTTTATGATCGAAAACTACGCGGTCATAACCGGTGAAAGAATTGATTTGATCGGCGCGTTACTTCCCATTGGCATCTCATTTTTTACGTTTCAGCAAATCGCCTACCAAATTGATGCCTACAAAGGAAAAATTACAGAGCATGGATTTTGGGAATACAGCCTGTTCGTTTCTTTCTTTCCCCAGCTTATCGCCGGACCGATCGTCCATCACGGCGAAATGCTCCCCCAGTTTAAACGGCAATCTTCCCGCCAGTTCCATATTGGAAATATCGCCGTCGGCTTGACCTTGTTTGCCATTGGCCTGTTCAAGAAAGTCGTGATCGCCGACAATCTGGCTTATTACGCCAGCCCCATTTTCGACGACGCCCAACAAGGACAAACCGTCGACTTTTACGCCGCTTGGGTTGCCGCACTGGGATATACATTACAACTGTATTTCGATTTTTCCGGCTATTCCGATATGGCCGTTGGAGCCGCACGTATGTTTGGAATCCGCTTGCCCATCAATTTTTTCTCACCTTACAAGGCGGACAGCATCATAGAATTCTGGCGCCGCTGGCATATCTCTTTGTCCCGATTTTTCAGGGATTACCTCTACATTCCTTTGGGAGGAAACCGCAAAGGAACAGCCCGTCAGCTCACAAATCTGTTCCTGACGATGGCCTTGGTGGGGTTCTGGCACGGTGCGGGCTGGAGTTTTATCATCTGGGGACTCTACCATGGCACCCTTTTAATCATCAACCATCTGTGGCGCCATTTCAGAACAAGCAAAACACAAGGAGGATATTGCAAACTCATCGCATCAACCGGGATAACGTTTTTGCTTGTTATCATCGGCTGGGTCTTTTTCAGGGCAGAAAACATCCCGGCCGCCATGATTATCCTAAATGGCATGTTTGGCGGAAACGGCCTCTCCCTTCCTATTCATTTCTTCAATTACGGCCTCGTTCCCGACGGCTTCCCCATCCATGTATCGGTTGCCGGCGCCATGGCCGCCATCTTTATCGCTGTCGCCTTGTTGATCGCCTTTATGCTGCCGAACTCGACCGAACTCATGAGCCGTTTCCGGCCCGTCATCATGCCTCGTTACGCTTTGTCCGGCTGGTCTTTACTCAAACTGAAATGGCAACCAACCATTGTCTGGGCGCTTTTCACAGCCATTCTGCTGTTGTGGTCAATAGCCAGCATGCTGTCTGGTGAAACCGAATTTCTTTACTACAATTTCTAGGCCGCAAAAATGAAACAATTCATTTCAAAACGATCCTATAAGCGATACCTGCTCACAGGAACCTTATGCCTTCTCCCCGCCCTGTTCATACTGGCCTTGAACTATTTTGCTCTTTATCAGTCCGGCGAAATACAATCACCCCCCAGAATTGCGGCCACGCTGCAAAATGAGGACAGTCTCTTTGGAAGCGGCCTCCAGGATTTAAGGCGGGAAATCAATCTGGAAAACATCAAACTCAGACAACCGGATATTATCGCCTTTGGCTCTTCAAGACCTCTCAACTTTCGTCATGAGTATTTCTCTAGATCGTTTTCTTGTGCCTGCGGCGCTGCCCCCAATCTGTTCGAAGGACAACTTTATGCCGAACAGGTATTAAAAGCCCACAAACCCAAAGTCGTCCTGCTCTCGATTGATTTCTGGTGGTTTACCAACCAAAATGGCATCCGCCCGCGCCCTCTCATAACAGGAACGCCCCCCCTGACGCTCCAGAAACTCCTGAAACCGTCGGAATTAGCCCTGGAGGGAACGATCAAACCGGGGCAACTGGCACAGCTTATACACAGCGGAAACGACTTCACCCATATCACAACCGATAAAAAATACGGTTTGCTCTCAATCACACGCGGCATGGGCACACGGGCCGACGGCTCCTATCTGGGCGGCATACGTCTGTCTGATTATGCCTTCGAATATTACAAACAATGGGCTGACAACCTGCACAACCCCGAAGATTTCATCCGAATCAACGAACGCTACGGACCCGGCCAAACCATACGCGAAGAAAATATCGAGCAATATGCCCGGCTTGTAAAAACATTTCAGGATCAGGGCGTTAAAGTCATAAGCATCCTACTTCCCTTGGCACCAACAATCTATGATGCTCTCGCACAATCACCGGATCACCAGTACATATTTGATCTACCCGAAAAGATAAAAAGCTATAGCGATGAGTTTTATAACTTCCACAACCCTCATCCCATGACTTCGGACATATGCGAATTCGAAGACGCCCATCATTCCGGTGACACCGTATCCATGCGTGTCTTGCTTCAAATTCTGGAACAAAACCCGCAATCCGCACTTACCGCTTTTATCAACAAGGAAAGTTTGACCAAAAACATCGAGGCTTTTTCAGGTCATACAATCGCCCGATTTAATCCTGAAAAGTACCTGACCACAGAAAAAGATTTTCTGAATTTTGGCTGCCATAAATAAAGACCTGAATTCTTTTGCGGCACAAGAATAACAATGATATACAGGCAAAAGAAATCCAACATTGTGAGCAGGCATAATCATGAAAGCAGTTCTGAAAAAATTGGCGAAATCTGATTTGGCATGGGCCGTCAGCTATAAACTTTCCCGGTGGCTGGGCAACACGAATACCGGAATTCAGTTTCATATCATCGGCAACAAACAGCTTAAAGATGCTCGGAAATTTTACGCCCAGAACAACAATTCCAAAAACCCGGAAGTTACCGAACAATTTCATAAAATCGGCTCCGTTCGCAAAAAAGAACCCTACCCGCAGGATTTGGTCGATACAATCAAAACCAAATTCGCAGCATTAATCGAAGATGAGGACAATTATATTTGTAACGTAAGCGCCGACTACAAAGGCCCGAAAGACGTGCGCCGCGTTCTAAAAGATCCGCTTAAAAAGCTCCCGGAACTGGCACTGCTGATCGACGAGAACGTCAAAAGCCAAATCGAGGATTTTTACGGGGCAAACTTCCAGATCCGTCAGGTCGTAGCATGGCGGAATTACCATGTCCCCGATGAATTCTCTCACGATGAAGCGCTGTCTAACTTCTGGCATTTCGACCAGATTTCCACGGCCCTGTTTCAGCTTTTCGTAAACATATCTGATGTAACGGAAAAAGATGGCCCCTTCCATGCTCAGCCAAAAGAACGCTCAGACCAACTAATGAAAATGGGGTTCAATACACGGGCAGATTACGGCATCCCTCTCGAGGAACTGGAAAATACGGACTATGTATTAAAGCATACAGGTCCGGCAGGGACCGCTATGTATTGCAAAACGCCGATATGCCTCCATCGTGCCGACATACCGGAAAAAGGTCATTACCGCGATATCGTCAGCTTCCATATCCTGCCCGCAAAAGAAGCGATCAAGGACGATTGGGCGAAAGACTATAAAGACACCGAAAACATGGAATACTAAGTCGCGTCATTCAAAACAAGCGCCAGTGTCGTAACATTGGTGCCTTGTTTTGTCGGCCATGGCAATTCACCCAACGGCAACACCCGGATCGCCGGGTTTTCTTTGCGAACACGCGCCAACGCATGAAACGGTCCAGAAATAATGTTGTTATCCGGGTAAAGCGGTTTGGCCTCCGGGTAATAATCGTGCAATAACACCGCACCACCGGGCTTCAGCAAGGGCAACGCCACACTCAGTTCCTGATAAACGGCGCTGGCCCGATGATCGCCATCCAGAAAAATAAAATCATATTGCTGGTCGGTGCCGCGCATATAATCTTGACACGGACCGACATGAAAATCGACAAGATCGGCACAGCCCAGCTTTGCACAAAAATCACGCGGTGACGCGGGCATCCCCAGCTTTTTCCACGGGCCGTTTTCCGGATCGTTTACATCACAGATATCGGCACTCGTAAGATGCCCACCTTGCCCCAGACGTTTAAGAGCTGACACGATATGAAGCGTAGAAGCCCCAATATGCGTCCCCACCTCAAGAACATCCTGTGGTTTCAAAGCCATAATCAGGTAATAGATCGCCCGGCGATCACCTGGGTTTACGCCGCCCATATTGTCATCGTTACCAAAAAGGGATGCTATGGCGTTATGATCATCGTCCCACGTTTTGCCGATACCCTGATCTTCAAAAACATCCGCCAGCGCGACAGAAGAAAACGAACGCAAATTCGCGGGATCAAAATTCCCCTTGGGCAAAGAAACAAGTTGTGCCCAGCTCACAGCTTCCCGCGCTGCCGTCCATACAGGCGCCGGCAATATGGCTTTTAATTGTTGCTTCATACTCATGTCCTTCTTCAAATGCTAACTCTTCACTTTTTTCAACAAGGGCGCATCGCGCAGATCTTCCGGCAGATTTTCGCTTATTTCTTTATGCCACGTTTTTATAAAGGCACGCATAGACCGCGCATATTTCCGGGCAATCTCCATCGCTTCTTCCCGCGTTGTCGTCTCCCCGATATCTACAAACGGTTCGGGAAAACTGCAGGCATGATAAGCCCGGTAAGCATTGCGCCGCTCACTCTCCGGAATATCAACGGTCTCAAGGTAAGCAATAAACTTATCATGAAAATCTTTATCCAGATCACAATATAAAACGCCCGGTAAAAAGTTGTAAAACACATCGCCAAAAGCAACAACAGGTTTACCCATCAAATAAGCTTCCCATCCGGCCGTTCCCGTAACCATAATGTTAGCCTTGGCATGTTTTATCAGCTCAAAACTACTGACCTCTGGAGCGATCATCTTGACGTTATATAATTTGGATAAATTTTTGTAAAAACTGGTCGGCCTGCGCCCCAGCATACAAATATGCTCTTTAACGTAGAGCTGGCAATCAAACGGTATATGCTTTGATAACTGGGTAATATATCCCTCATGGTGATCGTAATCAGCCCCGAAATACATATCACTAACTTCCGGTGCATAGTGAAGGGGAACGTACAAAAACGGCACCGACATATCCGGTTCAGAGTCAAAAACGCGTTGTACTTTCTGGCTAGCCCGGTAAAACCCTGTCCGGGCAGCGTGCGCGACAATCATATGTGGGGGCGTTTCAATATTATAGGCCCGGTCAACTGCTTTCACACGCTCACTGGGATTTATATGCTCCGGCCGCAAAGCCCAACGTATCTTCTTGATTAATAACCCCACATTGAGCCCGACAGTTGATCCAAGAACACTGTATTGCGGCGGTGCCGGCCTTTTCACAAAAGCATCGAACAACTCATCGGCCTCTTTCAGCGTTTCAGCATCCAGAGCCTTATCTCCCATTTTCTGAAGATCGTTAAAGCAGCGTTCCATCCCGACAAATTGCCCGTCTGCATGATACATGACAGTGCCACCGGAACGGTTAGCCGCCACACGCATGCACGGTATCCGCCGGTCCATACATATATCGTTCATCACATGCTGAAGATAAATCGCAATCCCGCTCAGCAGGAAAGCCGGCTGAACCTCATCAAATACCTTCTTGGCAAATCGCAGATTACAGAGCTGCCAGTTCCGAATCTTTCTAAAGCTTCCAAGCGGTCGTATTGTCCGGTCATAACTGGTGTACAACGCACTGGATTTAACCTTCAGCTCTTTCTCAAGAGCAGCCTGTTCCTTATCCATATCCGCCTGACTAAGTTGCTTGATCTCATCAATCTGGCTCAGATAAAAATCCGGCAATGAATAGATTGTCTGAAACATCGCGCGCCGTTCCGGCGTCAGCATCTCCTCGGCCCGCTGAGAAACGGTAATACCGACAACAGGGCGCTGCAATTCATCGCCCAAGGCTTTAGCCATGTAAATTTGGCCCTCAATACCAATAACATATAAAATCGGGGCGCTATCAGCCATCCGGATCCTCTTGCGATATAAATAATGCCTAAAAATGAGCGTATAATATGGACATAAAAGCCTGTCATTCGCCATCAACATGGGATATAACAAAAACAAGCCCATGTTCATAGTTTAAAAGTGTTGATTTTCCTGACTAAAGAATAATTTTGATTTTATATGAGAAACGCCCCCCCCCAAAAAAAAGTTATTGCTATTGTTCAAGCGCGGCTGGGTTCAACCCGCCTTTCAGGCAAAGTTCTGTTGGATGTTTGCGGTAAACCGCTCCTGTGGCATGTCATGAGACGCGTTATGGCCTCAACCATGGTCGATGAAACCATACTGACTACAGCTGACAACGATATAAACAAACCCATCGTCGACTTCGCCGCCCAATACGGATTTTCCTGCTACGCCGGCTCGGAAATTGATCTTCTCGATCGGTTTTACCAGCCATGCAAAACCGGAAACGCCGATATTGTTGTCCGTATTACTGCGGATTGCCCTCTGGTTGATCCGGTTATTATCGATAACACCATCAGATATTATATCGAAAACCAGAATGAGATAGATTACGTGAACTGTAATTCATCCCACAAACTCCCCGATGGGCTGGACACAGAAGTCTTTTCAATGGAAACGCTGGAAAGCCTCTGGAAGAATACAAAGGGCACATTCGAGCGCGAATGGTTTACAACCAATATATTCGAACACCCTGACCGCTGGCGTCTGGGCAACATGAACGTAGATCAGGATTACAGCCAAACCCGCTGGACTGTTGATTATCCAGAAGATATGGAACTAATCCGCGAGATTTTCGCGGCACTGGATAATCCCGATACGATATTCGGAATGAATGATATATTGCAGTTGTTGAAAGAACGCCCGGAACTGGACAGTATTAACGATGCCCACAAATACAGAACCGATGCCATAGCCATTGAAGAAGCAAGGAAAGAGGCCCAACAATCATGATCGCAGACATCAAATTTCTGGCTGGAAAAAACGTATTTTTACGAGCTCTGACACGCGAAGACCTTAAGGGACCTATGCTCAAATGGACAGATGACGACGAGGTCACGCACTATATGTATCGAGGCTGGCGCCCGTCGCGTCTGGATGAGCTGGAAAAGGATTTTGAAACAACGGTCAACAGCGACAAGGATATCGAGTTCGCAGTCTGCGCTCAGGATGACGGGCGGCATATTGGCGTTGCCGGTCTGCATGAAATTGACTGGCTGACCCGGAACACTGAATACCGTATCATGATTGGCGACAAAACAGCGTGGGGAAAAGGATACGGCCAGGAAACAACGGCCCTTGTCGTTAAATACGCATTTGAAAAACTGAACATGAACAGGGTCGGTCTGGGCGTAAACGCCCAAGATGCCCGCGCTGTCAAAAGCTATAAAAAATCCGGATTCGTTAAGGAAGGGGTCCTGCGGCAGGTCGTTTTCAGAAACAGCGCCTATTATGACGCTATTTGCATGAGCATCTTGCGTAGTGAATATGAGGATTCCAAGAAATGACGCCTCGGCAAGCGCCCTATTCAGCTATTGTTATCGGTTGTGGTTTCATCGGCAGTCAATTTAATGAAACCCCTACTTATGACCCGCGCCATACCCACGCCGCCAGCTATGCAGAACATCCACGCACGAGATTTGCCGCTGTCTGTGACACATCCGCAGAACGATCCGCCGCCGCCGCCAAGCACTGGGATGTCGATGCCTACACAGATATCTGGGAAATTCTGGACAAAACAAACCCTGAGATTGTCAGCATCGCATCGTCCACAGAAACACATGCCGAGATTCTCAACACAGTGCTCCAACACCCCTCCGTAAAGGCAATACTGTGCGAAAAACCAATCACAAAAGATGTGCAGGAAAGTCAGAATCTTGTCGAAGACGCCCGCGCAAAAAATATAATTTTATCTGTTAATTACAGTCGTCGTTTCAACAAAGGCTTTCAAAAAGCAAAGCAGATGATCGAAAAGGACGAACTCGGCAACATCCGCATAGCAACATCCATTTATCAGAAGGGAATCCTGAACAACGGATCTCACTTTATTGACCTATTTCGTTTCCTTATGGGCGAAATCATTTCTGTTCAGGCAGAACCTGATCCGGACGCAACATACGATTCCGATTTATCCGGGCGTCTTATTTTTGAAAACGGACTATCCGCCTACATTCATGGCGGCTCCTCAGTCGGTGATTCATTTGCAGATATCGACCTAATCGGAACCAAGGCCCGCATCCGCACAGAACAATGCGGTCACGTAATCCTTAAATACGATCTGGAGCCCAGCCCCCTGTTTCCCGGTTATACGGATTTTGGCATCGCTAAAAACATCTCCGGCGGACTGATTGATTTCACTTACAATGCGATCAACGACATCATCGAATGTCTGGATGGAACAAAAATCAGGCCGTCTTGTACAGGTGAAGATGCTGTGTGCGCCCTTGCCATCGTTGATGCCTTGGTGCTATCAGCTAGGACAGGAACAATGATAGAGGTAAAATAAAATGGTCCAGCTTGCTATAAACGGTGGAACCCCGGTCATAAAACAACCCCTAACCCACTATAACCCTTTGGGACAGGAAGAAAAAGACGCCGTTATGGCCGTCATGGAAACCGGCGTACTTTCAAAATATCTCGGCTGCTGGGACGAAGATTTTTGGGGTGGTCCCGTTGTCAAAGAACTCGAAGCTTACGTTGCCGACCTCGTTGGTGCCAAATATGCTCTGGCCGTCAATTCAGCAACATCCGGCCTTTACGCCGCCATGGGTGCCTTCGGCATAGGCCCTGGCGACGAAGTGATAGTTCCCCCCTACACAATGGTTGCATCCGTTACCTCCGCCATAGTCTGGGGAGCCATTCCGGTTTTTGCCGATATCGACCCCGACACGTTTTGCATCTCGCCGCAAAGCATCCGGGAAAAGATTACGCCGCGTACCAAGGCCATCGTAGCCGTCGATATTTTTGGCCACCCGGCTGACTACGATGAAATCATGCAAATCGCAAAAGACCACAACCTGATGGTTCTGGAAGATGCCGCCCAGTCTCCGGGCGTAAAATACAAAGGCCGCATGTGCGGCACACTCGCCGATGCGGGCGTCTACAGCCTGAATTACCACAAGCACATCCACTGCGGCGAAGGTGGCATCGTTTTCACAAACGATGAAACATTAATGAAAAAAATAGCCCTGATCCGCAACCACGCCGAAGCCGTCGTCCGCGACATGGGTTTTAATGATCTGCCCAACATGGTTGGCCAGAATTATCGCCTCTCCGAACTCCATGCCGCCATCGCGCTGGAACAGTATAAAAAACTGGATCCTCTCGTCAAAAAACGCATCGGCCATGCCAATTCGTTAAGACAAAGGCTCGCAAATATCGAAGGACTAACGCCACCCTACGTTCAGGATAATTGTGAACACGCTTTTTATATATTTCCGATTAAATACGACCGTGAAAAAATGGGGGGTATCGATCGCAGCCTTTTCATCGCCGCCCTGAACGCAGAAGGCGTACCGGCCGGCGGTGGCTATGTGAAACCGATTTATCTGGAACCCATGTACCAGCAAAAAATAGCGATCGGCAAAAACGGCTGGCCCTTTACCCTCGGAGAGACAAACTACGACAAAGGCTTGTGCCCGGAGTGCGAAAAGCAGCATGAAAAAGAATTGATAACACTGGAAATTCACTCGCAATTATCCGGAAAAGAAGTGGATCTTATTGCAACAGCCTTCGAAAAAATTGCTGCCAACATGGGCGAATTAAAAGAGACAAAACAATCGGCCTGATTGATGAAAAAAACAATTTTGATGGTGTTTCATGACGCTGGCGGCACCGCCGCCGCCGTGCCCCTGATTGCAGAAATCCGGTGTCACTACCGTACAGCCATATATGCCCATCACACGGCCTGCAAAGAATTGCAGAATCACGACGTAACGCTTTGCGAACACCTCTCAAATGCAGAAGCGCTCGATGTTCTGGACACCCACAGGCCCGATCTGGTTCTGACCGGCACAAGCGCCGCCGGCGATACCATTGACCGGGCAATCATCAAAGCCGCACAAGAGAAAAATATCCCCACACTATCCCTTCTCGATTACTGGCTTAATTATCAAGAACGCTTCGCGGATAACGAGGGCATCCCCCTGTCATGTCTTCCTGATATCATTGCCGTAATGAACGATGATGCTAAAACGGAAATGATTAAAGAGGGCATCCCTGAGGGCCTTATAGTTATCACCGGATCACCGCGCTTCGAAAAACTTGCCCAAAGCAATAACGACTACGAAAACACGCGAAAAGTATTGGCACAACGCTATGGCCTGGCGCCTGAGAAAATTTGGGTTTTGTATCTATCGCAGCCTCTTACAAGCCATTTTGGCGGTGAACAGCAATCTATAGAAAAACTGGGATACACTGAAAAAGACTCGATCAACTGCCTGCTAAAGGGCATGGGCGACCTCCCGGTTCAAGTGATCGCCCGGCTGCACCCCAGAGAAGACATCAGCAATCGTGACTTGTTTAAAAACATGTCAGCCGTCTTCATTCAGGAAGAAGAAATTGCAACCCTCATTTCTGCATCTGATCTTGTAACGGGCATGAGCACTGTGGCTCTAATCGATGCCTACCTGATGAAAAAGCCAGTCATCAGCATACAGCCCAACCAGAAAAATATGGATCTTTGCTATCTGACACGATGCCACCTTGCCCCCAAATGTGATACTCCTGAAGACGTTGAAACATACATCGAAAAGGTCATGGCCAAAGAAAACTTTATTGATTTCAACGCCAACGAAATGTTTCAAAAAAAGGCCAGTGTGAATTTACAAAACCTGATAAGCCGCTTAATAAACACAAATGATCAAAACGGACGATAAAACAACGAAACCCCGCGTTCTTTTCCTCCTCCCTGCCCTGACGGCGGGCGGTGCGGAACGCGTGCTTATCACGCTGGCCAACCGGATAGACAGACAACAATTTTCTCCGGCCTTCCTGACTGTCAGCAACGAAGGCCCGATGAGAGACATCATCGCCCCGGACACCCCCTTTCACACACTCGGAAAAAAACGTGTTTCACGGGGCCTTTTCGCACTTTACAGCAAACTACGCGAACTCCGGCCTGATATCGTCGTTTCAACGATGGCACACATGAATTTCGGCGTGTTGCTTCTCAAACCTTTTTTCCCGAACACGCATTTTATCGTCCGGGAAGCCATCACACCGTCGTTCTTTTTTCAAACATCCCCCCTGCGGAGAATGCTTATTCGCTGGGCGTACCGGATTTTATATCCTTGGGCCGACCTGATCGTCAGCCCGGCTCGGATCATCATCGACGAATTCAAAACCCTGCTCGGCATGAGCGGGGAAAACCATGTCTTGCTCCGCAATCCGGTCGACACGGCAGGTTTAAGACAAAATGAAAACACCTTGCCGCCTGTCACGGAGGAACGGAAAAAAACCGTTCATTTCGTGGCCGCAGGCCGTCTCCATCGCCAAAAAGGGTTTGACCGCCTGATCATAGCCGCCGCCGAACTAAAAATGCCTTATGAATGGCACCTGACGATCCTTGGCGAAGGGGAAGAAAGAGAAAATCTGGAAAAACTGATCGCGGAACAAAAGCTGGAAAACCGCATTTCCTTACCGGGGTTAATAGCAGCCCCTTGGCCCTCATACGCCGCCGCCGATTGCTTTCTTTTGCCATCGCGCTTCGAAGGCTTGCCCAATGTAGCTCTGGAAGCGCTTTGCTGTGGAACGCCGGTCATCGCCACCGACACAGCGGGAGGCATTCAGGAAATTGCGGCCTCAGCCCCTCCCCATGCCGTAACCATCGTTGACGATATGGATCATTTCATCGACGCCATGAGCCACATTCATCCCGCCCCCACGCAAAAATTTCGCGCCTCTTTGCTTCCCGTGGATTTTGAGACAGACACAGTTGTCAAAAAATTCGAAGACCTTTTAGCAACCGTCCTGTCATCACGATAACTCCCCTTTAAATTTTATTTTCTGCCGCCGCGACTTGTCCCCTCTGTCAGAATCATAAATACTGGCCATTCATTTACCTTGGACAATGGACATTCCCCATGCGCGCCCTTATCTGCCTTCTTTTTATTCTCCCGCTTCTGACCGCTTGTGGCTCGTCATCGGAAATATCCGGCGATCCTCTGCTGCCACTACCGGAAACCAGCATCCGTGAACCCAGCAACAGCGTCATGCTGGCCACGATCGACGCCTATGTGAAACAGCAACACGGCCCACCGCAATCACAATACCAGTTCACCCGCGTCGACCTGAACGGCGACGGACGGCGCGACGGAATTGTCCTGATGAAAAGCCCACACAATCACTGGTGTGACATCAACGGCTGCCGCATGCTCGTCTTCCGTGCCTATGACGAAGACTTTGATCTGATATCCGAAATCGCGCCCGTGCGCGGTCCCCTGCTGGTCAGCGAAGGCTCCACCGAAGGCTGGCGCGACCTGATTATCCGTGTTTCAGGCCGCAGCACCCTGCAAAGCCGCGATGCCATTTTGCGCTTTGACGGTATGGCCTACCCGAACTCGCCCGTTCTGCAACCGGCGATTTACGCCAGCAATGAGCTGCCGGGCACGTGGATTTTCCCGTAAACCCGGCCCTTGCGCGCAAGCAAAATAATTTATGTTAAAAGCCTTGCCATAACGGACCACCCACCCTTATATATCTACGATAAAAGTCAAAAGGTAATCGGGGTTAAAAAATGAACCGACACAGAAACAAACGGGCCAACAAAATCAAGGCTGTTATGCCGATACTGGAAAAAGCGGAGCGTACAAAAAAACCGCGCGATCTGGAACACGCCCACGATGTTCTCATGGACTTAAGACACCATTACGAAAACGATCCCGAAATAACGGCGACTCTGTCTTACATCAACTACCTGCAAGATAATATGATCGCCGCCACTGTCTTGCTTGACCTGGCACAAGAACAACGAAAAGCCCTTCAAATGGAAAATGATGGTGTTCTTGACGATCTACAGGAAAAAATCGCTGCGCGCATGAAAGATCAAATGAGACGCGACAACAGCTACGCCCCGTGCCTTCGCCTGAACATATAATCGCCGGTTTTTGTTGACCGCCGCCACAAGCTGCGGCATGGTTCCGGGCGATAAAAAATGGAAAGAGCTCCCATGCCCCGGAAAAAAGTAGTCGTGTTTGCCGAAGGTCATGTTGCGATCAACAGCCTGATCCGCAGTTTACAAGACAGTTTTTATGGTATTTCCATACAATATGCGACGGCTTCCGCCATGCAAAGCGATCCAACCCTGCTTGATCAGGATACGCTGGCTTTTATTCTGCCGGGAATTATCGGGGAAGAATGCCATTACTATGATGTTCTCGGCGACGAAGGGAATAAAGCCATTCGTCAGTATGTCGAGGACGGCGGAACTTATATGGGTCTTTGTGCGGGCGCTTATTATGCCTGCGAGACAATCGAATATGCCCCCGCATGGGGAAACAAAAAAACACAAAAGCCGGGTCTAAATTTTTTCAATGCCGTCGCCAGAGGCCCGGTAACCCCTGACGCCCCACATCCGACGCCGGAAAACGAATATAACGATTTAAGTGTTCTCCAAATATTCAAAGAAAACGGAGATACCATTGGCGTATGCTACGGGAACGGACCGGCTCTGGAAAACGCAATCGATGACAATCTACATGTTATCGCCCGCTACAAAGGTGTCAAAGACACCCCTATTTCAATTGCCCGTAAACCCGTGGGCAAAGGACAGGCTCTTTTTGTCGGCGTGGTTCCTGAAATTTCCAGCAAACACGGGATCGCCAATATTTCCACCCATAACGTCGTTGAATTAAACAACGATATTGCCCGGATTGTTATGGCGCTCCATCCCCATGAAGAAGAGCGCGCCACTCTCTGGCAAGAACTTGTCGACATAATCAAAGATCACAATGCCGAAAGGGGCCGCTGCCAAAGATGGGGGGGCAGACCATGCCCGGCTTAACACCTATAAACCTGCGCCCGCATCACCTTTTATGCATCCTGACCTATGTCGGCGAAGGCTATTCGCCGGCGTTCGTGGAAAATTTTAACACCATTGTCGCACGTCTCAACCAGGGCACACCTGTCAAAATCGTCAAGGGGCCGGATGATATCTGCGCCCCTCTGGTTAAAAACCCGCCTGCTGACTATCACTGTGAAGACGAAGACCATATCGCCCTCGACAACCGGGCTTTAGAGGATATCATCAATTTTCTGGGCAACGATGTTTCATACGGCTCTATCCTGAGACTACCACAGCAAATGGTTAAAAAGCTTAGGCTCTCTTTTTCAAATAACGACATCAGAAACGCTTGCGCCGGGTGTCAATGGCATGATTTATGTAGCAAAGTCAGCCAATCAAACTACAAGGACACGTTGTTACATGACGACAGATAATCCCCTCTCGCTCCACATCATCGGCGCGGGCCTCGCGGGCAGCGAAGCCGCATGGCAGGCCGCGCAAGCCGGAATCCCTGTCATCCTGCACGAAATGCGCCCAGAAACCATGACCCCGGCCCATAAAACGGAGGGATGCGCCGAACTGGTTTGCTCGAACTCCTTCCGCTCCGACGATCCGGAAAACAACGCGGTCGGCCTGCTGCATGAAGAAATGCGTCGCTGCGACTCCCTGATTATGGCGATGGGCGATAACACAAAAGTCCCGGCGGGCGGCGCCATGGCTGTTGACCGCGAAGCGTTCTCCGACGCCGTGACCAAGGCCTTACATGACCATCCGCTGATTTCCTTTGAATATGGCGAAATCAATGACATCCCCGCCAACTGGGATCATGTCATCATCGCCACCGGCCCTCTGACCAGCCCGGCTTTATCATCCTTCATCCAGTCCCTGACCGGAGCCAATGCGCTGGCCTTTTTCGATGCCATCGCCCCGATCGTCCACCGGGAAAGCATCAACATGGACGTCGCGTGGTTCCAGTCCCGCTATGACAAGGGCGAAGGCGCCGATTACATCAACTGCCCGATGGACGAACAGCAATATAACGGTTTCGTGCAAGCCCTTCTGGATGCAGAGAAAATCGAATTCAAAGACTGGGAAAAGGACACCCCCTATTTCGAGGGCTGCATGCCTGTCGAGGTCATGGCTTCCCGTGGCCCGGAAACCCTGCGCTTTGGCCCTATGAAGCCGGTCGGCCTGACCAATCCGCATACGGGACGCCCTGCTCATGCAGTGGTTCAGCTTCGGCAGGATAACGCACTGGGAACACTTTACAATATGGTCGGTTTTCAAACCAAAATGAAATACGGCGACCAGTCCCGCGTCTTCCGCATGATCCCCGGTCTGGAGGAAGCCGACTTCGCGCGCCTCGGCGGCTTGCACCGTAACACCTTTATCAACTCACCGGAATTGCTGGATAAACAACTCCGCCTGAAAACCCGGCCGCAAATCCGTTTTGCAGGCCAGATCACCGGCTGCGAAGGCTATGTCGAAAGCGCCGCCGTCGGCTTGATGGCCGGACGCCTCGCCGCCGCCGAAATCAGGGGCACAGATATGCAAACACCGCCCGCCACCACGGCGATGGGCGCACTCCTGACCCACATAACGGGGGGAGCAGACGCCAAACATTATCAGCCGATGAACATTAATTTTGGCTTGTTTCCGCCGCTGGAAGACCAACTTGGCCCCAACGGCAAACGCAAGATCAGGAAAAAGGACCGCAAACCGGCCCTCGCCGCCCGCGCGCGGCATGATTTACAAGGCTGGATCGACGCGCTACAAGTGTAATCATGGATAAGTTTGAATATTCCCTGATTTTCTTTGGCCTGTATATCGCGGGCCTCGCGTGGGTATCATGGAAATCGCGCTATCACGATCACGGCAGCGGCTTCATTATCGGCAACCGTGACCTTGGCTTCTGGAGCATCTACGGCTCAATCGTCAGCTACCTGCGCTCCGGTTCGGCCTTTATTTTCTGGTTCAGCTTCGCCGCCCTGATGGGCTTTGGCTCCATCTGGATTATTGTCGCTTTTCTGTGTGCCTTTGCCCTGATGGCCTTCCTGGCTCCACAGGCACAAAAACTAGCCGGAGAACATAATTACATCACCCTGCCGGATCTGATTACAGACCGGCAAGGCCCGCTCATGGCCCTGAGCATTAAAATTCTGTCCCTTTACGCCTCGATCATTACAACCACAGCCCAGCTTTTCGTCGCGGGCAATATCATTGGCGGCCTTTTAAATGTCGGCACTGTCACGGGCACGATCATCGGCGCCTTCATTGTCGGCACTTATATCGTTCTGGGCGGCTTTCTAAGCGTCGTCCGCACCGACATCTATCAGGCAGGCATCATGATTTTGCTGGCGGTCGGTACCCTGTTGTTCGGCACATGGCCGGAAACCCCTGTTCTGCTCGACCAGATTACACATCCGGACTTTAACTGGGTTGTCGGCGGCCTCGTTCTGGGCCTGACCATCCCGGCCAACGCTGATTTGTGGCAACGCTACTTTGCGGCCAAAACCCCGACAGTAGGAAGAAATGCGACCATAGCCGCCCTGTTCACCGACGTTGTTCTGGTCGGGGGAATTATACTGTTCGCCCTGAACATGCTGGCTCTGGCTCCCGGCGCTGATCCGCAAAACGTGTTCAATGACCTGTTCAGAAACAGCATAGCCCACCCGGCAATCATCGCACTGTTTGGCGTGTTCGTAATCAGCGCCATGCTCTCGACACTGGACAATCAAGTGTTCAATTTCACCTCGATCGTCACAAAAAACGTTTTGAATATTAACATCGAAACCGACAGGCCACGCTTTATCCGGGTACTGCGGATCCTGACCATTGTCATGCTGGCAACCCTGACAGCCTTGTCTTTGACCATTGAAAACCTGCTGCAATGGATCATGAACACATGGGGATTTATGGGGATCGCCACGCCGGTTATTTTCTACGCCTTCCTGAAACGGGGACATAACCGGTGGACGGATAAAATCCTCGCGACTGGCGTTCTTTGCGCGGCCCTTGTCTACTGGATCCTGTTTGTAATCACGGAATACAGCGCAATGATCTGGTATTTGGTGCCCTATTGCGCACCGCTGCCTTTCATCGCCATTGATTTAATTATAAATCGGAAAACGAGCCTTCCGGCGCCAGCGTAGCCTCATCATTTTCCGCCAGCTGCTCGCGCGTTTTTTCGGCCGTCTTCTTGGCTTGCGATTCACTCAGCTTCTGGCTTTCCTCAAACTTCTGGCGGGCGGCGACAGAAATCTCCACAACATCTTGCGTCGCGGATGATTTGATATTTTTTTCTTCTCTGGCCCCTTGGGGCTTGTCCGTTTTGCCGGTGCCGGCAACCGGCGTGCCTGGATTGATCGGTGTAATGGCCATGACGACCCCTTTCCCGTAATGAATTTCCCTAACCTGTAATTATTATAAATATCAATATTTTACAAAAGGTTACCTGTAAAGGAAAAAAGAGGTTTTTTCCCCTTGCGCCCATCATAAAAAACAATAGGTTAGTAACCGTCATTATAACATTTACCAAAACAGGAGAGCCCCGATGCCCTTGGAATTACCCGACCTGCCCTTTGCCTATGACGCGCTGGAACCATACATGAGCGCCGAGACGCTGGAGTTTCACCATGACAAACACCATGCGGCCTATGTTACCAACGGCAACAAGCTGCTGGAAGGCACCGATCTGGCCGACAAATCCATCGAGGAAATCATCATGGCCGCCGCCGGCAACCCGGCACAGGCGGGTATATTCAACAACGCGGCACAAGTCTGGAACCACAGCTTTTTCTGGAATTGCCTGTATCCCGAGGGCGAAGGCACGAATATCCCGGCCGCGCTGGAAAAGAAAATCGACGAAGACCTCGGTGGCTATGAACAATTCAAGGCTGACTTCATCAATGCTTGCGTTACACAATTTGGCTCCGGCTGGGGCTGGCTGGTCAAGGATAACGCCACCGGCAAACTGGAAATCATGAAAACGGCCAATGCCGACACACCGATGGTTCACGGCAAAACGGCGCTTCTGACCTGCGATGTGTGGGAACACGCCTACTATGTAGATTACCGTAACGCCCGGCCAAAATACGTGGAAACCTTTGTCGAACACCTGATTAACTGGGAGTTCGTCGCCCACAATCTGGAGAAGTAGCCTTACTCTTCCTGACGACGATCTTGGGAAACGGGGCGCATATTCGTGCCCCGTTTTTTTGCGACAATCAGGTTCAAAACTTCAACCGCCAGCGAGAACGCCACGGCAAAGTACAGATACCCGCGCGGAATGTGGAAGTGCAAGCCATCCGCCACCAACGCCATCCCGACGAGGATCAAAAAGCTCAGCGCCAGCATTTTCACAGACGGGTGATCATCGACAAACCGGGCCACGGGCTCGGCCGCGAACATCATAATCGCAATCGCAATCACAATCGCCGCGATCATCACCGGCAGGTGATCGGCGATCCCGACCGCAGTAATCACGGAATCGAGCGAAAACACAATATCCAGAATAACAATCTGGACAATCGCAGACGCAAAACCATGAACTTTCATCGCGGCTTCCAGTTTGGGGTTTTCCTCCATCATATCGTGGATTTCATCAGTCCCTTTGTAGATCAGGAACAAGCCCCCGCCAGCCAGGATAATATCCCGCCACGAAATCTCATGATCGAAAAGCGTCATAAACGGCGCCGTCAGGCTGGCCAGCCACGCCACCGCCGCCAACAAACCAATCCGCATAAACATCGCCAGCAACAGCCCTACCCGGCGCGCCATAGCCTGCTGCGCCTTGGGCAAACGGCCAGAAACAATCGACAGGAAAATAATATTGTCGATCCCCAGAACGATTTCCAAAATCGTCAGGGTTAAAAGGCTGGCCCACATTTCGGGAGACATGAGAAGTTCTATCATGGTCATAATTTTTACACGGGAATCAGGGCCGCGGCAACAGATCTTCCCTCCGGCATCAACACGTTATACGTCCGGCAAGCGGCAGGCGTATCCATAACGTCGATACTGATTCCCTTATCCCGGAAGGCCTGACGGATTTCCGGCGCGATCATGACACTCGTCGCCCCCGTCCCGATCAGCAAAATTTCGGGAAAAGATGCATCTCCCCCCAGAGACCGGAAAAAACTTTCTGCCCAATCGAAATCATTACGGCGATCCCATGCAGCCGTTTCCTCCGGCATCACGATCACCGGCTGTTCCCAAACCTTTCCGGCAATCCGAAAAAACCCGACGCCATAGCCCTCGACAACCTGTTGTCCGGATTTAATAAGAGGAGTAATGTCCATGAATTACGGGGCCGCCGCCGCAGACGTCTCATCCCCGGCCACTTTTCCCTCACGCCGAATATTCAGGAACGTCAGGATCGGCGCGGCAACGAAAATCGAGGAATACGTCCCGATCACAATCCCGAACACCAGCGCGTTGACGAAACCGCGGATCACTTCCCCGCCAAACAGCCATAACGATACCAGCGCAATAATGGTCGTACCGCTGGTCAAAATTGTCCGGGACAAAGTTTCGTTCACGGAATCGTTCAAAAGCTCCAAAAGCGGCTTTTTCCTGTACTTACGAAGGTTTTCACGGATACGGTCGAACACAACCACCGTATCGTTGATCGAATACCCGGCAATCATCAAAACCGCCGCCACCGTCGACAGATTAAACTCCATCCCGGTCAGCGAAAACAGCCCCACCGTCGCAATCGTATCATGCGCCAGCGCCATCACAGCGGCCACACCAAACTGCCATTCGAACCGGAACCAGATGTAAACCAGAATACCGGCCAGCGAAAAGATAATCGCGAAAAACCCGGCTTTCTTCAGCTCTTCCCCAACCTGCGGCCCGACGAACTCGGTCCGGCGGTACTCTACAGCCTCGGCCCCGAATTGTTCATCCACCGCCGCCCGCACCTTGACGATAGCCGCCTGCTGTTCCTCCGGACCGCCCTCTTGTTGCGGCAAGCGGATCAGCAAATCTTCCGGCGCGCCAAATTCCTGAATCGACACAGCGCCAATTCCCAAGCCATTCAGCATCGTCCGCATTTCGCCGAGATCGGCGACCACCGGAGTACGAATTTCGATCATCGTTCCGCCGGTAAAGTCGATCCCGAAGCTCAGCCCCTTGTTAAAAAACAGGCCAAACGACCCCAAAATAACAAGCAGCGAAATAGCGAACGCCACATAGCGCACACCGATAAAATTGATATTCGTCCCTTCGGGGATAAGTCTAATGCCCTTCATGTCTTTTGTTCCCTATTAAATCGGCAATACGCTTGGTTTCTTTTTCTGCAGCCAGCTCACCACCAGCAACCGCGTCACCCAGATCGCCGAGAAGAATGACGTCACAATCCCGATCCCCAGCGTCACGGCAAAGCCCTTGATCGGCCCGGTTCCAAAGGAATACAGGATAACCGCCGCAATCAACGTCGTCAGGTTAGAGTCAATAATCGTCGACATCGCCCGGCTGTATCCGGCATCCACCGCTGCCAGCGGCGACCGGCCCTTGGAAATCTCTTCGCGGATACGCTCGAAAATCAGGACGTTGGCATCGACCGCCATCCCGATCGTCAGGACAATCCCGGCAATCCCCGGCAGCGTCAATGTCGCCTGCAACGCCGACAGCAAGGCAAAAATCAGCGCCACGTTAACAACCAGCGCCACATTGGCCATCAGGCCAAACAGTCCGTAAACCAAAGCCATAAAAATCAGGATAAACGCCAGCCCGACCAGGCTGGCCGTTTTACCGGCCGCCACAGAATCCGCCCCCAGTGAGGGTCCGACAGTCCGCTCTTCCAGAACATTCAGCGGCGCCGGCAAAGCCCCGGCCCGCAGCAGCAGCGCCAGATCGTTGGCTTCCTGAACGCTGAACGCGCCAGTAATCTGGCCAGACCCTCCGCAAATCGGCCCGTTGATGTTCGGCGCACTCACAACCTGATTGTCCAAGACAATCGCAAACGGCTCGTTCGTATGCTCACGCGTCACGCGGCAGAATTTCTTGGCCCCGACCCCGTTCAGGTTAAAACACACTGCCGACTGGCCGTATTGCGACTGGCAGTATTGCGCATTGGTCAACATATCGCCGGTAATCATCGCCCGGCGTTCAACGGAAAGTTTCTGCCCTGGATTTTCGAGCATCGGCAGGCTGAGCGTTCCCCCCGCGCGGTTTTCAAGATCAACCAGATGAAAGCCCAGCTTTGCCGTCCGGCCCAGCAATTCTTTCATGTAATGCGGGTCTTCCACGCCGGGAAGCTGTACGATAATCCGGTCTTCACCCTGACGGGTAATCACGGGTTCGTTTGTCCCGGTTTCATCGACCCGGCGGCGCACGATCTCAATCGACTGGCCGATCGTCTGGTCGGTTATCTGCTTACGACCAACATCGTTAAACGTCACCTCCAGCGTCTTGCCGTCCTCGCTGGCGATCACATCGATATTCTGTTCCAGCCCGCGCAGGATCTTTTTCGCCTTATCCATATCCTCCGTCCCGCGCAGCATCAGGCGCATCCCACCCGGAATAGCTGAAATACGGGTATAACCGATCTTTTGCTTGCGCAGCTCTTCCCGCGCCGTCGACACCATGCCTTCGGCCCGCTCCTTCAGAACAACGCCGACATCGACCTGAAGCAGCAAATGCGATCCTCCCTGCAAATCCAGCCCCAGATTAACCGTCTTGTGCGGCAACCATCCCGGCAGGTTATCCTGCACCCACGTTCGCGCCCCGGCGCCGGTCATGTTGGGCGCGGCGTATAAAAACGCCAAAACGCAGGCAATAATAATCAGGGTCGCTTTCCAGCGGGCAATATGGATCATGAATATGCTTTCAACCTGTTAGTCTTTTTCGGCTTTCGTCTGAACGGTGGAGCGCAGCGCCATAACATTAACGCCCTTGGCCAGCTCGATGGATATTTCTTCTTCGCCTTCCTTAATTTTGTCGACTTTCCCGACCAGACCACCGGCAAACACCACCTTGTCGCCTTTTTTCAGCGTATCGAGCATCGCCCGGTGCTTTTTAAAGCGTTTTTGCTGGGGCATAATCATTAACACCCAAAACAGCGCGATCATCATAACGATCAGTAACATGTTGAGCATAAAAGCTTCCCCGGCACCGCCCGCTTGCGCACCGGCATCGGCCGCGGCATAAGCTGTAGAAATCAGCATTGTATTGTCCTCTGTTTGCGTTATATTTCACGAAAATCTGTGACGGACTATAACGCGCCCCCGCCCAAAGGCAAGAGGCAAGCCGCTATAATTCACATGAATCACATGAAAAGAAAGGATCACCCATGCCCTACCTTCTGGTTCAGACCAACGCCCATGAAGGCCTCGTAAAAAAAGAAATCTTTCTGAAAGACGCCACCAGTGCCGTGGCCGAAATGACCGGTAAACCCGCTGAAAAAGTCATGATCGGCCTGCAAACCGATATCGCGATGAGTTTCGGCGGCAGCGAAGAAACCTGTGCCTTTGTTCATTTGAAAAGCCTCGGCCTGCCACCGGCAGACGCCCCCCGGTATGTCGCAGCGCTCTGTGACCTGCTGGAACAATCACTGCACATTCACCCGAACCGCGTCTTCGTCCAGCTCTCCGACCATCCGCGCAACCTGTGGGGCAGCGACAGCGTAACGTTCGGCTAGTTCCGGTATTGCTGGCGGCGGCGATGAACGGATATATTCCGGAGCGTCATAACGAAAATCACCGCGCCCAGCGCATATAAAATCCCCGGCAGGAACCAGTTCATAAGCCCCCGGTCGATCCATGCTTTTTGCGGATTCATCGGGTCGTAAAGAACTGTAACGGCATCCCCTGTCTTGAACGAAGGCGGATTACTGCCGACCTTGTCTTTAAATTCAAAATGCCGACCTTCAAGCGTTTCAAACCCGGCCACCGGGTAATAGGTATACCCCCCGCCATCGGAAGAGTCATACTCGCTTATCATCCTGACAACCTCCCCCTGTGCCGGAACGGCCACCTCCAAAAATGCCTGCGTGTCCTTCCAGAAATAAACGCCCCCGGCAATCAGCCCGAACGCCAGCAACAAAGTCACCGGTGTCCATGCCATTACCGTCCGGCTGTATTTATCGAGCTTGTCGCGAATTTCCTGTTCGGAAACATCACGCTCCTTCGCATATTTCTCTACCCGCTTTTGCGCCATCCGTTCCCGGAATTCTTCCTTGGTTTCCCACTCACTCCGGGGTTTGATAATTTTGCTGATCTTGTAAATGATCCCTCCCAGAATCGCCAAAACCAGAAGCACGGAATAAATGCCAAAATCAAACTGGTGGCCGCCAGCGGCCAGCAAAAACATCCCCGGCCCGGCAAAAATAGCACCAAAAATAAACAGGAAAACACCGGGTTGCCGAACATCTTCGGGATTAGACGGATTGACCAGCAAACGAACCGCCGTCCCCGGCAGCCGCCCCTTCAGGATACTACTGCTGGAATTATCCGGCACCCGAACCAGTTTCCCGTCAGCATCGACAAATTCATAAACCGACCGGTACATCGTACTTTTATCACTCTCATACGTGCGCACAGCCACGATTTTCCCGCGCACCCGCCGCCATGTCGTCCGGGTATAAACGGCATAGCCGATCATCAACCCGCCAAACAGGAAAAACACAAACCCGATGAACAGCATCGCCACCGCATTATAAGCACTGACCATCCCGAAAACCGCATCGAACATAATAAAAATCTCCCCCGTTTGTCATTCTGAGCGCCAGCGAAGAATCTTTTGCTCGTTTCCCAAGATCCTTCGCTTCGCTCAGGATGACATCTTGCCCCCTATTTCTCCAGATATAACCGCGGGTTCAGCGCTTCCGTCCCGCGCCGGACTTCGAAATGAAGCTGCGGCGCATCGACATTCCCGCTCGACCCGACTGTGCCGATGCTCTGGCCGCGTTTGACTTCCTGCCCACGCTTGATCAGCACCCGGTCCATATGCGCATAGGCCGTCATCCAGCGATCGGCATGGCGCACCAGCACCAGGTTCCCATAGCCTTCCAGCTCCCGCCCGGCATAGACGACCACACCGTTTTCCGCCGCCCGCACCGGCGCACCTTTCGGAGCCTTGATATTGATCCCGTCATTGTGCAGCCCGTCCTTTTTCGGCCCATAGGACGACAAAATCGGCCCCTTGATCGGCCATTCAAACTTGCTGCTGCTCCGGGGTGGTGCGCTGGTTTTTACCGCCTTCAACACGGTCTTTTTGGTTTGCGGCGTCACCACGGACGGCTTTGCCGCGGGCGTCACCACAGACTTGCCCTGATCGTCCAGCGCCTCCCGCGTTACAGCCCCCGGCCGACTGGCCGGTCCGGAAGGCCGCGGCGCAGCCGCTTGCCGGGCCGCCAGCGACGGCATCCGCAAAACCTGACCGGTTTGAATGGTATAGGGTGATTGCAGATGGTTCTGGCGGGCAACTTCCGTCACACTCACATTAAAGGTCCGGGAAATGCTGTACAGACTGTCCCCCGGCCGCACCGTATACGTCGTCGGCGGCGGCAGCTTCAACCACTGCCCGACGGCCAGCGCATAAGGCGGCCGCAATTTGTTCACGTAAATCACATCTTGCATCGACAGGCGGTATCTTTGGGAAATGTTCCAGATCGTATCGCCGGATTCCACAATATGCGCCCCGGCGCTGTCCGCCCCCCCCCGCAAACCGTAATGCGTATAGGGCGCAGGCGCTTGCCGGCTAAAACAGGCCGAAACAAGCAATACAAGCAGTAAAAACGGAATCAGGCGGACGCCTGACAAGACATGACGTTTCATTTTTTTAAAATACACCGTTCACTGGCGGGCGTAAACCGGTTGATCGTCGTCATCTTCACTTGCCGGGGCAAGATTGGGCAAAAGCGGCACAAACCGTACCGGCATCAGGTCTTTAACCGCATAGGTACCTTCATCGCTTTCCTTGGTATAGCGCCGCAATACCTGATGATCGTTCAGCGCCACCGGAATAATCAGGTTCCCCCCGGTTTTAAGCTGGTCGATCAACGCATCCGGCGGCGCGCCCTGCGCGGCGGCGGTGCAGATAATCGCATCGAACGGCGCCTGCCCCGGCCAGCCCTTCATCCCGTCTCCGGCAATCGCCGTAATATTCCGCAGCTTCAAACGATCGAACATCTTCTCGGCCTGCAAAAGCAGCGGTTTGTGCCGTTCGATCGTGTAGACCCGGCGGCACAGATGCGCCAGGATACAGGCCTGATACCCTGATCCCGTCCCGATCTCCAGCACCTTGGACCGGTCGTTAATCCCCAGCGCCTGCGTCATGCTCGCCACAACGAAAGGCTGGGAAATCGTCTGCCCGCGCCCGATCGGCACGGCAATATCCTCATAAGCCTGATCGGCCATGGCATCGGGAATAAACAGCTCCCGCGGCACTTTCTCCATCGCCGCCAGCACATTGGTATCGGAAACCCCCATCGACCGGAGATGCATAATCAGTCTTATTTTTCGGGCGACATGCGCGTTCATAATCAAAAATGTTTCGTTTGAGACCCCATCGAATAATCACAGGATACAGCAACCATCCACAAAAAAGAATCCCGTTTTTCTTGCTTTTTTCTCCGGCGCTCTGATAGCCTTTTCTAATAAACAAAAAAACAGGGAGATCAACGCACATGCCTACATACGATCCAAATAATGACTGGCAGGAAATCGGCTCCCGGAACGACACACCGGAAATGGGCTATAAACCCGATGTTGATGTTCCTGACATGAGCGGCGCTTACGGTGATGTCACCCCCGGCCTGCTGGATATCGGGCAAACCATCTCCCCGACACCGTCACGGGACGATGAAATCACCCGCAAAGGCGTAATTATCGGTTCGCTGATACCGCGCTAGCCATTGGCCAAAAGCGCCTTGTCACCGGGCACCAGCTTCTCGATCCCGCCCATATAGGGCTTGAGGACATCGGGAACAAACACGCCGCCATCGGCCGGATCATAGTAATTTTCCAGCACGGCAATCAGCGCCCGGCCCACGGCCACGCCCGATCCGTTCAGCGTATGTACGAACTGCGTATCTTTTTCGCCTTTAACAGGGCGGTAACGCGCCTTCATCCGCCGGGCCTGAAAGTCCCAGCAATTCGAACAGCTTGAAATCTCGCGATAGGCATTTTGCCCCGGCAGCCATACCTCGATATCGTATGTCTTGCGCGCACCAAAGCCCGTATCGCCGCTGCACAGTGTCACCGTCCGGAACGCCAGCCCCAGCTTTCTCAAGATATTTTCGGCACATTCCGTCATGCGTTCATGCTCTTCGGCGCTCTTGTCCGGCGCAACAATGCTGACCATTTCGACTTTGTAGAACTGGTGCTGGCGGATCATCCCGCGCGTATCCTTGCCCGCCGCCCCGGCCTCTTGCCGGAAACACGGCGTCCAAGCAGTCAGACGCAGCGGCAACGCGTCTGACTCCAAAATCATATCGGCTACCATGTTAGTCAGTGGCACTTCGGCCGTTGGCACCAGCCAATCGCCCCGCGTCGTTTTAAACTGGTCATCGGCAAATTTCGGTAACTGCCCGGTCCCGTACATCGTCTGGTCCCGTACCATCAGCGGCGGCGAGACTTCCGTATAGCCGTGCTCTTGCGTATGGGTATCGAGGAAAAACTGCGCCAGCGCCCGTTCCATCCGCGCCAGACCGGAATGCATCAACACAAAGCGCGAACCCGACAGCTTCGCCGCCGTTTCAAAATCCATCATCCCCAGCTTTTCGCCAATTTCGAAATGCTCCAGTGCGGCGTTCGGGCGCGGCGGCTCTCCCACCCGGCGCACTTCCACATTCGCGCTTTCATCCGGCCCGTCGGGCACATCGTCGCCCAGCAAATTCGGCAGCGCCGACAAATGCTGGTTGAGTTCCTCAGCCAGCGTCCGTTCCCGCTCTTCCATCGCGGTAACGCTTTCCTTGATAGCCGACACCTCATCCATAATCGCCTGCGCGTCGCCGCCTTGCGATTTGATTTTGCCGATCTCCTTGGACTTTTCGTTACGCTGTTGCTGCAAATCCTGCATTTCCGTCTGGACGGAACGGCGCTCTTCATCAAGCTCCAGAATCCGAGGGGTTTGCGGCTCCAGCCCCCGGCGGCCCCAGTTATCGTCAAACGCTTTGGGATTTTCCCGGATCGCGCGTAAATCGTGCATGGCTTGTTTCTTTCCCTCTACAATGTCATTCTGAGCGAAGCGAAGAATCTTTTGCGCTCCAGCTCAATCAGATCCTTCGCCTCTCGGCTCAGGATGACAACTCACACATATACCCACGAAAGACGCAATGCTCAAGGACTCCTTACCCGATATTTACGAATTTATTTCTCCGGAAAATTCCCTGCCGCTGGTTTTCGACTCTCCGCACAGTGGCACGTGCTACCCGGCTGACTTCGACTACGCCTGCGATTTTGAAACGCTCGACGGTATGGTCGACCGCTATGTTGACGATTTGTTTTCGGCGGCGCCCGATTGCGGCGCGGCGTTCCTCCGGGCCTTGTTCCCGCGCAGCTATATCGAACCCAACCGCGCCGACAATGACATAGATCCGGACATGCTCTCATCTCCTTGGCCAGAGCCACTCTCCACCGAAGGGCGCGCACGCAAAGGCGCCGGACTTCTCTGGCGGGCGGCCAAAGCGGGCGTACCGATCTACAGCAAGAGATTATCGCCCGATACCGTCAAAAACCGGATAGATAACTATTACCGCCCCTATCACAATAAACTGCAAGAAGCACTTGATAAAGTTTACGAATTTAATGGGGCCGTTTGGCATGTGAACTGCCACTCCATGCCTTCCCGGAACCATGGGCCACTGCCGGACATAGTGCTCGGCGATTTTAACGGCGTAAGCTGCGCCCCTGAATTTCTGAATTTTGTGCGGAACATCTTCAAAGATATGGGCTACACGACGGGCATCAACCACCCCTACCGCGGCGGTGAACTCGTCACACGTTACAGCAATCCCCGGCTGAACCGCCACAGCCTGCAGATCGAAATAAACCGCGCCCTGTACATGAACGAGACAACAAAGGAAAAATCAAAGAATTACAGCAGGATAAAAAATGATCTTGAATCATTCACCCGGCGACTTGGCGACTATGTGCAAAATCGCCTTGTTCCTCTGGCGGCTGACTAAAGACGTCTCCCCAAACCACCTGCAACGCTTCATCAATCTCCAATAACGACACACTTCGATTCAGAACCTCTTTCATTGACGTGACGCCGTGCTCGCTGATCCCACACGGCACGATCCCCGAAAAATGCGACAAATCCGGATCGACATTAATCGCAATCCCATGATAACTGACCCAGTGCCGGACCCGCACGCCCAGTGCCGCGATTTTGGCCTCGCTGCCATCGGGCTGAACGACCCATATCCCCACACGCTCTTCGCGCCGTTCCCCTTTGATATCAAACCGCGCCAGCGCCCGGATAATCCATTCTTCCAGTTGCCAGACATAATGTTTGATATCAGGGACTTGCTGCCTGCGCTTTAAATCCAGCATCACATAAACAACCCGCTGCCCCGGCCCGTGATAAGTATACTGGCCGCCGCGCCCGGTCTCATAAACCGGGAACCGGGCGTCGAGCAAATCATCGGCCTTGGCGCTGGTTCCCCCGGTATAAAGCGACGGATGTTCTAAAAACCACAGACATTCATCGGCGTCCCCGGCACGGATCGCCGCTACTCGCGCTTCCATGTCTGAAAGCGCATCTTCATATAAAACAGGGCTGTCCGACACCTTAATTTCCATACCGCACACCATAGGTAGATTTACTGTGCACTGCAATGATCTTCGCGCTTGCGCCCACGATCTTGTTTTGCTATTCCTCCTAAACCATTTTCGAACGCGCCTTTAAATGCGCTGATGTGTAACGAAAATGACGGTTTTTGAGAACCGGCGCACAGCGTACATTTAGTACGTGAGCACCGGAAGCACAAAAAAACGGCATTTGCAGTCCACAGCAGTAACATTTAAAAAGCGTTCAAATGCGGTCGTGGCGGAATGGTAGACGCGCAGCGTTGAGGTCGCTGTGGGAGCAATCCCGTGGAAGTTCGACTCTTCTCGACCGCACCATTTTTTCCTTCGGGAAACCCAAGTGATGCATTTTTCCTTATTAACTGCACAAAGGAACACCACTCCATGACAAAAGACGCCCTTCACGATGATGCGCTGGCCTATCACAGCGGTAAAAAGCCGGGGAAAATCGAAATCCGCGCAACCAAACCAATGGAAACGCAGCGCGATCTGGCGCTGGCCTATTCACCGGGCGTGGCGGTTCCCTGCCTTGAGATAGAAAAAGACCCGCTGAAAGCGCTGGATTACACCGCGCGCGGCAATCTGGTGGCTGTCATTTCAAACGGCACGGCCGTTTTGGGGCTGGGCAATATCGGCGCGCTGGCTTCCAAGCCGGTGATGGAGGGGAAATCCGTCCTGTTCAAAAAATTCGCCGACATCGATTCGATTGATATCGAGATCGACGAAACTGATGTCGACACCTTGGTGGAAACCATTGCCCGGCTGGAACCCAGCTTCGGCGGCATCAATCTGGAAGACATCAAAGCCCCGGAATGTTTTGAAGTCGAACGCCGCCTGAAAGAACGCATGAACATTCCCGTCTTTCATGACGACCAGCACGGCACGGCAATTATCGTCGGTGCGGCCTTTACCAATTGGCTGAAAATTTCCGGCCGGGACATCAATAAAATCAAACTGGTCACCAGCGGCGCCGGCGCGTCGGCCACGGCCTGCCTGAACATCCTGATCGAACTGGGCCTGCCGCGTGACAACATCACCGTTTGCGACAGCAAAGGCGTGGTCTATAAGGGCCGGACCGAATATATGGACCCGATTAAGGAAAAATTCGCCGTCGACACCAACGCCCGGACACTGGACGAAGCGATGGAAGGCGCTGATGTTTTCCTCGGCCTATCTGCCGCCGGCGTGGTGAAAAAGGAAATGGTCGCCAAAATGGGCGATGCGCCCCTGCTGATGACCCTCGCCAACCCGACGCCCGAAATCATGCCAAACGAAGCCTTGGAAGCCAAACCCGATGCCATCATCTGCACCGGGCGGTCTGACTACCCGAACCAGGTCAACAACGTCTTGTGCTTCCCGTTTATCTTCCGCGGCGCTCTGGATGTCGGCGCGACGGCGATTAACGAGGAAATGAAACTGGCCTGCGTCAAGGCACTGGCCGAACTGGCCCGCAAGGAAGCCACAGCAGAAGTCGCCGCCGTCTATAGCAACGAGCACCTGCAATTCGGGCCGGAATACATGATCCCGAAACCGTTCGATCCGCGCCTGATCGCCGAACTGCCCGCAGCTGTCGCCAAAGCGGCCATGGATAGCGGTGTAGCCACCCGTCCGATCACCGACATGGACGCCTACCGCGAAAAGCTGGAACAATACACCGTCCACACAAACATGATGATGCGCCCGGTCATCTCCCGCGCCCGCAAAGACCCGAAACGGGTCGTCTATTGCGAAGGCGAGGAAGAAAACGTCCTGCGCGCCGTTCAGGTTGTCATCGACGATAATCTGGCCCGCCCGATCCTGATCGGCCGGCGCCGAGTCGTGGAAAACCGCCTCGAAAAATTCCGCCTGCGGATGGAAATCGACAAGGATTTCGAGATTATCGACCCGGAAGACGATCCCCGTTATCACGATTACTGGACGAGCTACCATGAAATCATGCAGCGGCGCGGTATTACTCCGGCGATTGCCAAATTCACCTTGCGGACCAACACCACCGCCATCGGCGCCCTGATGGTCGCCAAGGATGAAGCGGATTCGATGGTCTGCGGCATCACCGGCCAGTACCACGTCCACCTGAAACACATCATGGACATTATCGGCAAGAAAGACGGCGTCAAAACCATCGGCGCCCTGATGCCCCTGCTGCTGGAAAAAGGCCCGTACTTCCTGTGCGACACGCACGTCAACGACAACCCGACCGCCGAGGAAATCTCTGAAATGGCCATGATGGCCGCCGAGGAAATCCGCCGCTTCGGGATTGTTCCGAAAATTGGACTGCTGTCCTATTCCAACTTCGGAAACTATAACAGCCCCTCGGCCGAAAAAATGCGTAAAGCCGCCGCTCTGCTCCGCTCCGAATATGATGGCACGGATATCGAGGTCGAAGGCGAAATGCAGGCCGACACAGCCCTGTCGGAAAGCATCCGGGAAGTCATCATGCCGAATGCAAAAATGAAGGGCGAAGCCAACCTGTTGATTTCCCCGAACATCGACGCCGCCAACATCGGTTACAACATGTTGAAAATTCTCGGCAACGGTATTCCGATCGGCCCGATCCTGATGGGCGCGGCCCGCCCGGTCCATATCCTGACAACGGCCTCCTCGGCCCGACGGATCATTAACGTTACGGCCCTTGCCACCGTCGGCGCCCAGATTTACGAGGAAGAACACGGTTAAACAGGTTAATTTGCTGACAACGCACCCCTTTCCCTGTAAAACAGTACACAGCGAAAGGGTGACGCATGGCAGAAGCAACGGAACAAAAAGAGCTTCCTGAAAACACGGAAAACCAGACCTTCATCGGCCTGAGCGACGCCGACATCCAGACCGTTGAAGAAGCACTGGAAGAAGGCAACACCGCCCATGTTGAGGCCGTCATCGCCGATCTGGGAACCGTTGACACAGCCGAACTGCTCAGCAAAGTCAGTGACGAAAACCGTCAAACGCTTCTGGATTCCCATGGCCACGCCATTGATGCCGAAGTTTTCACAGAACTCGCCCCAGAGCTAAGCCGCACCACGCTGGAAAGCATGAGCGCCGAACAAGTCGCTAAACTAATCTCTGATTTGGACAGCGACGACGCCCTGGATCTTATTGTTGACCTGTCCCCCATCTTTCAGAAGGAAATCCTGCGCAAACTCTCCGGTGACATCCGGGTCACGCTGGAGGAAGGCCTGCGCTTCCCGGAATACAGCGCCGGGCGCCTGATGCAGCGCGAATTTGTCGCCGTCCCCGATTTCTGGACGGTCGGGAAGACCATTGATTACCTGCGGGATGCTGCCGAAGAACTGCCATCGGACTTTTTCGATATTTTCATCATCACCCCGACCTACCGGATCACTGGGGAAATGCCGCTGAACCGACTGGTCCGCTCCCGGCGGGACGTCAAGGTCAAGGATTTGACTCTTGATACCGTTCACCCGATACCCGCGACTCTTGACCAGGAAGAAGTTGCCCAGCTTTTCCGGCGGGAGAACCTGACCTCCGCCCCCGTGGTCGATGAAGAAGACCGCCTGATCGGGGTCATCACCATTGACGACGTCGTCGACGTTATTGATGAGGAAGCCCAGGAAGACTTCATGAAAATGGCTGGGGTCGATCAGGACGACTTGTACCGCGCCATTTTATCGACGACGACCTCCCGCTTTCGCTGGCTGTTTATAAATTTGCTAACCGCGATTGCCGCGTCGGTCGTTATTTCCTTTTTTGATGCCACCATCCAGCAAGTTGTGGCGCTGGCAGTCCTGATGCCGATTGTCGCCTCGATGGGCGGCAACGCCGGGACGCAGGCGCTCGCCGTTGCGGTGCGCGCACTGGCCACCCGGGAACTCTCGCAGGTCAACGCCGTACGGATCATCTGGAAAGAAACGGTGGTCGGCGTGTTAAACGGCGCCGCTTTTGCCATCATCACCGGCATCATCACTGCCCTTTGGTTTGCCAGCCCGATGCTGGGGGCTGTTATCGCCGCGGCCATGATTATCAACCTGATTGTCGCGGGAATGTCCGGAGCCGGAATCCCCTTGATCCTCAGCCGCATGGGCAGCGACCCGGCCCTGTCCTCAAGCGTTTTCCTGACCACCATCACCGACATCATCGGCTTCTTTGCCTTTCTGGGACTGGCCGCGATCTTCCTGATTTAAGGGATACCGGTTGTCGGTCAGGGATTTTCAGTATAAATTAGCAACCATCGTAAACTGAGTACTTATAGCCATCCATGTCCGCATCCAAACTGATAAGACCTTCTGTAGATTATAAAGACAGCTACCTGAAAGCCCTCGCGGAATACCACGAACAAGGGCGGGTTTTGTATCTGGACGCTACCGTCCTGAAGGGTGACTTTCAGGCCTTTGTCGATAATTTGAATGCCGAACGCGGCATCCCCCATCGAAAATATCAGGACTGGGTTGAACCGGTTCCCGAAACGATCTTATGGCTGGTAAAGGACGGAGAATATCTTGGCACCGTTTTTATCCGCCACCGCCTGAACTGGCATCTGGAAAAATGGGGCGGGCACATTAATTTTGTCATTCGCCCCTCCATGCGCGGCAAGGGATTTGGTAAAAAACTTCTGCTCAAAGCCATCCCGTTCGCCAATTATCTGGGCATTGAAAAAGCGCTCCTGACTGTTGATCCCTATGATAAAGCCGCCATCCGCGTGGTTGAATCATGTGGCGGCGTATATGAAGACGACCTCCCGGAAACAGACCAGTTCCCCGCCCGTAAACGTTACTGGCTGGATTGCACCTAATCATTTGCCATGACCAAGAAAAAAAGCAAATCGACAAAAAGCGCTAAAAAGAAAAAACCATCACTGCTTTTACGTCTGGTGAAAGCCCTGTTTGTGCTCGGCCTGTGGACGGCGATCATCCTGACGCTTGTCATCGCCTGGTATGCCACGGAGCTACCCAGTTTGATCGACAAACCGCAATTCGAGCGCAAAACAACGATCTATGTCGAGGCCCGTGACGGCAGCCCTCTGACCCGCTACGGCGAGCTACACGGCGTCAGCGTTTCTGTCGATGAACTGCCGCCGCATTTGATCTATGCCGTGATTGCCACCGAAGACCGCCGCTTTTACCAACATCACGGCATTGATCCGGTGGGAATTGCACGGGCCATGGCCGCCAACCTGATCAAGGGCCGCGTGGCGCAGGGCGGATCGACCATCACCCAGCAACTGGCCAAAAACCTGTTCTTGTCGCACGAACGCACCTTGAAGCGTAAAATTCAGGAAGCCCTTCTGGCCCTCTGGCTGGAACACGAACTCACCAAAGACGAAATCCTCAGCGCCTACCTGAACCGGGTTTATCTCGGTTCCGGCGCTTACGGCGTCGATGCGGCGGCACGGCTATATTTCAACAAACCGGCCAGCAAACTCAACTTGTATGAATCGGCGATGCTGGCGGGCTTGCTCAAAGCCCCGACCCGCTATTCGCCTCTGAACAACCCGGAACTGGCACGGCAACGCACCCGTACGGTTCTGGCCGCCATGAACGATGCCGGCTACATTACCGAGGCCCAGGCCGGAACCAGCCAGATGCTCCCGGCTCCGGCTGACAATGCGGGCATGAACGATCAGGTACGCTACTTCACCGATTGGGTCACCGCCGACCTGAACGACCTGATCGGCACGCCCGACCGCAATATTACCGTCACAACGACACTTGATCCGGACATTCAAAAAGCCGCCGAACAGGCACTGGCCAACACGTTAAACAAAAACGGCGAAGACCGTCACATCACGCAAGGCGCCCTGATTGTCATGACTCCCGACGGCGCGCTGCTGGCCATGGTGGGCGGCAACGATTTCCACGCCAGCCAGTTCAACCGCGCCACCCAGGCCCAGCGCCCTCCCGGCTCGGCCTTTAAACCGATCGTCTACCTGACCGCACTGGAAGAAGACTGGGCCCCCGACGATAAAATTCTCGATGCACCGATCACAGAAGGCGAATACCGCCCGGAAAACTTCCATAATGAATATCAGGGGGAAGTCACTCTGGAATATGCACTGACGCATTCGCTGAACACCCCGACCGTGCGCCTGATGAAACAAATCGGCATCGGTAACACCATCCAGACAGCCCGTGCTCTGGGGATAGACGCCAAACTGAACCGCGATTTAAGTCTGGCGCTGGGCAGCAGCGGCATCCCCTTGCTGGAAATGGTCACAGCTTATGCGGTTCTGGCCAATGACGGTTACAAAGCCGCCCCCTACGCCATCACAAAAATCGAGGATGAAAACGGCATGCTGATCTACCAGCGCCCGGACCGCTCGCGCGAAAAGCGGGTCGTCAAGGGCACCGCCGTCCGCGATCTGACCGATATGCTGGAAAACGTCATCAGGGAAGGTACAGGCCGGCGGGCCGCTCTGCCCGGCATCAGCGCCGCCGGAAAAACCGGCACATCACAGGATTTCCGGGACGCGTGGTTTATCGGTTATACTGATCGGTTCGTAGCGGGAGTCTGGCTGGGCAATGATGACAACAGCCCCATGAATGGCGTTGGCGGCGGCGGCCTCCCCGCACAAATCTGGCAGGAAACCATGCATGCCGCCTATAAAAAAGAGGAAAGCTACAAACCGGCGCCCTCTTCGCCCGTCAAATCATCTGATGACTTTTCCGAATTCCTGCGCCGGATCATGAATCTGAACGACTAGGTCAGCATCGTCTCTGAAAAAACGATATACTCTCCCGGCAGGCAGGAGCCGAACGGATCTTCGCCGATCCGGTCCCAGTGACGCCGGAGCGCCACAACCGTCGCCGTCGGTCCGCCGGCCTCCCATGCCGCCCGCTGGAGGCTGCGATCGGCAAATTCCAGAAAATCACCCGGATACGCTTTACGCGGGGCCAATAGCCCCATATCGACCAACATCTTAGCCACCAGCGCATCGCTCTGATCCATCATGTCGGCGGTGAACTGAATAGCCGACAATATTTTGATTTCCAGACGGCTGGTTGGTACGTGCCGTATATGCCGCATAAATCGAGCATAAACTTCCATCTCGAATTTTTTATCATCACTATTTGACGGCGGAAGTGGCAGGATTACTTTATCTTTTTGTTGTGTCCCCATGACGTGAAACTCCCTGTTTATCGTTGTTATGCACCCTTGCTGTATTACCGTCTCTGCCAACCTTCTGTTGTGTATGGATATGTCTTCTGTTCAACTGATTTCAGGATTCGCTGGAAATAATTAAGAGAATCTTAACGGGCATATCAGGGATCACAAATATAGGGGATAAGCTGTGGATAAGTGAAAAATGCCGGTCTGAATCGACCTTTTTCTCAGGCGCACAGCCGAATCGAAACACCCTTGTTTACAGGCCGTTTAATCTTTGCGGGGAATAGCCGCAACGGCCAGGGCATCCGCCCGCTCATTCTCCGGGTGACCGTTATGCCCCCTGACCCAGTGCAGCGTCACATCGTGTTTTTGCATGCTATCGTCCAGCGCCTCCCAGAGATCCTGATTTTTCACCGGCTTCTTATCGGCCGTCTTCCAGCCGCGCTTTTTCCAGCCGTGAATCCATTTCTCCAGCCCGTCCTTGACATAGGTACTATCGGTATAAAGCGCAACCTTGGACGGTTTTTTCAGCGCCGCAAGCGCCTCGATCACGGCCGTCATTTCCATGCGGTTATTGGTAGTGTCGTCCGCGCCGCCGGACAGTTCTTTCTCGTGGCCGTTCCAGCGCATGACCGCCCCCCACCCCCCCGGCCCGGGGTTCCCGCTACATGCACCGTCTGTATAAATTTCAATAACGTTAACCAAACCAAAGCCCTTTCTTAAAGCATCCCGGGCCGAGTCATCCGGCGCGAAGCGGCAAAGCCGCATGCGCCGACACGCCCACGCAGCTTCGCTGCTTCGGGCGTAAAACGACCGGGGTTCCCGCTACATGCACCGTCTGTATAAATTTCGATTGTTTTATTTTCACTCATAACAGGCGGGACTATGCCCGGATTCGCAGGAGAGTCAAAGCCCTACTCTGCCGCCACAGCCACCGGCACCCGGCGGCGCATCTGCTCCACGCGCAAGATCGCCCAGAAATACGAGATCAGCATCAAAGCATCACCCCACATCGGCAAATAAAGCCCGGCATCATAGTTAAAATACGTCCACAGCATAAGTGGCAAGACATTACCTACACGAAGCATTTGCGGGTCTTTAAACGTTTCCGAAAAGCGCATCATAATCACCGCCATCAGCGGCAGCAAATCCATAGCATCATGATAGGAAATCTTGATGCTGACACCGGCCATAACCACGGCAATCAGCAAACGAACAGCCAGTGTTTCATCCAGCCGCTCTTTGGGAATGAGACTTTGCATCAACGATGACGTCCCGGCGATCATCAACGCCAGCATCGCCGATACCTCACCAACCCCATAGAAATAAGTAGAAAAGAGTATACATGCCATAACATTACCCCAGAGCATCATCTGACGCCCCGGCATATGTGGCACAACAAAGGAAACAAGAAATCCGCCACACAAAATGATGTTGTAAACCAGCAATTCCATGCGCTCATCATACGATAAAAACCGTTAACGAGCCGTTTATGCCGTAGCCACGGCCTTGGGTAATTTGAACGTCACGGTTTCGCGGGCAATAGCATGTTCTTCGACATTGACATCGAAACGCTCTTTGGTGGCCGCCACGACTTCCTCGACCAACGTTTCCGGTGCCGAAGCCCCGGCGGTAATCCCCAGGATTTCAACCCCCGTCAGCCAGTCAAAATCTATATCTGCCGCCCGCTGGATCAGTTGCGCCTTCTCACAGCCGTAGGTCTTTGCGGCCTCGACCAGCCGCCGGGAATTGGATGAATTCGGCGCGCCGATCACCAAAAGCGCATCGCACATCTGGGAAATCTCCCGCACAGCTGCCTGCCGGTTGGTCGTGGCATAGCATATATCCTCGCGGCGCGGTCCCTTGATGGCCGGAAAGCGGGCTTGCAGCGCGGTTAAAACCTGTGCCGTATCATCCACCGACAGCGTCGTCTGGGTGCAATACGCCAGATTGTCGGGATCATTCACAATGACCGTTTCGACATCCTCCGCCGTTTCGACCAGCAACACCGCCCCGGCAGGCAACTGGCCCATCGTACCGATCACTTCCGGGTGGCCTTCATGCCCGATCAGGATAATCTGCCGCCCTTCCTTATAATGGCGCTCGGCCTCGCGGTGAACCTTGCTGACCAGCGGACACGTCGCATCAATATAAAACATTTCGCGGCGCGCAGCCGCTTCCGGCACGGCCTTCGGCACGCCATGGGCGGAAAACACAACCGGCTGCCCGTCATCGGGGATCTCGTCCAGCTCTTCGACAAACACAGCCCCCTTGTCTTTCAGGCTATCCACGACGAACTTGTTGTGGACGATCTCATGCCGCACATACACCGGCGCGCCATACGTCCCCAGCGCCCGTTCGACGATCTGGATCGCCCGGTCCACCCCGGCGCAAAAGCCGCGCGGCGCGGCCAATATGATTTTTAGCGGCGTTTTTGTCATGCCCTTTCTCTATACTGTTTAAAATCAAAAATCCACCTCTTGCTTAATCAGCTTTGCTCGCTTAATGTTTGCGAAACGAAATTTTCAGCCAGAGAGGGTCCCATGTTCCGCGCGATGAACTTGAGCCGTATTGCCCTGTTAAGCCTCGTCATTCTTCCGCTGGGGGGATGCGAAACTATGAACAAAGGAATCGACAGCGTTCAGGAAACCGTCAGCAATATTGAATGGAAAATGCCTGAATTTCTGAAGAGCAACGACCAGAAGCCCACAGAGGTAGCACTGGAAAGCACGCCGCTGCCTGGCGACGAATGCCCGGAAGTCTCCGTTGTTGATGACCTGCGTGCCCTGCACCAGTTCACAGACGAGCAAACACCGTTGCCCGAAGGCAAAATTTCCAGCATCACCATGAGCGCGATCAAAAGCCACTGCCTTGTCAACACAAGCAACATGATCGTCGATCTGGACCTGACATTCTCTGGTGAAATCGGCCCGAAAGCGCTGAATCAGGAAGCCGACAACGAAGGCAACAGAAAACTGTCCTACCCTTATTTCCTGGCCATTTCAACGCCGGATGGCCACATCCTGAGCAAAGAAGTCTTTGCTGTTTCCATGGAATACTCTGCGGATACGCCCTTTGTCACCAAAGACGAAAACATCCGCCAGATCATTCCTCTGCACGGCGACATTGCCGCGACCGATTACAAACTGCTGCTGGGTTTCCAGCTTAACGATGCCGAGCTGGCCTATAACCGCTCGCTGCTCAAAATCGAGGCACAAAAAGAAGCGCTCGACATCCCGCAAAGCACACAAGGATACATCCCACAGGCAATGCCCACCGCCATGGATGAGCCTGAATATATCGCCGCGCCGGAAGCAACCGTTCCCAAACCGGCGGCAAAACCCGACGCGCCGGTTGCTACCGCCCTGACGGAAGAAACCCCGCCCTCTGCGATCGCCAGCCAGCCCGTCGTTATCCCGCCGCCCGTTGAAAGTGAAGAAATCGAGACATATATCTATGAAGTTCTCCCTCAGGAACAGCCGGCGACAGATGACACGGCCATGCCGCAGGAACCGCTGCAAAGCGTTCCGGACACCCTGACGGAAGACGAAGATATGCCTGCCATTTATACACCCGATGAGCCGGTCGACATCACCGCCCCCTTCGAAGAATAGGACAAACACGTGACAACAGATGATTTTGACCTGAAATCTTTTTGGGAGCATGAAACCGATGAACATCGGGAAACCCTCCGGAAAACACAGGCGGCGCTTTTCCCGGAATTTGAAAAATGCCTTGAGGCCTGCGTCACCGCCGTCCAGAATGGCGGGAAAATCCTGTTTTTCGGCAATGGCGGCAGCGCCGCAGATTCCCAGCATCTCGCCACCGAACTGTCAATCCGCTATATCGCGGACCGCCCCAGCATCCCGGCCATTGCCCTGACCACCGACACATCGGCCCTGACCGCCTGCGCCAACGACATGGGGTTCGACCATATGTTCGCCCGGCAACTGGAAGCCACCGGCAAGGAAGGCGACGTTGCCATCGGCATCAGCACCTCCGGCAAAAGCCCGAACATTTTGAAAGCTCTGGAAACAGCCCGGAATATGGGGATCGTAACGGTGGGCCTGTCGGGAAAATCGGGCGGGCAAATGCATGAACTGTGCGATGTCTTTATACTCGTCCCCTCAGACACAACCTCCCGCATCCAGGAAATGCATATCCTGATCGGGCATATGCTCTGCGGCGCTCTGGAAAAAAAACTGGGGCTTGTTTAAGCCTTTATCGCGGTGCAACGTTTACACTCAAAAACCGGACACTTTGCCCCTCCAGCACGGCACAGGACAGGGTTCCGAAATGATAAACCCCTGTATCAACCCCTATTCTGTTAGGCTTTTCGACAGGCTTGCCATCGATACTGATAGAATGGCCATGAACCACTCTTTTGCCGAAATCCACGGAAGAATCCAAAAACCCGTCCCTGATCGTCAGCAAATTGTATGGATACTGCCTGTTTATGGGCCGCCGCGGATTTACGCCCGCATGAACAAAAAGATAACCGCCCCTTTGCGCTTTTAATTTTAATTGCCGTAAAAAATCGGTATGCCCTCTTTTCCCCGCCAACACATTAAATTCATTCTGAAGAGAACGCTCTTTTTCTTTTGAAAAGTTACCTTCCGGATCAGGAACCTCCAGGCCGTAGCTTTCAAGCGTCTTAACCCCTCCCAAATTAAACCAGCCGCCAAGGAGACCGCGTTCTAGAAACCTTAGGGCAATTTCTTCGTGATTTCCTGTCAAAAAAGTACGTTTGATCCCGTCTTTCTTATGACTTTCCGTGACAAGACGATCGAGAACCCCGGCACTATCCGGTCCCCGGTCGATATAATCGCCGAGGTAAATAACCTCTGTCCTTCGGGATGGATTTTCAGCCAGATCAGCAGAAATTTTATCATGCATCAAGTCAAGCGCATTCACATAACCGTGAATATCGCCAACCGCATACACCCGCAAACCGCGAGTAAGGCTATATCCGTGCTTGTTCTGATCGCTATCGTTTTGCATCCGCGGGACATTAACAAATTATGTCCAACAGAGCAAGAAAACGGCCTTAATGTTTCGTCACATCAGCCGAGCGCTGCCGCGGTCGCGAAGAAAGAATATGGTCGAACTCATGCTTATGCGCTTTTTCTTTCGCGCGGTGAATGCGCCACGTCAGAAAATTGATATCTTTCAAGGGACAACCCTGCCCGGCTGTTTGTTTGTTTTGCATGGCAAACCTCCTTATAAGGCGCTCAATTAACCTCTATCCCTTTTATTATACCGCATTCCCCCACAACTCAGATTTGCAAAGATTGCACAGCCGCTTGTCATATTATGCATAACTATATCTTGAGACTTTCATGAAATTCCCTTACACTACTGCGGCTGAACTGTATCTAAAGAAAAGAAAATTAAAACGATGGCGGACCAACACCCCCCTGTTGAAACACTGAGTTTCGAAGACGCTCTGGGCGAACTGGAAACGATTGTAACCGCGCTGGAGCGCGGCCAGACAAAACTGGAAGATTCCATATCCGCCTATGAACGCGGCGTCGCCTTGAAAAAACACTGCGAATCCAAATTGCGCGAAGCGCAGGAAAAAATTGAAAAAATAAGTGTCGGCGCCGATGGCTCCGTAACCACAGCCCCTTTTGACACACAGGAGTCATAAATGCCTTCACCGCGCGAAGCCAGTGCCCATCTACAGGAAAGAATGGACGAAACCATCACGGTCGTAAACAAGACGATCGAACGGCTGTTGCCGGATACGGATCTGCCGGAAGCGCCGCTGTTCGAAGCCATGCGCTACGGGACGTTGAACGGCGGGAAACGTCTGCGGCCGTTTTTGATGATGCAATCGGCCAAGCTGTTCAATGTCGACCAGAAACGCGCCCGGCGCGTGGCCGCCGCGCTGGAACTGGTCCACAGCTATTCTCTGATTCACGATGACCTGCCCGCCATGGATAACTCCGACACGCGGCGAGGCAAGGCCTCCGTTCACCGCGCCTATAACGAAGCCACGGCTATTTTGGCCGGTGATGCGCTTTTGACGCTGGCCTTTGAAGTCCTGTCCTCCCCGGAAACCCATGAAGATCCCCACGTTCGCTGTGAACTGGTAACGGCGCTGGCCAAGGCGTCTGGCGGTCACGGCATGTGCGGCGGCCAGATGTTGGACCTGATCGGCGAAACCGAAGAATTTGATGTCGGCACCTTATCCCGCCTGCAACGCATGAAAACCGGCGCGTTGTTTGAATTCGCCTGCGAAGCCGGCGCCATCCTCGGCAAGGGAAACGAACCGCATAAAAAAGCGCTGCGGAATTACGCCCGCGACCTCGGCCTTGCGTTTCAGGTCACCGATGACATCCTCGACGTCGAAGCCGATCCGAATGTCACCGGCAAACCGGCCAATCAGGACGAAGAAGCGGGGAAAACCACCTTCGTCACCGCGATGGGTAAGGAACAAGCCAAAATGCGCGCCGAAATGCTGGTACAGCAAGCCGTCCGCCATCTGCACATCTTCGACAACCGTGCCGAGACCTTGAAAGAACTGGCTCTGTATGTCTTGGAGAGACGAGCGTAATTTTTTCTAAATTATTCTTGGAAATTCGGCATGGTTAACGCTATGAATAGCGGATCATGAAAAACGCGCCCAAACCACAGATTGTCGCATCGGCAACCCCGTCCTCATTACTGGACCGGGTCGACGGCCCTGCTGACCTGAAAAGCTTTTCCGATGACGAACTTCGCACGCTGGCCGAGGAAGTCCGCCGCGAGACCATCGCCAGCGTCGCCAAGACCGGCGGGCATCTGGGCGCTAGCCTCGGCGTTGTGGAACTGACCGTCGCCCTGCACGCCGTGTTCGATACGCCGGCGGATAAACTGATCTGGGATGTCGGTCATCAATGCTACCCCCACAAGATCTTAACCGGCCGCCGGGACCGTATGCACACCCTGCGTCAGGGTGGCGGCCTGTCCGGCTTCACCAAGCGCGCGGAAAGTGAATACGATCCGTTCGGCGCGGGCCACAGCTCCACCTCCATTTCTGCGGGACTCGGCATGGCGGTCGCGCGCGACCACGCACATAAAAATAACGAAGTCATCTGCGTCATCGGCGACGGATCCATGAGCGCCGGCCAAGCCTACGAAGCCATGAACAATGCCGGCGATTTAAACAGCCGCCTGATCGTGATCCTGAACGACAACGACATGTCGATCGGCCGCCCGACCGGCGCACTCAGCAAGCATTTAACCCGCCTTGTCTCGTCCAAGCCTTATATGGGCGCCCGCGAAGCCACCAAGAAACTGGCACAAGCCCTGCCGCCGCCGCTGCGCCGCGCCGTGGGCAAGGCCGAAGAAACAGCTCGCCACGCGCTGCACGCAGGGACGATGTTCGAAGACATGGGCTTTTACTATATCGGCCCGGTCGATGGTCACAATCTGGATCATCTGCTTCCTGTTCTACGCAATGTCCGGGACAGCAACCGCCAAGGCCCGGTCCTGATCCACGTCGTCACGGAAAAGGGCAAAGGCTATGGCCACGCCGAATCTGCCGCCGACAAAATGCACGGCGTCGCCAAGTTCGATGTGATTACCGGCAACCAGCATAAACCCGCCGCCGCCGCGCCCGCCTATACCAAGGTTTTCGCGGATACCCTGATTAACCTCGCAAAGGCCGATGACAAAATCATCGGCATCACCGCCGCTATGCCCTCCGGCACCGGCATGGATGCGTTCGGCAAGGCCTTCCCCGATCGCATGTACGATGTCGGCATCGCCGAGCAGCACGCCGTCACCTTTGCCGCCGGGATGGCCTGCGAAGGCTTCAAACCCTTCGTTGCGCTCTACTCCACCTTCCTGCAGCGCGCCTATGACCAGCTCATCCACGATGTCGCGATCCAGAATTTGCCCGTGCGTTTTATCATCGACCGCGCCGGCCTCGTCGGAGCCGACGGAGCCACCCACGCCGGCAGCTTCGATACCGCCTACCTTGGCTGTATCCCGAATATGGTGCTGATGGCACCGAGCGACGAAGCCGAACTCACCCGCATGATCGCCACCGCGGCCAGCTATGATGACGGCCCCATTGCGGTCCGCTTCCCGCGCGGCAACGGCACGGGCACCGCCCAGCCCGAAACGCCGCGGCCCCTCGCAATCGGCAAAGGCCGCATCCTGCGAGAAGGCACCGACATCGCCCTGCTATCCTATGGCACCCGGCTGGATGAATGTTTGAAAGCCGCCGATATGCTGGGAAAACAAGGCCACAGCGTCACCATCGCGGACGCCCGCTTTGCCAAACCGCTCGACGAAGAATTGGTCAAACGCCTCGCCCAGAGTCATAAACAACTCATCACGATCGAGGAAGGTTCCCGCGGCGGCTTCGGCTCTATCGTGCTGGAATATCTGGCCAACAACGACTTGCTGACAAACCTGAAAGTCCGGCCCCTCACCCTGCCCGACCGCTTTCAGGATCACGACACCCCCGACAAACAATACGAAGATGCGGGGTTAACCGCACAATCCATCCTCCGTCATTGCGAGGAATAACATGACGAAGCAATCTCGTCCAGATTGCCGCGTTCGTTTCACTCTCTCGCAATGACATGTTATAAAAAGCTATGAAACAGCCCGCCATTTACATCGTCACCAATAAAAAACACGGCGTTCTCTATACGGGTGTCACATCGAATCTTTCCAAACGAATTTACGAACACAAAAACAAAATCACGGGGGGCTTCACAGCCAAATATAACTGTAACAAACTTGTCTATTACGAACTTTTTAATGACATGGAACACGCCATCAGCAGAGAAAAACAAATCAAAAGTGGTTCCCGAAAAAAGAAAATAGAACTGATTGAAAAACTCAATCCCGAATGGCGCGATCTCTGTAGCGAAATCACAAAATAGATTGCTTCGCTACGCTCGCAATGACGAGTTTTAAACCTTACCTTTGTAGGAATTTTATCCCGCATCCCTCCTCACTGCCCCAAAGCACCTGCTGCATACGCTCATTGATTGACTCCTCCCTGACTTTTCCCTATACCGGAAGAACATTTTTCATAGAACAACGAGAGACGATGATGGGAAAATTCTTCTGGGCACCGGAAAGCTTGCGCGATGCCTTTGGTTTTGCTGGCTGGGACAAAAAAATAAAACTGGTCGAGCCACCATATGATCCCAATCAACGCATCACAATTGACGAACGCGTCCATCCACTGGGCGGCATTACCGAACACCGGATTGAATCCAATGAAGTCACCCAAACCTTCGATTCAAACGCATCCCGCAAAGGCGGTGTTTTCGACGACGTGAAAAACCTGCTCACAAACAAAACCGTCACCATCGGCCTGACGGCACCCGTATCCGGGGCCGAAAACGAGGAAGACAAAGGTCTAAAACTCCTCATCGCCTTCCGCAAAGCCCGCTTTTCCGCCGAATACAAACCCGCCGCCATCAAGCTCAATAACCTGACATGGTGGGCCGGAACGGATAGCGCCGCTTTTGAACCAAAAGCAAAACAAGTTATGAGTTTTGTAAAAGCAGCCAGCGCCGCCGCCGATCAGGGGCAAGCCCCGACGCGGGAAATGGTCAAAAACCTGCGTAATGCCATAGACGAAAAAGAAGAAACCATTCTTGATATGTTTATCGAAATGGCTGCTTTTTACGATAAGATGCAGGGGCTTACCGGGGATACGAAAAGTGGTGTGCAAAGCAACGTTGCAACAGCCTATCTCTTGAAGAAAAATCCATAGCAGTCTAAGACTTTGTCATGAGCTTGCAAAAACCAACCATTGTCCTGTTTGACATGGACGGCACCACCGTGCGGCATTTAAACCCGCGGCTGCTCCATATTCTGGAATGGCTGGACGATCTTTCCTACAAAGTTGCCAAGTTTTTCTCGCGCCTGTTCCGCCGGAAAATCCGGCACATGCCGCTGACCGAGTATCGCTCCGGCAAGCGGCCCAAGCGCCTCGTCCACCGGGCCATTCACAAGATCCGCCGCAAACCGGTCGAGGAAATCGTTGCGCCCTGCCCCGGCATTTATGACATTCTCGACTTGTTCAAAGCCCACAACATCCCGATGGGGCTGGTGAGCTCCGGCATGGGCAAGGGCTATGGCCACGATATTCTGGAAACGTTCGAGCTAACCCCCTATTTTGCCGTCACTGTCTTCCGCGAGGATATCCGCAAATCCAAACCGAACCCGGAGCCGCTGCTGAAAGCGCTGAGCGACCTGCCCCTCCCGCCGCAGGAAAACGATGTCATCTGGTATATCGGCGACCGCCGCAAAGATGTTCTGGCGGCGCTGACCGCGGCCGAGCACCTGCCCTGCCCGATCATCCCGCTGGCCTATAATCTGCACGCCGCCATCGCGATACTGGAAAACAACCTCCCTGCCGAGCACATCATCATGGCGTGGCCGGACCTGCTCCAGAAACTCGAAGACATTATCCCCAAAGCGGGGAAAAAATTCGCATGACCTACTCCCTGATGATCCACGGCGGTGCCGGCTCCTCCCCCCTGCAGGAAAAAGTCAGCCAGCAAGTCGTCCTCGACAGCATGACAATTATCCTGGAAGCCGGGCGAAAAATCCTGGAAGCCGGGGGCAGCGCTCTGGAAGCCGTACATCATTGTGTAAATCTGCTGGAAAATGATCCCCACTATAATGCCGGGCATGGCGCGCGTGCCAACAGCGAAGGCAACTATGAACTTGATGCCGCCATCATGGATGGCCGCGATATGAGCGCCGGAGCCGTCGCCGCCGTCCCCAATCTGAAAAACCCGATTGATCTGGCGGCCCTCGTCAAAGACAAAACGCCCCATGTCCTGCTGTCCGGCGAAGGCGCTATCCGCTTCGCACAGGAACACAGCGTACCGATCGAAAGCCGGGATTATTTCGTACTGGCCCACACCAAAATTGAAAAACTGATCGTCGAGGAACATGGAACCGTCGGCGCCGTGGCGCGGGACAAACACGGTAATCTGGCCGCCGCCACATCCACAGGCGGCTGGGATACCAAAATGCCGGGCCGCATCGGCGACACCCCGATCATCGGCGCAGGCACATGGGCCGACAATCATAACTGCGCCGTATCATGCACCGGCGTTGGCGAACAATTCATCCGCACAGGACTGGCCAAACACATCGCCTTCCTGATCGAAGAAAAAAACATGGACGCCCCGCAAGCCGCACAAACTGCGATCGAATATCTCGTCGCCCGCGTCAACGGTATGGGGGGCTTCATTGTCATTGATAAAAATGGCCGAACATCGAGTGCCCAGTCCAGCGATCTGCTGCGTCACGGGTGGATAGAAAATGGAGGCCCGACGAACGTCAGTCTGGCAGCACCGATACAGGTTCATAGGCGCTGATCCCTGACGAAGACGTCTGTGTCGCGGCATCCATCCGGCTCAAAAAAGGTTCCAGCCAGGAAACTTGGCGCATATAAGTCTGCAAAGACTGTCCCATCGTCACCTGCCCCTCCAGCAAACTCATCAGCTCTTCAACCGGCGTCAACGGCTTGGGCATCACAACCACGTTAAGCGCTTTTTGATCCGGGACACCGACCACCGCGGCGGCATAATCCAGCGCCTCAGACAACCCACCCAACTCATCAACCAGCCCACGCTCCAACGCCTGCGCCCCGCTCCACACCCGGCCGCGGGCAATCTCCTCGACAGCCGCCGGAGTCATATGCCGCCCTTCCGCCACGCGCGCGACGAACGCATCATAGGTATTATCCATCAGGGCATTAAACCGCTCCCGGCTGCGATCGGTCAACGGCTCGTTCATCGACCACATCCCGGCGTTCGCCCCCCATTGCAACGTCCCCCAGTTCACCCCGACCTTGTCCCACAAACCGGACAGGATAAACTTGCCGCCCGTCACCCCGATCGAACCGGTCAGGGTCGCAGGCAATGCAAAAATACGGTCAGCAGGAGCCGCAATCCAGTACCCGCCCGATGCCGCCGCGCCGCCCATGGATACGATGACCGGTTTGCCCTTTTCCTTCTGTGCCTGAACCAAGGCCCGCCGGATGGTTTCGGACGCCGACGGCGAACCGCCGGGACTGTTAATCCGCAAGACAATCGCCTTGACCCGTTCATCCTCGGCCGCAGCGTCTATATAACCGGAAATATCCTCGGCCGCCGCCACATCGTCACGCCCGATGCCGCCTTCGCTGCGGGAAACAATCATGCCCTGCGCGTAGATCACAGCCACCACCGGCCGTTTAACGGCCTGCGCCAACAAGCTCTTTTCATGCCCGTGCGCCAGCGCATAATCCGCCAGCCGCACAAACGGGATATCGGTGTTATCGGGATCGCCCGTCATCTCCGCGTGCGTCTCGGCCACCAGAACATCGGCATAATCCACCCGGTCGATCAACCCGGCGACCAGAGCTTCTTTTCCGGTTAACAGGCCTTGGTCGATCTCGAACTTCAAATGAGTCACAGGCACCATCCGCGTCAACGCGATGTCATGCACCATCCGGCTTGCCATGTTGTCGATCAGCGCCGTCATCGATTCTTCCGTGGCCGCCGACATGTCGCGTTCCATAAAGCTCTCAAAGGCATTCTTATATTCCTTGCGGGCAAAAAACGCCGGCGTCACCCCGGCTTTATCCAGAAGGTCACGCATATAGGGCATCTCCGCGCGCATCCCGCTCAAAGACAAAACCCCGATCGGCTGCATCCAGATTTCATCAAAGGCCGAGGCCAGATAATACGGCGCCAGACCATTCCCGGCCTCGCCATAGGACTCGGCATAGATATAAGCAAACTTGTTCCCGTCTTCGCGGAATGTCTTCAGGGCCGCGCGCAACTCCTGAATTTGGGAAACCCCCGGCACACCGCCCTTGATCTCGGCAATTAACCCGCGCACGCGATCATCGGTAGCCGCCGCCTCCAGCGCCGCCACAGCCTCCCGTATCGTCAGCGGTTTTTTCCCGAACGGCGCAGTGAAGCCACCATGGGTGTTTTCCGGATAAGCCCCCTCGATCGGCATGTACAAAACCATATCCTTGGGCAAAGACGGCACGGATTCCTTTGAGGAAAAGAACGCCCCCATCAAGGCGCTAATCAGCACAAAAGCACCAATAACCATGCAAGTCCGTTTCAACGCCGACCAGAGAAACCCGCCTATACGCGGCTTTCTTTTCTGCGGTTTTTCCGGCTTGTGCGGCGGAGAAAACAAAGGACGTTTGCGGAAATAGTTTTGTGACATAGGCTCGGCTTTCACTCTCTTTGATACCGGTAAAAGATAACGGAAAGCCAGGGTAAAAACGAGGAGTTTTTACAGGCACTGCGCCTTATGCCGTAGCCAGTGATCGGCCAGAACACAGGCCACCATAGCTTCGGCCACGGGAACACCGCGAATTCCAACACAAGGATCATGACGCCCTTTGGTTACAATGTCGGTTTCATTACCGTCTTTATCAATGGTCCGCCGCGGCGTCAGGATCGAACTGGTCGGCTTGAATGCCACGCGCGCCACAATATCCTGTCCGCTGGAGATTCCGCCCAGAATGCCGCCTGCATGATTGGACTGGAATTCAGCCGCGCCATCCTTGCCGATCCGGATCTCATCGGCATTTTCAACGCCCGTCAAAGCCACCGTTTCAAAACCGCTGCCGATCTCGACCCCCTTGGCCGCATTGATCGACATCAACGCCTTGGCCAGATCCGCATCCAGCTTGTCATACACCGGCGCGCCCAGCCCGGCGGGAATCCCGCTGACCTGCACTTCGACCAACGCTCCGACGCTGTTGCCGTCCTTGCGGACATCTTCGAGATATTTGGTCCAGTGGCCAATAATGCCATCCCACGGCGCAAAAAACGGGTTCTTATCAACCTCGTCCCAGTCTCGATGCTCTGGGTCAATCTTAAGAGATCCGATTTGCACCACACCGCCGCGAATAATAACTTCTGGTCCGATCTGGGTCGTCAGAATTTTACGGGCAATCGCCCCCGCCGCCACGCGCATCGCGGTCTCCCGTGCCGAAGACCGCCCACCGCCGCGATAATCGCGGATACCGTATTTCTCCATATAGGTAAAATCGGCATGGCCGGGACGGAACTTGTCCTTGATATCGCTGTAATCCTTGGATTTCTGGTCCTGATTTTCAATCACCAGTGCAATCGGCGTCCCGGTCGTCAAGCCTTCGAATACCCCGGACAGGATTTTCACCTGATCGGGTTCCTTGCGCTGGGTGGTAAATTTGGATTGCCCCGGACGGCGTTTATCCAAAAAGGGCTGTATATCAGCTTCGGAAAGCGGAATGCGGGGCGGCACGCCATCGACCACACATCCTATCGCCGGGCCGTGGCTCTCCCCCCACGTCGTATATTGAAACAATGTACCAAAACGATTCCCGGTCAAGCCGCTTCCTCGCTGTCATCCTTCGGGGCAAAGCTGTTGAGCAACTCTGCCGTTTTTGCGGCATTATCAACCGCGCACATTCCAACAGTATGGAATCCGCTGTCAACATGAAGGACTTCGCCCGTCACGCCGCTTCCCAGATCGGAGAGCAGGAACAGACCGGAATTCCCGACTTCCTCAATCGTCACGTTCCGGCGCAGCGGCGCGTTATATTCATTCCATTTCAAAATCGCGCGGAAATCACCGATCCCGCTGGCGGCCAGCGTTTTGATTGGCCCGGCAGAAATCGCATTCACGCGCACACCCTTCGGCCCCAGATCAGCCGCCAGATAGCGCACAGAGGCCTCCAGCCCGGCTTTCGCCACGCCCATCACGTTATAGTGCGGCATCACGCGCTCCGCCCCGTAATAGGTCAGCGTCAACATCGAGCCTCCTTCATTCATTAACGGCGCCGCCCGTTGCGCCACGGCGGTAAAGGAATAGATCGAAATATCCATCGTACGCTTGAAATTCTCGCGCGTGGTGTCAAGATACAAACCATCCAGCTCGTTCTTGTCGGAAAAAGCAATCGCATGAACCACAAAATCTATGCTGCCCCATTTTTCCTTCAGCGTATCGAAAACCGTGTCCAGACCGGCATCATCAGTAACATCACAAGGCAGGACGATATCAGATCCAACACGCTCGGCCAGTGGTTTTACGCGTTTTTCCAGCGCTTCACCCTGATAGGTAAAAGCCAGTTCAGCCCCCTGATCGGCCAGCGCTTTGGTGATCCCCCAGGCAATCGAGCGCTCGTTTGCCACACCCATAATCAATCCGCGCTTTCCAGCCATAATTCCATTATTTTGCGTCATGCGTATCCCATCCTAAATCGTACGGTAAATTTATCAGTAGAATTGCGTGTGATTTCTGCACATTCAAGCGAATTTGTCCAGCCCTAGCATAAATGAAAAACCGCCATAAACCGGAAAATTTGAGATTTTGTTAACCCGCCGGTGCTACATTACGCTTGGGCATATAAATTTTCTATGGAATTTCATGACGTTAAAGCTCGACACAGTTAGACAGACATGTATGGCCATCTCCCGCCAGGTGATGGACTGCTTTGACTCGCTTTATATCCATTATATCGTCCACCACGACGGACAACTCACCGAAGCGCTGGGCGTCGCCAGCCACGAGATTCTGCACCATCCCGCCGCCCAGACAGCCCTGCACCTCCTGACCCATGGGACCACAGGACACGATTCCTCACTGCTGGGGACAGCCGTAGCCCAGAAAAAGCTTTTTCTGGGGCTGTCACGGGAAACATCCTATATGGCCTTGTGTACGCTCAATCTGGATCAGTTTAAAACCCTGACGGAAGCCCGGCGCGAGGCGTATCGTCTGGCGTGGCACGCAATCGACACTATTAAATACCGCGACCATACCTATAACGTGCAAACCGGCGAAAGAGATATCATCGTGCGCAAGCGAAACGCTCTGCAAATGGGGGATGCCAACCTGCATGCCGACATCTTCAGCGCCTTCATGTGTGCATTACAAAAAGACAGCGCCGCCATCGAGCAAACCGCCAAAATGCGGGCGGCCAACGTTCTGTCCTGTCTGCCCGGCCATCTTTCGCACCTGTTTCCTTATCCTTTGGCCATGGACACAACGTATTTCGCCTATGCCAAACAACAAAACAAACATGTGCTGAAAAACCGGATGCTGCCGCTGGCTTTGAAGATGACCGAGAACATCGCCCAGCATTTCGATCAGGACGTCATAAAAAGCTGGCTCCTGTTCAGCGAAGCCGCGCAAGATATGGCGTGGCAGGGATTTTCCCAAGAAGACATATTGAGCGCCGCCATCAACACCAGCGACAACACGCAAGTCCGCTCTGCCGGTTACCTTGTTTCCGAACTCACCGGCATCGAACCGGCGCCGATTTTTAGCGCTATGGTCCAATATAGCGCGTTTGCCGACAGCCAGTTTAATGAAAAACTGCATGATGAAATGGTGCAAAAGGTTTTTGAAGATGTCATTGCGCAAGGCTTAAAACTGAAAAGTATTTCCCCCTTCCTCGACACCGCCAACTTACAGAATGAAAGACTTGTCTTCGCCCAAACGCTGGGGTGGTGCGCCGAAGCCCTGCAGGATTCAGCCAAAGTCTTCGAACAGGCTTTGAGCAGCGGCGGCAACCCGGAAACGTCCGCGCGCCAGCGGTTTGAAGAACGGCAAAAGAAAACCCTCTGGGAAGACCTGGAAGATCTGGGCCGCACCATAGTCAAACGAAACCGCGACGGCGAAACCGTGACAATGGACGCCTTGCCGGAGCTGTGTAAGAACAAGGCCGGTCTGGCCGCCATCAAGAAATCAATGGACCGTACCCTGTCTCAACCGGCCTACCGCGCCAAGATGGAAGCTGCCGGCCCCCGCGGGCTGACCTCTTTGTCACCGGCCGGCCCCGGACTGAAAGCCCCGCCGACAATTACGCCGCGCACACCGGGACTGGGACCGTCCGTACAGGCACCGCCGCCGCCCGGACTGGGGCTGGGCGGAAAACCGGCCAGTCCGCCGCCGCGCACGCCGCCCGTGGAGAACACGACGACACAGGAAACTGTTACCGAACAACGCGAATAAAAAGAAAGGCCGCTCTCTCAAGCGGCCTTCTTCATCAGATATTACCTTAGGAAAAACTAGATAATTTCCCACGTCCCATCGGGGTTCTGGCAAGCCGTACCGACACCGGTTTCGGCCTTGCCGCCGATGTAAATGGTTTGTTCGTATTCACGGCAGTAACGGCCTTTATTGCTGGTCCCTTCCTGCGTCGGGGTGTAGGAACCGCTGTTGCCGCTTTCCGGGTTGCTCCATGCGACCGTTTCACCGATCGGCGCTTTGTAAGCGTTCAGCTGTGCCTGCTGCATATACATGCGGTCGGCTGCATCCAGCGACCGTCCGATCTCGCTACCGATCAGCGTACCGAGCAAAACGCCCGCGCCCGTCGCCCACAAACGGCCGGAACCGCTACCAATCTGGGAACCGGCCAAGCCGCCCAGTACCGCGCCGCCCAGGCCGCCCATCGTTTCTTTCTGGCCCCAGTCGGTCGTCTGACAACCGGCCAAAGCCACGGAAGCCGCCACAGCGCTTACTAAAATCATATTCTTCATGCGTTGATCGCCTTTCTCTCTTGATTAAAAATCAAATCGTATAAACATCTAGGCATAGACATAGTACAAAACAAGGCATAAAACCACAAAAACCATAAAAATACAGAGGGAAAAATGAAGATCGAGACATTCGAAACCGCCGCCGAGGCTCCGGACGACCCGTTTACCCTGTTCCATATCTGGTATGCGGAGGAACAGGCCGCCGAGGATATTTTCCCCGATTCCATGTGCCTCGCCACCGCCGACGCGCAAGGCCGCCCGTCCGCGCGCATAATGCTGCTCAAGGGACTCGATGAACGCGGCTTTGTCTTCTACACCAACAAGCAAAGCCGCAAGGGCGACGACCTCGACCAAAACCCGCAGGCCGCCCTGTGCTTTTACTGGAAAGGCCCGGAAAGGCAGGTCCGCGTCGAGGGCAAAATCGAACATGTCAGCGCCGAAGAATCCGACGAGTATTTCGCCACCCGCCCGCGCGGCAGCCAGATCGGCGCCTGGGCGTCCCGGCAATCACAGCCGCTGGCCCGCCGCACCGAGCTATTCGACCGCGTCGGGGAAAACGAGCTCAAACATGAAAACGATGAAATCGTTCCCCGCCCGCCGCACTGGGGCGGCTATCGCCTCGTCCCCGACCATATCGAGTTCTGGCGCATGGGCGACTTCCGCCTCCATACCCGCATCCTCTATACAAGGCACGGTGAACTGTGGGCGAAAGAGATGCTGAATCCGTGAGAAAAAAATTTTTTAGCATTTATTCAAGAAATATGATAAAAAAATTAGTCATAATAAAAAACGATAAAAAAATGAACGACTACAAACCAGCTATTGCCGAAACAAACCAGTCAAAAATTTATACGCATAACCGTGCCCATATCGCACTAGGGCATGCCTTTTCCCTGACCTGCCGTCAGGATGAAAACATCACAACAATGGGGGCTCTAAAGACGCTCGCCCCCGAACAATTGCGCGGCATTTTCAATGATCTGGTGAATCATGAAATAACAAGCGCTCCCGACAATCAAGGAGCTCTCATCATATTTCATGCCATCGACCCAGCAGACGAGATCAATCTGACCAATTCAAAACTCGCCAACCTTCATTTTCATGTCATCAGCGGACCGCTAGCAGAAGATAGTCAGTATATCCAAACTGAAAAAACATACGTCCCTCACCCCAATCCGGATATCACTGAAACTGTGCGTAGCATGGTTGAAAGAGAACAGGTTTCTTCATGGGATATTCTGAAACTAGGCACCAATAGCGGCGGAGAAGCCGCTATACACAATATTCTGGTCCATCCGGGATTCCGCAAACTGTCCGATCTGGCTACAAATGGCAGCGATGCTGATATTGAATTGTTCCGCGAAAACATGATCGAATTAATCGCCCCCTTCACAGAAGATGGGGTTGGCGGTACAAGAATTATCATTGATGAGCGTTATAATAACACGGGCATGCTGACGGTTCACGCCATTGGCGGCGAACTGCTGGGACACCCCCCCGATCCAAAGCACCGCTGGTTTAATCGACCGTCACCGTAATTTTATAAACACCCACTCTGGAATTTTTCATGGGGAACCGCTATATTGCCCCCTATGACAAACGCACAGACAAAAGAATCCATGGATCACGAAGAAACCCTGTCCTTTTCCGCCGACGTAGCGCGGCTGCTGGAAATCGTCGCACACGCGCTGTACTCGAACAAGGAAGTGTTCCTGCGTGAGCTGATCTCCAACGCCGCCGATGCCTGCGACCGCCTGCGCTATGACGCGCTGGAAAATCCGGCTTTAAGCGCCGGCGATAGTGATTTCAAAATCCACGTCACCAAGGACACCGACGCCCGCACCGTGACCGTCCGTGATAACGGCATCGGCATGACCCGCGACGAACTGGTCGAAAACCTCGGCACCATTGCCAAATCCGGCACCCGCGCCCTGATGGAACAGGCCGCGCAAGCCAAAGACAGCAAGGATAAACTCTCCCTGATCGGCCAGTTCGGCGTCGGGTTTTACGCCGGCTTCATGGTCGCCGATAAAATCGCCGTGATCTCGCAAAAGGCGGGAGACAGTCAGGCATGGCACTGGGAATCCGACGGCCGCAGCGGCTTTACCATCCGCGAAGCAACCAAAGACGAATCAGAAAAACTCGCCGGAACCCACGGCACCGCCATCGTCCTGCACATCAACGACGATTCGAGCGAATATCTGATCGACCAGAAACTCGAAGAGGTCATCAAAACCTATTCCGATCATATCGGCTTCCCGATTTACCTCGGCGATTTCCCGGAGCCTGTCAACCGCGCCGGCGCCCTGTGGATGCGCCCGAAAAATGAGATTACGACCGAAGATTACGATGCGTTTTACAAACATATCGGCCATGGCATGGATGAACCGCTAGCGACCCACCACTGGCACGCGGAAGGCAAGATCGAATACACCGCCCTGCTCTTCACTCCGACGCTGCGCCCATGGGACCTGTACGATCCGGGCCGCAAACACGCCGTGCGCCTCTACGTCAAACGCGTGTTCATCAGCGATGATTGCGACGGCTTGATGTACCCGTGGCTGCGGTTCCTGCGCGGCGTCATCGACAGCGAAGACCTGCCGCTGAACATCAGCCGCGAAATGCTGCAACACAATCCGGTGATTGCCAAAATCCGCTCTGGCGTTGCCAAGCGTATCCTGAGCGATCTCGATAGACTGTCCCGTGACAACGATGTTGATTTCACAAATTTCTGGAATCAGTTCGGCGCCGTTCTTAAAGAAGGACTTTATGACGCCCCCGAACACCGCGAAGCGATCCTGAAAGTCACACGGTTTTTCTCAACGCATGAGGAAAACAAACTGACCTCTCTCGCCGATTACGCCGAACGCATGAAAGACGGTCAGGACGCGATTTACTATATCAGCGGCGAAAACATGGAAAACCTCAAGAATTCACCACAGCTCGAAGGCTTCAAGGCGCGCGGGCTGGAAGTCCTGTTCTTCACCGATACAATCGATGATTTCTGGCTGCAAAACGTATCCGATTTCGACGGCAAACCGTTTAAATCGATCACCAAAGGCAATATCGATCTCGATCGTTTCGAAAACCAAAAAGACAAAGAAAAACAAGAAGATGCCGGCGACAGCGAAAGCACAGACCTCGCCCCGTTGATCGAAAAAATGAAAACCATCCTGTCCGAAGATGTCGGCGAAGTGCGCGTCTCCAAACGCCTGACCGACTCCCCGGTTTGCCTCGTCGCGGCAGACGGCAGCGTCGACATGCACATGGAACGCGTCCTGAAAATCCATCAGAGTTACACACCGCAATCAAAACGCGTGCTGGAAATCAACGGCAAACACCCGCTGATAAAGAAAATCGCATCGCTCACTACCTGTCATTCTGACCCCCGCGAAAGCGGGGCGGAAGAATCTAAAGATCCTTCGCTTTCGTCTCAGGATGACATGATAGAAGACGCCACCTATCTGCTGCTCGATCAGGCGAAAATCATTCAAGGTGAACCGGTCAGCAACCCCTCCCGTTTTGCCCGGTCAATTGCCGCATTTATGGAGCGCGGCTTACAATAAATTTGACATAAAGAACATCCCTCTGTATCTTGCGTGCTAGTTAGCCAACGCCATACATAGGGGATCACCATAATGAATTTCACTAAAAACCTGCTTCTGACGGGCCCCACCCTTGCCCTTTCCGTCACATTTTCAGCGCTCGCCAACGCACAGGATTGCGATCAGGGTTTCATTAACACGAATGCATTAGCCGACAGTCTTGCCCGCACACCGGCGGAAGAATGGAACACAGAGCTTCTCGGCCAACTAACGGGTCGAACCAGAGACGCTTTATATAAGAGCCTGAAAAAGGCCACAGATAATGAACAAAGACAGGTCGAAAGAGCCCTGAAAACGATCAGCAAACGAAAAGACAAATACACTGAAGAAAAAATCGCACAACAATTTGCAGGCAAACTTGATAAAGATTACGTAGCCATCCTCCAAAAATTGGCAGCAGAAGAGATTGACGATCAAGCCGCCCAGCAAGAAACAAGCGATCACTTTTTAGAGAAAAGTACCACCATCAGCCAATCCATCGCTGATGTGGATAAAAGCGAACCTTTGTGCGCAACAGTGACAGCGCCCGCTCCTGTGCTCGCACGATAACTCCGTTCAAGCCGCTTTTTCCATCAATTCACTGTACGAAACTTCCGGGCGCGGGCCCATGTGCTGGATCACTTCCGTCGCCGCCAGCGTCCCCAGATGCCCGCATTCGGCCAACGTCCGGCCGTTTGTATAGCCATACAGGAACCCGGCGGCATACTGGTCCCCCGCCCCGGTCGTATCAACAACGTGCTCCGGATGTCCCGGCGCAATTTCGATCACCTTGCCATCCGCAACAATAACGGACCCTTTGGCGCTGCGGGTCAGGGCCGCAACCTCGCATTTTGCCGCCACAGCCTGCACGGCCTCCTCAAAGGTCTCCACCTGATACAGGGATTTAATCTCATCTTCGTTAGCAAACAGGATATCAATATGATGCTCGACCAAACCTTGGAAATCCGCCCGGTGACGGTCGACACAAAACGGGTCGGACAAGCTGAGCGATACTTTTCGCCCGGCATCGTGAGCCACCTGCCCGGCCTTGTAGAACGCTTCCTTGGCATGCGCCGGATCAAACAGATACCCCTCCAGATAGGTCACTTGCGCCGCCGCAATCACGGCGTCTTCGATATCTTCCGGCCCCAGCTCTACCGCCGCCCCCAAAAACGTGTTCATCGTCCGCTGCGCGTCCGGCGTCACGAGAATCAGGCAACGCCCGGTCGGCGCTCCCAGGGCCAAAGGCTGCGTGTCGAAATGAACCCCCATAGCTTTTAAGTCGTGCTTGAACACAGCGCCGAGCTGGTCATCAGCGACCTTGCCAATATAAGCCCCCCGGCCCCCAAAAGAAGCAAACCCGGCAATCGTATTCCCGGCCGACCCGCCAGAGCTTTCGACCCCCGGCCCCATATCGGCATAGAGCGCTACGGCTCGCGGCTCGTCAATCAGCATCATGCCGCCCTTTTTCATGCCAAATTGCGCGTCTTGCGCGGCAATAAACGCCTCCTCCGCATGGGACAAAACGTCCACCAAAGCATTCCCCACAGCGACCAGATCGTATTTCGTTTCAGACATAGATTGCATTCCCGGTTTGAATTTCCTAAAAATCAGTTCTATCTGTAATGGATACAAACGAAAAGTAAAACCGCTTATGCCTAAAAAAACCACAGGAAATATCCGCAAAAAAATCGTGGATGCCGCCTTGTCCCTAGCCGCTGAAAAGGGCTGGGAAGCCGTCAATATGCGTGATATCGCCGACCAGACGGGCCTCAAACTGCATGAGCTGTACGAATATGTCGAAGACCGGTTTGACATTCTGGCCGCATACGGCCGTATCATAGACCGCACCGTCATGGAAAGTTGCGGTGAAAAACCTGCGGACACATCCCCGCGCGATCACTTGTTCGATTTGTTAATGGAACGCTTTGACATTCTGAACGAAAACCGGGACGCCGTTTGCTCTGTTTTGTCATCCTTTCGCTGTGATCCCAAACAAGCCGTTATCGGCTTGCCCCATCTGGGAAAATCCATGACCAGAATGCTGGAAGCCGCAAACATCAACACCGCCGGCTTCCGGGGCGCCCTCAAGGTCACGGGACTATGCGCTCTTTACCTGAAAACCCTGCGGGTATGGATGCGGGACGACAGCCCCGACATGGCCAAAACCATGGCTGAACTGGATAAAAATCTGGAAAAAGCCGAGCAATGGTCGCTGTCTTTCCGCATTACGCCGTAAAATAAAAACATTCCGCCCAAAAACAAAATGAATATCTTTATACATTCAAGAATGTATAAAGTCACACATATGTATTCAAAACATCTAATACTATATTCAATACACCTAATGGACATACAAATACTTCCATCAACTCAAAAAGTATCTTACATTTATTGTCTCGATACACACGATCAAACAAATATCAGAGGAGACAGATATTATGGAAGCCGTCGCTATAGACAGTAGTCCTGAACTCAAAACAGAAATATCACCACAAAAACGGCTGATTAATTTCATGAATTCCCTGTTAGAAGGGCATTTCGAGCCCCCCGAACTGGACATGGGTCTGGAAGTCGATGCACAAGCGGCCAAATTTGCCAAAATCATGGAAAAACGTGCAACCGACCAGCTCGACCACACCGTCAACCTCTCCATGCAAGCCAGTGAGATTATGGCCGCCGTCGCCAATATGACAGGGGGCTCCCGTGACATCGACAAACGCGGACAAAATATTGCCGCAAGCATTTCGCAAATTGACGGCGCATTCAAACAAATATCAGAGAGTTGCACAACATCATCGGAAACCATCGTAACCGTTGAAAACCGCACACAAAGCAGCGCCGAGGCCGCGTTAAAAACCAGCACTCGCATGAAACAGATTGCCGGCGACGTCACTCATCTGGTCGAGAAATTTTCTTTTCTTACAGAAGCATCCCAACAAATTGCCGATATTCTGGACACTATCGAAGCCATCGCCAGCCAAACAAATTTACTGGCGCTTAACGCGACCATCGAGGCCGCCCGCGCCGGGGAAGCCGGCAAAGGGTTCGCCGTCGTCGCCAACGAAGTAAAAACACTGGCTAATCAAACCTCAACCTCCGCAAACGATATCCGGGATAAAATTGCCAACCTGACACGCGGTGTCGGCGAAATATCCGGGATGATCGAAAATATCGGCGGCGCCATAACCGAGGGTGAAAAACTGGTCAGCGAAGTCAGTAACGGCATGACGGAAATCAACGAAGCTGTCACCTCATCCAGTCACCACATCAACCTGGCCAAGCAGTTGATGGATGAACAGGTAGGCGCTATTCATTCCGCCAATCAGGATATGTCCCTGATCGCGAACGAAATTTCAAATAACAACGAAAAAACAGAACACGTCATCAGCACCGTTGCCCAAACGGAAAATATTCTGAACGATGTTTTCGCTCAACTGGACAAAATGACGATCCCCAATTACCCGCTATACCGGGCCAAAGCGGACCATTTCCTCTGGAAGAAAAATCTGGCACAAATGTTTGTCGGCATGAATAGCCTGAAGGAAGACGAGCTGGCCGATCATCACAGCTGCCGCCTTGGGAAATGGTACGACAATCTCAAGGAAGAGCATATCCGCAACCACCCGGCTTACAAGGCCATGATGGATCCTCATGAACGGGTACACCGGTACGGAAAGGCCGCCGTGCGCCTTTATTCAGAGAAAAATGAAAAGGATGCCCAGCACGAGGTTTCCCTGATGAACCAAGCATCCAATGAGGTTGTCGCTCTGCTGAATGATCTCTTGAAGGATCTGAGGAAATCCCGTTAACCGGCCCTTGGAAAAGAGCGTTCTCTTTCACAGGCAAACATGTAATAATTATCTGGTTAATTGCCGTTACATCTCATCAGGCAGAGGAATTATTTCATGCTTATTGTCTTTGGCTCCATAAATCAGGATATGTATTTCCCGGCCAGTGTCTTGCCAGAGCCGGGAAAAACCGTTTTGTGCGCGGCTTACACCACCGGCGGCGGCGGCAAAGGCGCGAATCAGGCGTTGGCAGCGGCCCGGTGCGGCGCGAAAACGGCCCTGGTCGGGCGCGTGGGCGATGACGGCATGGGTCTCAAGATGCTCAACCACATCCGCCGCGAGGGCGTAATGACATCCGGCGTGGTGCAATCCGATTTTCCCACCGGCTGTTCGGCGATCATCACGAACAAAGAAGGAAAGCGCCACATTGTCGTCGCGCTGGGAGCAAATGCCGACATCAATTCGGAGCAAATCCCCAATGACATTCTCGGCCCCGGCAATGTCGTCCTGATGCAAATGGAAATCCCGCCGGATCACAACTGGGACATCATCAACCGCGCCCATGAACATGGCGCAACAACGATTTTAAATCTGACGCCGGCCATACAGGTTCCCGCGGAAATACTGGCCAAGCTGGATTATCTGATTATCAATGAGCTGGAAGCCCGGCAAATCGCCGAAAAACTAGGCCTCAAGATGGATAATGCTGCCCTTCTGGCCCGCGCGCTGGCACAACAGGGGCAAAACCTGACCTGTATTATCACACTGGGGCCACGCGGCTCTATCGCCGTCACCCCGGACAATCAAATCATCGCCGTCCCGGCTATCAAAATTGATCCGGTCGATATTACCGGGGCTGGTGATGCCTATTGCGGAACACTGGCGGCCGGTCTGCATGGACAGGTCAGTCTGGTTGACTCGATGAAACGTGCTTCGGTCGCCGCGACACTGTCATGCCTGAGAAAAGGCGGACAGACGTCCTTCCCGCATCTTGATGAAATTAATGAAAAACTGCCGGAACTCGGCGAAGTAAAAATCGAACAAATTACCGATTAAGCCGCTATATCAACGTTAGCACCCCGGCCTTCCGCCACAGGAACATCCAGAATAGCCTGCTCCAGAACGGATGCCAGCTGCTGCTGCATATCAGCCGACTGCTTCATCACACTCAAAGCCACGGCCTGCTGTAACATTGCCTGTTGAGCCATAATCGCTGCACCGCCATCCATAGGAAACTCTCCTTAAGTCGATTCTAGATCAATTATAACGCAAATTTATAAAGCAAACACTAACCTTGTGATACAACGCCGTCATATTTGTTGTAGTAACGGACACAGGCGTCATACAGCTCTTCGGCAAGCAGCCGCCCTTCGGCGCCACCATCCCCGCGCAGACCGCTGGAGACAATAACATGTATCGTCTGGTAATGAACCTCGACCAGACGCAGGGCATCCTTGTTCAAATCTTTCACGTCTTCCAGGAAATTAAGAATCACCCCGGCGATCTCGGTCACCAGACGATAACGGAACATCCCGCCATTGGCTTTCAGCTCCATAATCGGGCGAACCAAAGAGTCCACCGCGGCCGCGCCCTTAACCTTGTCAGCCTTTATAGCATCAATGGCTTGCTTTAATCGCTTCAGATACCCGTCCGCATAAGGCGCAAAATCCAGATCGTTCTTATCGAGAAACAACTGGGCCTTATCAAGTAATTGCGGATCAATGCCGCCATAGCCGACTTTTTCCCGCAACACATTAGGGGGAGTGTAAAATTTCACTTTTCCAGTTTCTGTTGATCCTGTAGCCATCCGTCACTCAATCCAACAATGAAAGTTAATTTACATCGCTTTTCGCTTTTTCGCGCAATTCGCGCAAAATCTGGCTGGCCTTATCCCTGTCAACCAGATCAATCTCAAAACCGTCTCCATCGCCATCATTAGCCTGTACAGCCATATCCGCGCCTACGGCATCCTCATCTTCATCCCCATCACGGCGATAAGGCCCGACATATTCCTTTGGCCGTTTCCGGCGACGATCAGGCCCGAAAAACTCTCCCGAATCCACAAATTTACGGGGCTTTTCAACCAGCCGTTCAATCCGCGCATATAAATCGCGGGACGTAAACGGCTTAACCAGAAACTCGGTAATCCCCATATCCCGTGATTGTTCCACCCGTATTCTGTGGCTGTAACCGGTCATCATAACAATCGGGACAAATTTGTTGGGTGACGACGGATCTTTTCTTATCTGCTCGGCCAGCTTGATACCGTCCATAGGCTCCATCAGCCAGTCCGTCAAAACGATATCGGGATTGTATTTGCGGAACTTTTTAAAGGCCTCTTCACCGTTCGTTGCCGTATAAACGTTTTTAAAGCCGAAAATACGCAACAACGACGCCACCAGCGACAGCATGGGATTCATATCATCTACGACAAGAACCGAGGCGTTTTCAAACCTGTATGACATTCAACACATATCCCGATCTCAATATAAGACTTATTTTATCCTCTAAAATCTCACGAATTCCTTAACAAAACAACAGGGAATATGGCTTTATGATTGCCTTGCCCGTGATTTCGTCGTACATTTGGTCATAGAATCAACGCAGAGGCAGGGCTCATGGATCGACAACAGATCATCATGAATTTTACAGTTCCTCCCTCCATAGAGGACGTAGAGATCATCACCCGCACGGCATTGGAAAATCTGCCGGAGGAGCTCATGGAGTTTTGTGATGGTCTGGCCCTCAAAGTCGAAGACATCGCTGATGAAATCACCCAGACGGAACAGGATATCGACGACCCCTTTGATTTAATCGCCCTGTTTTGTAACGGCTCCCAGATTTCCCCCGGTGTACAGAGCAAAGTCGCCAACGATGACGACATCATCATCATCTACCGCCGCCCCCTGCTTGATCTGTGGTGTGAAAGCGGCGAAGACCTGAATGTTCTGGTCCGACAGGCTCTGATTGACGAACTCGGAGCCAACTTCGATTTCTCAGAAGACGAAATCGAGGAAATGAGCCGCCGCCATTTCCAAGGCATGCTCTAGCCCCCACATTTCCTTTGACAACCGGCTTTCACCTGTCTTAACGGTAATAATCCGGTTCATAAAAACATAGAGAGAGTGTGTGCCATGAATGAGCAAAAAACAGACAAAAGCCCTGTACAAATTTCATTTAAGGATATCGCCGGCGGTGTCCCGCCGTGTGCCAGCGACATGCTGGGAACGCAAACGCCGCCACCGGCCCCGGACAAGAAAGTCTCCGGACACACGGTCATGAAAGCGGTCATTTCATAAGGCCGTTTTACTACACGTCCTGTCCCCGGCCAGAACGCTTCAGGCGTTGCGCAAACGCGCCGTAAACATCGGCACGGTTACAAACGATCCGGATTTCCTCCAGTTGACCGATCAACCGCTCACGGATGCCCTGCACCGCCAGCCGCGCCGCCCGCTGCAGGGGAAACCCGTCCCCGCCGGTCCCCAGCGCCGGAAAGGCTATTTTTTTCAACCGCATTTTCTGCGCGGTTTCCATCGCCCCGCGATAACACCGCAAAAGGTCGCGCTCTTCTAGGTCGAATCCTGACCGCCATGTCGGGGTTACAACATACAAAATATGTTTTACCGGCAAGTCAAAGGCCGGCACGGCAAATACATCGCCGGGCCGCGGCCGGTGGATATGCTCCAGGATAAAATCATCCAGCGCAATCCCCGCCCGTTCGATCAAACAGGCATTCAGCGATCCGCCACAATCAAGGCTGGTGGAAATCGACGATACGATCGCATCGACATCGCCTTGCTGCGTGATATCGCCTTCGATCAACGTAATGCGCCGGATCAAATCTTGTTTGGAAGGTACGCGTTGGGATGGTATGACATTAGACATGCGTAAAATTATAATACATATTTCTTTCCTGATCCTTACCTTTATCGCACCGGCCCACGCCGAGTCTTTTTATGGGCTGGCAACGCACGGCACACCCAAATACGGTCCGGATTTCGATCATCTGTCCTATGTGAACCCGGACGCCCCCAAGGGCGGCACCCTGAAACAGGCCCGAATCGGCACCTTTGATACCCTCAATCCCTTCTCGATCAAGGGCAAGGCCGATGACGGGTTGGCCCTGTTTTATGACCGCCTAATGGCCCGCGTCTGGGATGAACCGTTTACGCTCTACCCGCTGATTGCCGAAAGTGTCGACATCCCCGAAGACCGCTCTGCCCTGACCGTTCATATCAACCCCGCCGCCCGTTTCCATAACGGCAACCCGATAACCGCCGATGACGTTTTGTTTTCCTTTGAGACACTCAAGGAAAAAGGCCGCCCGAACATGCGGCAGATTTACCGGTTGGTGGAAACCATCGAAAAAATCGACGATCACACAGTCAAAATGACCTTCGGAGAAGGGTATAACCGGGAAACCGTGATGATTCTGGCCATGATGCCGGTCTTGTCCAAAGCTTACTGGACCGGACGCGATTTCGAGGAAACAACGCTGGATACCCCGGTCGGCAGCGGCCCTTACCGCATCGCCGAAGTTGATCCGGGACGCAAACTGGTGCTAGAGCGTGTGCCGGATTACTGGGCAGCAAACCTCCCCGTCAACCGCGGCCAGTTCAATTTCGACCGGCTGGTTTTTGATTATTACCGCGACGACACCGTCGCTTTTGAATCGTTCAAGGCCGGTGAATACGATCTGCGCCGGGAAAACGATATCGCCCAGTGGGTCAGCGCCTATGATTTTACAGCCGTGCAAAACGGCGCCGTTAAAACCCAGAGCTTCCCCCATGCCCGCCCGGAAAAGGTCCGCTCCCTGATCTTTAATACACGCCGCGCGCCGTTCGATGACATCCGCGTCCGGAAGGCACTGACGCTGGCGCTGGATTTTGACTGGATCAACAAAACCCTGTTCCACGGCCATTTCAAACGCATCACAAGCTACTACCCCAATTCGGAACTGGCCGCGCACGGGCAGCCCTCCGCCGGTGAAACCGCCCTACTCGGCCCATGGAAAGATCAACTGCCAGAGGATGTTTTCGGCCCCAGCTGGACACCCCCCGCCAGTGATGTCCGTCAAAATTTAAAGACAGCCGACGCCCTGTTAAAAGAAGCCGGATGGACAATTGAAAACGGCCGGCGCGTTAAAAACGGCCAGCCTTTCAGCTTCGAAATCCTCCTCAACGCCCCGGAAGAGGAAAAAATAGCCCTCGCCTTTATCCGGTCCCTGAAACGACTGGGAATTGACGCCCACGTCCGGGTTCTGGACAGCGCCGCTTACCGGGGCCGCCTGAACGATTACGATTTCGACATGACGCTTTATTACTGGTGGAACAGCCTGTCACCGGGAACCGAACAGATGCTCTACTGGTCGTGCGCCGCCGCCAACCAGCCGGCCCGCTGGAATTTCGCCGGCATCTGCAACCCGGCGGTTGACGCACTGGCACAGGACATTGCCGATGCGAAAGACCGCGCCGATCTGGTCGCCCACGCCCACGCCCTCGACCGCGTACTGATGGCCGGACATTACATGATCCCACTTTACTATGCCGGAGAAGACGACATTGCTTACCGCGCATTTCTTCACCATCCCGAAACTATTCCGATCTATGGACCGGTTCTGGAAACATGGTGGACAGATAATATTATGGGGAATAAATGAAATCATCATTGAGGCCAAGCCGCCGCCTTGCTATCCTTGCGACGAAGCCATATTCGAATCACATGAATTGACAGGATCATCCATGACCGACAAGCGTTTATTCCTGACCCTCAGCAGCGCGGCATTACTCGCGCTTTCCGCCTGTGCCGCGCCTTATGACGAAGACGCCCTGGCCCATCACGCGCATTACTGGCAACGCGCCAACACCACGGATGCCACCTATCAGCGCGGCCCCAAGGCCCAGCAAATGCTCAATCAGGACATCGCCCGCTGCATTACCGAACTAAAAGAACTGGAACGGACCGGTGCCCTGCGTCATGCCCTCCCCGGCAATACGGAGAATGGCTGGATGCCCGACCCGGAAACCCCGGAAGGATTGCTGGCTGAATATGACACGCCGGAACGCGATGGCGCCTTGCGCTACGAACACCTCGAATACCATGATTTTGAGGGCTGCATGATTAACAAAGGCTGGGAACGGATCAAAAGCGTTCCCTACGACGTCGCTGCCGAATCGCGGGAAACCTATCTGGAAACCATTCTGGGTGAGAAATACCAGAGCAAATACGGTGACAACGCCTCTGCCGGCAAAGAAGGCGATTATGACGGCCTGAACGAGTAACTCGACAAAGAGACTTACGCCGCTTCTTTACGGTTCCAGAACCGGTCGATCTCATGAAGAACGCTCTTCACACTCAAACCTTCCATGAGCGTGTGATCCAGCGTTTTGGGGTTATAGCCCGGAAAATCAATCAGCTCATCGAACGTTTCGGGTGTCCGCACAAACGTGCAATGCTCGCCCCAGGGACGATACAAATGATCGTAACTCGGCCCGAATAATGCCACCGTCGGCGTCCCCACCGCCGCCGCGCAATGCGTCAGGCCGGAATCATTCCCCAAAAACATGTCACAGCGCGCCAGAGCCGCCGCCGCCATACCGGGCGTTGTCTTGGCGATCACATCAATTTGACGGGCTTCGGGAATACTGGCCAGAACCTTACGGGCGTCTTCTTCCTCGCCCGGCGCGGCGAACACAGCCACCCGCGCCCCCGGTAAAATACCGTTGGCGGCAATCAAAATTTTAATGGTTTCGATAAACCGGTCGGCAGGCCACGTCTTGCCAATCCAGTTGGCCGTCGGCCCCACGCCCAAAACAGCGGTCACCCCTTGGGGGATCAGCTCTTCGGCCTGTTCTTTCTGCGCATCGGTAAACCAAAGGCGCGGCGCCGGCACGGTGTCCAGCTTCATCACGGCCGCCGCCTGCTCGACTTTGTGCTTCGTTTTATCAATGCGCTTGGAATAAATGTAACGCTGCCTGGCTCCGACCAGACGCGATACGATGCTGTCGCGCAAATCAACGACCATGTCCCATTTGGTCCCGGCCACCTTCTGCCACAGCTTTAACCAGTGACGGTTATAGCTTTGTTTTTTCAGGACAATAATCTCTTTTAAATTCGGATAGCCTTCGAACAGGCTCGCCGGCAAACCGCCGCAAACGATCGTCACCGCCGCCGCCGGATAGTCATGGGCAATCCGGTCCAGTAGACCCGTCGATAAAACCGCATCACCGATCCGGTTTGATGTGATAAAGAGGATATTCATGACCCGTTCCTCCTAGAATGAGCCGCCCGCAGCCTGTCCCGGCCCGCTCCAGAGCGTCACCAGCAACACAACCAGTAACACGATAATAATAAAGGCCGCCGCCAGCAACATGTCCAGCCGGCTTTTGAAATGATAGATATCAAAGGTCTTGCCTTCGTCTTTTTGATTGTCGTTGCTCATGCTGCGTTCCTTTCGGTTATCTTTTCGTTTTATCAGGTCTGCACCATAAAGAAAATGGGGCATTTTTATTTGACAGCCACTCCGTTTTTCATATAACAATCCCGTTTCAAAACCGGAGACCGACGATGGAAGAAAACGATCAATCAAATATTGAACGGGAAATAGCCCGTAAACAGGTTGCCAACGCAGCATGGGAAGCTTTTCAAAAAACATCCCGCCTGAAAAAAGCAGACTATATCGCTCATTTGGGTATTGTCCTCCCCTCTCTCCTCGTGCCCGGAATTCCGGACAAATACAGAGCCGTTATTTTTGCCGCTACGGTTCTAACCAATGCCATCCGAAGTCATGCACAAACATCACGAATGCGGAAAGATTTTAATGAACATCTGGAAACATTAACGCCACTGGCCCAAAGTGTCCTCGTCGGTCAAAAAGCGGCCTTTGATATGTTTTCACCGGAAATCCAAGCTAAGCCAAAGGCTATGAGCGGGATCACCTTTGTAACGATTTCGTCCATTTTTGCTATCGCGGGCGCGCCCGTTTTAGGAATTGTTAACGGCGCCTCACTGGCTGCGATTGTAAAAAATTATTCAGACCATATACATGTCTCAGGTCAACGCGCTGTAGCGAGAGAAACCTACAGAGCCGTAACGAGAGATGATGTAACGAAACAAAAAACGAAGCCGTTCCCTCATTCACTTTAAGCCGCTTTCTTTTTAGCCGCCCGTGCCGGCCCTTTAATCGCCGCCTGCGCTGCGGCAAGCCGGGCAATTGGCACGCGGTAAGGAGAACAGGACACATAATCAAGACCCGTTTCCTCACAAAAATCAATCGAGGCCGGGTCACCGCCATGCTCGCCGCATATACCGAGTTTAATAGCACTGCGGACGCGCCGCCCCTTCTCGGCGGCCATCTGCACCAGTTGCCCCACGCCATCGCGGTCCAACGTCGTAAACGGGTCTTTTTCAAATATCCCCTCGCGCACATAAACCGGCAGGAACAACCCGGCATCATCACGGCTCATCCCCAGTGTCGTTTGCGTCAGGTCGTTGGTGCCGAAACTGAAAAATGCCGCTTCCTGTGCGATGTCATCCGCGGCCAGCGCCGCCCGCGGCAGTTCGATCATTGTCCCGACCAGATAGTCCGTCTTCGCGCCCTTTGCCGCGAACACGTCCGCCGCCGTTTGATCCACCAGCATCTTCATCCGCGTAAATTCAGTGCGCGTCGCCACCAGCGGAATCATGATTTCCGGCGTAACATTCCCGATCTTAATGGCCGCCTCCAGAATCGCCCGCACCTGCATCTCATAGATTTCCGGATAGGTAATCGCCAAACGGCATCCCCGGTGCCCCAGCATCGGGTTAGCCTCGCCCAGCGTCTGCAAACGCTGCCGGACCTTCGCCTCATCAATCCCTGAATTTGCTGAAAACTGGGCGATATCCTCATCTGTATGCGGCAGGAACTCATGCAAAGGCGGGTCCAGCAACCGGATCGTCACCGGCAGCCCTTTCATGATCGTAAACAGCGCCTCAAAATCACTCCGCTGCGCCGGCAGCAATTTATCCAGCGCATCCCGCCGGTACTGGGCATTGGTCGCCAGGATCATTTCCCGCACGCTTTGGATCCGTTCCGGGTCAAAGAACATATGCTCCGTCCGGCACAATCCGATCCCCTCCGCCCCGAAATCACGGGCGGTCTTGGCATCCAGCGGCGTTTCGGCATTGGCCCGTACCGCCATGCGCCGCACATCGTCCGCCCAGCCCATCACACTGGCAAAATCCCCGGACAGCGCAGGCTGGATCGTTGCCACCGCGCCCAGCATCACTTCACCGGTCGTACCATCAATCGTAATGATGTCCCCGGCCTGTAATTCGTTATCATTGATGGTCATCGTCTGGCGTTCGTAATCAATTCGGATTTCCCCGGCCCCGGCGACACAAGGCCGCCCCATACCGCGCGCCACCACCGCCGCATGGGACGTCATCCCGCCGCGCGTTGTCAAAATCCCCTGTGCCGCATGCATGCCGTGGATATCCTCCGGCGAGGTTTCCTGACGGCACAAAATCACCTTTTCACCATCCCCCGCCATAGCTTCGGCATCATCGGCATTAAAGACGATTTTGCCGCTGGCCGCGCCGGGCGACGCCGCCAGCCCCTTGGTCATGATAGTCTTGTGCGCCATCGGGTCGAGCGTCGGATGTAAAAGCTGATCCAGCCCCTGCGGGTCGATACGCATCAGCGCGTCTTCCTTGGTAATCAGTTCCTCGTTCACCATATCGACGGCAATTTTAAGCGCTGCCGCCGTGGTCCGTTTGCCGTTCCGGGTCTGCAGCATGTACAGCGTTCCCTGCTGGACCGTAAACTCGATATCCTGCATATCGCGGTAATGCTTTTCCAGCGTATGCCGCACGTCGTCAAGCTGCGCGAACACATCGGGCATAACTTCCTCCATCGCGGGCAAATCGCTGCCTTCTTTCTCCTTGCCCTTGATCGTCAGGGATTGCGGCGTGCGGATTCCCGCCACCACGTCTTCGCCCTGCGCATTCACAAGGTACTCGCCGTAAAAATAATTCTCGCCGGTCGACGGATCGCGGGTAAAAGCCACGCCGGTCGCGCAGTCTTCGCCCATATTGCCGAACACCATCGACTGAATATTCACCGCCGTCCCCCAGCTTTCCGGGATATCGTGGATTTTCCGGTACACCACCGCCCGCGGCACCATCCATGAACTGAACACCGCACCCACCGCGCCCCAGAGCTGCTCTTCCGGGTCCATCGGGAACGGCCGCCCCAAATCGCGTGCAACCATGTCTTTGTAAGCCGCAACAATCTCTTTCCAGCCATCGGCGGTAATCGCCGTATCCTGGGTAATCCCTTCATCGCGCTTGTGCGTGTCGAGAATATCTTCGAAATCATGGTGCGGAATACCCAGCACCACATCGCCATACATCTGGATAAACCGGCGATAGGAATCCCACGCAAAACGCTCGTCCCCGGCTTTTTTCGCCAGCCCCGCCACCGTGTCGTCGTTCAGGCCGAGATTCAAAACCGTATCCATCATCCCCGGCATCGACACCCGCGCCCCGGAACGAACGGATAACAGCAACGGGGTTTCCGGATCGCCAAAACGCATCCCCAGCGCCGTTTCAATCCCCGCCAGCGCCGCTTTCACCTGATCTTTCAAGTCTGCCGGATATTGCTTGTCGTTATCGTAAAAAGCGGTACAGACCTCTGTCGTGATCGTAAAACCCGGCGGAACCGGCAGCTCCAGACTGGCCATCTCCGCCAGGTTTGCTCCCTTGCCGCCCAGAAGATTGCGCATATCCGTCCGGCCTTCGGTATTGTCACCGCCAAAGCTGTAAACCCATTTGGTCATCGTCTTTCCCCTTTTTACAAAACTGCCTGCAACCATGCCCTGACGTTACACGGATTCTCGTCCCCGAACCAAAGTTTTCCGACAAAATTCACAAAAAGCTTGCAACAAAACAAACGTTATGCAAATAGATTATGGTCAAACAAGAAGGGCGGAAGCACCATGAGCGACGATAATGACATCTTTGAAGAGGGTCCGGACAGTTCGGATATAGAAGACGCCTTGGACGATGACGGCGCCTTGGACGATGAAACGTTCATCCTCCCGTCTGAAAAGAAGGTCAGGACAACCAGCGTCACGACCCTTCTCCAGCGCGCCATGGTCCAGGTGCAGATGAATGAACCTGATATGTCTGAAGGCACAACGGCGCACACAGCCCATAGAGCCGTCATTATTCATCTGAGAGATCAATACGAAAACGCTGTCACCACAGAAGATGCTGACAAAGCCATGGACCAGATAGTAGAAACCTTTTCCCGGTGGATTAGCAAAAGAAAAAAGTTCCCGGAATTCAACCAGTCATAATCAACTAAAAAAACAAGAGGGTAAAAACATGACACTTGAAAGAAAACGACTGACACCGGAAGAAGCAGCAAAAAATGCTCTGAATGCAATCTGGTCAGTAGATGACAGAGAAGCGCACCAGATATTGGAAGGCTGTCCGGAGGAAGAAATCAAGACCATTGTTATTGATACGGCATTGGAACATATAACCTGTCTGGCCGAACAACTGGACGCAAAAGGAAACCAAGATACAGCAGATACATTGCGGGCCGCATTTATCATACGGGCGCTGGCTACCAAAGCTGAAATCTCGAAAGCTAGCGCAAGCTCTTCACCATCATCAGGCACAGATCGCCGTCAACAGGGCGTACTTCGCCTGGCATAACCGTTTCCCGGTCATACGTGACGCCATAACCATCGGGAATATAGCCCCGCTTGACGTAGAGCCGTTGCGCGGGGCCGTAATCTTTATACAGCCCGACGCTGATCCCGATCACCTCGCAACCTTTCTCGGTCGCCAGCGCTTCGCACACGTCAATAATCGCGCTGGCCACCCCGCACCGCCGGAAATCGGGCAGAACGTTTAAATCCTGAATCTCCGGGATGTGCAGCTTTTTATACAGCGCATAGTGCGGCCGCCAGTTTAAAAACCCGTAGCCGACAGTGCGCCCGTCCAGTGCCGCAATAAACGTTTCGCGCTTGCCTTCCTCCTGCTCGCGCAGGCATCGCTCAAAATAACCGGTCTCGTTACGAGGTTTTATTGTCTCCAGAGCCGGAATATCAGCAGATAATGCTTTACGAACGTCTATGTTTTGGGGCATTTTGAAATCTCATTGCTTTTTATTGTCATCCTGAGCCATTAGGCGAAGGATCTCTGGCCGCAAAGTAAAAAGATTCTTCGCTGTGCTCAGAATGACATGAATAAAAACATTAAGGAATAGAGGACAATGACCCAACCACAATTAGCGGACAACCAAATGACCGATACCAGCTTTGATATGAAAGACCTCGTCGCCCTGTGCAAACGGCGCGGTTTTGTCTTCCCGGCCTCCGACATTTACGGCGGGATTAACGGATTCTGGGATTACGGTCCACTGGGCGTGGAACTGAAAAACAACATCCGCGATTTGTGGTGGAAGGCAATGGTTGTCACCCCGCCAATCGGCCCGGACGGGCAGCCGTTGCAAATCGTCGGCCTCGACAGCTCGATTATCCAAAACCCGAAAACTTGGGTCGCCAGCGGCCATGTCGGCGGTTTCAGCGATCCCATGGTGGATTGCAAGGAAACCAAACTGCGCTACCGGGCGGATCAGTTGATTGTCCTCATGGGACAAGATAAAGTTCATCACGACATCCTCGGGATCGTTTTTCACGAAGACACGCCTGACGAAGACATAAAAAAACGTCTAAAAAAACTCAAAATGCCAGCTGACCCGTTTGAATATGAACGTGGTTCGTTTGAAGACCCGCGCATTTTGACCAACCTAGACAAAGTAATCGGCCCAGATGCTTCCGAACCTGGAACCTTAACCGAACCACGCGCTTTCAACCTGATGTTCGAAACCTATGTCGGCGCGACGCAGAGCGAAGACAGCAAAGCGTACCTGCGTCCGGAAACGGCACAGGGGATTTTCCTGAATTATAAAAACGTCCTCGACAGCTCCCGCGTGCGCGTCCCGTTCGGGATCGCGCAAATCGGCAAAAGCTTCCGTAACGAAGTCACGCCGCGGAACTTCATTTTCCGCTCCCGTGAATTCGAACAAATGGAAATCGAATGGTTCTGTCCGCCGGAAGAAGCCAAAAAATGGCGCGAATTCTGGATGGAGGAACGCCAGCGCTGGTGGCGCTCCATTGGCCTTAAAGATACATCCCTGACCTTGCGCGAACATGAAAAGGATGAACTGTCCCACTACGCCAAGGCGGGTGAGGGCACCGTAGACATTGAATTCCGCTATCCGTTCACCGCGCCGGGTTATGGGGAACTGGAGGGCATTGCCCACCGCTGCGACTTCGACCTGACCGCGCACGGCCAGGCATCGGGCGTAAACATGGAATATATCGACCCGAACGACAACACCAAACGCTACATCCCGCACGTCATCGAACCGGCGGCAGGCCTGACCCGCGGCGCGCTGGCCGTTTTGTGCGACGCCTACACCGTCGATCCGAACCGGCCATCCGGCGTTTACCTGAACTTCCATCCGTCCGTGGCCCCAAAAAAAGCGGCGATCCTGCCGCTGACCGCAAAAGAGGACCACGTGCCACTGGCCACCAAGCTCTACATGGACCTGCGCGAACACTACAACGTCGATCTCGACATCAAACAAAACATCGGCAAGCGCTATGCCCGTCAGGATGAAATCGGCACGCCGTTCTGCTTCACCGTCGATAACGACAGCGCCGCCGACAATTCCGTCACCGTGCGCCACCGCAACACGATGAAGCAGGAACGCATCGGCATGGATCACGTCGCCTCCTACATGGCCGCCGAAATGAAAAAAATGGGGTAACATGACAATAGAATGTCATTGCGAGCGACCAACGGGAGCGCGGCAATCCAGAACTTTCTTGTAGCACTGGATTGCCACGTCGGCTCCGCCTCCTCGCAATGACGAAAGAGAGACAAACCATGAGCAAGGTTGAAATTTACGGCATCAAAAACTGCAACACGATGAAAAAGGCTTTCGACTGGCTCGAAGGGCACGGCGTTGCCTACGACTTCTATGACTATAAAAAGGAAGGCGCGAAGGAAGAGCTTTTACAAAAAGCCTTTGCCGCCCACGGCTGGGAAAAAGTCATCAATCGCGCCGGCATGACGTGGCGCAAGCTGCCCGATGACGTCAAAGCCAAAATGGATGAAACCGGCGCCATGGCCATAGCTCTTGAAAAACCCGGCATCATCAAACGCCCGATGACGGTCGTCGGCAACGACATTCATCTGGGCTTCAGCGAAAAAGCCTTTCAGGAAATTTTTGGCTGAACCTCTGGAAATTTGCAGCCTTTGTCATAGTTTGATATTTTGTTCCTTTAACAAAAGAACAAAAACAATGACAGGCGAGCATGGCAAAGCAATAGCAATCAGCATCGGAGTCGATGATGTCTCATCGGGCGGCGGTGGCGGTCGCCCGCCGCAAGCGCACTCCGATCTCGTCACAGCCTTTATCACGTCCGCTCGCAACAAGCTGCGCACACATTTTAACAACCTGACGGAAAAAGGGGCACAGAACCCGTCGACATCTTTGAAATCGGCCATCACCCGCACAGGCAACTGGCTGGATTCCATGAGCAGTAACGGTAAAAAACACCTGCTCTACGCCGCCGCCGTTCATCTGGGCGTTCATAAAATGGCTCTAAATCCCTGAACCATCGCGCAAAACCGAATCCGCTGCCGCAGTATAGTCCCCGTTACCTTCATGCAAAACCAGCCCCGGATGCAAAGCCGCCGGGGATTTCCGGTCCTTGATTGCCCGGATAATCACGCGCTTGGCGGCTTGCCCGGCCCGCGGCCACAGGGGAATGATTTCCACCGCGCCAAACCGCCGTCCCAGCCCTTGGATAATCTTGTCGGTCATATCCGCCCGGTGAATCATCGTCAACGATCCTCCCGATTTCAGATTATGAAACCCGGCATCCAGCCAGTCTTTCAATGTCATCCTGAGCGTTAGCGAAGGATCTTGGGCCGCCGCTTCAGATTCTTCGCAGTGCTCAGAATGACAAATATCCACATGCCCGTTGGCCAAGGCGCGTCCCTCATGCGGCGACGGCGTATGGTGCCCGGCCTCCATAAACGGCGGGTTACAGATCACATGATCGAACCGCCGATCCGGCTTAAAATCCCGGATATCGGCACAGACAAACTCTGCCAGCACCTGCGCCCCGTTCAATTCAATGTTCCTCTGCGCCAGCGCCACATAATCCGCCTGCACATCGACACCGGTCACATGCGCCCCAGATAGGCGCTGCAGTACGCAAAACGCCGCCCCGCCGACACCGCAACCCATATCCAAAACACTTTGCCCGTCCTGAACCGGGCACGCCGCGGCCAGCATCACGCTGTCCAGCGACGTACGAAACCCCTGCGCCGGCTGCAACAACCGCACTTTCTTGTCGAGAACATGAATTTCAACGGGCGATTCTATTGTCATAAATTAAGATTTTCTTATGATTTACAGCTTAGCATAAAAACACGAAAAGTGTTTTAGAGGAAGAAAAGCCATGTGGGAACAGCTATTTGTTTTTTTGTATCCGGTCGTCGCGATCATAACAATAATCGCGTACGTGCCACAGATCAAAACCCTGATAACGGCGACCTCAATACCAAACAACATTTCGCTTTCATCGTGGCTCATGTGGTGCTGTAGCAACTTTTTGGCTTTTGGTTACGCCATGACTCACGTGCAAGATATGCTTTTGGCTCTTGTCACAGGAATGAATCTATTGATGGTTATTACGACAACAGCCCTGATCGCTTACAACCGCTATATTCGCTTCGCGGAGAAACCTTTCCTGACAGGAGGAATGCAACTGCAGCCCCAGCCTGTAAAAATCCGCAAACAATAAAACTGCAGACTGGACAACACAGTCTTACATTGCTACACAACCTCTACATAACTAGATATGACAATAGAGGATGTAAGTCATGCCATCTTTCCTTTTCGCAGAAAATGCACTTCCAAAAATACAAGAAATCGATTTTGAAACCTTTTTAGGCCAGCACGAAGATACTCTGGTAACTTACGCCGCCGCCCTGAGCCAACTGTCCGATCTGTCGCACTGCGACGGCAATCATCCGCTCAAAACAGGTAGTAATAACCTCGCCTACGTGATGAAATACGACATGCAGATTGAGAATACATATGACAAAATCGAACAGAAAAAAAATATACTGGCCGGCGCCTGGGAAAACGGATTAAAAGCCATCATCGCCGCAAACAGAACATCGATGAAAAGAGCGCTGGAAAACGTAACGGATGACCCCGTAAAACTGGCAGAACAGCTAAGCGGTTTTCTGGATCATGCCGATAAAATAATTTCCAGAACAAATGTTGCAGAAACCAGCCACGCCGTGGCAAGACTAAATGCCGGATTTTAATCCGTCAGGCGCGCCAATTCCGCTTGCTCTTGGTCACGGGCTGGGGTATGCGTTATGGCTATGCAAACAGCGACAAAAACCATGACGGACACTGCGATCAACCCGCTTGATCATCTCTCGGCTTTGCTCAGCGATGACATGAAACAGGTCAACGCCCTGATTATCGAGCATATGCAATCCGACGTGCCGATGATCCCGCAGCTTGCCGGCTATCTGATCGCGGCGGGCGGCAAACGGATACGCCCGCTTTTGACACTGGCCTGTACCCGGCTCTACGGCGATCAGAGCAATCGCCCCTATGCTCTTGCCGCCGCTGTCGAGTTTATTCACACCGCCACCTTGCTTCATGATGACGTTGTCGATGAAAGCGAAGAGCGCCGCGGTCAAAAAGCCACCAACCTTGTATTTGGCAATCAGGCCACCGTTCTGGTCGGCGATTTCCTGTTTTCCCGTGCGTTCCAGCTTATGGTCGCGGACGGCTCTTTGGACGTGCTACGGATTCTCTCCGATGCTTCAGCGATTATCGCACAAGGCGAAGTCATGCAGCTCACCACAGCCAATAATCTGGATTGCACCATGGGCGAATATGAACAGGTAATCGGCGCCAAAACCGCCGCCCTGTTCGCCGCAGCCTGCGAAATCGGACCAGTCATCGCTGGCGCGGATAAAACCGCCGCCAGCGCTCTGTGCGAATTTGGCATGAATCTGGGGCTGGCCTTTCAGGTCGTCGACGATGTTCTGGATTACAGCGCCGCACAGGAAAAGCTGGGGAAAACCGTTGGCGATGATTTCCGCGAGGGCAAAATGACCGCACCGGTCTTGCTGGCTCTGGAAAAAGCGACGGACGAAGAACGCGCCTTCTGGCAACGGACGATGGGCGATCGCGATCAAAACGACGGCGATCTGGCCCGTGCCCAGGAAATCCTGTCAAAATATGACACCATCAATCGCAGTATCAATCTGGCGCGCGACTATGCGGCCAAAGCACGGCTAGCACTGGCCGAGGCGCCGGACGGACAGCTCCGCTCCCTCCTCGATGATCTCGTAACCTTCACAGTCGAACGTAATTTTTAGACAAATTACCTGATCATCACTTTCATACCCTGAGCATTGATTTTTGCATGGTATATACCAGCGCCCTCCAGAAGCTCCGCCACCTTGGCCACAGGTGGTTTCCCGTTGCTATCGGCGTGCTGTTCATGAAAAGAAATCTGCAATTCGCTCATTCCCCGACCTAATCCCGCCTTACGAACATCAAAACCGTCATTAGAAAACGCGGCATTCAATCCTTTATTGACCAAACCACTTTCTGTATCCGTTAATCCCGCCATTTTTTATACCTCCGTAAATAAAGAAGATTATTCTCCTTAAACACAAAGATTGCGCCGATCTCTTGGGATTCTCAATAAAAAACGTTCCATAATCCGGAAAATTTTATCTTGACTCATTTTTGATATACCTTTAGTGCATATTAGATATGTTTTAAACGCATATCTAAAAACGGGGGTTCACATGACAGAAACCGATTTTGTGATTAATACATTTTTCCTTCTTTTCTGCGGAGCGCTGGTCATGATTATGGCCGCCGGCTTTGCAATGCTGGAGGCCGGCATGGTCCGCAGCAAATCGGTTGGCGTAATTCTGATGAAAAACATCAGCCTCTACGCCCTGGCCGGATTAATGTTCTATATCGTCGGTTACAATCTGATGTACGACGGCGTTGACGGCGGATTTTTCGGAAAAATAGGATTGTTCCACCCCGATGATTCGGCGGCGCTGGCCGGCGATTTTTCCGCCGGGCATTCGGCAGCGGCCGACTGGTTCTTCCAAATGGTTTTTGTTGCCACCGCCGCCTCGATTGTATCGGGCGCACTGGCGGAACGAATTAAACTTCTGCCCTTCATGATTTTTTGCGCCATCCTGACCGCAATCATCTACCCGGTTAGCGGTAGCTGGGTCTGGGGCGGCGGCTGGTTGTCTGAACTCGGATTCAAGGATTTTGCCGGATCGACGCTGGTCCACAGTGTCGGCGGCTGGGCGGCCCTGACCGGCGCCATTCTTCTGGGGGCACGCCGTGGCCGTTTCGACCAGAAAGGCAAGCCGCGCCACCTGTATGGTTCATCCATGCCACTGGTAACACTCGGCACCTTTATCCTTTGGTTTGGCTGGTTTGGGTTCAATGGCGGCTCGCAACTCGCGATCAACAGCGCCGAAGACGCCATCGCCGTTGCCAAGATATTCGCCAACACCAACACCGCCGCCGCCGCAGGCGTGGTCACGGCGCTTATTCTCAGTCAAATGCTGGACCACAAAATCGACCTGCCGTTAATCCTGAACGGCGCGCTGGCCGGACTGGTGGCCATCACAGCAGAGCCATTGATGCCCTCTCTCGGGATGGCCGCCCTGATCGGAATTGTCGGCTGCCTCGTGATGTACGGCGCATCCAAGGCGCTCGACATGCTTCAAATTGACGATGTCGTCGGCGCCGTTCCGGTCCACCTGGCAGCGGGTATATGGGGCACACTGGCCGTCGCCATCAGTAATCCGGACGCCTCTTTCGCCGTACAACTGGCCGGCATTGCGGCTATCGGCCTGTTCGTTGGCACCGCCAGCCTTCTGGTTTGGCTGCTGATGAAAGCCACTATCGGCATCCGTCTGCACTGGTCGAAAGAAGATCTGGGCGGCGACCTGTCCGAAATGGGGGTTCCCGCTTACAATCTCGGTGCAGCCTGACAACAAGTTTCTGTCTCAACTTTGGATTTTGTTTTTACCCTTCAAAAGCAATCCTCCGCCTGATCTTTGACTGGATCAGGCGGTTTTTTTATGAAGCCTCAAACTAGGACTTGCCAAAAACGAACAGCTCCCTTATAAAACTGTTCTCTCGTCTTTTGCTTTGATGTCGGGGCGTAGCGCAGCCTGGTAGCGCGCATCGTTCGGGACGATGAGGCCGGAGGTTCGAATCCTCTCGCCCCGACCATTATGATCAAAAAATCCTAACCCGCTTTGTTAATCAGCGACATATCGAATTTGTTATGGGGGTCAATAACCAAAAGGGCGTTTTTTCCCTTTTCACGGCAAAAATCAAGCGCCTCTGGCAAGGATTCATCTAAAGAATCCGGCATGGAACGGGAATGGATAACCGCGCCACCATTTTTTCTTTCGGCATAAAGCCGCTCACCGACAACATTGCCATCCCGGTCATGGTAAACCTTGAATTTCACCACGCCTTCGTTACCGGGATCTTCATCGGTAAATAAAAATGTAATCTCTTCGCTCATGCTGTCTTGTCTCCCCCTCACATACACTAAAGGATAGTCTGCCTGTGAACATCGGTCAACGAAGATCGGCGTATGATTTAACGACAGGGATACTTGCCGTATAACGCCATCGTCACCGCGGGCGCCGCCACGAAGGAATCGTTCTCCGGATGGTTGCGCAAATATGTCAGCACAATATCATGCAAGACATTAGAGCTAACATCTTTGGGAACACAGATATCGACCTGCGGCGCCATTTTCATCGACCGCAAGACATTGTGATAATCAATAACTCCGGCAATGTAAGCCTGACAGGCGGTGTGACCGCCCTTGACCGTTTCCTTGCCTTTATCGTCCTTTTCACAAATATGAAGAAGATAAGCGCCGCTAAACCGCGCGGCATATGCCTCAGGCACCGAAAAGAAAAAGATCGCCGCCATCAGGAAAGAAAGCAGGATAATGCCCCCTTTATTCACCACCTGACTTGGCCTTCAACTGTTGTAAAATGGCAAAGGGTGAATCTTCCGGTTTGCGCGCCGGCTCTGACTTGTAAATCCGCTCTTGCGGCTCCCGATCATTGCGCTCCGGTTTTTTACCGCCCTTGGGTTTCCGGTACGCGCCCTCCGGCTTTTTCCGCGGTGACGCCGGCCGGTCAGACGAAGGCTTGGGCCGTTGCCCGCCATAGGCCTTTCCCTTGCGCAAACGAAACGTCGCCAGCTCCGGCTTTACCTGCGGCACGGCAACCGGCGCTTTTTCAGTTTCGTTTTCTTGCGCCTCAGCCTTCGGTTCTTCCGGGGATGCGGGTTCATCCGTCGGCACAATAGGCTCATCCGCGGGATCATGAATTTTCGTATGCCCCATAGCCTCCAGCACGGCATAAAGATCGGCAATCGGACAACCCAGCCATTCCGCCATTTCGTGACGAGCCTTAAACGTGCCTTTATCGGCACTGTCATAAACGGCGACAACCAGCCGGTCGAGCATATCCACCCGGATCGCCCGCCCGCCATAAACCGGATAGCCCATCGCACGGTAAAGCGCCGGATCGACAACCCCGTCCGCTTTATCTGCCAGCGACAGCGAGGTAATCCCGTCCGCAGGCACAGGCGCCGGCAGCGGCAAATCGTGCCACAACGACCACAGCAACGCCCGCAAATGCACGGCCGCCGGTTTGTTCAACGCCGGAAGATAGACCAGAACCGGGCCCATCCGCACTTTACGCTGGCGCAAAGCGGCCCGCCCCTCTTCATCCAGCCCGGCAATCATATTCTCCAGATCGGCCCGCGGTAAAATCCCCAGCGCCCCATGCAACAGCCCGGTAATATCCTTGGCAAATCCAGTGATGTTTTCCTCATTGCGCAAATGCGCCAGAGCCTCCAGCACCGTATCGACATGAACCGGCAACCAAGCCTCCAGACGCTCCTTCGCACCGGCAGGAGCCCCATCATCCATCGTAATCGCCGGACGCACTATGGACTCGCCCTTGCTCACACGGGCAATCTTCACTCCCGGCAATGGATTGGTCTTGTCGGCTTGGTAAAAAATATGCCCTTCATCATTCAGGCGGAATTGTTTGTCTTCGGCTTCCAGCATCGTTGGCTCACAGTGAATTACAGTCTGGGCGTACTATAAAGCCAGTTTTTCCCCGGTGCAATCGGTAACGGCAACAATTCCGCGGATTGCAGCAACAACTGTTTTTTGATAGGGTCAACATTCATTGTTATCAGGAGAATTATTTTATGAGCCGCCTTAAAAATATAGCGATAACCATTTGTTTTTCTTTGGTTATATCAGCACTATCAGCATCCCCCGCTTTAGCCAAAAAAGCCGACCGCACGGATGAACTGAAAAACATGATGACGACCCTGCTGGACAATCAAAAGCAGGCCATGGCCATGCAGGGCATTGATATGGAACAAGACGGCGCTCTTCTGGTGGAACCCAATGGAAAATTTTATGCGGTAACCCTGCCGCACATCAGCTTCACCGGCCCGGAAGGCGGCAAAACAGATTTGGGTATGATCGCCATGAACGCCATGCCCGGCGACATCCCGGAACAGTGGAAAATCACCATGGCCATCCCCATGCCGCTGGCGTTCTATGCGGCGGACGGCTCCAAAGCCGCAGAGCTGAATATCGGCAACCAGTATTTCGCCGGCATATGGGACACACGCCTGAACAATTTTTTGAACATCAATGCCAAATATAGCCAGATCCGGTTTGCGCCCGTCGGCAAGCCGGTCAGCATAACCATCCCCGAACTCACACTCAGCTCGCTTTTCAAGGAAAGCGGCGACAACCTGATGTCCGGACCGTTCAACATGACGGCTCGTGATTTCGACATCAAATCGCCGGAAGTCAACGGCCATATCGGCAAGCTGTCCATGGATATGGACATCGCCAACTTTTCTCTCGATAGCTTTGCCGCCTATAATGAAAACATCAAAGCCCTGACGGAAAGCATGGAAGCCGGCGACCCCGAAAGCGACAGCGGCCCGCATGCGTTGGCCATGTATAATCTGGTGTTTGATTTCATGAGCAACGCCTGGGATGGTTTCACATCGTCAATCAGCGCCGAAAATATCGCTTTCTCCAGCCCGGTCGCCACAGACAAACCTGCCCGGACGTTTGAACTGGCCAAGGCCGGTTATCACTATGATATGACGGGGTTTCGCGACGACCGCGTATCACTGCGAATCGCCGCCTATTACCAGGGCATGAAGCTAAACCCCGCCCCCGCCGACATGAAGGGCATGGAACCGAACGATTTCAAACTCGATATCAGCCTGAACAATCTGCCTTACAAGGAACTGGTTGATCTGGGCCGCAACGCCCTGAAAATGTCGATCGAAGCCCCGTCCATGGGCAAAATGGCCGGACTGCAAGCCATCGCTTTGGCGCCGCAAATCCTGACACAGGCTAAAACCGATCTGACCATCGCAAACAGTCACGTAGCCGGGCAAGGCTACCGCATCACGGCTGACGGGAAAGCTGTCACCGACATGCAGGCACCGCACGGCGCCACCGGCAAGGCCCGCGTCGCTGTTGAAGGCATGGACAATATCCTAAGCACCTTGAAAGAAGCCAAAAACGATCCGGCCCTGTCCGCCGAAAACAAGAAAAAACTAAGCGATACCACAGCCGGACTAACGGTCATCCAGATGATCGGCCAGCAAGAACAAAGCCCGCGGGGAACCCCGGTTCGGTCCTATAATTTCGAACTGACAGATCAGGGCGCTTTACTGCTGAACAACACGGATTTGAGCGTCGTCATGAAAATGATGAAGGAAAAATAATTTTTCAAACCGCTAAAGCAGATAGCGCAAAATTCCATTTAAACGCTGGAATCCGGCGGGCGTCGCACATAACCGGTCGGGATCTTCCGTTAAAAGCCCCTCATCCTGCAACGCCTTGACCTTGGCCGGCGCAACGAACGCTTGCCAGTCCTCCCCGCCTTCATCCTCTATACGGGAAAACGGCACCCCTTCGCTCAGGCGCATTCCCATCAAAAGCGCCTCGCTCACCCGCGCCTGCGCATCCAGCGTCTCAAACGGATGTCCGCCATGACCGTCCTTATCCACACGCCGCAGCCATTCTTCCGGCGCCCGGTGAGTCCGGGTGGCCTGTTTAACGCCATCAATCGTCAGGCGCCCATGCGCGCCCGGCCCGACACCGACATAGTCCTGATAGCGCCAATAGACCAAGTTATGCCGCGATTCCTGACCCGCACGGGCATGATTTGATATTTCATAGGCCGGTAATCCCGCGATATTTAAAACGGACTGTGTCGTTTCGTATAGATCACCTGCCGTTTCCTCCGCAGGAATGCTGAATTCTCCGCGGTTGTACATCTGGTAAAACGGCGTTCCCTGTTCAATCGTTAGCTGATAAAGCGATAAATGCCCCCCCGCATATTGCAAAGCTGTTTCAAGCTCTTGCTGCCAATCCCTGACATTTTGCTGAGGACGGGCGTAAATCAGGTCAAAACTGTAACGCGCAAAGGTATCGGCCGCAATATCCAGCGCCGCCCGCGCTTCTCCCACATCATGCCGCCGTCCCAGGAACTTAAGAGCCTCATCATCAAAGGATTGCACCCCCAGCGACACCCGGTTTACCCCGGCCTGACGAAATCCCTTGAACTTACCAGCCTCAACCGAAGACGGATTGGCCTCCAGTGTGATTTCAACATCATCGTTAACAGGCCAAAGCCTGCGGATTGTCTCAATAATATGCGCCGTTGTTTCCGGCTGCATCAGCGAAGGCGTCCCGCCGCCAAAAAAGATAGAGGAAACCGCGCGCCCGGCGGTCAAAGCTGCATAATAAGACAGCTCGCGCTCATACGCACCACGCCACGCAGCATGGTCTATCGTGTCATGGACATGAGAGTTAAAGTCACAATACGGGCATTTCGAAGCACAAAACGGCCAATGCACATAGATTCCAAAGGCCACCCGTTCTTACCCTGCCTTATCGTACGTTCAGTTCTATCGGGTTCATCGTAGCCGCCCCAACCGTATTGGGCACATCGCCAATCGTATTGCGCATAGCTTCGAACACGATCGGCAGACCAAACAACGCGCCGCCCGCAGCAATGCGGATCGCCCCGTCCTTCAGCGGCGTACTACCGGGATTTTCAACGTGATCTTTCACCTTCAAAATTCCCAACGCCCCTAACAGAAGCCCGACAATATAAGCCAGCCCGGACAGCAACCCCGGCAATTCGGAAATCGAATGAACGATATTTTCGGAGATCGTATTAAAATCGTTAGCCTGTGCATCGCTCATGCCGTAAAGCAAAGCCACCGTAGCCACAGCTTGAACACCCAGTAATTTTTTATAAATCAGCGCTTTCATAAGACACCGTCCTCTCTGCTCAATATCTTGGCATCAAAAAGCTAGCGCAGGAATCGGTTGACGGCAAGGGTATCTTACGGAAACAGCATCAATTATTATTACAGAAATCCTGCAATTTCCGGAATGCCCGCACCCGGTGGCTCAGGGCTTTTTTTTCTTCCGGCGTCATTTCACCAAAACTCCGGACTTCGTTTTCCGGGACAAACATCGGATCGAACCCAAAACCTTGCGGTCCCCGCGGCGGCCAGCACAACGCGCCCTCAACGCGGCCTTCAAATGTCTCAACTGCGCCGTCAGGATGGGCCAGCGCCAAAACGCAGACAAACGCCGCCCGGCGGTCTTCGGCATCGGCCAGCGCCGCATTGACCTTTTCCATCGCCATCTGAAAATCTTTTTCCGGCCCGGCCCAGCGCGCCGAATAAATCCCCGGCGCCCCGTCCAGCGTATAAACGCACAGCCCGCTGTCATCGGCCAGCGTCGGCAGACCGGAGGCTTCCGCCGCCGCCCGCGCCTTTAAAATAGCATTTTCAGCAAACGTCGTCCCGGTCTCTTCCGGCTCCGGCAAACCCAAATCCCCGGCCGATGAAAATTTTTCGACAACATCGCCCAGCAACACTCCGATTTCTTTAACTTTTCCGGGATTATGCGTCGCCAGAACCAGATGCGGTATTTTGGTCATGGCCTAAACCTCCTCGATCTCCAGCGCCACACGTTGCAAATGCGCCAGATCGGCACAGCCCGCCTTGGCCAGATCCAGCAATTTCATAAACTCGGCTTCGCTGAACGGCGTTTGTTCGGCCGTGCCCTGAATTTCAACAATCCCGCCCTTGCCGGTAATTACGAAATTGGCGTCGGTTTCCGCCTCGGAATCTTCGGCATAGTCCAGATCCAGCACCGGAACGCCCTGATGAATACCACAGGAAATCGCAGCCACACTGTCGATCAGCGGCATTTTATCCAGAATACGCAAATCCATCATATGTTCGAACGCCTGATACATCGCCACGTAAGCGCCGGTAATCGACGCCGTGCGCGTGCCGCCGTCGGCCTGGATAACGTCGCAGTCAATCCGTACCTGCCGCTCGCCCAGCGCCTCGACATCGACAATCGCCCGCAAGGCCCGGCCAATCAGCCGCTGGATTTCCTGCGTCCGGCCCGATTGCTTGCCGCGCGCGGCTTCCCGATCCATGCGCTGGTTGGTCGACCGCGGCAACATCCCGTATTCAGCCGTAATCCAGCCTTTACCCAGCCCGCGCATCCAGCCCGGCACGCGATCCTCGACCGTCGCCGTGCATAAAACGTGCGTATCGCCGAATTTGGCCAGACACGATCCCTCCGCATGCTTCGAAAAGCCGGTAATCAGTTCAACATGGCGCAAGGCATCGGCACTGCGGCCGGACGGTCGGTTCATTGGTTTTTCTCCTCAACTTTTTATCATCATATAGCGGCCTCAATGTAAGGAATGGGTATGAATTGTCAAACAGGGATTGTCCTGCCGCCCTTTTTATCGCTACAATCCTTTTTGATGTTCACGGATTCCTTTTATACGCACGGAAATAATGACGCCATGACCGGAAAGAAATTTTTTGCCTGCCTGCTGGTTTTGCTCGGCCTCGTAACGATCACCGTTCCCGCCGCCGCGAAAGATACCTACACCGTCACGCCAAACAGGCTGCAAATTGCCCTGCTCCACAATGACGGCGGAGAGCCGGGCCAGTTCATCCTGAAACTCGCGGCGCTGAACGCCATGAATGGCTGCCCGAAGATCGGGCCGATCAGCTACACATCGGAATTCAAGGATATCTTTCTGGATATCAAAATCGGCGACTATCAGGTTGATATGGCCGACCTGCCGGCGGCCCCGCATTACGGTTGCAATCAAGAACAATCCCAGCCCACCGCCAGCATTGTCCTGAGCCGTGACATGCTCAAGGAAAATAACACAAAAACCATTCGTTTCGACAGCGGTTACAGCATCGAATATTACGATGTCTTGTTGACAGATGATGCGATCACCCTGAGACGCGCCGACAAGGAATATCTTCTCCCTTCACGCATAGAAGAAGCCCGCGTCCCGGCTAAAAAAGAGCCGCTATCCCTCTGGTTTTACCCGGAAAACACAGTCATTCTCTACGCGCCCAAAGCCGGCAAGGATCAGGATATCTCCGCACAGGTCGAAAAGCTGGCCCTGTCGCGCGGACTGGTTCCTCTATCATCGGTCATGCCCGATTTCACGTCACCACTGATACAATCGAACTATGCTTACTATGTTGACAAAAGCGGCCGTTTTTCTAAAAACAAGGACGGCGGCTTGCTGGGAAAAATCGAAATGCCGGTTGAAATTTATGGTCTGGAACAAAATTATATAAAGATGAAAGATCTGGAGATTTTTGCCCGCCGCCCCGGTCTTTATGAGTAAACGAACAAGAATAATCAGGATTACAATCTTATGAACACAGCCCGCCCGGACGATCACAGCGACCACCAGCCCGAAAACGCGGCCACGCCGGAACATAAAATGCCCGCCGAATCTTTGCCGGAGCAAAACGCCGCCGACAGCAGCGGCCCGGAAGCCCGCATCGCCGAGCTGGAAGCCGAACTGGCACAATCGCGCGATCAAACACTCCGCGCGCTGGCCGAAGCAGAAAACACCCGCAAACGCGCGCTGAAAGAACGTGAGGATTCATCCAAATATGCGATCATGTCCTTCGCCCGCAATCTTCTGGATGTCGCGGACAATTTCACCCGCGCTCTGGAAGCCGTGCCGGAAGAGCTGAAAAACACCGAGCCGCAAATAACCGCGCTGCTGACCGGGATCGAGGCCACAGGCCGCGAACTGGAAAAAGCCTTTGAAAAACACGGCATCCATAAAATCGAACCCAAGGAAGATGAAGTTTTCAATCACAATTTCCATGAAGTGATGTTCGAGGTTCCCGGCACCGGTAAACCGCCCGGCACAATCATGCAGGTCATTGAAACCGGCTACGTGATCCACGACCGACTGCTCCGCCCGGCCCGCGTCGGCGTCGCCAAGGATGACGGCAGCTTCCGCGGCAGCCAGCCTTCCGGCGCCGGACATACGCTGGATACAGAAGCTTAATCCTTCAACCCATGCTTTGCCAGCAAGCGGTCCAGCGTGCCGTCGCGTTTCATTTCTTCCATCACAACATTGATGTTAACACGCAGATTTTCACTGTCCTCGGCAAAGAACAGCCGCACCGACGCCGGCACCAGTGATTTATCAGTCACCTGCTGGAGCGTGCCGGGATTGGCCTGCTCATACGCCTTGGCCGCCAACGAAGACAACACGACAAAATCCGCCTTCTTCGTCTGGACATCCATAAACATGTTTGACGGCGGCACCCCCATCGGCAACATATTCAGCTTCGCCTTCGGGAACAGCTTGGGCACATAGATCCCCCCCAGTTCGCCATCCATCCCGACAAAGGTATATTGCGGGTCGTTGAGCTGGTCCAGCGCCGTAATCCCGGACAGGTCCGCCCCTATATCAGCGTAAATATTGATAGGATCTTCAGCGATAAAAGTCCCCGGCAGCCCCTTCATCATCGTCGAGGGAAACGATAGCAGCGGCGAACAGATCATATCGTAATGCCCGACTTTCATATCTTCGAACATCGTCGCAAAACTTGAAATCTCGGTATATTTGACCTTCATCCCCGTCCGCAGGGCAATCTCATCAAACAGGTCGGCGGTAAACCCCGTCGGCTTACCATCCGGGCCATAGCCAAAAATCGACCCCAGAACATATACGCCGCAATTAATCTCCTGCTTTTTCTGAATACGTTCAAACGCCTTATCCTCGGCTAATGAATAGGACGTCACAAACAACACAAAAACAAAGAGCAAAAAGCCCGAAATTCTTTTCATAGAAAACCTCTCATACAATGACTATATGTTAGCTATACAGCTTGAGGCTTAGGCCGTCACCATCAAAAACTTCTGATCCATTCGCACTTTCCTCCCGTATAAAAAAATGACGCGCCAATGGCTTGCCAAATATTGGGGGTTTTTGGTATGTCGAGACTCGCATTCGCGGACCGGTGTGCTATATTCGCTTTCTAAATACTGAGATGTGAGTGCAACCAAAGGGAATCATGACGGTGCCTAACACTGGGCCGTCTAGTTAATTTGCCAATGAAAGGAAATAAATATGAGTAAAGTCATCGGTATCGACCTCGGTACAACCAACTCCTGTGTTGCCGTTATGGACGGCAAAGAACCCAAAGTTATTGAGAACAGTGAAGGCGCCCGGACAACCCCGTCCATGATCGCCTTTACCAAAGACGGCGAACGCATCGTCGGCCAGCCCGCCAAACGGCAGGCTGTGACCAACCCCGACGGCACGCTGTACGCCATCAAGCGTCTGATCGGACGTCGCTTCAAAGACAAAGAAGTGCAGGATATGAAATCCAAAGCCCCGTTCCACATCGTCGAAGGCGACAATGGTGACGCATGGGTCGAAGTCGACGGCGAAAAAATGGCCCCGTCCCAGATTTCAGCCATGGTTTTGAAAAAGCTGAAGGAAGACGCCGAAAGTCATCTGGGCACAAGCATATCGCAGGCCGTAATCACCGTTCCGGCTTACTTCAACGACTCACAGCGTCAGGCCACCAAAGACGCCGGTAAAATCGCCGGTCTGGAAGTCCTGCGGATTATCAACGAACCGACCGCTGCGGCGCTGGCCTACGGTCTGGACAAAAGAAACTCCGGCATCATCGCGGTTTACGACCTTGGGGGTGGGACATTCGATATCTCCATTCTTGAAATCGGCGATGGCGTGTTCGAAGTGAAATCCACCAACGGGGATACCTTCCTCGGCGGGGAAGATTTCGACTTGCGGATTATCGACTATCTGGCCGATGAGTTCAAAAAGGAACAGGGCATCGACCTGCGTCAGGACAAACTGGCGCTGCAACGTCTGAAGGAAGCCGCTGAGAAAGCAAAAATCGAGCTGTCTTCTACATCTCAGACCGAAGTCAACCTGCCGTTCATCACGGCGGATGCCTCTGGCCCGAAACACCTGAACATCAAGATGTCGCGGGCAAAACTGGAAAGCCTCGTCGACGACCTGATTAAACGGACAGTCGAGCCTTGCAAGGCAGCCCTGAAAGATGCGGGCCTGAAACCGTCCGACATTGACGATGTTGTTCTGGTCGGCGGGATGACCCGCATGCCGAAAGTCATCGAAACAGTGAAGGAATTCTTTGGCAAGGAACCGCACAAAGGCGTGAACCCGGATGAAGTCGTCGCCAACGGCGCGGCCATTCAGGGCGGCGTTCTGCAGGGCGACGTGAAGGATGTTCTGCTGCTCGATGTCACCCCGCTTTCACTGGGGATCGAAACGCTGGGCGGTGTGTTCACCCGCCTAATCGAACGCAACACGACCATCCCGACCAAAAAGTCACAGATATTCTCGACCGCCGAAGATAACCAGAACGCCGTAACTATCCGGGTTTTCCAGGGCGAGCGGGAAATGGCCGCCGACAACAAGGCACTCGGCCAGTTCGATCTGGTTGGCATTCCACCGGCGCCGCGCGGCGTTCCGCAAGTCGAGGTCACCTTTGACATCGACGCCAACGGGATCGTGCAGGTTTCGGCCAAAGACAAAGCCACCGGCAAGGAACAGCAAATCCGTATTCAGGCCAGTGGTGGTCTGTCCGATGCCGACATCGAACAAATGGTTCAGGATGCCGAAAGCCACGCGGAAGAAGACAAACAGCGCCGCGAATCGGTTGAAGCCCGCAATCAGGCAGAAAGCATGATCCACCAGACAGAAAAGACCCTGTCTGATCTGGGTGATGACGTCCCGGCCGCCGATCGCGAAAAAGTCGAATCCGCAATCACGGCTTTGAAAGACGTAATGGACGGCACCGACGCTGAATCCATCCGCGAAAAAACCAATGACCTGATGCAGGCCTCCATGGCACTGGGTGAACTGGCTTACCGCAAGGCGCAGGAAGAGGCTGCCGGCGACGATGAAAACGAGGCAGAAGAAGTCTCCGAAGCATCGGGATCCGACGAAGAAATCATTGATGCCGATTTCACCGACGCGGACGAAGATAAAAAATAAACACAGAGGACTCGGTTTTTCACGGAGGGTTTAGAATTCCTAAAATTCTATTTCCTCCGTGAGAACCTCCTCTGTGCTCTTTGTGTTTTATGATGACAAATGATAACTACGAAATTCTCGGCCTGACCCCACAAGCGAGTGCGACGGATATCCGACGCGCCTATATCCGTATGGTCAAACGCTACCACCCCGACGGCGTTCACCCGCGTTATAAGGAGCTGGCCGAACATAAATTGCGGCAGGTCATCCTCGCCTACAAAGCGCTCTGCGATCAACATAACCAGACCTTGAGAAATCACGATCATGCCGAGACAAAGGACAAAAAAACAGTGATACGGCCCACTCATGCAAAAAACGACAACACACTGACCTGGGGTGAATTCGCCCGGATCAGTTGGAACAGCCTCGCCGGTATTTTGAAACCGCGCACATCAGAACAGGAGGCCCGTCGTGGCTAAAGACTTTTACAAAACCCTTGGCATTGATAAAAGCGCCAACGCCGATGAGATCAAAAAGGCGTACCGCAAACTGGCCCTGAAATACCACCCGGACCAGAACAAGGACGACCACGACGCCGAAGAAAAATTCAAAGAAATCAGCGAAGCCTATGACGTCCTGAAAGACGAGCAAAAACGCGCAGCCTATGACCGCTACGGCAGCGCGGCCTTTGATGGCTCCATGGGCGGCGGCGCAGGCGGCGGTTTTGGCGGCGCGGGATTTGGCGGTGGTTTCTCCGACATTTTCGAAGACATGTTCGGCGACTTCATGGGCCGGGCAAGTGGCGGTGGCGGACGCGGCACATCCCGCGGTTCGGACATGCAATACACCATGGAAATCTCGCTGGAAGATGCCTACAAGGGCAAAGAAGCGACCATTAAAATCCCGACTCAGGAAACCTGTGACAAATGCAAGGGTTCGGGATCCAAGGAAGGCACGCACGAAGAAACCTGCCCGACCTGTAACGGCGCGGGCCGTATGCGCGCCCAGCAGGGATTCTTTACAATCGAACGGACCTGCGCCACCTGTAACGGACAGGGAAAAATCATCCGTGATCCATGTGATAAATGTGGCGGCGCGGGCCGCGTGCACAAAGAAAAAACCTTGCGGGTTAAAATCCCGGCTGGCGTCGATACCGGGCGGCGCATTCGCTTGAGCGGCGAAGGCGAAGCCGGACTCCGCGGCGGCCCCAGTGGCGATCTTTATGTTCTGCTGGCGATTAAACCGCACAAGTTTTTCCGCCGGGACGGTGCCAACCTGTATGGCCGCGTGCCGATCCCGATGACCACGGCGGCGCTCGGCAGCGAGATCGAGGCCCCGACCATCGGCGGCAAAAGCACCAAGGTTAAAATTCCCGCCGGCACCCAAAGCGGCCAGCAATTCCGACTGCGTGGCAAGGGGATGCCGGTTCTGGGCAGCGAGGCCACCGGGGACATGTATATCGAGGTCCAGGTTGAAACACCGGTCAACCTGACCAAAAAACAAAAAGAACTGCTCAAGCAACTGGACACGACAATGGGCGGCAAAGCGGCATCGACACACTCCCCCGAATCCAGCGGTTTCCTTGGCAAGGTCAAGGAACTCTGGGACGATTTAACGGAGTAGCGTACCCCCTATGTCTATCTGGTTTACAGCATATTCCCTCGACGATCTCAACACAGCGCGCGGCCTGCGGGACGAGCATATCAACAAACATCTCGGCATTACCTTTACTGAAATCGGCGCTGATTACATCAAGGCCACCATGCCGGTCGATGAACGCACGGTTCAGCCCTTTGGCCTGCTGCATGGCGGTGCTTCCTGCGTGCTCTCGGAAACACTGGGCAGCGTCGCAGCATGGATGTGCGTCGACCCGGAAAAACAGCGCGGCGTCGGCATCGAAATTAATGCCAATCATCTGCGCCCCGTCACAAAAGGATTTGTTACCGGTATTTGCAAACCCATCCATATCGGACGCACATTACATGTATGGAATACGGATATATTCACCGACGAAGGCAAACTGAACTGCACCAGCCGCCTGACCGTCGCAATCAGGGATATCTAGACCCGCGGGATAAAAACCGGGAGTTTTCGTTCACAAAAATCCATCTGCCGGCTAACCCGGTATTGTTTACCGCTAAATTTAACAAACTGGGTACAGTTCGTCGTATGGGTATAGGCTTCAACATGCCCCCCGACACGCATTTTCTCGCGGTGCTTTTTACTAAGGCCTACCGCAACAACATGAGAATCGTCGTGACGTCTGAGAAGCGCAAAAGAAACAAAACTGTTCCCTTTTTTCTTGGAAACAATATCAAGAACAGTCGCCCTGAACTTTGCCGACAATTCGCCTGTACCATCGGAATTTCTATGAAAAATGTCGACGTTTCTAACCGCGTTAATAGGCATAATTTTCGGTACTCCTGTTTTTCTGAACGAGAGTGATAACCCAAATGATAAATTATGTCAAAAAATACCGCGTATACAAAAACGACTTTATTCCTTATAAAAGAATCGTCATGAAACAAAAAACGAATATCAGAACAGCAACAGACAGCGAAGGCGTCACCCCTCTGGCCGGCCCCATCAGCATCGGTGTGGCGGGCTGCACAGGCCGGGTTGGCGCGATTTTGGTTCGTGAATTGCTGTCCGGCCACTGGGAAGGCATGGGACTGGCGGGCGGCTCCGTAAAACCGGGATTTCCACACCCGGAAGGCGGCTTCTTCGTCACGGAAAAACCGGCAGAATTGTTTGAAGTCTCCGATCTGGTGATCGACTTCACAACGCCGGAATCGACAGCCCAGAACCTCTGGCAAGCCGCAAAATTCCATAAACCCCTCATCGTGGCAACCACCGGCCTGTCCGCACAACAAGAAAGTGAAATCGCCGACGCCGCGCGAGAAACCCCGATCCTGTACAGCGCCAACATGAGCCTCGGCGTCAATCTCCTCAGCGCTCTGGTCGAACAGGCCGCCGCACGACTCGACACGGACTGGGACATAGAAATTCTCGAAACGCACCACAAACACAAAATCGACGCCCCGTCCGGCACGGCTCTGGCCCTTGGCAAGGCCGCCGCATCCGGACGGAAGATCGCTCTGGATGACTATGCCGTCTATAAACGGCACGGCAAAACCGGGGAACGCGTTGCCGGGGAAATCGGCTTTGCCGTCATGCGCGGCGGTGACGTTGCCGGCGAACACACGGTAAGCTTCTTCGGAGAAAGCGAACGCCTTGAACTCACCCACCGCGCTACAGACCGCGCGATCTTCGCCCGCGGCGCCCTGCATGCCGCCCGCTGGCTATCCCGGCAAGAACCGGGCCTCTACTCCATGCGCGATGTTCTGGGGCTGTAACCCCTGTAAGGTACAACCTTTGTTATCTTGACTTTTGTGCCCTTTTGTTGTCTTATCTACCCGTCCTCAGTGATAAAAAATTAACAAATTAACACCATAATAAAATGGTGACACGGGGAACGAGGGGAGAGACAAAAAACGATTCTACGCTATGACTCTCCCTTTTATGAACAGGTTGTGTGAACAGGCCCGACATAGGCCTGCAATGCAAAGAGATTGAAATGGGAAGGAGACACACATGAATCATATAACCCAAACACCGCCATTGGCTGGCCGTGTAGCAACATTGGGTGACTTGGCTGCCTTGTCACGCTTTGCCAGCTTCCGCCCGGAAGAAATGCTGGGGGATGCTCTGGAAAAAATGCAGGAACATGGTTTACGCGCCGCCGGCGTTGTGAATGCTACCGGGCAATTTTCCGGATTAATCAGCGCCGAAACCGTTATCAGAACACTGTTGCGCCAGACCGAACCGTCCCGCCGCAGCTACCCCCTGCCCCATAACAACATTGGGTTTTTGACGGTATGGGAAGCGACAAGACCGGCCGTACACACAGCCGCGCCTAGCATGACGATCGAGCAAGCCCTCGACATGATGCTGGAATATAACATTGCCTACATGCCGGTTCTGGATCAGGGAAAATTGATTGCCATCGTCGATGTTTCAACGCTGGCGCTGCAGACCCGTCATAACCTGCATCGCGATCTGAAGCGCAAAAATGAGCAAATTCAATACCTCAGCGCCCAAAATGCAGAGCACGGCGATTACCCGATCACCTAGCTAGGCCGCCGCGCCTTCCGCCATCAGCAGCCGCACTTTTGTTTCCGGCCCCCAATGGTAATGGCCGGTCTGGCCGTTGGCATTGACCACCCGGTGACACGGCACCAGAACGGCGACCGGATTAGCACCAACAGCCTGCCCGACCGCACGCGCCGCCGTTGGCTTCCCAATCTGCCGGGCCAAAGCGCCATAGCTGCGCGTCTGGCCGCGGGGAATATGCAACAAAGCATCCCACACCTGTTTTTGAAACGCCGTTCCCGCGGATAAATCCAGCGGCGGCAAAGGATCCTCTCCGGCCCACGCCTTCAAAACCTGCTGCGCCACAGCGGTCATACCGGCTTGATCGTGCTGCAAAGACGCAGCCGGAAAACGGCGCGCCAAGTCATCCACGCCGTCATCAACCCCCATATAACACAGCCCCTCCCTTGTCCGGGCCAGTATAACCCGTCCCAAAGGCGGCAAATCAAAAAATCCGTATGTAATTTTCTTTTCCATGAAAACAAGATATAAAGCCCCATGACCAAAAAGCAAATCCGTGAATTTTTCAGCCGCCTGCAAGCCTTGAACCCGGAGCCCAAAGGCGAGCTCGATTACACCACCCCCTTTACCCTTCTGGTGGCCGTTGTTTTATCGGCGCAAGCCACGGACAAGGGCGTCAACAAGGCCACCCCCGCCCTGTTCGCCGCCGCCGATACGCCGGAAAAAATGCTGGCACTGGGCGAAGACAAAGTTCGCGACCGGATAAAAACCATTGGCCTGTACAAAAGCAAAGCCAAAAATATTATCGGCCTGTCGAAAATGCTGGTGGAGGACTATAACAGCCTGATCCCGCAAGACCGCGATGAACTGGTCAAGCTGCCCGGTGTAGGACGTAAAACGGCGAATGTGGTTCTAAACATCGCCTTTGGCCAGCCAACTCTGGCCGTTGACACCCATATTCACCGTATTGCTAACCGGACCGGCATGGTGAAAACCACAACACCGGAAAAAACGGAACTGGCATTGCTGAAAATCATTCCTGATGAATTCATGCGGCACGCGCATCACTGGCTGATCTTGCACGGACGCTATATCTGCAAAGCCCGCAAGCCGGAATGCGGGCAATGCCCGGTCAAAGATCTCTGCGGATATAAGGATAAAACGGCCTAGCGCAAAGCCGCGAACAACTGGCCCCAGCCATGTTTTTGGGCAATCACAGAGCGTACACACCGGCCGCCATCTTCGGGCGGAGTCCTCTTTGTCTTCTGTCCCAGAACAGCCTTGGTACGTTGGCGCAGCTCATAATGCAAAACGGCATTTTTCTTGGAATCCACGTAAACATCAACAACGCAGCCTTCCGAACGATATTGCCAAACCTGCATGGAACCTTCCTGCCGCTTGAGTTGCGGCACGTCGAGAATGTCCAAAACATCGCCGTTACGGAGAGAAAGCAAAGACGCCGGATCATTTTGAACAAGCTTTTGCAATACGGAGACCTGATGTGAGGAAACAGAGTGACCTTCTTGTGCTTCGTTGCCTGTCGCGGCATGCGCCCGGCTAAAGGCATGGGGCACATTACAGCTTCCCACCAGAAACAGGGGCAGGCATAACGCCAGCACCAGCAACCATCTCTCACGAACAAAAGGACGCACGCAAACAAATGCGTGCCCTTTCGCCGGACATCCGTCGTCTAACCATTTAAAAACCGTAAGCATGTTAATTGGAAAACCATCGGCTTTCGGCGGCCTAAGTGATGAGGCCGCCGCCGTATAACGGGTTTTCCTGAAGCACCCTTCTTTTTATTTATTCTGCAGCTACCGCAGTATCGCTCAAAGGCAATTCGCTGTCATCACCAGCGTTCTTGGCGGCAGATGCTTTCGTAAGTTTTCTATCCTTACGCGCAGAGCCCTGAGACTGTTGCGCATCCAGCGGCGACATACGGCCATCAATAATCGCGCCCGCTTCCATCGCCATTTCCTTATAGGAAATCGTGCCTGTAATAGAGCCGGTAGCCGTAATTGTCAAGCGTCCTGTTGCCGTAATATCGCCTTCGAAGCGCCCGGCGATCGTAGCATTTTCAATTTCAACAGAGCCATAGAAGACACCGCTCTCGGTAATCTCCAGCGTTTCTGCGCCTTTCAGAGCCGCTTCGACCGTACCTTCAACGATCAAAACATCACATGAATCGATTTCCCCGGACAGGGTAATCCCGCGGCCAATAACCAGTTTCCGGTCTTCAGCCGTCCCGCCTGCAGAAGATGACGCCGCCGAATAAGAGCTGGCATAGCTGCTCCCCGGCATACGTGGGGCTTGCCCTTGTTGAGCCGGACGCTGCGGAAATGCGCTTCCGGATGAAGGGATATCAATAGAACGGTTTTGGTTTTCCTGATCTTGCGTGCTCATGGCTTTTTCCTCTGTCGCCTTGGTTGATTGAGATAATGGTTGTGTCTGCGGCGCACTTTCATTGACAGCGCTCCGGCTCTCCGGCTCAGGCCGGGATTGTTCTTCAACAACAGCCGCTTTTGACGGTTGCTCTTTTTCTACTTCTTCCTGTTTTGGACGATGAAACATATTACTAAGTCCCCTTTCTGTTCACTTGAACGTCCCACTTGCAAAAACACACTCAATAAAACAATACGAAACGGTGTGTTTCTTATAAAAATATACTTGAACAGTGAATAGAGCGAACACTATCAGCGTCATTCCAAAAGCGCAAGACAGGATTCACCCACATTCGAGAAAAAAATCAAATCTTCTTGATTTAAAATGATTTTTCCTTCAAAAAAAAACATGCCCTTACGAAGAATAGATGTCATAGCTCCCGATACGGTACGTTCCAGAGTCGCAGAAATTGCTGACGAGCATGGCGCCCTCGATCACTGGCAAGGGGTCAAGAACCGCAACGGCCGCCGCGCCACCCAGATTCTGGTTCATATTGACCGCCAGCAAGAAATGATGGATGCGCTGCAACGCGCGCTGCACAAGGAAAAAGAATGGCGCATCATCGTCATGCCGGTCGAGGCATCTCTACCCCGCCCCGCCGCAACCGAGGAAGAGGATAACGGCAAAAAGATAAAAATCGTTCGCGGCACCCTCACACGGGAAGAACTTTATAGCGACATCGAAAAAGGCGCCCAGCTCGACAATCATTTCTTATTACTTGTCTTCCTGTCTGCCGTCGTCTGCGCCATTGGCCTGATCCGGGATAATGTTGCGGTCGTCATCGGCGCAATGGTCATCGCGCCCCTGCTCGGCCCCAATCTGGCGCTCTCCTTCGGGGCGGCGCTCGGTGACAAAGACTTGATGGGCAAAGCCATCAAAACCAATCTGGCCGGCATCAGCATGACACTCGCCCTCGCCGTTCTTGGCGGCTTCCTGTTTCCTCTGGAAATAAACAGCCATGAGCTGCTCTCCCGCACGGATGTAGGCTTTGACAGCATTGCACTGGCCCTTGCCTCAGGCGCGGCGGCTGTGCTTTCGCTTGTTACCGGCCTGTCCAGCACACTGGTCGGGGTTATGGTCGCCGTCGCCCTAATGCCGCCGACCGTTACGCTCGGCCTGATGATCGGCGCCGCCCTGTGGCCGGGCGCTTATGGCGCCGCTCTTTTGCTGGCCGCTAACATTATCAGCGTCTCCCTCGCCGCCCAGCTTGTCTTCCTGTGGAAGGGAGTAAAACCCCGCACATGGTACATGCAAAAAAAATCGAAACAGTCGGTAAAAGTAACCGTGATCTTCTGGGCTATCTTGCTACTGGCAATCATTACGCTGATTGCCCTGCGCACAAGTTAAACCTGATGAAACCAGCCATAAATCTTCTCGGCCACAGCCTTTGATATCCCATCCACAGCCTGTAAATCCTTGATACCGGCGGTCGTTACAGCCTGCGCCGATCCGAAATGCATCAGCAGCGCCTTTTTACGCTGTGCCCCGATCCCCGGAATATCATCCAGCGGCGACCGCGCAATATCCTTGCTGCGCCGCGCCCGGTGCGCCCCGATCGCAAAACGGTGGACCTCATCACGCAGCCGTTGCAAATAATGCAGAGCCGGATCATCGATGGGGAGCTGGAAAGGCTCGCGCCCCGGCATAAAGAATTGTTCCCGCCCGGCATTTCGATCCGGCCCCTTGGCAATCCCGACCACGGTCACATCCCCGGCAACCCCCAGCGCTTCAAGCACCTCCATCACAACCGATAACTGCCCCTTGCCGCCGTCAATCAGCAACAAATCCGGCCAGTCTTCACTGCCCGGCCCGCTGCCGTCTTTTAAAGAGCGCGAAAACCGCCGCTCCATCACTTCGCGCATCATGCCATAATCATCGGATTCCTTGGCTCTACGGATATTGAATTTACGGTAAGCGCTTTTGCGAAACCCTTCCGGCCCGGCCACCACCATCGCCCCGACCATATTGGTCCCGGAGATATGAGAGTTATCGTAAACCTCGATCCGCTGCGGCGGCTTGGCCATAGCAAACAATTCTGCCACTGCCTCCCGGTTTTTCTGCTCCCCGGCCAGCTTCAGGGACTCGCGCTCCAGCGCTTCTCGCGCATTTCGCACGACAAAATCAGCCAGCCGCTTTTTCGCACCGCGCCGGGGCTGGGTAATGGAAACAGCCAGCGCTTCGGCCAGCAATGTTTCATCCTCCGGCGGACAAGATACCAGTATTTCCTTTGGCGGCGGTTTGTTGGCATAGAATTGCGCAATAAAAGCGCTGAGCAACAAACCGTCCGTATCCTCTTCACTGGCACGCGGGAAATAAGCCCGGTTGCCGAAATTCTGCCCGGCGCGAAAGAAAAACACCTGCACACAGGCCCGCCCGCCCTCACGAAACAACCCGAACACATCGGCATCGCCCATACCGGGAATATTGATATCCTGATGCCCCTGCACCGCCGCCAAAGCCTTAATCCGGTCCCGCAGGCCGGCCGCCGCCTCATAATCTTGCGCCGTGCTGGCCTGCTGCATCGCCGCCGCCATTTCCGCCTGAATCGCCTTGCTCTCACCGGACAGAAAATCGCGCGCCTGCCGGACCTGCGCCGCATATTCGTCTTTTGTGCAAAAATTCACGCACGGCGCCGTACAGCGTTTAATCTGGTACTGCAAACAAGGCCGCGTCCGCGCCGCAAACACGCTGTCCGAACAATTCCGCAGCATAAAAGCCTTTTGCAAGATCGCAATAGTGCGGTTAACCGCCCCGGCATTGGCGAACGGCCCGAAATAATCGCCTTTACGCTTTTGCGCGCCACGATGCTTGGTCAGCAACGGAAAATCATGATCCCCCGTTATCAAAATATAGGGAAACGATTTATCATCGCGCAGCAAAACATTGTAACGCGGCTTCAGCTTTTTAATCAGGTTGGCTTCCAGCAACAACGCCTCGGCCTCGGTATGCGTCGTGACGAACATCATGTCCCGCGTCGCCGTGATCATCCGCTGGAGCCGCCCCGGCAACTTGTCCGGCCGGGTATAGCTCACCACTCGTTTTTTCAGGGACTTGGCCTTGCCGACATATAAAACCTCGCCCGCCTCGTCCAGCATGCGGTAAACCCCCGGCTGGTCCGGCAGGATTTTGACAAGGCGGCGGATGACCGTAACGCCGTTCTCCAAAGGATTTTCTTGGCTGTCTTCACTCATAACACCTCAAAATGTAGGCGATTACCACAGCGCCGTCCACCGAAAGACAAGGCCACATATTAGAGTTATGCAATTTATTCTTGACTTTCTATAATTATAACAACTATAGGTTTAGCTGTGTGGGGTATTAAGTGGGGTGCGTTTAATAGGTAACAGACATTAACGCATACAAATCAAGGAGGCGCAGCAATGCCCGTCTTTAAAATTAGAAACTATCTGACCGGGGAAATAATCATACAAGGGGAATTCCCCTCTCTGCCGGATTGCCTGGAACGGGCCGTCCAAAGCAACATATCTCTGGATGACGCCGACCTGCGGCATGCCAATCTGGTCAACGCCAATCTGGACAATATCGTCATGCGCCGCGCGCGACTGGATGAAGCCAACCTGATGGGCGCCAATCTGTCGGAAGCCGTTCTGGACGGCTGCGATTTCACAAATGCCGAAATGGTTGGCACATGCCTGTGTTTTTCATCCGTCAAACAATGCAAATTCACCGGCGCCCGCTTCGGGGGAACCGACATCGCCGGGACGATCCTTGATGAAGCCGCCTTTTCCGGGCATGAGGCTTTTTCCCTCAATTTCCATGAGTGCCAAAGCATAGAAAACTGCACATATACCAGCCCCGTCGACAAGGAATCTTACAGCTTTTCAAAGCCGCCTTACGTCCTGCGCGGCATGAATTATCCGCTCGCCGTACTGGACCGGCATATTCTGGTGAACCACAGCGGTTATTTGCTCTCTGAGATAATCAACCCGCCGGCCGGAACCGGCGATCCGACAAGTCTTGATGAAGCGCGCCTGAATATTTTCATTCATAACAACCGGCCCCTTATCCGGGCTTTGTCCCGGCACCGGGGGTATATTCCCGGCACATCGCATTCCCGGCGCGCCTGAAAAAGCCAAAACATATGTTCATTACCCAAAAACGATAAGCATAATGGCTTGAAAACCCGGCGCGTTCCCCGTATGAATAAGGCTCGATTGCGGGCGTGGCGGAATGGTAGACGCTGCGGACTTAAAATCCGTTGACCTTTGGTCGTGGGGGTTCAAGTCCCCCCGCCCGCACCACCAGCCAACAAAAATGACCGGCAGGATTTACCAACCTCCTCTGTAACCTACCCCATATCCTTCATGCTCACGGCCTGCGGCTCGATGCCGTGGGTGCGCACGCGGGCGATCAGTTCGTCGGTAACCCGCCGCAAAAGCGCATCATCCGTCGTGCGCATCACAACGCTAAGGCCCAGCGAACCGCCGCGGTAATGCGGATAACTGCCAATCTGGACATCGGGAAACAGGGCCTGCAGTTCCTCCATATCGTCGGCCAGCGTACTTTCCGCCATCGCACAGGTCACCGTGCTCGACAGGATCGGCGGCCCGGGCCGGATTTCACGAATGATATGATCGAACATCGCCTGCATGATCCGCGGCACCCCGGCCATCACATAGACATTCCCGATATTAAAACCGGGTGCGCCCGATACCGGATTGGGAATAAGACCAGCCCCCCTGGGCATCAGGCTCATCTTGGCCCGCGTCGGCGTCAGATCGTCAATCCCGTAATAATCCTCCAGCACCTTGTAGGCGTCCTCATGCCGTTCCAGCGGCAAATCAAAAGCCTTGGCAATGCTGGCGGCTGTAATATCGTCATGGGTCGGGCCGATCCCGCCGGTCGTAAACACATAATCATAACGTTCGCGCAAGGCATTCACCGCCCGGATAATCGCGCTCTCAATATCCGGAACAACCCGGATTTCCTCCAGCGCCACCCCGTGTATCGTCAGCTTTTCAGCGATCCACGGCGTGTTCGTATCATGCGTCCGCCCGGACAGTATCTCGTTGCCGATAATAATCAGCGCCGCCGTCGATGTGTCAGGATTGTCGGCTTTGGGCATTGTCTTGAACCGTGGTTGAAAAGTGTTTGCGTTGCAATTCTTGTCTGAGAACGTTAAGTCAGTATATGTTTTATTTTTGTATAGCTTCAAGAGCAAGAGTTTAAATGACTGATAACACACAACCCAGATTTTCCACAAACGGTATCGAACTGCACGGTCCCGCCGATTTTGAAGGCATGCGCAAAGCCGGAAAGCTGGCCGCCGAAACGCTGGACATGATTACCCCGCACGTTCAGCCGGGTGTCACGACCGAGCATCTGGACGATCTGTGCCGCAAATTTATCGAGAAAAACGGCGCCATCCCGGCCCCGCTGAATTACAAGGGCTTTCCGAAATCCATCTGCACCTCGGTCAACCATGTGGTATGCCATGGCATTCCCTGCGAAAAGGCGCTGCAGGAAGGCGATATCATCAATATCGACGTCACGGTCATTGTGGATGGCTGGCACGGGGATACAAGCCGCATGTTTTTTGTCGGCGATAAAATTCCGGTCAAAGCCCGAAAACTCGTGGAAACCACTTATGATTGCATGATGGCCGGGATCGAGGCCGTCAAACCCGGCGCGACGCTGGGCGATGTGGGCCATGCGATCCAGACGGTGGCGGAAAGCAACCGTTTTTCCGTTGTCACGGATTTTTGCGGCCACGGGCTGGGAAAAATCTTTCACTGCCAGCCCTCCGTCATGCATTTCGGGGAGCCGGGAACCGGCATGACGCTGGAGCCGGGAATGTTTTTCACGATTGAACCCATGATTAACGCAGGAAATTACGCCACCAAGGTGCTGGAAGACGGCTGGACCGCCGTGACGCGGGACCGCTCCCTCTCTGCCCAGTTCGAACATTCTCTGGCCGTGACGGAAGACGGCTATGAAATCTTCACCCTCTCCCCCAAAGGCTACACAAGGCCGCCCTATGGCTGAGCCGCTGAAAAAAGAGCCGCAAAAGCCCCATTATGCCGGCCACCGGGACCGGCTGCGGGAAAGGTTTCTGAAATCGCCCGACGCCTTGCCCGATTATGAATTGCTGGAGCTGATTTTGTTCATGGCCGTGCCGCGGCGGGACGTCAAGCCGCTCGCCAAAGCCCTTGTTGCGCGGTTTAAAACGCTCAACGGCGTTTTAAACGCCTCACTCGACGAACTGCAAACCGTAACGGGCATCTCGGAAACCACCGCCATCACGCTCAAATCCATCCAGGCCAGCGCCATTCGCATGATGAAACAAGACGTCATGAACCAGCCCATCTTAAACAGCTGGCAACGACTGCTCGATTATCTAGCCGCCACCATGGCGCATGAAAAGAAGGAACATTTCCGCCTTCTGTTTTTGAACAAGAAAAACGAACTCATTGCGGATGAAATCCAGCAGACCGGCACGGTCGACCATACGCAGGCCTATCCGCGGGAAATCATGAAGCGCGCGCTGGAACTGGGAGCAACGGCCCTAATTCTTGTGCACAACCACCCCAGCGGCGATCCCAAACCGTCCGAAGCCGACATCGACCTGACCTACGCGATCAAAGCCGCCGCCGAACCGTTTGCCATTATCATCCACGATCACCTTGTGGTCTCAAAAAACGGCACCAACAGCTTTAAAAGCATGGGATTAATGTAATCTACTCACAACCGTGTTTCTGCGACAGACTAACCAACCGGATCATCCGTTCTTCAAATCCGTCTTCCTCGTAAACCGCTTGTTTTACCGGAATTTCATGATGCCATTTCTGCGACATATTTTTGCGATCTTCGGACGACATAGCTTCATAATCCCCGCCAACCGTAGTTTTAATGTCGTTCAGGATGGAAAGCTGCGCATTCACTTGCGCACAACTCATATCCTTGTCTTTTGCCAAAACGGGAAATGAAAATAATAACCAAAATGCAGTCCAAATGAATATACGCACGGCCCCTCCTGTATGTATAGGCAAACAAATAAAGTAAAAGCATCTCTGTCTCTCGCGAATACTGTACTATACTTATCCTGTATTGAAAAGTTTTAGGATATTACATACGAAAGCGTTCCCTTCATCTTTCAAAAAAGACAAATAATTACGCCGTCCGAAACAAAAACCAATTCTCCGCCAAACAAGCCAGCCCGGCATATTGCCAGAACAAAAAGCTATACAAACAAACCTTATCCCTTGATCCCCGCCCGAAAACCGCCTATTTTCGCCGCAGGAAAAGAAAAAGAGGAAAACCGATGATCCCCCGTTATACCCGCGCTGAAATGGCAGCCATCTGGGCGCCAGAGAACAAATACAAAATCTGGCTCGAAATCGAAACGCTCGCCTGTGAAAAAATGGCGCAGATGGGCACGATCCCGGCAGCCACCCCGAAAGCCCTGCGCGAAAAAGGTGGATTCGACATCGCCCGCATTGATGAGATCGAAGCCGAGGTTAAACACGACGTCATCGCATTTCTAACCTCAGTCGCCGAACATATCGACGACCCGGAGGCCAGCCGCTACGTGCATCAGGGTATGACCTCCTCCGATGTCCTCGACACAGCACTATCCGTGCAACTGACACAGGCCGCCGATATTTTGCTCAAAGACCTCGATGCGCTGCTCGGTGCCTTGAAAAAACGGGCATTAGAGCACAAAAACACGATTTGCATCGGCCGCAGCCACGGCATCCACGCCGAACCGACGACCTTTGGCCTGAAACTCGCCGGTCATTACGCCGCCTTTAAACGCGGCAAGGAACGCCTGCTGGCTGCCCGCGAAGATATCGCAACCTGCGCCCTGTCCGGCGCGGTCGGCACTTACGCGACGCTCGACCCGGCGGTTGAAGAATACGTTGCGGAAAAACTGGGCCTTAAACCCGAAACGCACTCAACGCAGGTCATCCCGCGCGACCGCCACGCAATGTTCTTTGCCACACTCGGCGTCATCGCCAGCTCGATCGAAAACCTCGCCATCGAAATCCGCCATTTGCAACGCACCGAAGTCCGCGAAGCCGAAGAGTTTTTCTCCAAAGGGCAAAAAGGCTCATCTGCGATGCCGCATAAACGCAACCCGATCGCCAGTGAAAACCTGACCGGACAAGCCCGGGTCGTCCGCATGGCCGTCACCCCGGCCATGGAAAACGTCGCCCTGTGGCACGAACGCGATATTTCCCATTCCTCCGTCGAACGCGTCATTGCCCCGGATGCCACCGTGACACTGGATTACGCCCTCGCGCGTCTGACCGGCCTGATCGACAATCTGCTGATCTACCCGGACACAATGATGGAGAACCTTGAAAAAATGGGTGGCCTCGTCTTCTCGCAAAAAGTCCTCCTTGCCCTGACCCAAGCCGGGATCAGCCGCGAAGACGGCTACCGCATCGTCCAGCGCAATGCGATGCAAGTATGGGAATCCAAAGGCAAAAAGCAACTTATCGACTTCCTAAAGAAGGACGAAGATGTAATCAAAGCCCTTGGTAAAAACGGACTAGAGGAAATTTTTGACCTCACCGCCTACGCCCAGAATGTCGACCACATTTTCAAGCGGGTATTTGGGTAATTCTTCCTTGCCCCTCTACCTAACATGTGCGAATCTGTGGCCCTGTTAACTTTTCTCGAATCGAGGATACGATCAATGTTCAAAACACTATTACTAACTGCCGGGAGTATTTTTATCATGAGCACCGCAAACGCACAGGCCGCCGATCCTGAAAACACATTGGAAATGGAAGTCTCGACCGGCGGGACCGTCGTCATCGAAATGCTGCCCGACATTGCCCCCGGCCATGTTGAACGCGTCAAAAAACTGACCCGCGAAGGCTTTTATGACGGGATCATTTTCCACCGCGTAATTGACGGCTTCATGGCCCAGACTGGCGATCCGACCGGCACCGGCATGGGTGGTTCCGAGGAACCGGACCTGAAAGCTGAATTCAGCAAATACCCCTATAAACGCGGTACCGTAGGCGCAGCCCGCACCATGGACCCGGACACCGCCAACTCACAATTCTTTATCTGCTTTGATGATAATGGCTGTTCCTTCCTGACCGGCAAATACACGGTATGGGGTCAGGTATCCGAAGGTATGGAATACATCGACGCCGTTGCCAAAGGCGAGCCGCCGGCCAACCCGGACAAAATCGTCTCGATGAAAATTGCCGCCGACAAAGCGGAAGCAGCCGAGTAACGGACACGTCACATGACGAACAACGATTGGTGGCGCGGGGCGGTCTTATACCAGATCTACCCGCGCTCCTTTTTTGATACGAACAAGGACGGCGTCGGTGACCTGAAGGGCATCACCGAAAAGCTGGACTATATCACCGGCCTCGGTGTCGAAGGTATCTGGATTTCCCCGTTTTTCAAATCACCGATGAAAGATTTCGGATATGACGTGTCCGACTATCGGGATGTCGACCCGCTGTTCGGCACAATGGCCGACTTTGACAAACTCCTGACCGAAGCCCACAAACGCGATCTGAAAATTATCGTCGATCTGGTTCTCGGCCATACATCCGATCAGCACCCATGGTTCACCGAAAGCCGGTCCAGCCGCGATAACCCCAAAGCCAACTGGTATGTCTGGGCCGATCCGAAGCCCGATGGCAGTCCGCCGAACAACTGGCAATCCGTATTCGGGGGCAGCGCCTGGCAATTCGACTCTGTGCGCGGTCAGTATTACATGCATAACTGGCTCAAAGAACAGCCAGACCTGAACTACCACAACCCCGACGTCATGGCCGCCATGATTGATAATTGTAAATTCTGGCTGGATAAAGGAGTGGATGGCCTGCGCCTTGATGTCATCAATTTTTGTTTCCATGACAAGGAATTGCGCGATAACCCGCCGCGCAGCGCCGATGTCGATGAACACGCCACCCAGCTTGAATTCCCTGAACCATACGGTATGCAGCGTCATATCTACGATAAGTCCCGCCCGGAAAATCTGGAACTTGTGGCAAAACTGCGCGCTCTACTTGACCACTACCCCGGCGCCTTCTCTCTGGCTGAAATTGGCGATGACGAAGCCGTCAAAATGGCCGCCGAATACAGCTCCGGCCCCAACCGCTTCCATACATCCTACAGCTTTGCCCTGATGCGCGGCGAAGGCAAAATTCCATCTGCCGCCCTGTTCCGTGACACTCTTCAGGAACAAATGGCACAGCCCGGTGATAGCTGGCCCAGCTGGGCGTTTTCCAACCACGACATTATCCGCACAGCCAGCCGCTGGGGCGGCCTCGATTCCTATACGGATAACCCGGCCGCGGCCCGCCTGTTCATTGCCCTTCTCGGTAGCTTGCGCGGCACGGCGTTCCTGTATCAGGGTGAAGAATTGGGCCTACCGGAGGCCGACGTCCCCTATGAACGTCTGCAAGATCCGTGGGGCATATTTCACTACCCCCGCTATAAAGGCCGCGATGGTTGCCGCACACCAATCCCGTGGGATGGCAAAGCTACCAACGCCGGGTTCAGCAGGGCTAAAGACACATGGCTGCCGATCCCCGGCACACACCTGCCGCTGGCCGTCAAACAGCAGGAAAAAGATAAAAGCTCCACCCTGAACTTTACCCGCGCCTTTATGGCATGGCGGAAAACGCACCCCGCCCTGCGCACCGGCGATATAACATTCCTCGATATTCCCGATGAACAGGTTCTGGGCTTCATCCGTACACGTGAGGACAAAACCATAACCTGTTTGTTTAACCTCTCGGATCAGGAAAAAACGATCACCGATATCAACGCCGCCCCCTCCGTCTTTAACGCCGGAACGCAAACGGGCACATACGATGCCGCGGCCCAGACCGTTATTCTGCCCCCATTTGGAATGCTTTTTGCTGCCGCCTGATTGCCGCGCTGCAACAATATTTTCACTGGCATACCACGAGGGGGAACGGCACAATGGCGTTTCGGTCTTTTATAAAAGAACCCATCGAACTTACGGCGTATGAGCAAAAATATAGACACAGACTGGTGGAAAGGCGCGGTCATCTACCAGATTTACCCGCGCTCGTTCCGCGATTCCAATGGTGACGGCATCGGTGACCTGCCCGGTATCACGGAAAAGCTGGATTACATCCGTGATCTGGGGGCTGATGGCATCTGGATATGCCCGTTCTTCAAATCACCGATGAAGGATTTCGGCTATGACGTCGCTGATTATTGTGATGTCGATCCGATTTTCGGCACGCTAGATGATTTCAAACGCCTGATGGAAAAAGCCAAAAAACTTGACCTGAAAGTCATCACCGATCAAGTCGTCAACCATACCTCCGACCAGCACCCGTGGTTCAAGGACAGCGAAAGCAGCAAAATCGGCGACAAGTCTGACTGGTATGTCTGGGCCGATCCAAAGGAAGACGGCACCGCGCCGACCAACTGGCTGTCCAAGTTCGGCGGTCCGGCCTGGAATTTCAACATGCGCCGCGGTCAATATTACCTGCACACCTTCCTGCCCTCCATGCCGGACCTCAATCTGCACAACCCGGAAGTACAGGACGCCTTCATGGACAACATGAAATTCTGGCTGGATCTTGGCGTTGACGGCTTTCGCTTCGACAGCGTTTTGTTCTGCATGCATGACCGCTACCTGAAGGATAACCCCCATGTCCCGCGCCGGCACCTAAAACCTATTGAGGGACGTAGCTTCATCGAACCCTACGCCATGCAGGATCATGTTTATGATTTCAACCAGCCCGAAGCTCTCGGCTTTATCAACCGCTTGCGAAAACTGATGGATCAACATCCTGGCACCTTTATGGTCGGCGAAGTGTCCGGAACCTTCAGTGAAGAGCAAGCTGCGGACCTGTCCGCAAAATATTCGGAGGAAGGAAAATATTTTCACACCGTTTACAATTTCAGTTTTCTCGGCGACGCGCCAACCCCGGACCTGTTCCGGCAAGCCGTAGAAAATTCCACCCGGCACGGAATTAAAAGCTGGCCGTCATGGGCGCTGACCAACCATGATGTCAGCCGCACAATAACGCGCTGGAACCGCAGCAATGACCCTGCACAAAACCGGGAAATGTCAAAGACTCTCAATGCCTTACTGTGTAGCCTTTATGGAACACCTTTCCTGTATCAGGGCGATGAACTGGGGCTTCCCGATTTTGAAGTGCCCTATCATTTGCTGCAAGATCCGCTGGCTGTTTATCTATGGCCGGAATGGAAATATGGCCGGGACGGCGGACGCTCGCCGCTGCCATGGGCCGAAAACGACGCGGAAAAAACGCTGGACACGGACAAGGCTTTCAACTGGTTGCCTGTCCCGCCCGAACACGTCCCTTATGCCATCGAACACCAAGAAAACGATCCGGATTCCGTCCTGAATTTCACGAAGGCTTTCTTGAAATGGCGCAAACAACATCCGGCACTCATCCATGGTGAAATCACCTTTGTCGACCATAGCGAAAAAGATATTGTCTGCTTCATGCGGGCCGGGGAAAAAGAGACGCTCTTATGCCTGTTTAACCTGTCCGGCACCGCCATAGATATGACCATCCCCGTGGCCGTCAACGATCTGGAAAGAATAGAAAACATCCCGTTTACGGGAACATGGGAAGAAACCAGCCATGAATTAACGCTTCCCGCTTACGGTTTTTGCTTCTTGTCCATGGCATCTTTGAATAAAAACCGCGCCTAATCGTCTTCCGCGCCGACCAGCGCCTTCAGGGCTGCATATTCTTCCTTGTCGACAGACAGCTTATCCGCGCCCCGTAAAAACTGTTTCACGATCTTGTCTATGCGCTCGGAGTTGTGGAGGGGATCGGCTGTTTCTATGCGAAAAGCAACCGCTTCCTTATCAAACAGGAAAATCGCATTGGCCCCCTTCATAGAAAAAATCGACTGCAATACCTTCAGCCTTTCCGGCGTTAAAAAGGCCTTCATCATTTTTTCTTCATCGGTCCGCACCAGGTTTTCCGCTCCCCAGCCTTCCATCTCCGGCTTGATTTCTTCATGAAAAATCAGCGTGTCGACGAATGGCTTCATTCCGAAAGTAGCCACAACCCCGCCCGCGGGCATTTTACAACCCAGGACTATTTCAACCACCGTCATGAAACGTCGGCTGCGCATATCTTCCATCATGCGTGAATCGGAAAACAGCGAAATATGATGACGGCCAATTTTACCTGTCACACTGGGGGCTTCTGAAAACTTACCCGGTATGTACTGCAGGCTGTTTTTTTGAGCAAACGCGGACCATGCCTTCTTCTGTTGCCAGAGTATTTGCGATTGCCAGAAAAAAATCCCCAGCAAAAACGACGACAAAAGAAGCCAGACAAAAACCCACATACAGCCAATCCCTACGATAAGCGATTAAATTTCTTCACTTTCTATTTTAACCGCAAGATCGATGATATGGCTATCTCTTTTCCATTTAAATTATGAGCCGTCAAAACCGGCCATCAGCATATCAGTGCTGAAACGCAGTTCACGCTCCATGGCGCGCAATATATGACGCATACTGCTCACCGTGAAATCATTGTCATTATCACCGGGTTTTCCATCTTCATGCACATAAATCAGCGCATGCAAATGGGCCAGATAACACTGACACCTCTCGATTGATAGCTTACAAGAATAGAGCCGCTCAACCGGCTCTATGTGATCAAAAGTCTTCGTCTTCATTTTTCCCCACAAACCCCACCCGGTTTCCATAAGATAAAACTTATAAAACATTTGGTTGTAAAAATACAACTATCCTGACGTATAGGTATAGTGAGACCACAAATAAAAACGGCGGGATTTCACACCCGCCGGTTTAAGAGTTAAATTCCGAAAAGTTTAGTGGTAGCGAATTTCATCCGTCGTATCTGCGGCTTTCCGCAACATCAAGCTCTCAGACAGGCTGGGCGACAGCCGTGCGCCAACTTCCAGACCGTTGCTATTGGCATCTTTCATCTTCATCGCCAGCTGATTGACCTCCGTCAAGAGGCTCTCGGCATGAGAAACCAGAGCATCAGCTCGGTCGGCCTGAATACGGGATTCCCGTACCACAACAGGGGCTTCGGAAACCTTGGGAGCTTCTTGAATTTTTTCCACCTTTTGCTCCAGGCGATAAATGGAATCGCTGAAAAAGCTGGTTTGCTTATCAACAACATCGACTTTATTTTCCAGCGTTTTAACAACACTCCCGGTCAACTCGACCTGTTTGTCAACTTCGACCATTTTTTCTTCGAGCTTATGAATAGCATCGCTGAAAAAACCGGTCTGGTTCTTAATAACCTCGAACCCGGCGCGCAGACGTTCCATTCCCACACCAAATACAAGACAGGATCCCATCGCGGTTACAGCCCCGAATACGGCCAGCAACAGCGACACGACAATATAGGTTTCCACAAGTCCAGACATAATTCCCACCCTTTCTTTACAACAATATTTTACAAATCGACGGATTTTAAATGAGTAAGGCCCCCGCACGGGCGCAGCATTATTCAATCACCATACAATTATTATGGTAATTCATAATGATTTAATTTTTTGTTATTTATCAATATGATAAAAAGAAAATACCGCTAAACTTTGAACAAAATTTTGAGAAAGTTTGTCGCAAATGAAAAAGGCATCCCCTTCCTGGGGATGCCTTGTCTCTCTATTTTCCATTCGGTGTTATTTCCGGAGAGAGCTATCAAACAGATCATCCGCTTTCTGCACCGGTTCCGGTTCAGGTGCAGCTTCCGGTTCTTCCGTAACTTCCATATACAGTTCGGAATTCAGATCCGTTTTCAACTCTGTTGCCGGCGTTTCAACGACGGGCTCAGCAGCCGGCTCTGACACTTCGTCAACAACCGGACCGCGAGGCGGCATCATGTTAGCGCGTACATAAGCAAGCCCGTTCCCGGCCGTGCGCTCCATCGTATAAGGCACACCGTCATATAATTTTGTATCCCAGCCATCGCCACAAGCTGCCAGGAAAAGCAACGGCGCCGCAGCCAAAATGCGCAGATTCACTGAAATATTCATGATCGCCCTCAAAAAAATAAATGTAAAAAAAGAAAAAGGAATCGGGGGAACCCCGCACCAGACAGAAAACATTCTAACCGGAAAATCCGGCCTTGGCAAACCCGGTGTATAAAAAAGTGGATAAGTTGTGAGTAATCCCCAATTTTTCAGGAGAATCGTTTGTATCACCCCGATTAAAAAGCCTAGAATATCGACTCAGGAGATCTTTATGAGAAAATCGCTGGCGCTGGCCGCCACCCTAATTGCCTGTATGTATACGTTCTCTGCCATGGCTCAGGACGCAGTGATACCGCCGTCCATTGAAGCCGTCGACTTAAAGATCAGCCGTCAGGGTGACCTTGAGCTAAACTGTGGCCAGCTTTCCCAAGAAGCCGTTTTAATGCGGGAAATCATCACAACCACGCAAGATATTAAAGACGACTCAAAAATAAAAAGCCGCGGCATTGGCGTTGCCAGCGCGGTTGGATCATTTTTAATCGGCACGGCCACCGCTGGCATTGGCTTCGCGGCGGCTGGCTATATGCTGGATTACAGCACAAACGAAACGGCTGATTCCGCCGATAGCGTACAAGACATCGCCCAGCAACGGCGCAGCCTGATGATGGGCATATACAACGCCAAAGGCTGCGAAGGCCCGATGGATCACGCCATGCAGGATAATCTGCCGCAAGAACGGGCCATCCAGATCGCCGCCGTTGAACCGGCTGCCGGCGACAACAGCAAGGATACGCCCCCCGTCAGACAAAAACCGGCCTATAACGAATAGAACCAGACAGAAAAATTTATTTTCTTGCACCGGAACTTTTTCCTGCGCCATAGTTTCCTCATGAGTACGTCCAAAACAATAGCTTTGGCCTTCATGGCTGCGAGTCTATCGGCAGCGCTGCATGCTGATGATGATACCGGGCCGAACTGCCCCCAGACAGGCCAGCCCGTCACGGAAAACACCATCTGTCTGGTCCCCTTGTCCTATGGCGATATCAAAATCCCGCTGGATCACATTGATACACACGATGAAAACACCGTTTCTTTTCAGATGAATACAAAGGATATCCCTAAAATCGGATTTTTGCTGGCGAATTATGTTGGATTTTTCTCGCCACAAACACATACGGTAGACCCGGACCGGATAAAATGCCCGCTTTTGCACTTCCCGGCAAATTCATACAGCATCGAAAAAAAAGAAAATCACATAAGGGAAATGACGTTTCACCTCAGCACCATCCAGCGAACACTTTTGGAAACATACCGGTGCGCCGTTTCACGCCGTCCGCCGGTTTTAAAACTCCGGCCCTCGAAAAACATCGGCGGTGACACACAGATTCCCGGCCTGTCTTTTTAATCAATCGCCTCTGCCGTTGACACGATTTCCCCGGTATTAGCGTCAATTGTAACGTTATACATCTCGAAACTGCGCTTGATTTTAAAAACGTAGACGAGTTTTCTGTTCCGCAGCTTGTATTCGCTCTCAAGCGTTTTAGGCGCCCGGTTGCCAAAGGAAATCTCCTTCACATGCGCTTGGGCGATCTCATCAGCCTGCCGCATGGTCAAGCGGGAAGCCGGCAAAACGCCATTTTCACCCAGCTTTAAAATATCCACATCGACAACCGCGCCGGTGGCGGCCTCGATTTCAACCTTCATAACAATGCCATCGCTATTTTGAATATCAAACTTATAGAACAAGGCGTTGTTACGAATAGCGCGATCACGGTGAATAATGTCTCCGGGAATTTCACGCACGGCAATCGCCTGTGCTTCCTCGTCCGTCACCTCACCGGCCCATGAGTCAGAAATTACACTCAAAAAAAAACAGCAGAAAAGAAATGCGTAACGCGCCGTGCGGATCATACCTTATGCGGCCTTGATATTGGCAAGGAATACCTCAACCTCATCGCGCAAGGATACGGCAATCTGGGCCAGCGCCCCGGACGCTTTATCAAGGTTCCCGGCGGATTCCTTCGTATCGCTGGCCGTTTTGGTAATCCCGCCGGCAACCCCCTGCACAGCTTCGGAGCTTGACGTAGCGACGTGGACACTGGAAACGATTTCCTGCGTGGTCGACGATTGTTTTTCCATGCCGTTTGAAATCGCGGACGAAATTTCATCCATGCGCTTGATCGTCTCGCCCAGCCCTTGGATAATTGCCGCAATTTCCGCGGTGTTATTCTGCGTCGTGGAAATATGCGCGGCGATCTCGGCTGTCGCCTGCGCCGTTTGCCCCGCCAGATTCTTCACTTCCCCGGCCACCACGGCAAAACCTTTACCGGCCTCTCCGGCCCGCGCCGCCTCGATCGTCGCATTCAGGGCCAGCAAATTGGTTTGCTCGGCGATATCCTGAATGAGACCAACCACCGCGCCGATTTTCTCGGCATCTGCCTCCAGATGCTTCATCACATCACCGGCCGTTTCGCTTTTCTCAACGGCTTCCTTGGCGATTTTCGTCGAGTCATTGATCTGGGCCGTAATTTCGCGGATGGACGACGCCATTTCATCGGCTGCTGCCGCCACCGAAGCCACACTGTCCAGTGCCGCCCGCGACACATCGTCCAGCCTGTTTGACTGGCCTTCGTTTTTCTCGGCCACGCTCGCCAGGTTCCGCGAAGTATCCTCCAGATTACCGATCGCCTCACCCAGATCCTGAATGAAGTGCGCAACATCAACATCGAACCGATCGGTCAATTGCTCGATATGTTTCAAAAACGCCAGTTTCTTTTCCTGTTCGGCTTCATGCGCCGCATGCAATTCAGCCTCACGGATCAGGTTTTTCTTGAACACCAGCATCGCCTGCGCCAGCTCGCCGATTTCGTCGGTATTGGTTGTGTGCGGGATTTCAGTGCTCGTATCCCCGGTCGCCAGCACCGTCGTCGCCCCGGTAATCGCGGTCAGCGGATTAACGATCCGGCCATAGTAAACATAGACCGTCGCGGCAATTCCGCCGATCATCGTCGGCACGAACAGCCACACCACCCACGCCGTAATCAAATCCAGCCGGGCCAGAATGCCGCCGATATCGGCTTCAGAACTGCCATGCTTTTGAATGGCGTCCCAGCCATCGTGAGCCACCCCGATCTGGGCGTTCAAAAACCAGAACCCCGCGAACAAAACAATATTCAGCCCCGCCACCCCAAGGATAACAAGCGTGGCAATTTGTTTAATCGTCAAATTAAAAGGATCGAAATTCATCAGGCGCGCTCCGGCAGGAAGTGAAACAACGAATTCTTACGTCACGTTATTTCTAACATATTTCGGCGCCCAAACAAAGAGTCCCCGTCCGCCGGAAGCGGCGAAAAATCCGGTTAGTTCAGATCGCCGTCTTTCCAGTATTTCGTGCCTTGTAACGTCACCTGCAGCGCCAACCCGCTTTCGGTCAGCTGATAAACGCTGACGCCCGGCATAATATCCGCCGCGCCGCTCATCTCATCGCCGGATGTCCCGGCCTTGGCCGCGGCGTCCGCCTGCCCGGAAAAATCCCAGCCCGAGTCAATAAACTGGTTATAGGCCTCGCGCGTGTGAAACACGAACACCAGCCGGTAGTCCTTGATCCCCAGACCAAGCCCGACCCCGCCGGAAGCCATCTTCATGAACGTTTCCGCGCCCGTCATATTGTTGTGTGCCACCCCGGAGCCATAAGCCGCCGAGATAAAAAAGGCGTTGATCCCGCCACTGGAAAACACGGCATAGCCTTCGGCGCGGGCGATCGCGTCGCGCGCATGCGGCTCTTCCTTATAAAGCCGCGTCAGCGTTTTTTGCGCCATCTCGTGGATTTCGGCTTTCTCCCCGGCCGTATCGGCCCACGCCGCCACCGGCATAAAACAAACAACCGCAAAGACAAACAATAAATGACGCATGACGAAATTCCTTTTTCTAAGGGATATGAGCATGAGGAAGTTATAGCACTACGGGAGTGAGAGGGAAAACTCGTTTTTTAATTGATTAAGAGAAAACTATATCTCAATATCACGTATGAATTTTAGCGTTTTCCATTTTTCCAACACCATTCAGGTCCATGCTACTGCACCCGCATGGATGCGACGCATTTTTGATAAAAGAAAAAGAATCCCTTTGCTTGACCTAGTTAAGCTGGCTCCCAAATACGGATGGGACTTCTGTAAGCCAAACAGTTTGGAAATACTCGACTTTATTGATGCCCTTACACAAGCAGGACTGGATGGAGAGCTTATATTTTGGGGACGCCCGGATAGAAATGATTTTGCAGATCTAACCAGAAATGAACCTCTAAACAAAATCCCGCAAGAGGAATGGAAAAATTTTGACATACATTGGGCACCATTTTTCCACCTAGATCATTCAGGACAAATTACCGGCTTTAAAGATGATAACTTTGAAATCTTAGCCTATGATCCACGGACTCGCGAGAACGAAAACAAATATAAGGATATTTATATTTCTAACAAAAAGCTGTCCAAGTGGCTCAAAACTTCCGCACGTGACTTCAAAGGAAGAAGAGAAGCGCAACAAAAGCAAGCGTAATATCTTTCTAGATTCCCGCCTTCGCGTACTCTGCGTTTAAAAAACTTCGCGTCTTCACGTTGCCCCCTATCGTCATTGCGAGGAGGCAAGCCGACGAAGCAATCCAGAATTATCCTTCGTGGCCCTAGATTGCCACGCGCCCTTCGGTCGCTCGCAATGACAGACAAGAGGCGAGGACGAAAGATTTACGAAAGTCCTAGATCCGCCTGCTCTAATTTCTTAATCTCATCCCTTAACCTTGCGGCTTCCTCGAACTCAAGATCGGCGGCGGCGGCCAGCATTTTCGCCTCCAGCGCTTTGATATGTTTTTTCAGCGCCGCGGGGTTGAGCAGCAAATCCTGTTCCTGATCGCTCAGGCCCGCGACGCGCCCGACATGAACGTGATCGCCGCGCTCGTACACGCTGCTCATCACGTCGCCGATATTCTTCTTGACGCTTTCCGGGGTAATGCCGTGCTCCGCATTCCACGTCAGCTGCTTGTCCCGCCGCCGGCTGGTCTCGGCAATCGCGGCCTTCATGCTGTCGGTTTCCCGGTCGGCATAGAGGATCGCCTTGGCATCGACATTCCGCGCCGCCCGCCCGATCGTCTGGATCAGCGACGTGCGCGAACGCAAATACCCCTCCTTGTCGGCGTCGAGAATACACACCCGCATGCATTCGGGAATATCCAGTCCCTCGCGCAGAAGGTTAATCCCGACCAGCACATCAAACGTCCCCAGCCGCAAATCGCGGATAATTTCGATCCGCTCCAGCGTATCGACGTCGGAGTGCATATAGCGCACCTTCACGCCGTTTTCATCGAGATACTCGGTCAAATCCTCGGCCATCCGCTTGGTCAGCGTCGTGACCAGCACCCGCCCGCCCTGCGCGATCACCGCCTTGCACTCGCCCATCAAATCGTCGACCTGATGCGTCACCGGGCGAATTTCCACCGGCGGATCGACCAGCCCCGTCGGCCGCACCACCTGTTCGGCGAACACGCCGCCGGCCTGCTCCAGCTCCCATGGCCCCGGCGTTGCGGACACATAAATCGTCTGCGGCCGCATCGCCTGCCACTCCTCGAACTTCAGCGGCCGGTTATCCATCGCCGCCGGCACCCGGAACCCGTATTCGACCAGCGTGCTTTTGCGGCTGCGGTCACCGTTATACATCGCGCGGAGCTGCGGCACCATCACGTGGCTTTCATCGAGAAACAACAGCGCATCGTCCGGCAGATATTCGAACAAGGTCGGCGGCGGCTCCCCCGGCGCGCGGCCCGTGAGATAACGGGAATAGTTTTCAATCCCCTGACACATCCCCGTCGCGGTCAACATCTCCAGATCGAACTGCGTGCGCTGATCCAGTCTCTGCGCTTCCAGTAATTTCCCTTGCGATTCAAACTCTTTCAGCCGCGCCTTCAGATCGATTTTAATCTGGGCGATTGCCTGTTTGATCGTGGGGCCGGGCGTCACGTAATGCGAATTCGCGAAAATCCGCACCGCGTCCAGTTTGCCGTATTTCTCGCCGGTCAGCGGATCGAACTCGGCAATCTCCTCTATTTCATCGCCAAACAGCGAAAACCGCCACGCCCGGTCCTCAAAGTGTGCCGGAAACAATTCAACCGTATCGCCGCGCACCCGGAATGTCCCGCGCTCGAACGCAATATCGTTGCGGGCATATTGTAACGCTACGAACTGTTTTATAAGCTCTTGCCTGTCGAGAACCTGCCCCACGCTCAAATCCAGCGTCATCGCCAGATAATCTTCCTTCGACCCGATCCCGTAAATGCACGACACCGACGCCACGATAATCACATCCGGTCGCTCAAACAAGGCCCGCGTCGCTGCGTGACGCATCCGGTCGATCTGCTCGTTAATGGAACTGTCTTTCTCGATAAACGTATCGGTGCGCGGCACATAGGCTTCCGGCTGGTAGTAATCGTAATACGACACGAAATACTCGACGGCATTATCGGGGAAAAAGCTCTTCATCTCGCCGTATAGCTGCGCCGCCAGCGTCTTGTTCGGCGCCAGCACCAGCGCCGGTCTCTGGGTCTCGCGGATCACCTGCGCCATCGTAAAGGTCTTCCCCGATCCCGTCACGCCCAGCAACACCTGATCGCTCAGCCCGTCGCGCAAACCTGTGACAAGCTGCGTAATCGCTGCGGGCTGATCCCCCGCGGGCTCAAAATCAGACTGGATTTTAAATGGTGTGTTTTCGGCGGTCATAGGGGGAATATAGGAGGAAATGAGAGAAAAGTAACCCCCGCTCTACCGGTACTTTTCGATGGCGACTTTCACCATCTTCTTCAGCTCATCCGCCGCCGGGCCACCATCGGCCTTAAGCCCTTGCTTATGAACGACGCTCAAGGCATCGACATGCGCCTGAATGATGACGCGCTGGGCTTCAAGGTTCAGCTCCGTCTGGTCAATATAATCGCGCAAGGATTCAGCAAAATACGCCGCCAGATCATAGCCGCACATCGCCGCGATATCCTTGATCTCGTGCGCGGTCATAAAAACCACCTGCGACAGCTCTTCACGCTCAGGCGTATCGGGCAGATCCCGCATGTTCACCCACGCCCCCGTCAATTTCTCAAGGAAATGCCCGATTGCCTCCGGGCAGCGCTCACAACGCTCGGCAATCAGCGCGTCTGCTTCCTTTACCAGCGCCTCATCGACATGCCCCGGCATATCTTTTGTCCAGCCGGGCCGTATCCCCAGCTTGCGCGTCAGGCTGTTTTTAATGTTGTACAGCCGCACGGACAGACCGTTATCACCAGAGGGTTTCGACATCTTCCACCTTGATCATTTGCGTTTGTATCAAGCGCCGCTCTTTCCCCTTATAGGGCAGCTCCTTGCGCCGCCGGTCAGGGCCGAAATAATGCGGCGTTTTCAGGAAAGGCCGCGGCTTGTCGATCACCGAGCAAATCCGCGAGGCCAGCTTGCTCCCCGACACGGGCTTGACCAGAATTTCATGAGCGCCCAGATCGCGGGCCTTCGACGTGATTGTATCGGTGGTGTAACCGCTGCACACGATCACCGGCAGGAACCGGATTTCATCGCGGTCGCTGGACCGTATCCAGCGCAACAACTCCTCGCCCGCGCCCTTGTTCATCAGCCAGTCGGTCAGGACAATATCGACACTGTTGATATAACTGCTTTTGGTCCGGGCCTGCGTGACCTTCAGCAAATCAATCGCCTCGCGCCCGCCTTCGCACACCATAATATCGCCGACATTAAACACCTTCAACATCGAGGAAATCAGCGAATGCATATAGGCCGAGTCCTCCACCACCAGAATGGTAAAATTACTCAAGTCATAAGGCGGTGGCTTGTCACGGGAAGAAAAAACCATGCGGGATAAATGCTCCGAGCATAAAAAACGAACCAGATTTCAGAATAACAGGATCAATGCCGAAGGAAAAGGCTGGAATTCTGTTTACCGGGGACCGGCCAAAGCTCGAAAATCAAGACCAGCCAAGATAGGCAGCCAGCGTATTCCGAACCCTGTCTGCCTTGAACGGCAAAACATGCTTTTGATAATCCAGCGCCCGTGCAACTTTACGTCCGTCTTCACCGGATCCGTCAGTGCAAACCATCCCGATAAGCCATTCATCCCAATACCGGCTATGACGATTGGTTTTTGGCAAATCACGCGCAACCTCAACAAATGCCATGCGTATTTTCTGGTTATCCGCTGTGCTATGGCGAGTATTGGCAACAATCATATTCCAGAAATCCCGCACCCGCGGGGTAATCCGTTCACCTTTCTCCCAGTCCTCATAAGTCCTGCATTTCTTGTAATCGCCGTGCCTTACGATGTCGTAAACCGTATCATGGATATACGTGCGCCACTGCGCCCGGTCCCAGTCTGGCCGCAGATAACGTTTGTTGTATCCCTTGTCACAAGGCAAATTGACCATATCGAACGCCCTCTAGTTTTGACATAATATAAATTAAAGGGAAGGATAGAGCAAATTTGGAAAAACGACCTGTAAAAACAATAAAACCGTTGCCTATCAATTCCTCTTATGCAAAGTAATGATAAACACGGGCATATGAGGGAAAAATAGCAACGATGTATGATGCCGGAGAGCTCAGTCTAACGCAAAGATTTGCCGTTTGCAGTCTCAGTGTCGGCGCGGGACTGGCCGCCGCGACGGTCAGCGACGAACTGGTCGCCCCTGCCATTGACGGCACTTACAGATTTTTACACGAAGCAACCATTGGCCCCCTGAGGGATTTCATCTCTTCGGCTTGTTTTCTGAACCTTGGGGCCTGCACTATAGGAACAAGCGCCACCCTTGGCTACACCGAAGAAGCCGTCATGCAAAGCAATCGCCAAAGATTCCGGGAACGTCTCGAAGCCCGCCCTTAGCCCTTCGGCTTAAGCGTCGGGAAACAAATCACATCGCGGATGTTGGACGCATCGGTCAAAAGCATACACAGCCGGTCAACCCCCATGCCCCAGCCCCCGGTCGGCGGCAAACCGTATTCCAGCGCCGTCACGAAGTCTTCATCCAGCATTTGCGCTTCTTCATCCCCGGCTTCGCGTGCCTCAACCTGCGAGCCGAAACGGCGGCGCTGCTCGGTCGGATCATTCAACTCGGTATAACCGTTGCCGATTTCCCATGTGTTGATGAAGGTCTCAAAACGCTCGGTCAGACGCGGGTTATCGCGGTGAACCTTGGCCAGCGGCGAAATATCCAGCGGATGTTCCGTCACATGGATCGGCTGGATCAGCCCCGGTTCCACTTGCTCTTCGAACACAGTTTCCAGCACCTGACCCCAATTCGCTTTCGGATCAACGGAAATCCCTAGATCTTCGGCTGCACGGCGCGCTTCCTCGGCTGTTTCAAAGCGCAGAAAGTCAATATCGGTTTCCTCCGCCACAAGCTGTACCATGGATTTGCGCGGCCACGGACCGGTAAAGTCGATTTCAAAATCCCCATAAGGAATTTTGAGAGAACCGTGCGTTTCCTGCACCACAGCCCGGATCAAATCCTCAAGCAAGTCCATCACATCATAATAATCAAAGCCGGTGTGATAAGCCTCAACCATCGTGAATTCCGGATTGTGCCGCGGGGAAATCCCCTCGTTCCGAAAGTTCCGGCCAATTTCATAAACGCTATCGGCAAAGCCACCAACAATCAGACGTTTCAAATACAGCTCCGGCGCCACACGCAGATAAAAGTCTGTACCAAGTGCGTTATGGTGCGTCACAAACGGTTTGGCCGTCGCGCCGCCCATGATCGGATGCAAAATCGGCGTTTCAACTTCCAAAGCCCCCTTCCCGTCGAGAAAACTGCGGATCGCCCGTACGATTTTCGACCGGGACCGAAGCGTCTGCTTGGCGTGATCGTTCATAATCAGATCGAGATAGCGCTGGCGGTAGCGCTGCTCGACATCGCTCAAGCCGTGATATTTCTCCGGCAGCGGCAACAGCGATTTGGTCAGCATGACAACATCGGCAACCTTGACCGACAGTTCCCCGCGCGGCGTCCGGCGGATCGTACCGCGCGCGCCAATAATATCACCGATATCGAAGGTATTGAGCTTTTCCAGCTCCTCTTCGCTCATATTCTCTTTATGGCAGAAAATCTGGATCTTGCCGGAAGCATCATGCAAATCGATAAACATACCGTTATTACGCATGGCACGAATACGCCCCGCCACGGCAACCTTGTCTTCCGTCTCTACGCCGTTTTCCAGTTCGGCATACGTCGCCTGCAAACAGGCCGCGAGGTGAGACCGCTCGAACTTCGGCGGATAAGGATTAACACCGGCATCCTCCAGCATCTTCAGCTTACGCAGCTTGGCCTCGCGCAGGTCGTTAACGGACGGTTCTTGCGACGGGTTTTGCTGTGCGGGTTGCTGTCCCATTTTTTACACCTCTTTTTAAATGACAGAATAGAGGATGATCCATAGCCCATTTCATGCCATAATGAAAGGATGAAATGCGCCCTCACACCACAAAAACCTAACGAATCCGGCAATGCCGTCTGGTTTGTTCTGATAGCCATTGTCTTGATGGCAACACTGACCATAGCCATCACACGCTCGTCGGATAACACCGAGCAAAGCGGCCGCACGGAACAATACCGCATCCAGGCCAGTCAAATCATGCGCACAGCCAAAAATTACGAACAAGCCGTGGACCGTCTGCGGATGAATGGCTGCTCGGAAAATGAAATCAGCTTCGAAAGCCCTGACTGGATTTTAACCAGTTACACAAATCCCGGCACATCTGATGGCTGCAAAATATTCGATCCGGCAGGCGCAGGGCTGAGCGTCCCGAACGAAAGAGATAGTTCACAAACACCTATCTGGACTTTCAAAGGATCCTTAGAAATTCAAGGCATAGAAACAACGAACAATAATGCTTTTTCAACAGATTTGCTGACTATGTATATTTTCCCGGATAGCGAAATGGGACTATGCATGGAAATAAATAAAATCCTGGGACTCGGCAGTACAGTCCCGGTCGATGATACCGGCACGGTGATCGCCGCTCCTAATTTCACCGGGGGATTCGCCTATACAGGCACACTGGGAACCGGCACCGCCGCGCCTGAAATAGCCGGAAAGAAAAGCGGCTGTTTTCAGCTGGATATAGTTCCATTGCTCGTTTTCTATCACGTCCTGATCGCGCGTTAATACGCACAGTTTATACATGTAGGCGTCGCTGGATCAAGATTCAAACGCGCCGCCACAATTTCCTCATCGCATTTGACACAATAACCGTAATCGCCGTCTTCCATCCGTTTCAGGGCCGCATCAATCCGCTGGCGCTCAATCGCCCGGCGACGTTCGGTTTCCTTGGCCATTTCCTGCTGCTGAATCGCATCCATGCGTGACAGACGGCCCTGTACCGTCTGGTCCAGTTCAACCGCCGCGCGGCTTTCCGCCGAAATTGCACTCAGCCGCTCCAGTTCGTCCCGCTGCACTAAAAGCTGACGTTTCAATGCCTGCAAATCAAGAAATTCACTTACGGTCATTGCCAAATCCCGGCATCGTTTTCTGCCCGGTAAAATAGGGTTTCCAGAACGATATGGTCACCGGCACCGAAACATTCAGCCAAAATGCTGTAAACATCAGCGTATAAAAAACCTCAGTGCTAATAATGCTTTTCTCCAAATACGCAATACTCATCACGACAAAAGCCAATTCTGCACGACCAAGCATACCAAAACCTATCATAAGGCTTTCAACACTACTGAAACCAGCCGTATAACGGGCGGCCAAAGCCGCGGAAAGAACCTGCGCCACAAAAAGACTTAGCACCAAAATAATGGTCTTGGGGATAACGGATACAAAAACATCCCAATCAAAAACAATCTGGGTCCCCAGATATACAAAGAACACCGGCCCGATCCAGGAAAACGCAACATTTTCTATGATCGTTTTGGTTCGCTCATAATGGTTAGTCCCGGCAGCACATTGAAAATTGAAATACTCCTCTTTCATGATAAGACCTGCCATATAAGCCCCCACAGCCGGGTGGAACCCCATGTAATGAGCCAAAAGCCCCATACCGAGTGCCATAATCAAAACGGTAAGTGTCGCATGCTCCCCTCGCCCGAACTCCAGCAAATGACGCATTCCATATTTACCAATCACCGGAACTCTCTCAAACCATTGAGGCATAATATGCGGTAATGCGTATTTTGCGACAGCAACCACAAACACAAAAAATGCGATAGTCTTGCCGACAATCATTAAAATATGAAGGGGATCAATCACCCCTTCGCCAGCGGCAATAGGCACCAGGATAGCCAACAAAGCCAAAGACGCAATATCGTCCAGAATGGCCGATGTCATAATCCCGGTCGCGGCCCGCGATGTATTAAGCCCCTCGCTTTTCAGTGAAACCATGGTAAGAGAAACGGCCGTTGCCGTCATAGCAAGACCGCAAATAATTGCGACATTAATATCTTCCCAGAAAACCAGCGCTAAGAAAAAAGCTGTAAAAAAAGGAGCAACGGCACCAAAAAACGCGATCCCCCAACTGCGTTTCATACTTTTGACGAATTTAGTCGAACATTCTTCAAATCCAAGCGCAAACATAATCAGAATAATGCCTATCTCTGAAAACCCTTCGATAAAAGGATCCGTCTCATGCGGCAAAATTCCGGTATTAACCATCAACGATCCCAGAAAAAGAAAATAAAGAACCGGCGTTAATCGAGTTTTTTGCGCAAAAATGATGGCAATATAAACACAGCACCAGATAAGCAATAGAGAAATCAAGGGATACATAGATATGGAATCCTTCAGAAAAAACGTTATAAATACTCTTATATTATCCCATACGTACCGAACGAGGAAAATAGAGAAATAAGCATGAGTAACGAAATCAACACATCTGAAATCAAATCCCTCGAAGATTTATGGGCCATCACCACAGACATCTGGACACACGGGTTTATGGGCGTCGATATCGGAAAAATCATCATTGCCCTGCTGATTTTAGGAGGCTTCCTCTTGCTGCGCGGCCTATTCAGTAAATACATCCTGGCGCGCCTGCATGCCTGGAGCAGCCGGACGGACACCAAGGTCGACGACAAAATTATTGATGCCCTGATCCCGCCCATTCGTTTTATCCCGGTTATTCTGGGCCTTTTCTTTGCCGCACAATATGCCGAGCTGGATGAAAAACTCGGCACAATGTGGGACAGCATCCTGCGTTCCCTGATCGTTTTTGTCATTTTCTGGTCGCTGCACCGGGCGCTCGGCCCTCTGAGCATCATGATGCGCAAGCTGGAAAAAGTCCTGACCCCGATGATGGTCCAGTGGATTTTCAAAGTTTTAAAAGTGCTGGTCATCTTTATCGGCGGTGCGATTATCCTCGAAATCTGGGGGATTGCCGTTGGGCCACTGCTGGCCGGTCTGGGGCTGTTTGGTGCGGCCGTCGCTCTGGGAGCACAAGACCTGTTCAAAAACCTGATCGGCGGCATTACTGTGATTGCTGAAAAGCGTTTTGCCCCCGGCGACTGGATTTTGGTCGAAGGCGTTGTCGAAGGCACAGTAGAAGATATCGGTTTCCGGTCCACCAAAATCCGCCGGTTCGACAAAGCCCCGGTGCACGTTCCCAACGCCCAGCTCTCCGACGCCGCCGTCACCAATTTCAGTCGCATGACCCACCGCCGCATTTACTGGAAAGTCGGCGTGGTCTATGACACCAGCGTTGACCAGCTCAAAACCATCCGTGATGAAATACTGGCCTATCTGGAAAAAAACGACGATTTCGTCAAACCCGACGAAGTGCCCCTGTTCGTCAGGGTCGACAGCTTCGGCGCCTCATCCATAGATATCATGATTTACTGCTTTACCCGCACAACGGTCTGGGGAGAATGGCTGGACGTCAAAGAACAATTCGCACTGGCCATCAAGGAAATCGTCGAGGACAAAGCCAAAACATCTTTTGCCTTCCCGTCGACCTCGCTGTATATCGAAAAATGGCCCGGCAGAGATACCCCGGAAGCATTTGTCCCACCCGGGAAATAAGCGTTTCCATTAATATTTGCTTAAAACCCGTCATATAGAATGAAGTCAAAATCTCGTTTTATGTGAATTACAAGGGTTTATGGCTGATAATTTTAACTATCTCGGAGACATCACCACCATCCCGAATATATTCAGGATGGAAAGAGAACCTGACCGCCCCGGACCACTGGAAAACTTCAATACGGCGGCCTATGACCTCTCTAACGAAAGCAAGCATCCCAACGCGCGCGATATCCAAAAAGCCCTGCCGTCACTGGAAACCGCTCCGGAAGCCATACAGTCTTTTATTTCTGAAATCAGGGATATCCCGCCCATGGACAAGCTACAGGCGGTTCATCAATTCGTCCTCGGCCATATGGCTTATGATCAAGAAGAAGCCCGCCTTGAGGAAATCACAAAACACAGCGACACCAACTATGAAGACGTGTTCAAAAATCTGGATAGTGGAGATTGCGACAACCTGGCAACCTTCGAAACGGCCTTACTCCGGTATGCCGGATTTGAAGACAAGGATATAACTTATGTTTCTGGAAGATTTGAATACCGTCACAAAGAACTTACAGGGAGTGTACAGCACGCCGCTATTATTGTGAACGTAGACGAACAGCCGTATTTGCTCGATACGTTCATATACCAGGACGGCCCCGTCGCCCTTGACAAGAACCTGAAAGGAACCGGGCAAACATCCTTAGTTGAAGTTGATAATCAAAAACTGGCCGTTGATGTACAAATCAAAACACCGACATGGTTCTTCCCCGTAGATCCCGCGCAAAATGCATTTGTCGTATTAAATGAAGAAGATCAGAAACGCTGGAAAATGCCAGAAGAAAACAAACCGGCATTCAATACCGATCAGCCGTTTTCTATTCCCTAAAGTCCTGGTTTTCTATTTAGCAGCATACGCTTTAGCCGCGCATTCATACGGCTTAACAAAGCCGTAGAAGAGCCATACCCGTCAAACGGTTCATTCGCATTCCGCACAGCGAGGGCAAATACCCCGGCGACCATCTGGAACGGAGCCGCCACTTTTTCAAACACCTTATTCATCAGACAAATCTCCTTTATGCTTTTAAAACACGAAAATCCCGCATATGCAAACGGGCCAGCTCTTCCGTACAATTCTGAACGATCGCCGCCGCCTCATCCTGTGAAACGGGAACAGCCATATGAGAAACCGGTCCAAATTCAGGCGCAAAGACAACCCGCAGCTTTTGCCCCCTTAATGCCAGTTCCTTGTCGTTCTCCAGCTTGGCTCTGTAGAGACCAGACACGGCATCATCAAAGCACCCCTGTAATACTTGCGGCATCGACCGTAATAAAAACACGAAAGACACATCCTCTTTATCATTTTTCACACTCTCTGTTTTTTTCATAAGTTAATTATTCTGTCAATTATTTCCCGCCACCAACACTCTATAGCTGCCTTGTCGATACAAACATGCTATGGATTCGCAATGCCTGAAACCGCACCATCTCCTGCTCCACCCCCCATCACACTGCCCGCTCTGTCGGCGCTGGCCGTGAATACGCGGGAGGCCGCGTTACTGACCGAGGATGGCGAAGTCAAAATCCTGCCGCATGGCCGCGGTTCAATGGAATTGCACAAACGCGCAGTGCTGGTTTGCCACGGCCCCTATACGCGGGCCCGTCTGGGAGAACGCATTGATATTCATGCCTGCGACGTGTTGGAACTGTTTGCCTTTGTTCATCCGGCACGCTTTTGCGTCCCGACCCCGGCCGGATTGGCCAATGCTTTGGGGCTAACGCCGCCGGACACACTGGAAGATGCCCCGTTCACCTTGATGGAATCTGCACAGGCTTTGTTAACCGACTTGCAGCGAGAGCCCCTGAAAGAAAAAGGACTGAACGCTCTGGAAATCGCTCGCGCCATGGGTAAGAACGGCAAAGGCTGGGCGTGGGCGCCATCAATCTGCGCCGCGCTAGGAACGGAATACGACCCGTCCCGGCCGATTGCCGCCAAAAGCACATTTAATGTCTGGCGTTATTTGCCGGAATGGAGCGAAGATGCCCCCCCGCCGCCGCCATCCCATCACGGCGTCAGTGAAGACGAATCCACCGAACGGCTGCAATCGTTGCTGGCGCCGGGAGCAGAAGAACGCGCAGCACAAAAAGAATATGCTGCAAAAATCACCGCGGCCTTCGCCCCCATAGCGGAAGAAAACAAGCCACACACCATTCTGGCCGAAGCCGGGACCGGGGTGGGTAAAACCCTCGGCTATCTGGCCCCGGCAAGTGTCTGGGCAGAAAAAAACGATGGGCCTGTGTGGGTGGCAACCTATACCAAAAACCTGCAGCGCCAGATTGATCAGGAACTCGACCGGGTTTTTCCAAATCCCGAACTTAAAGACAACAAAGTAACGATCCGCAAAGGCCGTGAAAATTATCTATGCCTGCTCAATCTGGAAGACATGGTTGCGGGGGCCGCGCTGGCAAAATATCCGCAGCAAATTATCGCTGCCGGCATCATGGCCCGCTGGGCCGAAGCAACCAAAAGCGGTGACCTGCAAGGCGGCGATTTTCCCGGCTGGCTGCCGGGTTTACTGGGACATCCTCACACAACAGGCCTCGCCGACCGGCGCGGCGAATGCGTTTTTTCCGCCTGCGATCATTACCACAAATGCTTCATTGAACGTTCCATTCGTAAAGCACGCAGAGCCGACATTGTCATCGCCAATCACGCATTGGTCATGATTAAAGCCGTCATTTCCGGTCCTGACGATCCCCTGCCCCAGCGTTTTATCTTTGACGAAGCTCACCATTTGTTTGATGCGGCCGACAGCGCCTTTGCCGGCCATTTGACGGCGCGCGAAACGCATGATCTCCGGCGATGGATACGGGGCGCAGAAGGAGGCCGTCAAAGCCGGGCGCGCGGCCTCAAACGCCGGATAGAAGATTTAATCGCTGGCGACAATGAAGCTGAAAATGAGATGGAAGCCATCTTCCACGAAGCCCGAACCTTACCCGCACATGGATGGTCGCGCCGTCTGCGCGACAAGAATCCTGACGGCCCGACAGAAAAATTTTTAGCACTCGTCTATAATCAGGTTCATGCACGCACCCACGATGCTCACACACCTTATTCCCTGGAAACCGAGACACACCCGCTAATTGACGGCTTGGCCGATGCTGCAAATTTATTGCACAACAAGTTCAAAAATTTACAAAAACCCATGCATCGCCTGTCATCCATACTACGAAAAAAACTGGCCGACCAAAGCGACACGCTAAACAGCGACACAAGGAAACGGATGGAAGCCATGGCAAACGGCCTTGACCGCCGAGCCGATCATACGCTGGCCGGATGGATTTCCATGCTTGAATCCTTACAACAACCCAAAAATGAAAGCTCAACATTCATCGACTGGTTCGAGATAGACCGTATAGACGGAAAAGCCCACGATATTGGTTACTATCGTCACTGGGTGGACCCCATGATCCCGTTCAGCAAGGCGATCGCCCCCTTTGCCCATGGCATAGCGATGACATCGGCAACCCTTTGCGACGGGGAAGGAGAAAATAGAGACGAAAACTGGGAAACAGCGGATCTGCGTACAGGGGCTCTCAAGCTCACAGACACCCCTCAGCATTTCTCCATTCCCTCGCCCTTCAATTACGAAGAGCAAACCCGCGTCTTCATCATCAGCGACGTCAATAAGAACGACGTCAACCAGTTAGCCGGCGCTTATCGCGCTTTGTTTGAGGCCGCGGGCGGCGGCGGATTGGGGCTATTCACCGCCATCAACCGCCTGCGCGCGGTTCAGGGCCAGATCGCCGGACCGCTAGAGGAAAAAGGATTGCATCTTTACGCCCAGCATATCGACCAGATCGACACCGGTACACTGGTCGACATTTTCCGCGAAGATATCCATGCCTGCCTTCTGGGAACCGATGCCGTGCGCGACGGAGTCGACGTCCCGGGCGAATCCCTGAGGCTTCTGGTGTATGACCGGGTACCCTGGCCACGCCCCACCATCTTGCACAAAGCCCGGCGCGAAGCCTTTGGCGGACGCGCATTCGATGAAATGACCACACGCCTGAAATTACGGCAGGCTTTTGGCCGGTTGATCCGTAAAAGCGACGACCGCGGAGTATTTGTAATGCTGGACTCGGCCCTGCCGACAAAATTACTGGATGCCTTCCCGCCCGGCGCTCCGGTAAGCCGCATAGGATTAGCGGAATGTACCGCAGAAATCCGGCGTTTTTATAAAATATAGAAACAACTATTCTTGACTTTTTTTATTGCTAATTTTATATGAATTATGTAATATATTAGAACTTAATAATTATACAGGGTGTAAAGAAATGTCGAGCATGTTCGCCGCCATACCAATAGACGGTATACAGGTTGACGAAGAAGCCATACCAAACTGGCTTGGCTTTATAGTGGTTCCTGAACAAACCGCCGCGGCCAAAAAAGCTGAAACACCGGAAATAAAACCGATAGAGGGATCTCTGGCTGATATACGGGACAGAGGTCTGGCTTTACCCTTATCCGAAGAAGCAAAAGACCTGTGGGCATCCATGGTCAACCATATCAACAGCGCACTAACAGGCCGCGCCACTGGCGAATCCCCGGATCGTTATCTGACGACATATCGGGTCGCGATGAAAGAGATGAATCGTTTGTTTGACGACCGCATCCCGGAAATGAAGAAAACAGCCTGTACGGATCACGCAGGCCAGCCCTCAAACACTTTCAACGAAATGATGGCCTTGCTCCACGATATGAGCAGCCCCATACCTGAAACCGGTGAGATTCCGGCATGGAAAAATGAATTGGCCATTCTTAAAAAACTTTATATCGCTGACGAACAAAAACGCAAAATCAGCGACGACGTTATGTCGCAAAAATTGCAGACAATATCCCAAAAACCTTTCGTGGCGTATGAAGGCAAAAAACCGCAAAAACAAAAAGATAGTGACACAATCGTGATACACAGCGAAGACACTCCGTCCCAATTCGCCAATCATCACTGGACCGTACCGGGGTTGGAGACCACCCATAACAAAATTCGCGTCTATCATGGCAAGGATCCGTACCACAAAGTTGAAAATGCCAAACATAGGCTGCGTCATACAGACTTACAGATAAGACACTCGGCTCAGGATCCCTCGGACGAGAACATAACCGATTTACATCACAGCATTTATTCCTTGAACCAGAGTTTTGCGAACCTGATCAAAGACACAGCGGATCCTTATGAACGAACGATGCTGAAAAACACGTACCAGTTGGTCAACAGGGTTTTATCCGCCCAAATGGACGCGCAAAATAATAAAGCCTTTTTGCCTCTCAAAGCGGAAATCGACGGGAGCTACGACAACCCCGCCAGTTTCAGCATCAAAGAAAAGCCGACAACCCTGCGTACGGTATGGAACAAAATTAAAAGCTGGGTCAGCGCACCAAATATCCGGTACGCCTTTAACGAAAGCCACCGGGAAAAAACACTGAGCGAAATCATGGCGGAAGAAAAAAGCACAGCCCTCAAGGCGCCGCACCACCACATTTCCTAGATTTCTTCCCGTATTTTGGGTTGCTTTTCACCGGTAAAGAGACTACATAACCCCTGAAAGCGGAAGGGGGACTTCATGACGCTTTACAGTTTTGCAATAGACGTTCATGATCCGGTCGCTATTTTTGCCTGCGTTCATAATCGGCCCTATAGCCTGTTTTTCGACAGCGCTCACCGCAGCCATCAAGACAGCCGTTACAGTTACGTCCTGTTCGACCCGATCGAAACCATCGAGGCCACCGGCAACCGGGTTTGCGTATCAAATGAAGATCAAACGCTTTGCTACAAAGGCGATCCGTTCACAGCCGTTCGAGAACGTCTGGAAAGTCGTCCGTTCTTGAAAAAAGCCGTTCCTAACCTGCCGCCGTTTCAGGGCGGCGCCGCGGGTTATTTCGGCTATAATCTGGTGAGAACACAAGAATCTTTGCCGAAAAAAAACGAAAAACCTTCCTCAAAACCTGATATGCAGATCGGTCTTTACGACCAGATTATCGCCTTCGATCATATCGAAGAAAAAGCTTTTTTTATGGTGCGTTCCAAAAACGAAAGACGCGCCCGCCAACGCTATGAATCATTCGGGGAATTATTACAAAAAGAAAAAAAACAAATCGCAAAACAGCAAGATCATAGCGTCGAATGGGTTGCCACAAAGTCACCGAATGAATACAAGACCGACATCCAGAAAATAATCGATTATATTTATGCGGGTGATATTTTTCAGGCAAACCTGTCCCAGAGATTTGAGACGAAAATCACCGCCGATTTTGATTCTTTTGCGCATTATTGTCATTTACGTACCATCAACGAAGCGCCGTTTGCCGCCTATATGAATTTCGGCAACAGAAAACTGGCATCCTGTTCACCGGAGCGATTTTTGCAAGTTAAAGACCGGCACGTCAAAACGTGCCCGATCAAAGGAACCCGCCCGCATCTGGAAAACCCCGAACAGGACAGGGCCATCCGCAGGGAACTGGCTGCCAACGTCAAGGAACGATCCGAAAACATCATGATCGTTGATTTGCTGCGCAACGACATATCCCGCTCATGCGAAGATCACTCCATTGACGTCCCCAAATTATGCCAGCTACAAACCTTCCCCGGTGTACATCATCTGGTTTCCGAAATCGTCGGCACCCTGCGGGCTGATAAACATGCGCTCGATTTGCTGCGCCGTTGCTTTCCGGGCGGCTCCATCACCGGCGCGCCCAAAATCAGGGCTATGGAGATCATAGAAGAACTGGAACTGGCGCCACGCGGCCCTTATTGCGGCAGCATGGGGTTAATCGGATTTGACGGATATATGGATAGCAATATCGCCATCCGAACACTTGTTTATGATGACGACACGATAAGCCTGAATGTCGGCGGCGGCATCACAGCAGAATCCAGCCCCGAAGCCGAATACCGGGAAACACTGGATAAAGCGCAAAAAATATTCGACAGCTTTGCACAAAATCAAAAAAGCAGGAAAGCCGCATGATATTGCTGATCGACAATTACGATTCCTTTGTCTACAACCTCGCCCGTTATACCGGACGATTGGGGCATGAACGCCGCGTTGTGCGCAATGATGCGATCACGCTGGATGAAATCGCCATGGACCCGCCGGAAGCCATTATCATCTCTCCCGGCCCTTGCTCCCCGCGTGAAGCGGGCATCAGCAACGCCATTGTGCAGCATTTTTCCGGCCGCATTCCTATTCTGGGCGTCTGTCTGGGCCATCAATGCATTGGGGAAGCCTTTGGCGGGCGGACCATCCGCGCCCCGCGCCCTGTTCATGGCCGCTCCAGCGCCATCGAACATCAGGCCGACGGAATCTTCATGGGATTACCCAATCCTCTGGAAGCCGCGCGGTATCACTCCCTGATGATCGAACTTTCAGCCAGCAGTCCGCTCGACATCACCGCGACAACCGATGACGAAGATTCAATCATCATGGCTGTGCAACATAAAACAGACCCGACATTCGGCATCCAGTTTCATCCTGAATCGGTATTAACGCCGTACGGCCTTGATATTCTGCGCAATTTCCTCCTGATTGCCGATCAATGGAAAGACAAAAAGGCCGCCGCATGAGTATCGTCTGGTTCAACGGAACAATCTTGCCCCGGCAAGAAGCCGTCATATCAACGACAGATCGTGGTTTCCTGCTTGGCGACGGCATATTTGACACCATGCTGGCAACCACCGGAAAGCCTGTTTATGCTGCAAAGCACATTGACCGCCTGTTCGATCATGCTGCAGTTTTAAAAATCCAGCCCTCTTTTACGAAGAACGAGATTGAGACCGCCATAGCAATCCTTCTGCAAAAAAACGAGCTACAAAACGAAACCGCCGCCCTGCGCATCACGATCACACGCGGCCCCGGCCCGCGCGGATTATCCTTGCCGGACCGCGAACAGCCAACGGTCCTGATAACCGCTGGCGCTTATGCGCCGCCGCCGGACAAACCATTAACCGCGATCATTGCACAAACCGTGCGCCGCAACGAAGGCTCCCCGCTATCGCACATAAAATCCCTGAATTATGGCGATAACATTCTGGCCCTGAACGAAGCCCGTGAAAAGGGCGCAGACACCGCCCTGATGATGAACAACGCCGGGTACGTATGCTGCGCCGTTAACGGAAACATCTTTATCGAAGAAAACGACCGGCTCTATACACCGCCGCTATCCGACGGCGTAATCAACGGCATCATGCGCAGCAAAATAATGAAAGACCGAAAAGTAACGGAAGAAAGCCTTACGCCGGAGCGCGTTATAAACGCCAGAGGAGTTTGGACAACAAACAGCCTGATAGGGATGAAACCGCTTGAAACAGGTCGTTAAAGGACAATTTGCCCGGTAACGGCACTCAGCTTGGATTTTGCAATCACCAGTTTACGTTCGATGCGCGCCTTGTCGATATCACCGGACGCCAATCCCATATCTTCGGTCAAATTACGAATGGATTTATCAAGCTCAGCTTCGCTCAGCGCCGCAACATCGACAGCTTCTTCGGCCAGAACCGTGCAGTTCTCCGCCGAAATATCGGCAAACCCGCCCGCAATAAAAATCCGTTTCGGCGCATCACCGGCTTTATCATAAACCTCAACCACGCCCGGGCGGATTGAAACGACCAGCGCGCTGTGATTGGGCAGCACACCGACATTCCCCTCTTCACCGGGAATCACGGCCATCGTCACCGGTTCGGACATAAGTTTCCGTTCCGGTGATACCAGTTCAAAGTGAAATGTCGTTGCTGTATCCATAACTTTCAACCTGTATTAGTGCAAACTAAGCAGCATCAGCCGCCATTTTCTTGGCTTTGGCTTCGGCTTCCTCGATCGTACCGACCATGTAAAACGCACTTTCCGGCAAGTGGTCGTATTTACCGTCAACAATCGCGCGGAAGCCTTTGATCGTGTCGGCCAGGTTAACGAAGACGCCCGGTGTCCCGGTGAAGACTTCGGCAACGTGGAACGGCTGTGATAAGAAGCGCTGGATCTTACGGGCACGGGCCACGATAAGCTTGTCTTCTTCTGACAGTTCGTCCATCCCGAGGATAGCGATAATGTCCTGCAGCGCTTTGTAGGTCTGCAGCGTTTTCTGAACGTCAGCCGCACATTTATAATGCTCGTCCCCGATCACGCGCGGATCAAGGATCCGTGAGGTGGAATCGAGCGGGTCAACAGCCGGGTAAATCCCCAGCTCGGCAATCTGACGGCTAAGAACGGTCGTCGCGTCAAGGTGCGAGAAGGTCGTTGCCGGGGCCGGGTCGGTCAAGTCATCGGCAGGCACGTAAACGGCCTGAACCGAGGTGATCGAGCCTTTGTTGGTCGAGGTAATCCGTTCCTGCATCGCGCCCATATCGGTCGACAGGGTCGGCTGGTAACCAACGGCAGACGGGATACGGCCCAGCAGAGCGGACACTTCGGCGCCAGCCTGAGTGAAACGGAACACGTTATCCATGAAGAACAGAACGTCCTGGCCTTCTTCGTCCCGGAAATATTCGGCAGCCGTCAGACCGGTCAGACCGACACGCGCCCGCGCGCCCGGCGGTTCGTTCATCTGGCCGTATACCAGCGCCACTTTTGATTTGTCACTTTCACCCGGAACCAGAACGCCGGATTCGATCATTTCGTGGTACAAATCGTTCCCTTCACGGGTCCGTTCACCAACACCGGCGAACACAGACACGCCGCCGTGGCCTTTCGCGATGTTGTTAATCAGTTCCATGATCGTCACGGTCTTACCAACACCGGCACCGCCGAACAGGCCGATTTTACCACCCTTCAGGTACGGGCAAAGAAGGTCGACAACCTTGATTCCTGTAACCAGCTGCTCGGCTTCTGCAGACTGATCCACAAAAGCAGGCGCCGGACGGTGAATAGGAAATCTCTGTTTAGTTTTCGGCTGCGGCATTTCATCAATCGCATTCCCGATCACATCGAAAATCCGGCCCAGCGTTTCCGGCCCGACCGGCACAGAAATAGCTTCGCCCGTATCGACGACTTCGGTGCCACGCACCAGACCATCGGTCGTATCCATGGCGATGCAACGCACCATGTTCTCACCCAGATGCTGCGCGACTTCCAAAACCAGCGTTTTACCTTCGTTTTCGGTCTGAATCGCATTCAAAATCGCCGGGACGTTGCCATCAGCAAACTTCACATCGACAACCGCGCCCAGCACCTGCGAAATCGTTCCTTTGGATTGTTTCTTAGCCATGTTTTCAGTTTCCTCTTTTTAAAATCTTTTATTCTGTCAATTTCTCAATATCTATAATCTGTGATGCGAGCTTGGTAGAGCCTGCTGCCAAACCGGATGGGATGGCTGATCCTCTTCATCAAAAGCCAGATGTTCATAAATTTCTGCAATCAGACTGATATCTTTCGGCTTCAATACCAGACCTTCCGGAGCTTCTTCAACAAGCCCCATTAAAACCCCTTCGGCCACAGGCAATTCACAAACCATGCCGCGATGCATAATATCGTTAACTGCGCCAAAAGCGTCCCTTACATTCGTTATGTATCTATCGTATCCGTCCGTCATATTGCTACACAGCCTCCGCCCCGGAAATGATCTCAATCAGTTCCTTGGTGATATAAGCCTGCCGCGCACGGTTATACTGCAGCGTCAGATTACCAATCATATCCCCGGCATTGCGGGTTGCGTTATCCATCGCCGTCATCCGCGCTGCCTGCTCACCCGCTGCACTATCCAACAGCGCCCGGTAGAGCTGTACCGCCAAATTTTTCGGCAAGAGCTGAGCCAGCAATATTTCTTCTTCCGGTTCAAAGCGATAAGGACAAATCATCCCCTCTTTCTTCTCTTCCGTCTTCGCATCATCGGCTTTTCTTGCCACATCAAACGGGATCAACTGATGCGCCGAAGGCTTCTGCACCAGAACGTTCTTGAATTCGTTATAAAGCAGCGTACAAACATCAAACGCCCCGGCTTCGAATTGCTCCAGAATATACTGCGTAACCTGATCGGACTCGGCAAAACTGATCTTATCCTTGCCGCCGATCTGGGTGAAGCTCTGCACGATATGAGATTCAAATTCGCGCTTCAGAACATCACGGCCTTTGCGCCCGACGCACAGGATTTTAACCGTTTTACCGGCATTCAGCAGACTGGAAATTTCCTTGCGGGCACTACGGATCAGATTTCCGTTAAAACCGCCACATAAGCCGCGATCAGACGTCATAACGACCAGCAAATGCACATCATCCCGCCCCGTTCCGATCAACAGCTTCGGCGAATTCGGGCCAACAACGACACCTTCGGCAACGCGCGCCATCATCCGGGCCATCGCCTGCGCATAAGGCTGGCTGGCCTCGGCAGCTTCCTGCGCTTTTTTCAACTTGGATGCCGCCACCATTTTCATGGCAGACGTAATTTTCCGCGTCGATTTCACGGAAGCAATACGGTCACGATAATCCTTCAGACTGGGCATACGCCCCCCATTCCTATTTTCGTTTCATCCAAACGGGCAAGACACTGGCCATATGACTCGTTAAAAACGGGAGACTTATACCCGTCAACAGGCTGTCCGCCGCAAATAATGGTCGTCGGCAACGTAGCAATCAGCCCCTCGGCCTCACCAATAATCGTATGGCCGGCCGGCACATCCGCACTATTTTCAAACACATCACCCAATGTGTTGAATACCGCCGGATCAAAGCCAAATATGGTCTTGCACATTTATACTATTCCCTTACGCTGCCTTGGCATCCGTCCCGGCAAAGCCCTTGGTGAAGGCTTCGAGGAACGAAGACAACTGGCTTTCCAGCTTGTCGTCCAGGGCCTTTTGCGTACGGATCCCCTTCAGGATATCTTTGCCGTTCGCCCGCAGGTCTTCCAAAAGACGCGCTTCATATTCGTTGACCTGATCAACGGCAACCCCGTCCAGATAACCACGTGTCCCGGCGTAAATCACGGCAACCTGCTCCTCCACCGGCAGCGGCGAGTATTGCGGCTGCTTCAGGAGCTGCGTCAGACGCGCCCCACGAGCCAGAAGCTTCTGGGTCGACGCATCAAGATCAGAGGCGAACTGCGCGAAGGCTTCCATTTCACGGAACTGGGCCAGCTCAAGCTTGATCGACCCGGCAACCTGTTTCATCGCCTTGATCTGCGCCGCAGATCCCACACGGGACACGGACAGACCAACGTTAATCGCCGGACGGATCCCTTTAAAGAACAGGCCGGTTTCAAGGAAGATCTGGCCGTCGGTAATGGAAATCACGTTCGTCGGAATGTACGCAGACACGTCACCGGCCTGTGTTTCAACGATCGGCAGCGCGGTCAGGGACCCTGCGCCCATTTCATCATTCATTTTTGCCGCACGCTCCAGCAGACGAGAGTGAATGTAGAACACATCCCCAGGATAGGCTTCACGACCCGGCGGGCGACGCAGCAGCAAGGACATCTGGCGGTACGCCACAGCCTGCTTGGACAGGTCGTCATAAATCGCCAGCGCGTGCAGGCCGTTATCACGGAACCATTCACCGATCGCCGCCCCGCAATACGGCGCCAGGAACTGCATCGGGGCCGGATCGGATGCGGTCGCGGCAACGACGACGGAATATTCCATCGCGCCCTGCTCTTCCAATTCTTTCACCAGCTGCGCCACGGTCGAGCGTTTTTGGCCGACAGCGACATAAATGCAATAGAGATGCTCTTTTTCGTCTTTAGAGCCGTTAAAGTTTTTCTGGTTAATGATCGTATCAACGCAAACGGCGGTTTTACCGGTCTGACGGTCACCGATCACCAGCTCCCGCTGGCCACGGCCAACCGGCACCAGCGCGTCAATCGCTTTCACACCGGATTGCATCGGCTCGTGCACGGATTTCCGCGGGATAATACCCGGCGCTTTTGTCTCGACAAGACGGTGCTCTTTCGCCTTGATCGGGCCTTTGCCGTCAATCGGGTTCCCCAGCGCGTCAACCACGCGGCCCAGCAGCTCTTTGCCGACCGGAACCTGCACAATCTCGCCGGTCCGCTTAACGATGTCGCCTTCTTTAATATCGCGGTCATCACCGAAGATAACGATACCGACATTGTCGGTTTCAAGGTTCAGGGCCATCCCTTTGATGCCGCCCGGGAATTCAACCATCTCACCGGCACGAACCTGGTCAAGGCCGTAAACGCGGGCCACACCGTCACCAACGGAGAGCACCTGCCCGATCTCGGCGACATCAGCCTGCGCGCCAAAATCAGCGATTTGTTTTTTCAGAATTTCAGAAATTTCTGCTGCCTGGAGTTGCATTTATCCAACCTCTTTCATCTGTTGATTTTCATTCGTTTGTGTTTTCATCGCGCGGCCCAGCCGGTCAAGCTTGTTCCGGACTGAATCATCAATCATCAGGGAGCCGACCGTAACGATCATCCCCCCCAGCAAATCTTCATTCACGGTAATATCCAAAGTTACGTTGGCCCCCGTCGCCTTGCCCAGCTCCGCGCCCAGCGCTTTTTCCTGCGCCGCGCTCAAAAGGCTGGCCGTTTGCACCTGCGCCCGGATTTCACCGCGACGCCGCGTCACCTCGGCAGAAAAAGCCTTAATCACAGCGCCCAGAATGGGCAAGCGGCTGTTATCAGCGATCATGCCCAAAAAATTAGTCGTTTGTTTCTGAAATTTGGCGCTTTGCGCCAGAAGCATCAAAGCATCTTTTTGTTGCCGCCCCCCAATCAAGGGATTGCGAATCACGCTTTGCAAAGAATCCGAGGATTCCGCCATAGCTGCCAGCTCAGCCATATCTTTCTCGACCTTGGCCAATACGCCGTCTTTTTCAGCAACGTCAATTAGCGCCGCCGCGTAGCGGGTTGCGACAAGGCCCGTATCAGATTTTTGTGATCCCACGCGTGTTTTTCCCGGTTATATTGCCATGCAACTAAAGTTGGCGTTGATTTAACACAGGATATGGCCAAACGCAAGGTCCGAAAGGGATTTTTTGGTGCTTTTTTCCCGACCTACCATTGCGGAAATAAATGAAACTGGAAAAGGGGAAATCGCACCGGATCGAGAAACATGCCCAGAACCTTGAACAGCATAAGATGAAGCACATAGATTTCCAGTGTGCGGCGCCCGAACAAACGGATAATCCCCGCCACCGGCCCCGGCATTTTTTCGGTTAGCCGCGGATAGGTTTGCGGCTTGAAAAAATAAAGAACGCCAAAAACAATCACCATTTCGACGACAAAGACCTGAAGCTGCGCCCCGGAAAAACCGAAGGTTAATAGCTGGATCACCAAAAACCCGACCAGAATAAACGCCAGAAAAGGATCAACATGCTTTTCTAATGGCTTCCATAGCTCTTCGTCACGATGCCGCATCAGGTAACCAAAAAGCGCCACCAGCAACCCCAACGTCCCGTATTCGCTAAACCCGTTGGTTGGCAAAGCCAGAAGAACCATTATAACCCCCAGCGCCCAGAGATAACTGGGATTTTTCCGGGCATGATCCATCACCGGATCAATCAGCAACCGGATACAAATCATCGTCGCCAGAATATTCAACGGGAAAATCGGTATCCCCGCCACCGGGTTGAACGCCGCCAGCACCAGCGCCCCTATCCATAATTTTGGTCCCAAATCGCGGCTACGCGCATAGCCAATCAGAAAAAACCACATCGGGACACACAGTCGCCCGGCCACCCGCCACCACATATCGTCCGGAAAAAAGTAATATCCCACATGATCGACGATCATCAAAAGAACCGCGAACATTTTCAGGAAATCATAGGAAGTAAGGTCTTTGGGAATAGATTTACTCATAACGATTATTTTACCATAGAAAACCGTTCGTCTTAACTCTTAATAAAACCATTTCCAGCCCAAAATTCGGTAATAATCCGGGGCCAGCCAAAGCATGGACAACATAATCAAAGCCAGATGAACAACATAAATCTCCAGCGTCCGCCGCCCGAAAAACTGGATCACGGAAACAACAAAACCCGGCAAAACCATCGTTAAGCGCGAAAAGGAAACAGGCTTGAAGTGGTATAGCGTCACCATAACCAGAATCGTCCCCGCAAACAGGACGATAAATTCGCTCGTCGAAAAATCAAAATACATCAACTGGGCGACCATAAAAGCCGCCACACAAAAAATAATATAGGGATATATGTAAGCCTGCCTTTGTTCGGAATGGCGTAACAAATAGCCAAACATGGCCAAAATCACTGCCAGTGTCCCGTATTCAAAAAATGTCCCCGTCACCGGCACCAGCGCCAGCAACAAAAGCCCCACACCCCAGAACACAAAAGCATGCCACAACGCAACCTTCATAACCGCATCCAGCAATAACCGCACGACAATGATTGTACCCAGAATATTGACAGGAAACAGGGCCATCCCCGCAAACAGCTTAACAACAATCAGAAGCAAAAAACCGACCCACAGCCGCGGCCCCAGATCACGGCTGCGCGCATAGCCGATCAAAAAGAACCAGACCGGCACACACAGACGCCCCGCAACCCGGAACCATGCCTGATCGGGAAAATAAAATGCCCCCACATGATCGACGATCATCAAAAGGACCGCGAACATTTTCAGGAAATCATAGGAAGTCAGTTCTTTGGGTAAAGGGGTCTTCATACAATAATGATCTCATAAAAAGCTCTGGGGGTCGATGTCGAGATAAATACGAACGGTAGACGGGATTTTGATTTGAGAAACCCACGCCGCGAGCGTTTTCTGGAGATCAATATTCTTGTCCGCCCGGACCAGCAACCGGCGCCGAAAATTACCACGCAGCCGGTAAAACGGGGCGTCAGCGGGACCGAGCGTCTGGATCGTCGCCCCCTGCGGCGCGGATTTACCCAAGGCATTGGAAACCCCAATCACCTGATCCTCGTTCTTGCCCGACACCACGATCCCGGCAAGACGGGAAAACGGCGGCATATGGGCTTCTTCGCGCTCAGCAGCTTCCGCCTCTAAAAATTCATCCCGGTCACCGCTGGCCAGCGCTTTCATAACCTTGTTATCGGGAAACCACGTTTGCAGGAACACATGGCCCTTGAGTTGCTCGCGCCCGGCCCGGCCCGCCACTTGATGGAGAAGCTGATAAGTCCGCTCCGCCGCCCGCAAATCGCCGCCCTGCAGGCCAAGATCGGCATCCACAACCCCGACCAGCGTCAAGTTCGGAAAGTGATGTCCTTTGGCGATAATCTGGGTGCCTATAATGATATCGACTTTATGATCCCGAATATCGGCCAGCATTTGTTTAAGCTCTTCATGCGTCTGCGCCGTATCGCTGGCCAGAATTTTAACGCGGGCTTGCGGGAAATACGCTGTGACTTCCTCAAAAATCCGTTCAACACCGGGCCCGCAGGCCGCCAGACTTTCGCGCTCCCCGCAATCCGGACAGGTATCCGGCATGGGCATCGCGTAATCGCAGTGATGACAGTGCAGCCGCCCGGTCGCCCGGTGCTCGACCAGCCACGCCGTACAGCGCGGACAGGCCATCCGGTGACCACATCCTCGGCAAATTGTCAGCGGCGCATATCCCCGGCGGTTCAGGAACAGCAAGCTTTGCTCCCCGCACTCAAAATTTGCCGCCAGCGCCGCCATCAGGGTTGGCGCAATAAAATGCTGGCGCTCTGGTTTGTCCTCGCGCATATCAATCACATGCACATCGGGCATACTGGCGCCGCCATGACGGTCGGGCAGATGCAAAAGCTGATAACGCCCGTCCCAGACATTGACCATCGTTTCCAGCGAAGGAGTCGCCGATACCAGAACAATCGGGATTTTACCGACATGCGCGCGGACAATCGCCATATCGCGGGCATGATAAATGACATTATCTTCCTGCTTGTAAGCCGGGTCGTGCTCTTCATCGACAATAATCAGCCCCAGATCAGCATAGGGTAAAAATAACGCCGACCGCGCGCCAACCACGACTTTGCTCTGCCCCGTCATAACCCCGCGCCACGTTTTACGCCGCTGCGCCGGGGTAAGTTGGGAGTGCCACAACGCTGGCGCACAGCCAAACCGGCTTTCAAACCGGTCGAGAAACGCATTGGACAGGGCAATCTCCGGCAGAAGAATTAAAACCTGTTTATCTTGCTGCAGCGCCGCCGCCACCGCTTCAAAATAAGTTTCCGTTTTCCCCGCACCCGTTACACCGTCCAGCAACGCCGCATGGTAACCGCCCGCCTCTATATAAGCGGTCAACTCTTCCGCCGCCATCGCTTGTGCCTCTGATAATTGCGGACCATGCCGTTCGTGATCGGGATGGCTGCACGGCGGAATTTCAGGAATAGTCACTTCCTCCAGAACCCCGTTCTTCGCCAGCGTTTTAATCACACCCGGCGTACATCCGGCTTTTTTCGCCAGCGCCGCCGCCGTGCGGGGATTCCCCCCCGACAGCATTTCCATGACTTTGCGCTGTTTCGGGGAAAGAGATAAATATGCCTGCTCTTCCTCCGTCATAATTTTAAGCCTGTACCCCGTGCCGCCTTTGCCCTCTTCCAGCCCCTTGGGCGCGGACAAAGCCATTTTCAACACAGCCCCGCGCGGCGCCATATTGTAATGCGCGCTCCAGTCGATAAATTTCCGGTGCACGAGCGGCATCGCCCGTGCATCCTCATAAAGAGCAATCAGGTTCTTGAGTTTCTTCGGGGACACGGAATCAGGCTCATCGTCCCAGACCACCCCCGGAACGGCCCGCCCGCCAAGCGGCACCGTTACATAATCGCCGGACTGCACCGTCATTCCCTCCGGCACGCCATAGCTATAAGCCTTGTCCACCGGGTACGGGACAAGGACAGAAACGATTTTCTTACAATCATCCTCTTGAAAAAGATCGGCCATCTGATAGGTATTAGCACAGCTTTTATCCAACATACATATAGGTAATGAAATGAAGTTCTTCGTAGACACCGCAGAAATAGATGAGATCAAGGACCTGGCCGAAACCGGAATGCTGGACGGCGTAACGACAAACCCGTCCCTGATTAAAAAATCAGGCCGAGACTTCATCCCGACCATCCGAGAAATCTGCTCCATCGTTGAAGGCCCGGTCAGCGCCGAAGTGGCCTCCACCGATTACGAAACGATGCGCAAAGAAGCCGACAAGCTGCGCGCCATTGCCGATAACGTCGCGATCAAAGTGCCGCTGACGGTTGATGGACTGAAAGTCTGTAAAGAGCTGTCCGACGAAGGAACACTGGTCAACGTTACCCTGTGCTTCAGCGCTAACCAGGCCATTCTGGCCGCCAAAGCGGGGGCCGCGTTTATCTCTCCGTTCGTAGGCCGTCTGGATGATATCGGACAGGATGGCATGAACCTGATTGCCGAGATTTGCACAATCTACGAAAATTACCCGAACTGGGATACCGAAGTGCTGGTTGCCTCAATCCGCAGCCCGATGCATTTGCTGGAAGCGGCCAAAATGGGGGCCGACGTTGCCACCATCCCGCCGGGCGTCATTCGCCAGCTTTACAAACATCCGTTGACCGATAGCGGTTTGGCGGCCTTTGTGAAAGACTGGGCAGAAACCGGGCAAAGCATTTTGTAAGCACCTCAAATCCGTCATTGCCCGATTTTTTCGGGCAATCCATCAGCAACGTTTACCATGGATTACCCGCATAAAGCGGGTAATGACGGTTTTCGTTTTTATGGTATACTGACGCTTAATATTTGATTCTCCAACCGTTCGCAAAACCATGATGCCCGAAACCGACAACAATGCCCCCGAAACAATAACCGCCGAATCCGTGACAGAATGGCTCAAACGCCATCCTGATTTTTTCCGCCTTAATCCGGAAATTCTGGATACGATGGAACCGCCGGAGCAGCGGCAGGGACGCAAAGTTGCCGATTTCCAATACTACATGGCCCGCCGCGCCCGCGAGGATCGCGATGATATCTTGAACGAAGCCCGGGAAATCGTTGAAACATCGCGGGCCAATATGAACAATCAAGCCCGCATCCACGAAGCCATCCTGCGCCTGACCGAGGCCCGCAGCTTTGATGAATTCGTCCAGACCATCACCATGGATCTGGCGACGATGCTGGATGTCGACATTATCGCGCTGATCGTCGAAACCGACGGTCACGACGTACCGCATATTCACACATCCGGCGTACGCGTCATCCCGGTCGGCTCCATCGACCACCTGATGGAGGGCCGGCCCGTAAAACTGGAAGCTAACACCAGCGGAATCGAGGGCATTTTTGGCGGCGGCGCCGGGCTGGTCGCCTCGCAGGCTCTTGTCCGTATTGATATCTCGATGCAAACCCCGCCGGCCATGTTGGCCTTTGGCAGTCGTGACCCGCAGATGTTCGAAGCCGGACAGGCCACAGATCAGGTCCAGTTTCTCGCCCGCATCGTCGAAAGGATGTTCCGTCTATGGCTGGATCTGCCGGGATAACCGATGAAACGCTGGCACAGTGCGCCCCGGATTTATCCGATTGCCTTCTGAAATGGCTCGATTATCTGCGCTACGAAAAAAACGTCTCTCGCCATACATTGCGCGCCTATAGCGGTGATGTCGGACAATTCATATCATTCCTGTGCCAGCATCACGGAAAACCGCCATCCCTGAACGACCTGTCCGATACCTCTATCCGGGATTTCCGGGCATGGCTTTCCCGCCGGGCGATGGACGGCGCCAGCGCCGCCACCCGCGCCCGCGCCTTGTCTGGCGTCAAAAATCTCCTGCACTGGCTGGATAAACAGGGTATCATGCATAATGCCGCGATATCGACGGTCCGCACACCAAAGCTGCCGCACCATTTACCCAAACCGCTACAGGAAGCTCAGGCCATTCGCTTGCTGGATAACACGGAAGGCGATGACTGGACCGATGCCCGCGACAAGGCACTTTTCACCTTGCTTTACGGCTGCGGCTTGCGGATTGACGAGGCTCTCTCTTTGAACATTGGCGATATGCCCCGCGACGGATTCCTCCGTGTCATGGGGAAAGGCCGGAAAGAACGGCAAGTGCCGGTTCTCGATATTGTTGAGAAAACCCTGCGCGCTTATATCACCACCCTGCCGTTCTCCGTGGAAACCGACCAACCCCTGTTTCGCGGCGCCCGCGGCAAACGCCTCAATCAGGGCGTCGCCCAAAAAGCCTTGCGCGATTTGCGCGGCGTTCTCGGCTTGCCGGAAACGGCCACGCCGCATGCCCTGCGCCACAGCTTCGCCACACACCTGTTGCAAAACGGCGCAAACTTACGGGAAATTCAGGAAATGCTGGGCCATGCCTCGCTCAGCACTACCCAGCGCTATACCGAAATTGACGGATCGGAACTCATGCGCGTTTACAAAAACGCCCACCCCCGTGCTTAGGGAAATTTTTTCTTAAAGGGGATAACCGGTGCTTTTTCCGCACGGTAAGTGCCGTGCTGGCTCGGTTGACGGTCTTCGATATGACTAACGCTCATCGACCCGACAGGCAATTCACACATGATCTTGAATTCCATGCGCGACATCGGAGGGATTTCAAGCTGCGGGATCATTTGTTCTTTCGACGACATCGGCCGCATTGTTAAATGCCATCCCCATCATTCTGAGCCATGCAGGATAAAGATTAAAGGGATCAAATGGATTCATAAGCACACCTCTTTTTATTTTTTATAACTGAGACGAATAAAAGCCTATGCTTACAAATACGGTAAATCAAGGGTGATTATGAATTCTTACTCCCAGCTATCATCACCGGCAAATCAGAGACTCTGGTTTGCACCGGACAAGAGTCAAACTCTTATCGGCCTGACCAACCCACCCCGACGGCGTATTAAGCCAGATTTTTGTTAAACTGGGCAAACCATTAAAGCGGGTATCGGATGCTTCTTTGGTAATTAAACCGACTTTTATGGCCTGTATCGCCAACAATCCCTCATAGGCAAAATCCCCGCCATAATCTCCATTATTATCAAAATCATCACTGCTCATAATCGTCCCCTATTCTCTATTGCTATAATCACACCCTAATCTTCTCCTGAAAAAACAGCAAGCCCCAATAAAAAACGGCGCCTCCAAAAGGAAAGCGCCGTTTTTTTAGTAATGATTAAACGGGATTAATTATAACCGAGAACAGCACTCACGGTCATTGCCGCAGGTTCAGAATGCGCAGCCACATCAGCTGTTGTCACCTCTTTTTTTCCAACAGCCGCAGCATGAAATACCACAGCTTCTTCAGGCACACCGCCATCGGTTTCAGCGCCGGTTGGCAACAAACGCTGGTCGTCTTCCTTTTCCATTGTAAACACCCTCTATAAAGTAAGTTAAACACAGCACAACGCGGCACCGCTGTCGCGCCCTGCTTATTCATGGATTATCCCAGGAAATGCACAAAGACAAGCGAAACTGAAGTAAAAATTAATTTTTTAAAAACTATGCCCGTTTGGGCTGGCCAACGATAAAAGAACGGCATACAGTAATAGCTTATGCTTTTAACACGGCTCTCTCAAAAGCTCTGCCTGAGGGCGATTATGAACATCGCCGCGCTTTTTCGAATGGAATCTCTGTTCGGGATGAGAATAGTAAGAATATTCTTGCAAAACCCCGGTCTTGGGACTGAAGTCCAGAACAACCGCGGCAGGAAACAACTCATTATCCAGAGATACTTTGATAACAGGAGTCTGAAAACGAGCAGACTCCTGTGTATCTTCATTCGGCCAATCCCTGACTCTTAAATCCTTGTCCTCAATCGTCTGAAACTGAAATGTACGGCGTAATATCTCGGCTGCTTCTTGCCCGCGCAACGCCTCAACCATTTTCTTTTTGGCACGAAAGATAACGATATCTATGGAAACTTTTCCGGATTCCGACGGGGATACAAGTGGATCATGGGCGTAAATAGAACGTGTATCGACTAAAATGGCATCAGCCACCCGGCCATCACGCATCGCCACGACCAAGGCAAAATCTTCTATATTTGTCTGCCCCTGCGCTTTTTCTTCTTGATTACCGGCAACCGTAAAACGATAGCCATGAATATGAACACCGCGCTCAGCAACAGAAATCATCATAACCTAACCTCCCGATTTGGACGGGATGCTATAGCATAATGATTCAGAAAAAAGCAAATATATTTTCTATAATCAAATATGGATGGGGCGTTTATCAACCGCCAAAGCCGCTTCTTTAACGACCTCTTCCAACGTCGGGTGGGCATGGCATGTTCGGGCAATATCCTCGGATGATGCACTAAACTCCATAGCCAACACAACTTCGGCAATCAGCGTTCCAACTTCCGGCCCGATCATATGAACGCCCAAAACCCGGTCGGTCCTGGCATCGGCCAGAATTTTGACAAAACCGTCAACGGCATTCATCGCCCGCGCCCGGCCATTGGCCATGAACGGGAATTTTCCGACATTATATTTAACGCCTGCGTCTTTAAGCTGTTCCTCAGTTTTTCCAACACTGGCAATTTCCGGTGCCGTATAAACCACGCCGGGGATCAGGTTGTAATCGATATGACCGCTCTGCCCATCTAGAATCTCAGCCAGAACAACGCCCTCATCTTCGGCCTTATGCGCCAGCATCGGCCCGGCGATCACATCACCGATCGCATAGATACCATCAACATTGGTTTTGAAATGCCCGTCGGTCTTGACACGGCCACGCTCATCCATAGCCACACCGGCCTTATCCAGCCCCAATCCATCAGTATAAGCCTTTCGGCCAACGCAGCATAAAACGATTTCCGATTTAATTTTCTCGGCCTTGCCACCCGCCGCCGGCTCCACGGTCAACTCAACGCCAGCCTTGGATGTTTTGGCACCTGTCACTTTGCTAGACAGCTTAAATTCAATCCCTTGCTTGGTGAAAAGCTTATTGGCTTCTTTGCGAATTTCACCGTCCATACCCGGTAAAATCTGGTCCATGAATTCAATCACGGTAACCTCAGCCCCCAGACGCCGCCACACAGCCCCCAGTTCCAGACCAATCACACCGCCGCCGATAACGGTCAGCGTCTTGGGAACCTTACCCAGCTCCAGCGCCCCGGTGGATGACACAATCTGTTTTTCGTCGATTTCAATGCCCGGCAGCCCGGCCACATCCGATCCCGTGGCAATCACGATATTCTTGGCCGCGTATTTGTCCTTACCGACCTGCACTTCACCAGCCTTGGTGATCTTGCCTTCGCCCTGCAGCCAGTCGATTTTGTTTTTCTTGAACAAAAATTCGATGCCCTGCGTGTTCGCAGAAATCACGCTATCCTTGTGCTTCATCATGGTTTTCAAATCGACTTTCGCCCCATCAACCTTGATCCCGAACTGCGGAAAATCGTGAGAAATCTTTTCGTATTCATGCGACGCATGCAAAAGCGCCTTCGAAGGTATGCACCCGACATTCAAGCACGTCCCGCCAAGCGTCTTACGTTTTTCAACGCAGGCCACTTTCATACCTAATTGCGCCGCGCGGATCGCACATACATACCCGCCAGGTCCGGCACCAATAACAATCAGATCATAGGATTTTGAAGACATTGCTCTCATACTTTCTGTTAAGCGATCAATTCTTTGCCACAGCATTGTAACGAAAAAAAACTTTTTGCGGAGGAAAAGTTTTTTTCCTTGCATGTTTTTTTTATTTTTCATATACAGACAACAAGGTGCTCCAATATAAAAAAGCAGGGTGAATATGGCACGCGATGTAAAAGTTGTTCTTAGCGGTAATATTGAAAAATTCTTACTTTTCCATGCCTTGAATGAACGCTATGGCGACGGCAATGAAGTTATCATCTTGGCAAACCGTCTCTTTCCTGTCCCAGATGCCGAAGAAATAAGCTTTTCCTACACAGACAATGCCTGGGAAAAAGGAATAGAAGGTATCAAAGCCTTCCAAAACACACCGTCACCAGAATTAAACAAACGCCTGAAAAAGCTGGAGGGTGATCTGGGTCATAAAGTGCGCTTGCAAAATATGCGCTTTGTTATGACAGACACAGGCTTCCACATCACGGACAAACGCCGCGGCGGCCTTACACCTTTAGAATTAGCAGAAACCCTTTACAACCACTCAAGGTTTGCTGATGTCCAACACTTGATGCGGCCAGACATTCCGTGGCCGGGGCCACAGCTCAAACCTCTCATACTGGCAAAAAACGGCATCGAACATCTAATGAAAGATCTGATTGCCGTCTGTGATGAAGTTGGCACCGTACCGGGCATAAAAGACCATGCCACCGTGCTGGAAAGTATTCCGTTGTATAAGATACGAAATAAACTAGATAAAAATCCAAACATTGATGAATTGAACTTCAACACTTTCATTTCGCGCGAAATATCAAAAACGACAAATATGGCGCTTCACCGTGAACACGTCACAGGTGCACAGACCACAGATGATTTCTTAGGCTTTACTGATGTAGACACGCCAAAATCACATATGTCTGAAGGCGATTATATGGATAGGCTCTTGTCCGAAGACCCCCTATCACAAGCCCTGACCGAAACATTAAAATCTTCGACACACGTATCAACAAACCCAGCAAAAAAACGCTCAAGCGCATCCCTCGTCTTTGAAACGGCCCCGCAAGGAATGGGGCCGGAAACAAAAGATCATTTGGATCATTTTCAGGTATCAACAAAACCTCAGGCATTAAAGAAATATTCGTCCCTGTCGGAACTGGCCAATCATGCTTTCTCTGGACAACGTGAAGGCTTCATATTTAGCTCCGACGCGCATTTGTCAGGCGAAGAAAAAACACAAAACTTCCTACTTACGCAATTTATGTTTACGTCCCTCATGGTCGATAAACAGATGGAAACAGCGCCAGTACTCAACGCACCAATCGCCCTGTACAGCGAAAGAACGAATGATGCGCCACATTGCGCGCAACAACTATACAATTCCGGTCAAAAGCTAGGATTTATTGGTCAACGCAGCCGCTTTATGGCCATGATGAATACCAGTCCTTATGAAATTTCAGAACATTTGAAATATTACCGGCCCTTACGTCAGCCGTTACCAGCGCATGATAACATTCCTCGGAACACGCAAACCGGGGACGCATGGAAGTATACACCTTCAAATATAAAAACACTTTGCGTACTTGGTTCCGCCTCGACAGAGAACGTTGCCAGCTTAAACAAACTGGATAAAACACTGCGCTTGGCCGCTAACAAATCCGAGGAAGCCGGTCTGCATTTCCGTGTAACATTTGGCGGTGGCGAAAAAGGCGTAATGGGACAAACCGGAAAAACAATCAAAGCCATGCAAGCAGAAGGACGATTTATCCCAATCCAAGGCGTGCAGGCCGTACCCGTCATGGCAATCGAAGGACGTTGCCCGACGTTGAATGACGAAGAACTGCTGGTATACGATGATATCTACCAGCGCATGGATCGCCTTTACGAAGACAGCGATGTTTTCTTGTTCGAAGGCGGCGGCGCAGGGACATTACAGGAGTTTTTTGGTATGTACATGCTCGCGCGTGAAAACAATGAGCTTGAGAAAAAATCCTTCATCTTCCGTAATGATGAACTCTACAGCAATGGAACCGTTGCACGTGCCTACGACACATTACGCGACGTTCTAAAGGCATATCCAGAGCTCTGGAAAGAAATGCAAGAACACGTCGTCTTCACCGAAAGTGAAATAGAAACAAACGATGCTGTTTTGGATGCATTAGGGGCAGGAACACCAGGTTTTCCAACGCGGATCACACCTTCGCCAGCGCGAAAACTGGTTCTGCACTAGTCACCACCCCAATCCTCGAGCCATAGTTCCGGTTTTTCTTCCCGGAATTTTTTAACGAGCGCGATACAGTCGGGGTTATCCAGAATGATGACCTCAACTCCGCGCTCCTTCAAAAGCTCTTCGTTGCCATAGGAATTAACCGTATCACCCACAACGACACGGCTGATTTTGAACTGCAGGATCGTACCCGTACACATCATGCACGGGCTGAGCGTCGTATACATTGTGGTATTTCGCCGCGTTGCCATCCGCCCCGCATCACGCATCGCTGCCATTTCGCCATGGATAATCGGATTACCTTCCTGGACCAGCGCGTTGTGCCCTTCCCCCAGAATTTCTCCCGTTTCATTATCAACCAAAACGCCGCCGATCGGACAGCCGCCTTCGTTATATCCCTTAAGCGCCAATTCATAGGCACGTTTCATATAATAGTCATGGCTCTGCATCGCGATCTCCCTTATAAATAAGAGATGATGAAATCACATTTTTCTCCCTTTGAACAGATGCAGCGGGCCGTAGATATCGTAAATTCCAGCCCACACCCGACAAACAAGATCGCCGCGACATTGTTTGGCTGTGATAAGCATGGCCGGGAATTCAGCATCTCCACCACCAATTACTGGCCCGACATCATCCGCGAAAAAATTGGCACAGAAACCCGCATAGGAAACGCCAGCGGCACCATCCACGCCGAAACAGCCTGCATCCTGCAAGCTCCCTATACCGAGGGAGCCGCGCTTTGCATCACCGATCCGTTTTGCCCGAACTGCGCCAAGAATATCGCCGAAGCGGGAATTAAAACGATCTACATCGATCACAAAGGTTTCCAGAAGGATTTTATCGAGCGCCGCCCCCACGCCTTTGCCAACATGTCGATGCGCATTTGTGAGAAAGCCGGCATCGCGGTCTATGAGCTATGGCGGAAAGAACAGCGCCTCGTCCCGACCTTTGAGCCGCCTGCGAATTACATCCCCCCCAACGAACACCCGGTGGAAATCATCCCGGCACAGGATTTTGAGAGCCTGCTCGAAAAAGCCACACAAACCTTAAAAGGCCATAAATTCGCCTGCGCGCTGGCAAAGGATGAGGACGGAAATATCTGCGGTCTTGGGGCACGCGGACATCCGGCACTGGGCTACACGATGAAGGCCGACCTGCCCGAACTGGAAAACCCGCAAGGCAAATATTCCTTCAAACTGGAACCGGTCAATCGCATTCTCATGGCCGCCCCCCGCCATGGATTAAAGATTATCGACGGCAGCCTGCACTGCACCCACGTTCCCACCAGCCGTGAGCTGGTCAACACGATCGGCGCAGGCCTGACACAAATCCACATCGCCGACAAAACAAAAGCGCGTGACCAGCACGCGCTCGTTGCTCTGTCCTTACTGGAAGAGAAAGAAATTTTATCAGCTTCAGGGTAGGCTACAGTTTCAGTTTATTTCCGTTCCTCGCGAGAGCTTCCCGGTGAACCTGAACTGTTCTATTCAAAAGTTCCACAACCGCCGATTTCCCTTCACTATCAACACGACGCGTCCCATGAATAATATTATCAGTATCGCTATGGACACGATCAAATGTTCTTTTGGGTTCATCAGTCATAACACACCTCTCTATGTTTATCGTTTTCGTTATAATTTCTATAAGACTCATCACATGTACCTGTCAACCAAATCCGAAAAAACTTGCTAAAGTAAATTTTACATATATACTATCCGGGCAAATGAAGGGACAACCATGACTTACGAAGAAACGTCACCGACCCATGAGTTTTTTGGGGTAACAGACCCCATGGGAACGGCAAACAACCCCAGAAAAAACGGACAATCCGGTAATAGCTTCGAAATTTTCCACGGCGATAACGTCTTCCACGCCAGTGACGAAGAACGGGCAAAAGCCGGCTTTTTAGCCAAACGCATAACCGATTCCCTCGCAAAAATACGCAAACACGTTGAGCGAAAAATTAGCAATGCCTTTTATCAATGTGGCCGGAAATGCAATATGACCCTGAATATTGCGGGAGAAACCGTTACCGCTAGATACGAAAAAAACGAAAGTTCCGGCTGCCACTTGGAAATCATCGGCCAGAAGGTCCATGGCCGTTTTGTAATTCAAAACATGCCCCTGAAAAGCGGGGACACTTACGATACAAAACGATTCTTCGTAAGAAGCTCTGATTTTGAAAAAGGAAGCGTTAAAGAACTTAAATCTCTCGCCGCCAAAATAGACAAACTAAGGATCGCCGATGTCGTCTCAGACATCGGAAGACAAAGACCTTCCGATTTCGGTATTACCTGAAATTAAATTTCCAGCAACAAACGCTGCGGATCCTCGATCGCATCCTTGATCCGGACGAGGAAGGACACAGCCTCGCGTCCGTCAATAATCCGGTGATCGTAGGACAGCGCCAGATACATCATCGGGCGCGCCTGGATCGAGCCGTCAGGCATTACGACCGGACGCTGCTGGATTTTATGCATCCCGAGAATACCGGATTGCGGCGTATTCAGGATCGGCGTGGAGACAAGCGACCCAAACACCCCGCCATTGGTGATGGTGAAGGTCCCGCCGGTCATTTCGTCGATCTGGATTTTACCTTCGCGGGCGCGGGCGCCGACATCGTTGATGTCTTTTTCGATCTGCGCCATTGATTTGCTATCACAATCACGGACAACCGGGACGACCAGCCCTTGCGGCGTACTGACCGCCACGCCGAGATCATAATAATTTTTGTAAATAATCTCATCCCCGTCAATTTCCGCATTCACCGCCGGGATTTCTTTAAGCGCATTAACGCAAGCCTTAACGAAGAACGACATAAAGCCGAGCTTCACACCGTGTTTTTTCTCAAAATGCTCTTTATATTCCTTACGCAAATCCATGACAGCGCCCATATCAACTTCGTTAAAGGTCGTCAGGATTGCCGCGGTATTCTGTGCTTCTTTCAGGCGCTCTGAAATACGCTGGCGCAGGCGGGTCATCCGCACGCGCTCTTCCCGCGGCCCCAGCTCACGCGGGGCGCTTTCCTGAACCGGATGCGTCGATACGATCTCGGTCGGACGCGCCTCCGCAACAGGCGCTTTGTTCTCGATAAAATTCAGGACATCTTCCTTCAACAAACGTCCGCCTTTGCCGGTGCCCTTGATACGGGAAGGATCAATATTGTGTTCGTCCACCAGTTTACGCACCGCCGGTGACAAGCCCAGATCATCATTCTTGGCGGCCGGTTTATCATCATCCAGACGTTCATGCTTGGGGGCTGCTGCCGCTTCGGCCTTGGTTGCTGCCGCGGTATCGTTCGCCGCACTGCCCTCGCTGATCTCGCCCAAAAGTGCGCCAACCTCAACATTGCTGCCTTCTGCTGCGGCAATCTTGCTGATGACCCCGTCCGCCGGCGCATTAACTTCCAACGTAACCTTGTCGGTTTCCAGCTCAACAATCGGTTCATCGGTCACCACCGCTTCACCTTCTTTCTTGAGCCAGTTAGCCACAGTGGCTTCGGAAACTGATTCACCAAGGGCGGGAACAACAATCTGGGTCATGTTTTCATCCTGATTCTTAGGGTTTTAAAATTGTCACACAGTTTAACGCAATCTTTTAGAGGGTCAACGCTTCATCGACCAGCCGCATCTGTTCAAGCTGGTGGCGCTTGTTCATCCCGGTCGCAGGAGACGCGGCATCTGGCCGTCCGGCATAAACCGGGCGTCCGGCTTTATGCTTGCAACGCAGCAACGTTTCCTCAATCCGTTCATTAACAAAGGTCCAGGCCCCCATATTGCGGGGTTCTTCCTGACACCATACCACCTTGGCATTCGGATATTTCTTCAACTCTTCCTCCAGCGCTCCGTAAGGGAACGGGTAGAGCTGTTCCAGACGCAAAATGACCGTATCTTTCAGCTTCCGCGTCCGCCGCTCTTCCAGAATATCGTAGTAAACCTTGCCCGTACACAGCACGACACGCTTGATGCTCTTATCAGCCGCCAGCTTCCCGGTATCATCGTCTTTCAGAACACGGTGGAAGGTCGAAGAACCGATAAAATCACTGGCCGAGGACACACATAATTTATGCCGCAACAACGATTTCGGCGTCATCAAGACAAGCGGCTTGCGGAAATTACGGTGCATCTGACGACGCAGAACATGGAAATAGTTCGCCGGCGTCGTACAGTTGCAAACCTGCCAGTTATCATCACCGCACGATTGCAGATAACGCTCCAGACGGGCGGAGGAATGCTCCGGCCCCTGCCCTTCATAGCCGTGCGGCAACAACATCACCAGCCCCGACATCCGCAGCCATTTGCCTTCCCCGGATGAAATGAACTGGTCGATAATGACCTGCGCCCCGTTGGCAAAGTCACCAAACTGGGCCTCCCACAAAACCAGAGCATTCGGCTCGGCCAGTGTAAAACCGTATTCAAAACCCAGCACGGCAAATTCCGATAGCGGGCTGTCATGCACTTCGAACTTGGCCTGATCGGGACTTATATTCTGAAGCGGCAGGTATTTATCCTCGGTTTCCTGATCGTAGAGAATGGCATGACGCTGCGAGAACGTCCCCCGCCCGCAATCCTGACCGGACAGCCGCACAGGCCGCCCTTCATCAACCAAAGAGCCAAACGCCAGAGCTTCTGCCGTTGCCCAGTCGAACCCTTCGCCGGTTTGGAACATAGCGACCTTGGCTTCCATCTGGCGAACCAGTTTGGGATTAAGGTTAAAGCCTTTCGGCACAAAAACCAGCCGTTCCCCCAGTGCCTTAAGCTCGTTTTTGGTGATCGACGTTTTCCCGCGTCTGTCACCATCCTCGGCAACACTCAGCCCTTTCCACGCCCCTTCCAGATAATCAGCCTTGTTCGGCTTGTAACTCTTGGTCGCTTCAAACGCCTCTTCCAGATAGTTGGTGAATTCATCCACCATCTCTTTGGCTTCTTCGGCAGAAATGGTCCCTTCGGATATCAACTGGTTTGCGTATTGCGTCCGGGTTGTCGCGTGCGAACGAATTTTCTTGTACATCAGCGGCTGGGTAAAGGCCGGCTCATCCCCTTCGTTGTGACCATGACGGCGATAACAAATCATGTCGATGACCACATCTTTTTTGAATTTCTGCCGGAATTCCGTTGCGATCCGCGCCACATGGACGACAGCCTCCGGGTCATCGCCATTCACATGGAAAATCGGCGCCGCCAGCATTTTCGCCACATCCGTCGGATAGGGACCGGATCGGGAAAATTGCGGCCGGGTCGTAAAGCCGATCTGGTTGTTAATCACGATATGGATCGTCCCACCGACACGATACCCCGGCAAGTCAGAGATCATCAGCGTTTCCGCAACGATTCCCTGTCCGGCAAACGCCGCGTCCCCATGCAGCAAAATCGGCATGACTTGCTTGGCTTCAAGATCGTTGCGCTGCACCTGTTTGGCGCGCACTTTCCCGATCACAACCGGATCGACGGCTTCAAGGTGCGACGGGTTAGCGGTCAGCGACAAATGGATTTTATTCCCGTCAAAGTCCCGGTCCGATGATGTGCCCAAGTGATACTTCACATCCCCGGAACCCAGAACATCGTCCGGCGTCGAAGACATCCCCTGAAATTCGGAGAACACCGCTGTAAACGGCTTACCCATCACATTGGTCAGCATATTCAAACGACCGCGGTGTGCCATCCCCAGGACGATTTCCTTAAGGCCCAACTGCCCGCCGCGCTTCATAATCTGCTCAATCGCCGGAACCAGGGTCTCCCCGCCATCCAGACCAAAACGCTTGGTACCGGGATATTTTTTGTGCAGGAATGTTTCAAAGACTTCCGCAGCAATCAAGCGCTGTAAAATCGCCCGCTTTCCGTTAACGGTAAAATCGGTACGATTGTGTGGTTGCTCGATCCGGCGCTGCACCCATGATTTCTCATCCGGGTCGACCAGATGCATAAATTCCACCCCGATCGTGCCGCAATACGTTGCCTTGAGCGCATCCAGAATTTCATGAAGCGTGGCATATTCCATGCCCAGAACACCGTTCAGGAAAATCGGGCGCTCATAATCGGATTCGGCAAAGCCGTAATAAGCCGGATCAAGTTCCGGATAATGTTTCTTTTCCTTCAGATCCAGCGGATCCAGATTGGCCAGCAAATGACCCCGCACACGATAAGTCCGGATCATCATCAGCGCTTGCACGGAATCCATCGTCGCACGCCGTACTTCTTCGGAAGTCAGGGCTGCTTCGCCGTCTCTTTTATCACCGGACCGCACAGCCGCCTGCGCCACGACATCCCCATCGACATCCCCGCCACGGCCGCGCGCGCCAAAACCACGGCGATCACGGCGTGCTTCTTCCGGCGTCCAGCTTGCCCCGTGCAATTCCTTAAGAAGCGACACTTCATCGTCGCTCATATCATCAAAAAAGTGTCGCCAGCTGGGGTCCACTTTTTCGGCATTCATCCGGTATTGACTGTAAAGATGGGCTATATATTCAGCATTGGTGCCGGTCAGGAAGCTTTGGTTTGGTAAATCAGACATTGTTTTGCTCTTTGCCTTCTGAAAAGAGAAAAGTGCCGGACACGGCACCGCCAAATCGAATTACTCTATCCTACCCTTTTAGGCAAGAGAGTTAAATGCCTTCTTCGAAGGATTTTGTCAGTTTCGCCAACGCAACGTCCTCCTCATAAGATATATTCAAAAGAGTTTCAGACTCATATTGCTCGCCGCGGATAAAGCCGGTTACTTTATCTAAAAAAATGCGGACATAACGGCCCAGCCGTCGCCCGAACGGTACATCTTCGTCATACTCACGAAACGCCGCCGCCACACGGTAAGCGATCGACAAGACCGTCTGTTTATAAGCATCAACATCCTTTTCCCCCAGCTTGGCCTTAATCAGCGCGCCGGCCTTTTGACAATCAACAGGCACCGCTTCGGCCTGCGTTTCCCAAACAGGCCAGTCATGCTGCCGCGTCCACGTCTCCGTCAGGATTTCATGCACAAACGCCGAACCAAACATACCGCGGGAATGTTGCTCCAAAACCTTTTTCAGCGCCAAACACTCCTGACCGGCGGCCACAGCGCTGCCGGTATCATCCTGCGCGCTCATCCAAAGCCCGACCCGGTACGGCAAAGCAACCAGAAAATCCTGTTCGTCTTTATTAAATTTCTCCAGAAAAGCCATAGCCCCTCCTTGCACCTTGATATCAGGCCGCCGCATCCATTCCCAGATTGATATTCAAAACAATCGACAGTTTATCAAGCGCCTCGCGCTCCTCACGGCTAATACTCAGGTATTCATCAAATGTGCGCACAGGCCGGTGCCTGACAACTGCCAGCGTTCTGTCCATGTAATAGCGGAAAAATAAAGAAACTCTGTAAAAGAAACTGCCCTCCGGGTCCATTTCCCGGTACGCCAGCGCCACATTCAAGGCGATATCCATCAAGCTGCTTTTGAAAAAAAAGATTTCCCGCGCCGATATATGAAGGGACATAACCCCGATCGCACGGTCACATTCCTGACAAACCTGATCGAGACCCGCCTGCCATTCATGCCATTTTTCCTTACGCTCCAGTGTTCCCTGCAAAACAGACTCAACGATTTCCGATTTACAGCAATCCTCAGCAAATCCGGTCAACAAGGATTCGAGCATCTGCCTTTCAGCTTGCTCAGCCTCTTGTCCGCCCGCCTGGTCGCACAGACTAACCCATAACCCCACGCGATAAGGCAGTTTTATAATCAAATCGCGTTGTTCATCTGTGAACGGCTTCAAATAATCCAAAACGATTATCCCCGGTTTTTATTTTGTTTTTGACGCCTTTTCCTGATCGGTCCGCAAAGCCACCAACAGCTTGTTGATTGCTTCCTTCTCGGCAGGACTGATATTTTCCGGGCTTGGATCATCAGCCCCAACCAGCTCCGTAACAACATCTTTCAGCTTGGTTACGAAACCGCCCCAGATCGATCCCGACTCGTCATCGTCATACATATTGAATTCGCCGTGCGCTTCCGCCACACGAATAGCGATTTTACGCAAAACAAACCGGAATTTTTTGATATCCGTTTCAGACAGGATCGGGGTCAACAACGCCACAGCCCGGGCAGCTTCTTCGGGAACGTGCAGAGCATCATCGGCCCACGCATCCCAGAGATCACGGCTATCAAGGGTTCCCTGGCATATCTGGCGGATAAAGGGGGGAACATGGACTTCCGATGATAAATCGGACAGCAAGCGTTCCATCGCCCGCATTTCCTTTTTATCATCATCCTCGCCCCCTTCGTCGGCGGCATGGCTGACCCATATGGCGACTTTATAAGGCAAGCTAACCAGCAACAACCGATCTTCCGACGACAAATTGTCGATCCGAAATCTTACAGGTCTTTGCTCGTCAACGCCTCTACCCATTTCTCATTCCTTTAAGCAGGTTACGCCGCCATCGCTTTTAACATGGCATCGCCAAGGGCCGCCGGCGAGTCCGAAACGACAAATCCGGCACGGCGCATAGCTTCCATCTTGGCGGGCGCCGTATCGTCACCACCGGAAATAATCGCCCCGGCATGGCCCATCCGTTTACCCGGAGGCGCCGTCACCCCGGCAATGAACCCGGCAATCGGCTTTTTATTTTTGACGGATTTATAAAATTCGGCAGCTTCTTCTTCTGCCGTACCGCCGATTTCCCCGATCATCAGGATGGATTCAGTCGCATCGTCGGCCAGGAACATTTCAAGGCAGTCGATAAAGTTCGTGCCGTTCACAGGGTCACCGCCAATCCCGATACAGGTGGACTGCCCCAGCCCCGGCGCGGTGGTCTGCGCCACAGCTTCATAGGTCAGTGTCCCGGACCGGGAAACAATGCCGACCTTGCCTTTTTGGTGGATATGCCCCGGCATAATGCCGATCTTGCACTCATCCGGCGTAATCACACCCGGACAGTTCGGCCCGATCAGGCGGGAGCTGGAGCCTTCCAGACCGCGCTTAACACGCACCATGTCCATAACCGGTATCCCTTCGGTAATGCAGACAATCAGCTCGATTTCCGCATCAACGGCTTCGAGGATAGCATCGGCGGCAAACGGAGGCGGCACATAGATCGCGGTCGCATTCGCCCCGGTTCTCTCGCGGGCTTCTGCCACGGTGTCAAACACCGGAACGCCCAGATGCTCGCTACCGCCCTTGCCCGGCGTCACACCGCCGACAACCTTGGTGCCGTAGGCAATCGCCTGTTCGGTGTGGAAGGTCCCGTGCGCGCCGGTAATCCCCTGACAAATCACTTTGGTTTCTTTGTTAACCAGAACAGACATGCCCTACTCCGCTTTAAAATTAGAAAATAAGAATCGCCCCTAAAGGACAGGATGAATGTTAAAGAATCCGCCAGACAAATCAACCAGCGAATTTTTGTTCACTTTTTAACCTGTAAAGTTTGCAAAAACAGATTAGTTTATGGTAACAAAACGGCGGTGTGTACAAAACGAGAGTAAGAACCAAAGGTTCACATGACAGCAATAACGGCGAATGCGGGTGATTTCGCCCCGGACATACAACTCATCGATCCTCTTGTAGAGGCTTTTGGCCGCTTGAAAAAAACAGGAGCGCGTCTTCTTGAAAACTTCCAGACAGCCGCAAAACCGGAACCCGTCATCCGGAACCTCAGCACAGAGAAAACACTGGCGCGGATATACGGCTTGCCGCATCTGCTGGGTAACGACAAGATCACGGCCCCTCTGCGCGACAGCATGCTCACGAATATCAATTATGCCCCGCGCGGCAATCAGACCAAGACAAAGATCGAATCAGCCGTCTTTAAGATGAACGGACGTTATTTCACCGTCAGTGATAAAAGCGTCAAGGCCGATAAAAATGGCCCCTTCACCGCACAAATGGCTCAGGACAGCATCGCCTTGTTTGCGACAAATCCAAAGGCCCATACAAAAGGTCTGATCATTCGCGGCACCAATCAGGAGAAAAAAGCCCTGACCTTGCTGGCCGCACGGGAACAGGGGCTAAAAGTCCTGAACGAGGCCGCGCTAAGCAAAGAGATTTCACCGGCCATCATGGCCCGTGCCCAATCACAATGGATGGTCCACACAAAACCGCACGGCTACGCCGCTCTGAAAGAAAACACGAGAAAAGTATGGGATTCCGTCAGCAAAATAATCCCGGAACGCCCGCGCTTCACCGTCAAGCGCCCAACATTTGATTTCAACACCCGCGCCACCCTGCAAAAAGGGCTGGATATCGGCCACGCCCAAATTAAAAAGCTCACAGCCCCGGTTTCCTCTTTCAGCAACCGTTTGCGCCATCAATTACAAAACATTGATTTTGGATCTTTCAGCAAAAAACCCCGCATAGCCCTGTCGGCTCTTTTGCTTTCAACGGCTGTCGGGATGGCGATCTTTTCCAATACAAGTCCTGTGAATGCCAAAATGGAACCCGTGCACACGGCAAAGCAAACCGTTTCACAGCCTCTGGACATCCCGCTCCCGAATAAAACCGCCAGCGCGGTGCCGGTCATAGAAACATTCACCGCACCGAAACCGACGGCAAAACCGGCACCAGCCTATAAAGTTCAGACGGTCACCATGGTTAAACCAGCGACCAAGCCCGAACGGCACACAACGAAAGTCGAACCGGCTCAGGTTCAGGTTAGCTATGCAGCCCCAAAACCAGTCACACAGCCACAAAAACTGTATCCGCCGCTGACAAACATAGAGAAATACCGCATCAGCTCCGGCTTTACCTCCAGACGCCTTCATCCCATCTATAAAAAATGGAAACGCCATGACGGAACGGATTACGCCGCCCCCGCAGGAACCCCGGTAAAAGCGGCCTGCGATGGAGTCGTTACCCGGAAAAGCGCCATGGGCGGCTATGGCAGAACGGTTATTATTTCCTGCGATCAGGATTTTGTAAAAGCCGCCCTCGGTCATAACGGACGGACGGAAACGCTCTATGCGCACCTGAGTCGCTATGGAAACATCCAGCCCGGTCAAACCGTCAAAGCCGGAGACATAATCGGCAAAGTTGGAAGCTCAGGCGATGCTTCCGGCCCGCACCTGCATTTTGAAGTGCGGAAAAACGGCCAAGCCATTAATGCCGCCAGCCTCATCAGAAAAGAGGAACCAACACGGGTCGCCTACAACCCCTCTATTCCTTATTCCTGATCCCGGCGCGTAAATCTCTTTTTAAGACATCCCTTTCATAATAAAGGCAGATTTACGAAAGTAGACTGCAAAAAGATAGACACGTTTTATGAGCGAAAAAAAACGCCCAAGCGGCCAATCTGCGTTTCGAGAAGCCGCTGGAAAAATCGGGAATGTGCTGGCCCCCATCGTTTTGGTTGTCGGCGGCGGCCTATTGGGTCAGCCGTTACATGATTTTTTTGGAAAACTGGCGGGAAATAACGCCGACGAGACTCAACCGCCGACATCAGAAATTATTCCCGATTTCCTCAATATCGGGAAAATAGACCGTCTCCCCCATACATCGGCCGCCAGGTCAGGAAATCTGGTCAAAAATGGCAAGGTCAGGCTGCCGGGGTTCACAACCGGGCTGGGGCCACACCGGGATACATTCGCCGTCTCATCCGCCGTTCAAAAAGCCGTGGCAAAAGCCGCCAGAACCACCGGCAACAGTGAGGAATTTCTCTACCGTGTCTATGCAAGGGAAAGCGGGCTAACCCCCGACAGCTGTAACAATGTGAACGGCCCTTGCGGACTGGCGCAATTCCAGCCGGAAACCTTTCTGGAATTTGCTTACAAATACAAAGGGCAGTTACCGAAAGAGCATAAAAAGCTCTACGACCAGATAAAATACGGGAAGAGCACACACTGGAAATATACAGTTACAAACCCGAAAACCAAGGCCGCCCTTCTGGAACTGCGCAACGACCCGGAAGTAGCGGCAATCCTTGGCGGCTTTCACATGAACGAGAATTTTGCCCGCGTAAAAAAAGCGCTCCCGAAAGCCATCGCCCGCCAGCTCGACGATACTGACAAATATATTGGTGGCCATTTCCTGAGTGTTGGCGGCGGCAGCAAATTCCTGAAGCTGTTACATAACCCGAAAACAGCCCATCATGCTGCCAAAGATTACTTGCCCGAACAGGCTAAAAGTAATGAGGCCATCTTTTATTATACCAACAGCAAAGGCGCTCAGAAGCCCTGTTCTTTCAAACAGATTCACCAGAATATCGCCCGGCAAATCGAACCGCCGACCCAGAGTATCGACATGCAAGTCGCCCAGCAAATAGAGCCGCAAAGACCGGGCTAGCCACAAAAAAACGCCCCCGGAAACGACGGCGTTTTTTCCTATAAAGAAAAATATTATTCTGGTTTTTGAACAGGAGCCGGCTGATGAACAGCATCAGGTTGCGCTGTCCCTTGATTCGCATCTGCAGGCTGGGCTGGCGCATCGCCCTCTTGTTTAAATTGTTTATTCAGAAAGTCGTTCCATTTCTTGTTATCTTTATGAATGGCATCATCGGTCATGGATCTGCTCCTTTTTATTATTTTATGAAAACATCTTGGGCGACACCCTGCAAAAAAACAAAGCCCCTGTCAAGAAATGTCCGACAGAGGCGTTATTTTATAATTTTATAACAAAAGGAAACCTTAGTCCTTTGCCACCCCGGTCAGGATATCCAGAACCCGGCGCGTTGCCTTTTCTATCAAGACAATGTCGTCCCCAACCTGCCTGACTTCCGTACCATCTTTACGTGCGGGCAAGCGGCGCTTGAGTTCATCGGGAATTTCGCGCCCCTCCAACCCCGGCGGCAAAACACCGTTTTTCTCGATATGCTGCTGTAATCCCGGCGGTAATTCATCGCGTTTTGCCAACCCCGGCGGCATGGATTTACCCTTGCCATGGCCGGCTTTACCATGGGGCTTTTCATCTTCGACACCTAAGGCCTGACGAGCTATTTCGTCAAAGACCTCAACGATGATCTCTTTTTCCTGATTCGTAAAACCATCCACCTCATGCACCATTTCATGAGCCATATTTTTCATGGCCGGGTCTTTGTCGCTCATCGCCCAGCCAGATAATGGTGCCAGACCAAAAGCGACGACAGGAATCGTCAAGAAAAGCTTTTTCATTACAGTCTCCTTGTGTTTCAAGCCGCCATCGCCTGCTTTGTTGCTTTCACGACTTTTTCAGCCGCATCGGCAAGATTATCCGCCGCGATAATCGGCAAACCGGATCCGGCGAGGATTTCCTTGCCTTTCTCGACATTGGTACCTTCGAGACGCACGACCAGCGGCACGGAAAGCTTCACTTCCTTGGCAGCGGCAATCACGCCCTCGGCAATAATGTCGCACTTCATAATCCCGCCAAAGATGTTAACCAGAACACCTTTGACCTTCGGATCGGACAGGATAATTTTGAACGCGGCCGTTACTTTTTCCTTGTTTGCGCCACCCCCGACATCCAGGAAGTTCGCCGGCTCACCGCCATACAGCTTGATAATATCCATGGTCGACATCGCCAGCCCGGCGCCATTAACCATACAGCCGATATTACCGTCCAGCGCCACGTAAGACAGGTCGTATTTGTGGGCTTCCTGTTCTTTTTCATCTTCTTCGGACGCATCGCGCATTTCAGACACTTCGGCCTGACGGTAAAGCGCATTGTCATCAAAATTCATTTTAGCATCCAGCGCAATCACATCGCCGCTGCCCGTGACAACCAGCGGGTTTATTTCGACGATCGAAGCATCAAGGTCGATAAACGCCTTGTACATCGCCATCATGAATTTAACCGCCTGTTTCAGGCTATCGCCGGACAGCCCCAACCCGAACGCCAGACGACGTGCGTGGAAAGGCATCATGCCGGTTGCCGGATCAACATTCACCTTGATGATTTTTTCCGGGTGCTCTTCGGCAACTTCCTCGATCTCCATACCGCCTTCGGTCGAAGCCATGAAAGTCACGCGGCTGGTCGCCCGGTCGAGCAGAACGCTCAAATACAGCTCTTTCGCGATATCAGCGCCTTCCTCGACATAAAGACGCTGGACTTCTTTGCCTTCCGGCCCGGTTTGCTTGGTCACAAGGACGTTCCCCAGCATCGCTTCGGCGGCAGCCTTAACATCATCCACAGATTTGACAACACGAACGCCGCCCTTGCCGTCCGGATCGTTTGCAAAATGCCCTGCCCCGCGGCCCCCGGCATGAATTTGGGATTTCACCACCCACACAGGCCCACCCAGCTCTTGCGCCGCTTTCACAGCCTCATCCGCAGAAAAAGCCGGGAAACCGCGCGGCACTGTCACCCCATATTTTTTCAGCAACGATTTGGCCTGATATTCATGGATATTCATAGAAAAACCCCTAATATTTTCAAAAAGTTAGCTCTCAGCGCCGCCGCGCCGGGAATCAGTTACTCCCTTGTTTACCATGTCGCGCACGCTTTGGAAACGGCCTTTTACCCCGGTATCCCCCCGCGATTTTGATAAAATTTTAACTATTTTCCGCGAGAATAGGGGCAGCGTGAACAAAACTATAAACTTTTCGAGGGACAATTTTGGCGCTTGGTAACGATCCGAATGAAGCAAAATTAAGAAACGCCGCGGCAGGCTACAGTAGTGCTGACGGGCGTAGCGGCTTTGCCGAACCACGCGGATTTGGCATCACCGACTTCCTCGACAATCTGGCAAATGGCCGCTTGGCATCCCTCGATTCGAGTTCGCCAGAACAAATCGCCATGCTCAAAACGTTGCAGGAAAATCTGGGGATCGCCGGACAAATCGGTGCCACATCCCTCGACCTGACGACCGGCGCCCGGCAAATCATTCTCTCTGACCCAGACATTATCAAGGACAAACTGGGAACCCTGCCACCAGAAATCCAGCGCCGGTTTATGCAGGCCTACGAACGGAATCTGGCTGAACTCTCCCGCGCTGATGATCCCGCCGCAAATCTGGCAACGCCGCAAAATGCGGCCCCGATCACCGCCGCGGCTACCGGGCTGTCGCCGGAACAAATGCAGGCACAGGCAAACAACGCCCAAAACAAAGAAACCGACAAGGATAATAAAGACGGCCCACACAGTGAATACGATCGTGATCCATCAGTCGTAGAATCCGGCATATCCCCCGTCGATGCCTTTGGCAAAGCCGCCAACGAGCCATATTACATGAGCGTCACGCAAATTGTCGGGATGGAAAATGTCAGCATGGATATTGAAAATGCCGGAGAAAATGAAGTCCATAGCTATGACGATCATGCCTTTGATGCTCTGCATCTGGGCGCCGGAGCCGCAGGACGCCGGGCCGCCTACGACGATAGCAAAGAAGACGGCGATGACAGTGATTACAGCACATCCAACAAACGGTTCGCTCAGCAAGTCGCCTTGAACAACATGGCCAATATGACCATCCAGCAAACCTACGATTCCGCGATGACCTTCCTCGACAAAAAGATCGAGGGTCTTAAAAAGGATATTGAAACAACCAAAGCAGAACTGGAAACGGCCCGCACTGCGCTCGCCGCCGGACAGGAAAAAGCAGAAATCCTGCGAACCGAGATCGCGGAACTCGAACCGCAGGTCGAACAAGCCAAACAGGATATGGATCAGGCCGCCCTTGAAGTAAAAGATGCAGTGGCTGATCTGGAACAGGTCAATAAGGAACTGGGTCAGACAAACAGCGCAGAAATAGAGAAAAACGACGCCGTCACCAACGCGGTGGCGGAAATGAAGGAAATCGAAGAAAGCACCTTAAAACTCTCCGACGGCCAGGCCATTTATACGAAACAGGAAAACGGTCAGACGGTTCTGGTCGACGAAACAGGTGCAAAACTTAGCGAACAGCAACAACAAGAAGCAGAAGCCAATCTGGCGGATGACCCCAACGGCATACGGTCCTATGAAGAACTGGCCGCCGCCGAACAAAAAGTCAACACAGCCATGGAATCCCAGTTTGACAACATCGAAAATACGGATTCCAAACTCGATCAAAAGGCTAACGCCGAACAAAAACTGGAAACGGCAAAAGCCAAATATGAAGTCTTCAAAGAACGCTATGAATCATTGAGCGACAAACTGGATGCCAAGCGCGAAGAACTGACCGCCACGGAAGGTGGCAACGCCAAGCTTGAAAAAGAAATCAAGCAAATGGAAGCCAAACTGGAAAAAATGGAGGCAGACCTCGAAAAGGCGGAAACGCTGAAAGCCGAAATTAAACAGAAAATGGAAAACGGGGAAATCAAAACTCCCGATCAAATCAATGATTTGATTACATCCGAATACGGTGAAGAGTGGGATACCTACCTTGAAGACACTTACGGCAGCGAATTCGTCAACGAAGACCCGGACTGGAGCTGGGACAATTACGCATGGGATGACACCGGCACCACGAATTTACTGGATAACGGCGCCCTTGTCGACAACAACGCCGACAATATTACCTTCAGCGCCGACCGGACCGTATCCGCCGTACCGTCAGACCTAAAGGGCACCCCGCCGGAAACACCGCTAATGCACACATTCAATCCCGCTGCCGGGGCCGCAAACGACCCATTCCTCGTTGCCGACAACGTTCAAAATCTGGATGTTACGAACCCCGAACTGGAAAAAGACACAACAGCACCGACTGCGCCGGCCCCGATCGCCCCCGGCATGGTATAAACCGCATCACAAGATATAATTAACATAAAATTTTATCTTTCTTAAAATCTTGTTAACGATTTCCCGTCATAATAGGGGCAATCGCGGTAAAAAGGTTAAGAAAGAGCTTTAATGAGTGACCAAAAGCAACAAGCTCCCGAAATTGAAAGCGCAGGCAAACCGCCTGTGATTGAGGTTGTCGCTCCTCTTTCCGCCAAAACCGCCCTGAACGACGCCGCGGCGCCCGCCGGCGGGCAAACAAGCTTCAAACAACTCGGCCCCTTGCAACAGCTCATCGCGATGCTGTTTATGGCTCTGACCGGCATGATGGGCGAAGAGGAAATGGATAACGGCCCCCTGACCGGCATTTTTGCCTCGATCATGGGCTTTGGTGATGATGAACAGGGCAAAGCCGCCTTCAAACAGTGGCACACAGCAGAATCCGCCAACTGGAAAGAAAATTTCGATTTTGGCAAAGGATTTGATTTCAGCCGGGCCGGCGAACTCGTCACGTCGCCGCTGGGCAATGTACCACCTTCCGGCGATCCTGATTTTGATCGCGCTATAAAATACGTACTGAAGGAAGAAGGCGGATTAAACCTGAACGAACCGAATGGTGGAATCGCAAAATTCGGCATCAACAGTAACGCCAACCCGGACGTTGACGTCGCTAATCTGACCGCTAAAGACGCGATTGGTTTTTACAAAGAGCGCTACTGGGACAAAATGATGAACGATGCTGAAAAAGCAGGCATCGCACTGGATCACAACGAAGCCCTTGTCGCCTTCGACGCCTATGTCAATCAGGGACAAGGCTACGGTAAACGGATGTTGACAGAAACGGGCGGCAATCTGGATAAAATGTTCGATCACCGTCAGGAGCGCTACAACGCCACAGGCCACGAAAACATCGCCGCTATACGGCTGCCCCACCTGAGGGAAGAAATCACCAGCAACAAGGAATGGACCGCCATTGCCGATAACCGCGATCACAACGGCATACTGGTCGGCAAGCCTGTTGATGATATCCGGATTTCCGACTCATACCACGTGCGCGACCATCATCCGACCAGAGGTGGCTCCGCCATGCACCGGGGCATTGATATGGCCACGCCGAAAGGCACAGAGCTACACGCCACCGAAGATGCACAGGTCGCTTATGCCGGCCACTCAAACGGCTATGGCAATATTGTGGTCCTGCACCATGGTGAAGGCGTTTACAGCATGTATGCACACCTGGATCGCGATACCGTCAAAACCGGCGATATCGTACGGCAGGGAGAAACCTTCGCCTACACAGGCAACAGCGGCATCGGAACAGGCGCCCACTTGCATCATGAAATCTGGATTCAAAAAGGCGACGCCGCCTATACCGTCGATCCGCAAAAAGCATGGGGCAAGAACTTATCCGACCCCGCCGTACGCGACGGGCTGATCGCCGACTCTCAGCAAATCGCTGGGGGATACGATATAAGATCAAAAGCCTTTAACGCGCGCGTTGCAGCGGATTACCGCGATGGCGGTACACATGACCACACAACAAGCGTCGCCTTCAACGACGCGGTCGAAGGACCGAAAGTCGGACAAGTGGCCGAACCGGAAACACCGGGCCGGGCCCCTGCCGCACGCAATGACGATAATTTCAACCTGACGGCCTAGGCCGCTTTATCCAGCGCCGCCAGCAAATCATTCACCGCTGCGACGGACTTGTCGAACATGGATTGTTCTTCGGCACTCAGGGACACCTCGATAATTTTCTCGACCCCGTTCGCACCGATCACCGTCGGCACGCCGATATACAGACCGTCAACGCCGTATTCACCGGACAGCTTCGCCGCACACGGGAACACCCGGCGCTTGTCTTTCAGGTAACTCTCCGCCATGGCAATCGCACTGGAAGCCGGAGCATAGAAAGCCGATCCGGTTTTCAGCAAATTCACAATCTCGATCCCGCCATCACGGGTACGCTGGACGATCTGGTCGATTTTTTCCTGTGTGCTCCAGCCCATTTTCACGAGATCAGGCAGCGGAATCCCCGCCACGGTTGAATACCGCACCAGCGGTACCATCGTATCGCCGTGGCCGCCTAGAACAAAGGCCGTAACATCTTCGACGGACACATCGAATTCCTCGGCCAGAAAACACCGGAACCGGGCGCTATCCAGCACCCCGGCCATCCCGACAACCTTGTTCGCCGCAAAGCCCGTTGCCCGTTGCATAACCTCGACCATCACATCAAGCGGGTTGGTAATCACGATGACAAACGCATCCGGCGCATATTTTTTGATGTTCTCACCGACAGTTTTGATGATGCCCGTGTTGATACCGATCAGGTCATCGCGGCTCATTCCCGGTTTACGGGGAATACCCGCCGTCACAATCACCACATCAGAGCCCTCAATCGCCGCGTAATCGTTGCTACCGACAATCGCCGCGTCAAAGCCCTCAACCGGCGCCGATTCGGAAATGTCCAGCGCCTTGCCTTGCGGCACACCTTCGGCAATATCGACAACGGCAATATCGCCCAGTTCCTTAAGGCCCGCCAGATGCGTGAGCGTTCCGCCGATCATCCCGGCGCCGACCAACCCGATTTTGTTCCTGCGTGGCATGGTAATAAATCCCTTCGTTATTCTGTGTATGATTGAAAAATTCGATGCCTCCGAATCTATCATTTCCGCGATACGCTTGGAAGAGCGCTTTTATCTAAAAAAATGTTTGCATAACAAAAAACAGAGTTTTAGGATTTTCATCTAAACAAAAAAACAACAGGGAGCAACGATCATGAACAAACAAAAAACATCTATAGCAATAGCCCTTGGCGGACTTGCATTACTGGCAAATTCGTCCTTTGCCTGCGATGATGGGCGCTGGCGATTTGGCTGCATTGCGCAATCCGACAACGATAACCCAGTGGAAACCCTAAAGACAACAGGGTTTGTTCCTTTCAACGATCCTAAAAAATGGAACAAGAAAGAGATTAACCCCCGTGATAGCTGGCGGCTGCGCGGACCGGTGAACGTCGACCAGTTAAAAAAAGAATTGAAGCCGGGCGGTCCCCCATGCCTGACCACCAAAAAGCCGTTATCCCCCGATATGATGTGCTACAAGGTTTAAGATAAGCTGTTTCCGCTTCACAGCCCCAGAAATTCAAGCTGCCAGCGAAGCTCGTCTTCGCTGAGCGGGTAATCCGTGCCGCCGCGCGGATAGATCAGCTCCTTGTGGGAAACCTGGGCGAGATCCTTTTGCAACTGCAACGCCAGTCGCATGGATAAATCAGCCTTCCAGGACAACGCCACCACCGCCTTGGGCGCCTTCATACCAAATATCTTTTCGACCGCTTCCAAGGGTACTTTAGCGCGCAAAGCAATCATCGCGTAAACAAGGCGGCGATCCCGCAGCGCCAGCGCATCGGATACGGCCTCTTCGGTCAAGCGCCCTTCCTGATCAAGCGCCACCGCCCGCGCCATGGGGTCCTCTCCGGCATCACCGGCCTGCGCCCCGGCGAATTCCAGACGCCGTCGGAAAACTTCCGCGATTTCCCGGGCCGTTTCCCGGTCGAAATCCTTGCGCTTGCCCAGCAACGCCCGCACAGATTCATCGGCAAATTGCGCCAGTTCCTTTGCCAGTTCCGGCGGCAGGTTTTTCCTGAGCGCCACGCCACCTTGCCATTCCGGATAGTCGCGAGCCTTTTCGATGATCGTTTTCAAAAGAGGCGGCCCGATCTGCGCCCCTTTGTTCCCGATCAGTATTTTACCCGCCGGACGGTTATCACTTTCGATCACAGCTTCGGAAACCTGAGAGCTAACCATTTTCCGGGCGGCAATCGCCGTCACCGCCCACGCCGCCGGATGCGTTTTAATGATATCCAGCAAATCCTCATCGGCCAGCGCCGTGCAAAACCGCAAAACCGGCTCGGAGACCTCGCGTTCGATATCACGGGCAAGCTGCGCGGCCACCTTGGGCGGCGCATGAGCGCAATCCTTCAGAGTACTGGATAGTGCCTTGCGGATTTTAAGAACCTCATCCAGCGCCAGCCGCCCAAGCGCCTGCACCGCATGGGCGTAAAGCTGGCTATGCGTATCTTCGGATAGCTCCGGCAGCAATTTAACCAGCCGGCCAGCCAGCGCCAGCCGCACATCCTCATTCGCATCCCCGGCCAGAATGGCCGAAGCTTGCACCGGTGTCGATTTATTGGCCGCCACCGCCTTACGGACGGCGGGATCGGGGTCGTGTTCGGCAAGATAGTAAAGGATTTCCTGATGGGTCTTCGAATTGCCCGCCAGATTCATCCGACCCTTTAAATCCGGTGACAGCGCGATCCCCTTTTCCCGGTCATACCGCACCGGATCAGGTTTTTGCTGTTTCGGAGGTGTGCCCCCCAATAGATTTTTAAACACGCCCCACATTCGTTTTTCCTCACTCGTAAAACACAGCAATCGGTTTACTTAAGGTAAACGCCCCGCGGATATCACCAACAGCAAACCCCGTTGCTTCATCTTCCGGATAAAGTTTCATCAGGCTTTCGGTAATTTCCGGCGCAATATCCGAACCATGGCAGATCAGGCACATATCTGCGGTGGGAATCGCCTTCATATAGCGCACCAGATTGCCGTCCAGCCCGATCATTTCCAGATCTTCGACCGGTACACCCGCCGCTTTTTGCTGTTCAAATTTTTCAAGAACCTGCCCTTCCCAGCCATTGGGCTTGTTATCCGGGTTACGGGTTTTGAGCGCCGTACGGCGCAGCGTCCACCCGGTATCGGCAGCGGCTCCCATGGCAATGGGGGCGGCGCGCTCGTGACAAACCTCCAGCGCCTGAACAGGCCCCTCATCTGTCAACGCCGTCATCAACGCCTCTTTCAGCTCCCCGGAAAATGTCCGGGTTAATGCCTGGGCCTGCGCCCCGTAATCATCATCTTCCTGCGCGATTGCCGATAACAAACCGGCAGACAACAACAAAACAGCTATTAAAAATATATATACGAAACGCATCGTTTATAATTTTCTTTCTAGGTAATCCTTGCTCTGCATCTCGATCAGACGGCTGACCGTCCGGTCAAACTCAAACGCATAATCATGCCCGTCATAGAGTTTATCAGCCGAGGCCGCCGCCGTCACCACCAGTTTCGTTCCCCGATCATACAGCGCATCAACAAGGGTCATTAACCGTTTGGTTTCATTACGCCTGTCATAACCAAGACGAGGAATTCCCTCGAGAAAAACCGTGTGATAGGACTGCGCGATATGCAGATAATCCTCCGCCCCCATCGGACGCTCACATAGCTCCGCAAAGGAAAAACGCGCCACGCCCTTGGCCACAACCCGCACCTTCAAATCCCGTCCCTTGACGCTCAGGATTTCCTTGTAGGTTTTCGCCCCTTCCGTCAGGTCTTTGAAAGCCCGGTCGGCATGCTGGCGCGCCGGTTTCCCCAGCGGCCAGAAATAAACACCGTCCTGTTGCAAGGTTTCAAGGCGGTAATCGGTCTCCCCGTCCATGGCAATGACGTCAAGACGCTCCTTAAGCAACTTGATAAACGGCAGGAACAAATCGCGCTGCAATCCACCTTCGTAAAGCCGGTCAGGCTCCCAGTTCGACGTCGCCACAACAATCACACCTTGCGAAAACAACGCCGTAAACAGCCGCCCCAAAATCATGGCGTCCGCCACATCCGTGACATGAAATTCATCAAAGCACAAAACCCGCGCATCCCGTGCCACCTCCTTGGCAAAATCCGGCAAAATCGCCTCTACCCCGTCACCGCGCCGCCTGTGAAGCCCGTCGTGAAGCTCGATCAAAAATTCATGAAAATGCACCCGCCGCTTTTTCAGGCTATCGGGCAGCGCTTCAAAAAACATATCCATGATCATGGATTTCCCGCGCCCGACCCCGCCATGCAGGTAAACACCTTTTATATTCTCATTGCCCTTATCCGTCATTGCGAGAAGCCGAAGGCGACGAAGCAATCCATCATTACCAGATCGTTTCGCTTCGCTCGCGATGACATCTTCGTAAAGGCTCTGCAATGCCCTCACGGCCCGCTCCTGATACCGATCAGGGGTAATCCGTTGATCGTCTATGCGTTGTTGATATTGCTCAAGCGGTGATATCGACATGTTTTTGGGCTTTGCGCACCAGGATGATGGAAATTTCATACAGAGCCATAATCGGCAACGCCAATAGTACCTGAGAAATCACATCGGGGGGAGTTAAAAAGGCCGCAATAACAAACGTCACGACAATCGCGTATTTACGCTTGCGCGCCAGACCTTCGGCCGTGACCATCCCGGCCCGGCCCAGCAGGGTTAACAGGACGGGAAGCTGGAAACACAGCCCGAACGCAAAAATCAAGACCATCACCAGATCGAGATATTCCCCGACCCGTGCCTCAAGCTGGATTGGCAAAACAGTCTCGACCGCCGTGCTTTGAAAACCAAGAAAAAATTTCCACGCCAGCGGCATAACGACATAGTAAACCATGGCCCCGCCAGCAAAAAACAATACCGGTGTCGCAATCAAAAACGGCAAGAATGCCTTTCGTTCTTCCTTGTACAAACCCGGCGCAATAAATTTCCAGATCTGCATCGCCAGCACCGGGAAGGTCAAAAACAGCCCGGCGAAAAATGAAACTTTGATATAGGTAAAAAACGCCTCGGTCAGGCCGGTATAGATCAGACGCTGTGTGCTGTCCGGCCCCATGGCCTTGGCCAACGGCGCCACCAGAAATCCGTAAATATCCTCGACAAACACAAAACACAAAGCCGTCCCGGCGATCAGCGCCGCAAACGACCACAACACCCGTCGCCGAAGTTCCGTTAAATGTTCAGCCAACGGCTGCTTTTCATGCTCGTTCACGGCTGTCTCGTCAATCATGATTGTCGTCCCGTGCGCTGTCGGCAGGCTTTTTTTCTTGCACCACTTCGCCGTTTTTATCGACCGGCTTTTCCTCAAAATTCACGCCACGGCGCAAATCATCGAGATCATGAAGCTTCATAAAATCATCAAATTGCCGGGAAAAAGCATAGCGGATATATTGCAGCCGCCGGACAATCCGCCCCAAGCCATAGAGAAGCCCCGGAATCTCTTTCGGCCCGATGACCAAAACGGCCACAGCAACAATAAGCAGCAATTCAACGAGGCTGAAATTCATCATAATCGGCTGACCTGAAATTAATCAGCTTTGTCTTTCTTGTCCTCAACTTGCGGTGCGGCGGCATCCTCATCCTTCAGCCCTTTTTTAAAGGCCGTGACGCCCTTGGCCAGATCGCCCATAATCCGCGGCAACTTGCCTGCCCCAAACAAAAGCAGGATCACCAATACAATCAATAAAATTTGCCAGATACCCGGTGCCATTACGCTAATTCCTCTTCGCTATCGTTTTGCTCAACAACTTCGTCTTCTACGTCTTCAAACAGCTCGCCGGTCCCCGGCACAGTCTCAATCGCCGGACGGCGGTCCAAAAGCCCCGAAGCCTTCAACTCATCCAGCCCCGGCAGATCGCTCATCGACTCCAGCCCGAACTGGTCAAGGAAAGCCGTTGTGCTCACCCATGTCAAGGGGCGACCCGGTGTTTCGCGGCGGCGGCCCGGCTTGACCCATCCGGCCTCCATCAGGGCATCCAGCGTCCCTTTATGCGTCGCCACACCGCGAATATTCTCAATCTCCGCCCGTGTCACCGGCTGATGATAGGCCACAATCGCCAGCGTTTCCATCGCCGCGCGCGACAACTTCCGTTGCACTTCCTTGTGAACCGCCAGCGCATCGCCCAGATCAACAGCCGTCCGAAACGCCCAGCTGCCGTCCATATCCACCAGATTAACGCCGCGGCCTTCATAATGTTTTTGCAGCGCCATCAACATCCCGCCCAGATCGACATTTTCGGGCAGACGCTCCCGCATCGCTGCCAGCGTCAGAGGCTCCGCCGATGCAAACAGCATTGCTTCCAGAAGACGTATATCCTGTTCCTGATCACTCATCCGTTAAATCCATTTCGATCGCAGGTCTTTATCCGGCTCCGGCGCGTTCAAAAGCAAATCGGGAATATCATCAATCGTAGCCGCCATAGAAAACTGTGTCCGGTCGCTATCGCGCGCAAAATGAGAATCAACGATCCTATCAATCAAGGGCTGCAACGGATCCCAATAACCATTGATATTTGCCACGACAATCGGCTTAGCATGGACGCCAAGTTGCCGCCAGGTCATAACCTCAAAAAGTTCATCCAGCGTCCCAAATCCACCTGGCAAAATCACAAACGCATCAGACAAATCCACCAGCTTTTGCTTGCGCTCATGCATGCTCTCGACAATATGCAATTCGGTCAATTCCTGATGCTCTGTTTCTTTTCCGTCCATAATCTTGGTCAGGAATTCCGGCACAACGCCAATCACATCCGCGCCGCCGCCCAGCGCCGCATCGGCCATCAGCCCCATCAACCCACCGGCTGCGCCGCCATAAACAGCCGCCCAGCCACGCTGCGCTATAAGTCGCCCCATATCACCGGCCGCTTGTTTGTAAACATCATCAACCTTGTTCGATGATCCGCAATACACACACACTGATTTTATTGTCGTCATTCTATTGTTCTTCCATTCTTCCGCGGAGATAAACCGGACGGAACAAACCATCCTGTTTGATTTCGATTTTACCTTGTTTAGCCATTTCAAGGCTGGCCGTAAAGACCGAAGCCATCGACGACCGTCCGTAAAGACGATCTTTAACGCCCTCCGGAATAAAGCTTTGCAACGTCGCCCATACGCTCCACGGCCCTTTGCGCGGCAGTTTACCCAGCATCGTCGTCATACGCTCCAGCGCCGTTTCCATGCTCATCAGATGAAAAACCGGCAATTCGTAATTATTATCCTCACCGCGCCGCTGGATCGCGCCATAAGCCTGCAACAGCTCATAAAGTGATGCCTCGTAAACCGTATCGGTTTTGGTGCTGAGCCCTTCCGGCATACCGCGCGGGAAAATATCCTGCCCCAGTTGCGGCAAGGCAAACAGGTCCTCGGCCGCCTTTTGCATAGCCTCCAAACGCCTGAGCTGGAATTGCAGCGCCTCGGCCATCGTCTCGGCGTCAATTTCCTCGTCATCGTCCTGGCGCGGCAAAAGCAGACGGGATTTCAGGTACGCCAGCCACGCAGCCATCACCAGATATTCAGCCGCCAGTTCCAGCCGCAATTCCTGCGCCCGGTCGATAAAGGCCAGATATTGGCGTGCCAGCGCCAGAATCGAGATTTTGGTCAGATCAACCTTCTGATCCCGCGCCATCACCAGCAGCACATCAATCGGCCCTTCAAAGCCGTCAATATCAAGCAACAGCGCATCAGCGCCGTGAGTTTCAACCTCACGCCGCGGCGGATCTTCTTCAAAAACGGCGGCCTCAGCCATGCTGAACCTTCCTCTTAACCCATGAAACCGAGCGGTTATAGCGCATAACAGCGGCCTTTGTCATCTTTTCAGCGTTGGCGGCCACCGCCTTCATCTCGGCCATATCACCATTGCAGTGCAAAACGATGTCGCACCCCGCTCGCAAAACCATGTCGGTGCGTGCCCCGATATCACCGCAATCGCCCAGCGCGCCCATCGACACATCATCGCTCAGCAATAACCCGTCGAAATTAATATCCTCGCGGATGACATCGTAAATGACTTTTCGGGAACATGACGTCGGCAAGCGGTCGTCGACGGCCTTGTATACGACATGCGCGGTCATCCCCCACAGCGCTTCAGAAAAGGATTTGTTCATGACATCCCGAAACGCCTTGAAATCTGTATTCTTTAAATCCTCCAGCGACGCATCCACCACAGGCAAATCCTCATGAGAATCACTGCAGGCACGCCCATGTCCCGGCAAATGCTTGATAATCGGTATAATACCTTGCTCCAGAAACGCCGCGCAAACCACAGAGCCCAAGGCAGCCACAACTTCCGGATCGGAATCATAGGCCCGATCACCAATCACATCATGGGTTTCAGGAAACAACACATCCATAACCGGCGCGCAGTTGACGGTTACACCATTTTCGGCCAGCTCCCTTGCCAGCGCCATTGAACTATCCCTTAAGGCATCCCGCCCCTTGGCAAAATCACGAAGGAACATTCTCCCAAAGCTATGAGCCGCCGGGTAATCATGCCCGTGCGGGGCCTTAAGACGCTGAACCCGCCCACCTTCCTGATCGATCAGGATCGGCGCTTCACGCCCGACAGCCTCATGTAAAGACGCACATAAAGCCTTCACCTGATCCGGATTGTCACAATTACGGGCAAACAGGATAAAGCCGAGCGGATCGGCATCCCGGAAAAAATCACGCTCTTCAGGAGTAACAACAAGGCCGGACAGACCGCATATCATCGCGCGCGGAACGCGGTCTTCCTCAACGCTTGACAACAAGACAGCCTCCGGGCCGTTTTGCTTCCATAGCCGCACAGATAGACCGTGCTTGCGCCTCGCTTACAGTGCCGCCCTGCACCCGGTAGAATACACCGCGCCCCCCCAGATCGGCTTTTTGAACCCGCAAATCAAGAGAACTCAACTGACCAGGAAACTGGGCTTGCAATTTTTTCCATTCGGCGCGCGCCGCATCATCCGAGCGCAGACTGCCAAGCTGGACCATATGCGTCCCGCTGCCCGTCACAGGCCGCGTCGCATCCCCGGCCGCCGGTTCAATTTTTGCGGCCTTTGCGGCCTCGCTTGACGACATCGCCGCCGTTTTTACCGGGCTGGTCGCCGGCATCGGCAATGCGGCCGTTTCATGAGCTTCATTAACCGCAGGTTCCGGCTCAACAGCTTTTGGCGCTTTCTTAGGCGTTTCTATTGTCAAGCTTACATTGTTATCTTTGTCGACTTTCAGCTCGGTTTTCAGGCCGGCAAACAACTCTTCGCGGTCGACAGGCTGCTCCGATTCGGACTCCGCCAGCAAATTTTCAATCCGGGCAGAGTCATTATTATTCTGACTGGAACGCAGCGCTTCAAAAACCGTGCTGTCCCGATAAGGCACATCCATACCACCGGGATCCTGCGGCACAGCCCGGACAGGTGTAGCATCGGCATGAATAACCGGCACGGCCATCAACTCCTGCTTTTCTGCTTCACGCGGGTAGCTGTACCAAAGGACGCTCACCAAAACCACCAGCAAAACGGCAAAAATCGCTGCCGTCAGTACAGGTCCACGATCACGGATCGCGCGCCGCTTGTGCATCGGCCCGCGATTGTAATACGGATCATCAAGTTCATCATAATGTGCCATACGGAAAATCTAGGAAAAATTCCGATAAAACGCAAGCAAACCGTTGCAGTTATTCACTGGAAAACACTGTGAAAATGAAACAGGCGGTCATGTTCAAGGATCGCCTGACGATCGGTCATGTTCGCAATATAATCGGCGATCAGGCGGGCCTGTTCGGTTTTTCCGGCCCCTTCCGGCGCCCGCCAGCGATCAGGAAGAAGGCGGTAATCATCGATAAACGCCTGATAAATATCATGCACAATCCTGTATCCGGCCCGATACATGCGGTGAACCTTGTGATGACGATACATGCGATCAAACAAAAATGCCCGCAGATCGTTTACCTGAACCAGCATGGAATCAGAAAACGCCACCATCGGTTTACCGGCATGACGTACATCATCCGGGTTTTGCGGATTAAGGGCTTCAAGACGCCTTTTTGCTTCGTTTAACACATCCTCGACCATCGCGCCGATCATCTCGCGGATCATTTCCTGTATAAACAGGTGACGGGACAAATCAGGCCACTTAGCCCGTACGTCTGCCATAACCCGTGACAATAACGACAGGGACTCCAGATCGGCCAGATCAAACAACCCCGCCGCCAGACCGTCTTCGACATCATGGTTGTTATAGGCAATATCGTCGGCGAGCGCCGCCACTTGCGCTTCTATTGTGGCATAGGTCTTAAGCCGCAAATCCGTTTGTTTCTGCAAACCCGTCAACGTCACCGGCAATTTACCGGTCACCGGCCCGTTATGCTTGACCACGCCTTCCAGCGTTTCCCACGTCAAATTCAGCCCCGGCCAGTCCGGGTACTTACGTTCCAGATGAACCAGAACACGTAAGGATTGATCGTTATGGTCGAAGCCTCCCACCTTGGTCATCGCTGCTTTCAGCCCCTCTTCCCCGGCATGGGCGAACGGCGGGTGCCCCAGATCATGAGCCAGCGCCACTGTTTCGGCCAGATCCTCGTTCACCATCAAGGCCCGCGCCAAAGAGCGGGCAATCTGGGCAACCTCCAGCGTATGAGTCAGGCGCGTCCGGTAATCATCGCCTTCGTGCGCGACAAAGACCTGCGTCTTGTTTTTTAAGCGGCGAAAAGCGCTGCAATGAATAATCCGGTCACGATCCCGCTGGAAACAGGTCCGGTGCACACTTTCCGCCTCTGCATACAAACGCCCCTGACTTTGATCCGGGCGGCAAGCATATGCCGCCAGCGGCAAAGCACAGTAATTATAAGAGGTTTGATCCATGAATTTTCCCTGGCACATACGTTTGTAGGCAAAGATAAGCCCGTCAAAAACAACCATTGCTTTTATAAGCGCCCCTATCTTAGACTGACTTGGTACTATTTATCACCCATCAGGAGAGACACTGATTATGCAGGATAACCAAAACGGATGCTGCCCGCAAAACCTTTCTGGTCAAATGGGAGGGAAGAATATTGTGAAGAGTATCGTCAAAAATTTTTACGATAAAATGCTGACTGACGAACGAACATCTCATTTTTTTAATAAAATAGACATGGAAAAACAGCGCACAATGTTCTGCACGATGTTGGGCATCGCGATAGAAGGCCCGGGAAAATATTCGGCTGACGACCTGCGTGCCGCCCATAAAAATCTGGCCCTGAACGATAATTTGTTCGATCTAACCCTGCAAAAATTCGGGGAAGCCATAGACGATCACAACATCCCGCCTGAAGTTCGACAAAACATCCTGAGCGTCTTGGACAGAACCCGTGATGATATCTTGAACAGGTAAAGGCTTGTTACCCGACTGTATCCTGTTATTCTGTCCCGCATGAAAATTGCCAGCTGGAATATTAACTCACTCAAAGCCCGCAAGGATCACGTCACAAAATGGCTGACGGACCATCAACCCGATGTGTTGATGGTGCAAGAGCTTAAAGGCGTCGATTTCCCGGCAGACGATTTCAAGGTCATCGGTTACGAAAGCGCTGCCGTCACCCAGAAAACCTATAACGGCGTTGCCATTTTCTCGAAAACCCCCATTAAAGTTATTCACGAATCCTTGCCCGATAACGATAACGATGAACAGGCCCGCTATCTGGAAACCGAGATCAATGGTCTGCGGATAATTAATATATATCTGCCCAACGGTAACCCGGTTGATACCGAAAAATATACCTACAAGCTGTCATGGATGGACAGATTGAAAGCCCGGCTGGAAACCCTGCGATCCGAACGCATTCCGTTCCTGATCGGCGGCGATTTCAATGTCATCCCGGACCCCCGCGATTGTTACGATCCCAAAGCATGGGAAGACGACGCCCTGTTCAAAATCGAAACCCGGCAAAAATTCAAAAGCCTGCTCAATCTGGGGCTAACCGATGCCTTCCGGGTGTTTAACCAACAAGATGCCCAGTACACATTCTGGGATTATCAGGCCGGGTGCTGGCCGAAAAACCACGGGATCAGGATCGACCATTTCCTGCTCTCTCCGCCGATCACAGACCGCCTTGTAAATTGCATGATCGACACAGCCCCGCGCGCCCTCGACAAACCTTCGGATCACACCCCGATCGTGCTGGAGATCGAAAAATGAGACGTTTTTTACCCCTCATAGCCATAGCCTGCTGCACCCTGACCGCTTGCCAGACCACCGGCAGCAATTACCAGCCTTACCTCGACAAAAAAGGACTCGCCGCCCCCATACCCGACTCCTTCCCCCATTGCCGGGCTTATGGCTGCAAGAAAACCGATACCCTTTCGCTGTTCGAACAAGACTGGCAGGAAATCGGGAATTTTTTCACGACAGTAAATGACGCAGAAACAGAACGCGCTGCCATCGGCCGGGCCATCGGCCTGTTCGAACGAAAAGTCGGCGCCCTGAACGGTACCAGCGCCGATAAGGCCGGCACCTTCGCCGGCGTCGGGGCCGGCGCAGCTCAGCACGACTGCGTGGATGAGAGCATTAACACAACGATCTATCTGGCCTTGCTGGAAAAACAGGGATGGCTGTATCATCACACCGTATCCCCCCCGGTATCGCGCACCCCCGTCACGACAATGTTCAAAGGCAAACTCTGGCCGCACCAGACCGCCGTCATCACAGACACGGAAACCGGTGAACGATATGCCGTCGACAGTTGGTTTTACGATAACGGCCACGACGCCGAAATCGTTCCCCTCGGCCCTTGGTATCGCGGCTGGAGTCCCCAAAAGTAAACAGGAGGGACATCAGCCCCTCCCGTTCTTATCATTATTATCCACCGATCAAATCGAGCGCCTGCATTTCATAGAGCTGCCGATAGAGATATCCTTCGCGGACCGACAATTCTTCGTGCGCCCCCTGCTCCACCACCCGTCCCTGATCGAAGACCAGAATACGGTCGACGGATTTGATCGTCGCCAGGCGGTGGGCAACCGTAATCGTCGTCCGCCCACGCATCAGTTCCGCCAGCGCTTTCTGGATATAATGCTCCGAAACCGAATCCAGCGCCGAGGTTGCCTCGTCAAGGATCAGGATCGGCGCATCGGCCAGAATAGCCCGGGCAATCGCCACACGCTGCCGCTCACCACCAGAAAGCTTCACGCCGCGCTCCCCGACCAGCGTGTCATAGCCTTGCGGCAACGCGCTGATAAAGTCGTGGGCATAAGCTTTCTGAGCCGCTTTGCGGATTTCACCCATACTCGCGCCCGGCTTACCGTAGGCAATATTCTCGGCCAGCGAGCGATGGAACAAGATCGGCTCCTGCGGCACCAGCGCAATCGCCCGCCGCAGCGAGTCCTGCGTTACATCGGCAATATCCTGCCCGTCGATCCGAATTTCACCGCCCTGCACATCGTATAAACGCTGCACCAGCTTGATGAACGTCGACTTGCCCGAACCGGAATGCCCGACCAGCGCGACATGCTCGCCTTCCGCAATCGCCAGAGAGAACCCGTCATAAAGCGGGTCATTCTGCCCGTCATAGGTAAAACGAACGTTATCGAACGTGATCCGCCCTTTACCGCGCACAAACAGCCTGGCTTCAGGCTTGTCAACGATATCATCCTTCCTGAGCCAAAAAGTGATACCGTCCTCCATCTCGCTGATCGCCTTCTGCAGTTCAGCAATATGACGACCAACCTCCCGCAGATAACCGCCCATGAACATACCGCTGGTCAGAGCCAAAACAATGTCACCGGGCGTTGCTGTGCCCTCACGCCACATCCAGATTGACATACCGACCATCCCGGCCACCATGAAGTTACGAACGATTGATCGCAACAAGTCAGTCGTCTGCCCAGTCTGACAAGCATTCAGGAAAATTTGATACCAACGACCGGTCAGGGCCTGAAAACGTTCATCCTCACGCCCCTCGGCACCGAACGCCTTAACCGTCGGCACACCGGTCATGACATCAGCCAGCATCGCACCGATCGCTGTATCCTTTGCCGCCGAACGCGTAAATTTCGGCGCCAGAATCGCAACCGACATATAGATACTCATCCCGACATAGATCAACATGGTCACCGTGGCATACAGCCCGACCAAAGGCACCTTGATCAGCAGCATCACCGACATACCGAGCATAATAATAGCCGCCGGCAGTAATCCCATGAACAGGGTATCCTCGAAGCGGTCAAACGCCCACATGGCCCGGGTAATTTTCCGCACCGTCCCACCGGCAAAGGCATTGGCATGCCAGTCCGTCGAAAAGCGGATCACCTTGTGTGATAACTCCTCAAGGATATGCTTCAGGTTTCTCAAAGCCGCAACGTTCCATGTATAAAATGCCAGCGACCAAAACACCGTATGCACAAGGGACAGCGCCATAAAGACGACAAAACTCTTGGTCGTAGCCGCCGCATCCCCCTGCGTCAGGTGATCCATAATCTGCCCGGTATAGACAGGCACAATCACATCCGCCACCACGGATGTCATCATGAACACGACAGCAGCGATCATCAAAACCGGGTAACGTCCCCAATAGTCCATTGAGAAACGCCACACATCGCCATATGTGATTTCTAGTTTTTTATTTTTTTTCATTGTTCGTTTTCCTGCTTTGGTGTTTCAAAAGCCGGGACGAATAACAAAGTGAAAAAAGGGAAAAAGTCTCTTTTGTCGTTTTGCAAAAACGGCCCGGCTATCATGCCCGGACCGTATGCTTACACCTCTAATGGCGCGGCAAGAGTCCGGGAATGACCGCATAATTCGCGGATGGAATATTAAATCGCGTGGTCATAGGTCACTCCTTTCTTGTCTTTCAGAGGTTGTGGAAACAAAAAGGCGGAAAGCCGCCCTTTGTTACACCCTGCCATATTTTGATAATATATTGCAAGAAGTTTTCTGCATCGCAGCAAATTTTTACAATAGACAAAACTACTCCGTACCCCAATTATAGGAAGGAGAAAAAAATAAGGGCACATATCTTATGAGCGAAACCAACGGCATCCTGTTCGCCAGCACCATCGATGGCAACGGCAGCGGCCAGCTTCTAACCGGTCAGTCTGTCACAGACACCGTCCGCGCCGACACGCTGGCCTGGGTCCATCTGGATGCCCGCGATCCCGCGGCACGCGCATGGATCGAAACAGAGATCAGCTATCTGGACAAAATCATTGTCGATGCCCTGCTGGCCGAAGAAACCCGACCCCGGATACTGGAATTCGATGACGGCGCCCTGATGATTCTGCGCGGGGTAAACCTGAACGACGATGCCGACCCGGAAGACATGATCTCTATCCGGATGTGGGTGGATGCCCACCGGATTATCAGCGTCCAGCGCCGTAACCTGAAAACCGTTGCCGACATCCAAGACCGCCTGAAAAACGGGAAAGGGCCAAAGGATGGCGGTGAACTGGTCGCCACACTGGCCGCCCGTCTGCTGGAGCGTATGGAACCCATCTTCACAGAACTGGATGAAAAACTCGATAATATCGAGGAACAGGTCATGGAAGACCCGGAAGTCAGCGAACGGCAGGACATTATAACCATCCGCAAACGCGCGATTATTTTCCGCCGCTATATCGCCCCCCAGCGCGATGTTATCGCTTACTTACGCACCTCCGAGCAACCATGGCTAAATCAGGGCCATAAGCGGCACCTGCAGGAAAGCCTCGACCGTATTATCCGCTACATCGAAGATCTCGACGCCATCCGTGAACGCGCCCAGATCGTCAAGGATGAACTGGCCAATGCGCTATCGGACCGCCTGAACAGGAATATGTATGTGCTTTCGGTCGTCGCGGCCATTTTCCTGCCGCTCGGCTTTTTGACCGGCCTGCTCGGCATCAATGTCGGCGGCATTCCCGGCGCCGACAACCCCTATGCTTTCTGGATATTCATGGGCTTGCTGATCGCCCTCGTCGCCGGCCAGATCGCCCTGTTCAAAAAACTGAAATGGTTTTAGCGATGACCATGAAACCCTTCTGGGATGAACGCTACAGCCAGCCGGAATACGTTTATGGCACGCAGCCCAATGATTTTCTGAAAGCCTCGATAAGCCACCTCCCCAAAACCGGGCGCGTCTTGTGCCTCGGCGAAGGCGAGGGCCGCAATGCCGTGTTTCTGGCCGGACACGGACTGACTGTTTGCGCCGTGGATATCTCATCCGCCGGAAAGGAAAAGGCCGAACGTCTTGCCGCCGATAACGGCGTTTCAATCGAGTATATCGTCACCGACGTCAATGATTTCGATTTCGGGGAAAACAAATGGGATGCGATTGTCTCGATCTTCGCCCATACCGATCCGGAAACGCGCCGCCGGACTTTGCCCAAGGCTTTAAAGGCGCTTAAACCGGACGGCGTGTTTATCATGGAGGCTTACAACCCCGAACAGATCAAATACGGCACCGGCGGCCCGCAAGACCCGTCATGGATGGTTGCCCTCGATGAGCTTCTATCCGTCTTTAAAAATCAGGATATCCTGCACCAGTGCGAAAAAGAACGCGACGTCCATGAAGGCACATGCCACACCGGCAAAGCCTTTGTCACCCAGTTTATTTGTAAGAAAACAGCCTGAAAAGCGAAGCATGGTGCTGTCGGAGAGAATTGAACTCTCGACCTCTCCCTTACCAAGGGAGTGCTCTACCTCTGAGCTACGACAGCGCTGGGATAAGGGTTTTCCCCAAAGCGATCGGCAACCTACAATAAAATTTCTGGCATGTCACGCCTGTTTTTTATATAGTCGCACGGCTTTTCGGAAATTAATAAAGATTCGGATCAAAGACAATGGCGCAGGCCTCGGAAAAAAACGAGACAGCAAAGAGGCGCGCGGAACAGCGCGCAGAAAAACGCGCCGCCGCCCTGCGTGACAACCTCCGCCGCCGGAAAGACGTAAAGAGCGAACAAAAAGACGGGAACCAGACCACATGCAAGTGATGGAAAAACAGCCGGAAACAGATACCGCCCTCAACGCCCTGCCCGGCATTATGCCCGACCACTGGATTCGGGACATGGCTGAAAATCACGGCATGATCGACCCGTTCGTCGAAAAACAAAAACGCGAGGGCAATATCTCGTTCGGCCTGTCATCCTATGGCTATGATGCGCGCTGCTCGGATGAATTCATGATTTTCACCAATGTCGACAACGCCGTTGTCGATCCCAAGGATTTTTCGCACCAGAGCTTCGTCGAACGCAAAACCGATGTCTGCGTCATTCCGCCGAACAGCTTCGTCCTGACCCGCACAGTAGAATATTTCAAAATCCCCGACGATGTGCTGGTGATTTGCCTCGGCAAAAGCACCTATGCGCGCTGCGGCCTGATTGTTAACGTGACGCCGCTGGAACCGGGCTGGGAAGGTCACGTCACGCTGGAGATTTCCAACACCACGCCCCTGCCGGCAAAGGTTTACGCCAACGAAGGCGTGGCACAGTTCCTGTTCTTCAAGGGCAGCAGCCCGTGTGAGACCAGCTATGCCAGCCGGTCGGGCAAATATATGGGCCAGCGCGGCGTTACTCTGCCCCGGCTTTAAAGGACAAAAACACATGGTAAAAACGCAAATGACATCACAAGATACCGCAGCCCCTCAGGTCGAAAAAGAAGCCGTAACCGGCCAGACCATTGAGTTAATCCGTACCGAAGTCAAATCATCGGGTCTGGAGAAAATCTGTATTCGCGGTGGCAAGCGTCTGGAAGGCACAATCGCCATCAGCGGTGCCAAAAACGCCGCCCTGAAACTGATGTGCGCGGCACTTCTGACCGATGAGACTTTGCAACTGACCAATATGCCCGTCACGCTCGGCGATATCCGCACCCTCGGCGGCGTTTTACAGCATATAGGTGCCGTCGTAGCCCTGCGCAGCGATAATGTCGGCATTATCCGGGCCAGGGAGATCACAACACCGGTAGCGCCCTATGATCTGGTTCGCAAGATGCGCGCCAGCATTATGGTTCTGGGACCGTTACTGGCCCGTCACCATGAAGCCGTGGTATCCCTGCCCGGCGGCTGCGCCATCGGCACACGCCCGGTTGATTTCCACATTGAAGGCCTCCGCGCCATGGGCGCCGATATCATCATCGAGGACGGCTATATCAAGGCCAAAGCGCCCGGCGGGCTGAAAGGCGCGCACTACACCTTCCCGAAAGTCAGCCACACAGGCACGGAAAACCTGATGATGGCGGCGACACTGGCCGAAGGCACGACCATCCTGTCCAACGCGGCGCGTGAGCCGGAAGTCGAAGATCTCGGAAACTGCCTGATTGCCATGGGCGCGAAAATCGAAGGACTGGGCACACCAAAAATCACCATTCACGGCGTTAAAAAACTGCACGGCGCCACACATCAGGTCATCGCCGACCGTATCGAAACCGGCACATTTATGGTTGCCGTCGGTCTGACGGGCGGTAAACTCCGCCTGAAAAACACGCGGCTGGATTTGCTTGCCGCTCTGGTCGGCCCTCTGGAAGAGGCCGGCGTTATCATCGAAGAAGACGGCAACGACATTATCGTTTCCCGCAACGGTCACCGCCTGAAGGGCATCGACATCATGACCGAACCTTATCCCGGTTTCCCGACCGATATGCAGGCCCAGTTCATGACAATGCTGGCGCTCAGCGAAGGCGCAGGCATGGTCACGGAAACCATTTTCGAAAATCGCTTTATGCATGTCCCTGAGCTATGCCGGATGGGCGCAAATATCACGGTCCACGGCGGATCAGCCATCGTGCGCGGCGTTGAAAAACTGACCGGCGCGGAAGTTATGGCGACAGACCTGCGCGCGTCGGTCGCGCTGGTTCTGGCCGGACTCGTTGCCGAAGGAGAAACCACTGTAAACCGGGTATACCATCTGGATCGCGGCTACGAAAATATTGTTGGGAAACTGACAGCCTGCGGCGCGGATATCGAACGGGTGGCGGGATAAGACAGCCCGCTCAGGCCGGCCCAATTAATTCTTCGACTTCATGCAAAAACACCGATCGATCAATCGGCTTGAGCAATGTTTTATCCGCGAATAAATCGGCAGCGCACTGATATTCTTCAACCGCGTTTTCCATGCCGCCGGTAATGGCCAGAATCGGAATACGGATTTGCTCCTTCTTCAGAGCTTTCATCAACTCACAGCCTGTCATATTCGGCATAACGATATCGGTAATCAAAAGATTATAACTACTATCGGATTTCAGGGTCTCAAAAGCATCTGCCCCGTTATTTTCCTGATCGATAACATAGCCGGCATCCGTCAGGTATTTCACCAGCATGCTCCGGATGAATTCATCATCATCTACAAGTAAAATTTTCTTAGTCATTGTGTCTTCCCCCTGAACAGCACGAACCGTCCCCCTAATACTATCGTATAGGTATAGCTCCGTCTACACGATATCCCCCCTTCACCCTATATTTTCCCCTTGCGGGGCCGACGCCAAATTGCCACAGTATAAAAAACATCCGTGAGTTATGGCGTCCCTTTATGAATAAAACATCTCCCTTTTATCTCTCAGACGTGCGCATGGCCGGCACAGAAGGACAAAACAATCACAGCGCTCTCGACCATGAACGGAACAAAGCCCTCGACGAGCTTGTCCATCATCACGACCTGTTTCACCCGGCAAACGACGACCAAGGCCCGTATAGCCTTATAATCGGCATCGAAAACGGACAACTCGCCCTGCAGATCAAGAATGATGAGGGAACCCCCCTGCCGGCGCTTCTGCTGTCCCTGACCCCCTACCGGCGTTTGATCCAGGATTATTTCCTGATGATCGACAGCTATGAGCAATGCCGCCACGAAGGCAACTGCCAGAAACTCCAGACCATAGACATGGCCCGCCGCGGTCTGCATAACGAAGGCGCAGACTTGCTGATGGCCCGGCTGACAGGCAAAATCAACATGGATCACGAAACCGCCCGGCGGCTCTTTACGCTGATCTGCGTACTACACAAGACCCATATGAAACTGGTATGATAAAAACCGCAAACCAGCGGGAGAGATCATGACAAACAAAGCACATTACGATCTGTGCGTCATCGGCGGCGGTATCAACGGCGCGGGCATTGCCCGTGACGCCGCGGGGCGGGGTTTGTCTGTCCTGCTGGTCGAAGCCCGCGATCTGGCGTGCGCCACATCCTCGGCCAGCTCCAAAATGATCCATGGCGGCTTGCGCTATCTTGAACATTACGAATTTAAACTGGTCCGTGAAGCCTTGCAGGAACGGGAAATCTTCTTGCGCACGGCGCCGCACCTGATCCGCCCGATGGAATTTGTCATCCCGCATGAAGTGACCATGCGCCCAGCCTGGATGATCCGGGCCGGCTTATTCCTGTACGATCATCTGGCCCGCCGCCGGGCTTTCAAGGGATCCCGGAAAATCAAGGCCAGCGCCTCATCGGATCTGACAGAACCGCTCGAAAATAAATACAAAACCGCTTTCGTTTATAGCGACGGTCAGGTCGATGATTCCCGGCTGGTGGTTTTAAACGCCGTCGATGCCGCCGAACGGCACGCGACAATCCTGACCCGTACAATTTGTGAAGCCATCACTCCCCTGTCGGATCACTGGAAAATCGGCCTGCATGATACGCTCAAGGACCGGCATTTTGAAATCAGCGCCCGCACCATCGTCAATGCCGCCGGCCCATGGGTGCGCACGATCCTCGACCCCGCCGGGCTGGCCCTGCCCGACACACCGAACGTCCGGCTGGTCAAAGGCAGCCACATCATCATTCCCCGGCTCTACAAGGGCGATCACGGTTATCTGTTACAACAACCCGATGGCCGCGTTGTCTTCACATGGCCCTATCAGGACAACACAACCCTGATCGGCACAACCGAAGTCGATTATAGCGGCGATCCATACGAATCCACGATTGACGATAACGAAATTTCATATCTATGTCAGGCTGTTAATAATAGCTTTAAAAATAAAATCGATTCGAACCGTATTTTATTTAGCTTTAGCGGCGTCCGCCCGTTATTCAACGACGGCACCCAAAATGCCTCCGCCGTCACACGCGATTATAAAATTCATTTATTACAAAAGGATAACCTTCGTCTTTACAGTATTTTCGGCGGCAAAATAACCACGTATCGCCATCTGGCGGCCGATATGGTTAACCGCCTGACCGACACGGAAAGCTGGACTGCCGCCAGTCCCCTGCCCGGCGGGGATATCAAGGAAGCCGATTTTAACCACTTTGTCGAAGAGCAAAAAGAGCGCTATGACTGGTGCCCGCACGACATTATCGAACGCTATGCGCGGGCCTATGGCACCCGGATGAACATCCTCCTCGAGAGAGCCGCCGAAGGCCGGAACATGGGATTCCATTTCGGCGACCATTTGTTCGAAGCCGAAGTGCGCTACCTGATCGACCATGAATTCGCCCGCACGGCGGAAGACATCCTCTGGCGGCGGTCCAAACTCGGCATGCATGCCGGTGACCAGACCGTCAAAAATCTCGAAGAATACCTATCGAAGGAGCCTGCTACATGACCGCCCCGACCATTCTCGCCATTGACCAGGGCACCACCAGCTCGCGCGCCATTTTATTTTCCGCGGACGGCGACATTCTGGCCCTAAAGCAAAAGGAACTGACGCTCCACTACCCGCACAAGGGCTGGGTCGAACAGGATGCCATGGATATCTGGAACGACACACTGTGGTGCTGCCGGGAAATCATAAAGGAAACCGGCACCACCCCCGCCGCCATCGGCATCACCAACCAGCGCGAAACCACCATCCTGTGGGACCGCACGACCGGCACCCCCATCGGCAACGCTATCGTCTGGCAGGACCGCCGCACCGCTGAAACCTGCGAAGCCCTTACAAAAGCCGGGCATGAAGACACAATCCGCGCCCGCACGGGCCTGCTGCTCGACCCGTATTTCTCAGCCACCAAGATCGCATGGATGCTCGATAACATCAACGGCCTGCGCCCCCGCGCCGAAGCCGGAGATATTGCCTTTGGCACCGTCGATAGCTGGCTGCTCTGGAACCTGACCGACGGGAAAATCCATGCCACAGATGCCACCAACGCCGCTCGCACGATGCTTTTTAACATCCGGGATAATGACTGGGACGATACACTCCTGAGCCTCTTCAACATCCCGCGCGCCCTCCTGCCGGACGTCAAGGACAACGCCGCCGCTTTTGGTACCACCGACCTTCTGGGGCCGTCCCTGCCGATCAGCGGTATCGCCGGCGACCAGCAGGCCGCCACCATCGGCCAGGCCTGCTTTGACAAAGGCATGATTAAATCAACCTACGGCACCGGCTGTTTTGCCCTTATGAATATCGGCCCGGAATTCAGGGAATCCCAACATCGCCTGCTGACCACACCCGCCTACCGCCTGAACGGCAAGACAACTTACGCCATCGAAGGCTCGATCTTCGTCGCAGGCGCAGCCATACAGTGGCTTCGTGACGGTCTGGGCCTGTTCGCCGACGCCGGCGAAAGCGAAGCGCTGGCGACTTCTGTAGGCGATAATAACGGCGTTTATTTCGTGCCGGCCTTTACCGGGCTGGGCGCGCCCTATTGGAACCCGCACGCCCGCGCCGCCATTTCCGGCCTGACGCGGGAGAGCACCGCCGCCCACATCACCCGCGCCGCCCTGGAGGCCCAAGGCTACCAGACCCGCGATCTGATCGACGCGATGATCGCCGACACCGGTTATGATCCGGCTGTGATCCGGGCCGACGGCGGCCTCGTCGCCAACGGTTTTGTCTGCCAGTTCATCGCCGACATCATCGGCAAACCGCTGGAAATCCCGAAAGTCGCAGAAACCACGGCGCTCGGCGCCGCTTACCTTGCCGGGCTGCAAAGCGGTATCTATCAGGACCTGGACGATATCGCCGCCCGCTGGCAACGCGCCAGCCGCTACGATCCGCAAATGGACGCCGCCACGCAAAACACGCTCTATACCGGCTGGCAGGACGCCGTCAAACGGGTTTTGTGACGAAACATTCATCCTGCAAGATATCTTCACAATCAATACAGGGACGGGTAGTTTTTTGATTTTAAATGAAAAAATGGTGCCCAGGGGCGGAATCGAACCACCGACACGGGGATTTTCAGTCCCCTGCTCTACCCCTGAGCTACCTGGGCGCTCATATCAAGAAAACGGCGGGGTAAGCCGTCAGACAAAAGCTTATAGGCAAATTAAGCCGCGCTGTCCAGATTGAATTTACTCTTTTTTCGCGGGTTTTTTAAACGGCTTCGGTCTCGACCCGGTCGATCAGCGGCGGCGTGCGGCGCTGACGGGTTACCTCCATCAGCCCCAGCTTGGTCAAACCATGGACCTGCACCGTGCAAGGATCGTTGTTAAACGCGTCTTCCAGCGCCTTTTTCAAACTATCCTCTTCCGGTTTCTTTTTCATTTTCAGGAAATCAATTACCACCGCGCCGCCCATATTACGCATGCGGAGCTGCCGGGCGATTTCCTGCGCCGCTTCCAAATTAATCGCCAGCGCCGGACGATCGTCCCCGGCCCGGTTAACGTCAATCGCGGTCAAAGCCGCCGTTTCCTGAATAATCAGCGTCCCGCCCGACGGCAACAGCGCATAGGGATGAAACAGCGCCTCGATCTGACCGGTGATTTCGCGCTCCTCAAACAGCGCCATATCGGTCTGCGCCCCCGGCAGTTCCACCGGCACAATCTTGGTCACGAGATCCGGCGCGTAAAGTTCGCACCATTCCTCGACAATCTGATAGTGATCCATAACCGTGATCTCGACCCGGTCGATGGTCTGGCCGGCATTATCGCTTATCAAACGATGAATGGCGTCCGGCCCCTCCATAATCAGGGCGGGCTGCTCCCCCGAAAAATAATCCTGCAACTGGCTCCAGATCGCGTTGAGAAGCTTTCCTTCACGCACCAGAACATCAGTCTGCATGTTGGCCGACGCCGCCCGCAAAATGCACCCTTCGCACTGCCCCATAGCGTCCAGCATCGACAGCATTTGCGCCCGCAGTTTTTTATCGCGGATACGCTGGGATACCCGGTTTTCATGCTCCAGCGGCAAATGGATCAGATAACGCCCCGGCAGGGAAATATTCATGCTGACCCGCGGATTTTTATCCTCCAGCCACGGATGATCGCCATTCGGATCGGCGGGCAGATAGGCGCTTTTTGCCTGCACGGCGATCATCTGGCCGGGATGAAGAACCTTGCCGATCGCCACATCCCCGCCTTTTTTGTAAGAACCGTCTTTCTGTTTGATCCGCACATCGGCATTGTGGATCAGGCCGATATTCTCGCCATCCAGATTCACAAACGCGGCATCCTGCGCCGCATCGATCCGGGCGACCTTGGCCCAGTAAACCGACCCCCAGCGCACTTCCTCATGCGCCGGATCAACCTCCACCCCCTGCAACTGGCCTTTTTTATCAACCGCCGCCGCCCACAGGCTGCCGTTCAGTTCTTCGATCAGGATATCCAAGTGCTTCTAGCCTTTCATAAATCCGGCGCCACGTAACATGGCTATTGTATCATAAAGCGATAGCCCGACGATATTGGAATAAGACCCGTTGATGGATTTGACGAAGACCTCGGCGGCGCCCTGAATGCCGTAACCGCCCGCTTTACCTTCCCAGTCACGGGACGCGACATAGGCGGCTTTCTCGGAATCGGTCAGGTATTTGAACTGCACGGTCGTGCTGCTGGTACGGGAAATCAGGCTCCCCCCCGGCGAAGCCAGGGCAATACCGCCAATCACCCGATGCCGCCGCCCGGATAACAAATCGAGAAACCGGCGCGCCTCAGCTTCATCCGCCGGCTTTTCAAGAATACGCCGTCCGGCCGCCACCGTCGTATCCGCCGCCAAAACCCACGCATCCGGATATTTTTCGGCAATAACAAACGCCTTCCCGCGAGCCAGCCTCTCGACCAGCGCCCGCGGCGTTTCGTGTTTCAAAGGCGTTTCATCAATATCAGCAGGAATAACTTCATCCGGCACGATCCCTGCCTGCGCCAGCAAATCCAGACGGCGGGGCGATGCGGATGCAAGAATAAGCATTATTTTTCCCGGAAAATAATCCGGCCCTTGGTCAGGTCGTAAGGCGTCATTTCCACAACCACCGAGTCACCCGCCAGAACGCGAATGCGGTTTTTACGCATTTTCCCCGCCGTGTGGGCGAGAATTTCGTGATCGTTTTCCAGTTTTACCCGGAACATGGCGTTCGGTAACACTTCCGAAACCACGCCTTTAAATTCCATTAAATCTTCTTTGGCCATACAAGTCTCTTTTACAAATCCGCAGGAAACAGTCCTCGCAGATACAGTGAAAATTTTATATCAGCCTTTATATACGTTAACTGCACGCGGATTGCAAAGAGGTTTTCTTATGGCGGTTTTCATTGATATGCCTGAGGATAGCCCTTAATTCGACTTCCATGCGGGTAACAGAGCATGGTTTTTGAATAAAGCTGGTCGCACGGGAATAACGCGCCGCCATACACGACTCCAGCCCTCCGCCTCGTCCGGTAATAATAATTACCGGCATGTCCGAGCCTCTATCCCGCAAGGATTTTAGAATATCCATCCCCGAAAGCCCCGGCATGTTCCAGTCACAAATAAGGATATCGACTTCATCGGAATGGGTTTTAATAAATTCAAGGGCGCAGACGCCATTATCGGCTTCGTTGATACATGTAACACCGATAGCGTTAAGCATAGTACGCAATACAACCCGTATTTCAGCATAATCATCAACAACCAGAACCTTCAAATCACTCAAAATCACGACAGACCATCCCGCAACAAGCTTTTTTCAGATGACGTAAGCAACGGCAGACAAATGCTGATCGTTGTCCCCTGCCCCGTCTCGGATTCAACGTCGATATGACCGCCCATACGCGTTACGACACCTTCCACGATCGACAACCCCAGACCGGTTCCCTTACCCGGCCCCTTCGTCGTATAAAACGGATCAAAGATATGAGACTTCGTTTCTGCATCCATGCCGGCCCCATCATCGACCACTTGCATGCAAACAAAAGAAGATCCCCTCTTCTTCGCAAAAACCTTTATCGTGTTTTGAGCATCTTCCTGTCCGGCCTCACAAGCATTCATCACCAGATTAATCAGAATACGGGCCAATGAATCCCGCGCGCCCTTTACATACAACCCTTCTTCAAAATCCAGAAAAAGCTGTGCCCTTTCCTGAACATAAGGCTTCAGAATATCAACCTGCTCCTGCACAAACGCCGCCACATCGATGACCTCATCCTGCGCGCCACGCCCGCCAACATCCAAAAGCCGGCCAGTCAGTTCCGACCCACGCATCACCGCCTTGCGAATGCTCTCAAGACATACCCGTTCGGGAGCATCTGCAGGAATCTTATCCAGCACCACCCGCGCATGGCCATCAATAATCATCAGGATATTGTTAAAATCGTGGGCTATGCCGCCCGCCAGTTTTCCAAGTGCCTCCATTTTTTCACGTTGTTCTGCGGCCGACGACACAGCGCAACCACTTTCTGAACGCTCAACATTGCCCATAGCATTTCCTTCTCCCCGTTTAAATCAGATGACTTATCCCCTCTCACCCATAATACAACTTAATGTTGCCTTGATAAAATAAAAATCCGGCATTTAAGGCTTTGACATACCATCGTACATTACCGACAATCTTATAAGTATTTAAAAGGCTTCTTTGTCATCGGGCCTATTTCACACGGCAACGCAATCATGCAACCACACGCTGTTTTTTTCATCTTCAGTCTTTGCATACTCAGCGGCATTTCTGTTGCACGTGCCGAACCATCGGCAACCCCGTCCCTGTACGGCATGATGGGCCTGAACACGGTTCCCGGCGCCCGGATGGAAGAAAGCGGTAATGTCCGCGCCTCACTTTCAGCCATGGGTCCTTACGCACATGCCGGCCTTCACGTGCAAATAGCCACGCCGTTATCATTGACACTACGGCAAACCGCCCGCCTTTCCTCACAAACAGCATCAACCGACAGGCTATACCCCGGACTGGATATCAAACTGCGCCTGATGAAAGAAAGCACCTACGGACCGGAAATAGCCTTGGGCGCGCTCTCCGCCATCGGTCATAAACGCATGGCGGGGGAATATCTGGCCTTGTCAAAGCAATTTGGAAACTGGGATCTAACCGCCGGTATGGCGTGGGGACGGCTAGGCAGCGCCGGGCACATTAAAAACCCGTTGGGGTTTCTGATGTCACGCTTTGATAAAAAACGTCCTCTGGACGGCGACAATCCCAGCGGACCGCATGACTGGTTTACCGGCCAGGATGTCGGTTTTTTGGGAGGCCTGTCCTATGCCACGCCGATTGATGGCCTGACACTGAAAGCCGACTGGAACGCCGACAAGTACAAAACGGAACAAGCCGCTTTTGGCTATCACACCCCGGCTCCGTGGTCTGCCGGATTTAGCTATAGCCCACGGCAATGGATACACATCGGCGCAGCCCTGATCGGCGGGCAGAAAATCATGGGGACATTGAACCTGCAATCCCCCCTGCAAAACTGGACGGGCCGCCCCACAAAAAAACATCCGCCAAAACCGCTTTACCCCTACAGGACAACAGCGGCCTTGCCCGGCGAAACACAAGCCGCCGCAGCCGTAGAAGGACTCCAGCTTGAAGAAATTAAACAAAAAAACACCGAAAGCTGGAGCCGGCTGATCGTCCGACCTGATTATGCCCCCCTGCCACAACAAATCGGTCACGCCGCCCGCCATATCGCCAACAATGCCGACCCGACAGCGGAAACGCTGGTGGTTATGCCCGAAATCTATGGCCTGAAAGGACCGAACATCGCCCTGAACCGCCGCGATCTGGAACAAGCCCTGATACAGCATCAAGGCAGCCCGCAGGAAATCTGGCGCAGCGCCCACCTGAACGTCTCTCCGGAAAACATACCCGAATCCACGCCCCGTAAAGCCCCCTTTGCCGGGGAAAAGAAACTACGCCTGATTTTAGACAACCAGACCAGCCTGTCAGAAGACGATAACGGCCTTATCCATCGCTCCGCCCTGATCGCCGAAGGCCAGAAACAAATTTTGACACATATCGTAACCGGCGGCGCGCTCCGGCTAAATCTCCACAACAATCTGGATCAACTGGCCGGATACCGGCGTCCCCGCGCCTCTCCCACCCGTGAAGATATCAACGACTTCGCCCACCAACGAATAGCGCTGGACCGCCTTTATGCTTCCATCCTGCACAGTTTCGGTCCGGACATCCACGCCGCCGCTACCGCCGGATATCTGGAGGAAATGTACAGCGGCATAGGCGGCGAAGTACTTTACCGCCCGTTTGGCAAAACATTCGCGCTGGGCGCCGAGTTGTACCAGACCGTCAAACGTGATCCGGGCACGCCGCTCAATCTGCGGCATGCCGACGATCACCCCCTGACCGGTCACATACAAGGCTGGTACGAAATACCGGGCACTAATTTAACGGTACATGCCCGTGCCGGACGCTATCTGGCCGGTGACACGGGCGGAACAATGGGACTAACCCGGCAATTTGACAACGGCGCCCGGGTCGAAGGATTTATCACAGCCACCAATGACTCTGATCCCGATATTTTTGGCGGCGACACACATCTTTACAGCGGCATGACGCTGCGCCTGCCGATCGGAAACATCAAATACATCCCGGAAAGCAGTGAAGTACGTCTGTCCGCCGCGCCGTTAGGCCGCCACACCGGGCAAACGCTTGATCCGCCCTTGCCGCTTTACGAGCTAACAGAACCAATAGCATACCGTCATATCGCAGCACACTGGAACAAAGTTACTGAATAAGAAAACGAAAAGGTTATTCAGAGCCGCCGTCAATAACCGGCTTATGATCGGGTTTCGGCGCCGGAGGGGGAACATCCCAGCCAGCCGACGAAGGCTGCACCTGCAGAGCGCTGACAATCCGCAAATTCCGTTCGATTTCCATCCGCCCCGGCGAAGCCGCCTTGGCCTTGCGCAACGTTTCGATCGCTTCATCGAGGAACCCTTGGGAGGCCAGATTTAGCCCCAGATTATTAAGAATCGGACCGGGATCGCCGTCCCAGTTATCCAACCCCTTGCGGAAAGCTGTTTCGGCCTGCTTGTGATGCCCCTGCGCATCCAGCGCAATCCCCAACAAATGATAGGCCTGCCCGTTGTCAGGCTCCAGCAAAACAGCTTGCCGGGCAAATTCTTCCGAACCGGCATAATTGCCCAGCGCAGCCTGAATCGATGAATATTCAATCTTGGCATCGGCATTTTGATCGTTCTCATCACGTGCCAACGGCTCAATAATTCGGGCGGCCTGCGCCACGTGATCAGCCTCACGCAAGGCTCGTCCATATTTCAAAGCTGCATCCTTATCACCCGGATTACGCTGATAAACTCGCTCCAGAAGTTTTAGGTTTTCCTGCTTGTTGCCGCGCACTTCCGCGTTATCGGCCGCACGTTCCAGAACAGAATTGATCCGGTCGCCCCGGCTCGCCGCAGAGGGCGATTGCTGTGCCGTCGTCGTCTGGCACGCCGTAACACCGGACAAAACCATAATCGCCCCGCCAAGCAACAAAAACGATCGTGATTGTCTACTGTTCACCATGAAAGAAACTCCTGAGTCTGTCATAAATTTTTGCTAAACCGGCCGTCGTATAGAATAATTATTCCGTTCCCTCGGTTTCCGGCACATCACCGATCTGCTCGGCGTCACCAGCGGAAAGCCCGCTACCGGTACTCGCTCCGTCAACTTCCGGATTGATGGAAATTTCATGGCACATATCGGGACAATAATAAACGCTTGTACCTTGGCACTCGCCGTTACCGCTTCCTGCACATGTACGGCGTACACGGACATAATCTTCTTTCGGGCTGGCCACGATGACATGCCGTTGCATGATGACATTGCCGTTCTTGTCCAGAGCTGTGAAATATGTAGCCCCCGGCGCCCGTGGCACAACAAGAAGCCGCTGGGGTGAATCCAGCAAAATATTGGCATGCGCCGGATTACCGATCACGATGCTGCTGGCCGCCCCGTTCAAACGGACAATTTCAGTTTTGTCCGGTGACAAACGCAGCGGCGGATGCGTCGCATCATCAGCCGCCAGAGTCGTATCGGGATCAAAGCGAATTTCAACACTGGCCTGTGGCGGCATCAGGTCGCCAGAGCCTGTGTTATCTTGAGCTTGAGCTTGAGCTTGAGCTTGAGCTTGAGCCTGCACCTGCGCCGCGACAAAAATTACACACGCAGACAAAACTGTAATCGCAAAAATTCTCATTGACTGTTTCATGATAAAACCGTTCGGAAAAATGAAAAAAAGGCTAACGTTTGAACAAACCACCTCTTTCTATTATACCGTGATGGGCTGCAAATATCACCTTCTTTTTTCGAAGAGTGCCTATTTCGTCTTCATATCCGGCGGGATAAACTGGAAGGCCTGAGCTGATTTTGCAGGCCGCGCGCCCTCTTCATAATCCTTTGCCATCAATCCGGACATTGGATTTGGCCGGGTTTCAAGTTCAGAAACCGTGTCACGCGCCGCTTCATAAGCCTTGCTGTTCAAACTTTCAACCAAAGCTGTAAACTCTTCATCTTCCTCCGCCAAACGGCTGTAATGGCGTTTAATTTCCTCCGGTATCGTCGTCATCAATTTTTCAATTTTGAAAATATCTTTTTCCGACACGCCGCTTTCGAGGAACAAACCGATAATTTCACGCCACATCTGGTCGTAATCCGTAAAGGCGCTGACCTTTGCGTCGCCGCCGTCATTTTTCGCATCACGGATCCCCTGAAGCGTCGCGTCCTGCGCAAATTTCAACTTACGGAGAACAATCTCGTGATGACGCGTATAATGTTCAAACAAAGTCCGCATCAAGTCTTCAGCATCCTCGGCATCCGGCCATGATACAGCCGCCCCCCCGACATCCGGCGGCGAAGACGGCGCTGCAGTGGCCGTATCCTGCCGTCCGGCATCCTTGTCCTCTTGCCGGCGCCACGGTCCTTCATAATCATGATCGTCCTTACGGCGCCGATCCGGCCCGACATACCCTTCGACCTCTATAAAATCGCGCGGTGAATGCAGAACATAGGCGATACAGCGCGCAATAGAATCAACCGAATAAGGCACCAGCAACAATTCCGTCACACCGGCATCCCTGATTTCCGGAACAGAAAATCCGTCCGAATGCGGCGTAACGAGAATGACCGGCGCCTTGTAGTTAGGAGACTCACCAAACCGGTTACGAATATTCCGGGCCAATTGCAAACCATCGGCTCTTTTACTGTCCATATCGGTGATAACAATATCGGGGTTATGCTCTTTGAACAGCCAAAATCCATGACCGCTGTCGTAAGCCTCGTAGATATCCCTAACCTGTTGCAAACGCAGCGCCGCCGTAATCATTTTAGCGGTCGACGGCGTACTGTTCACGACCAGGACACTGATATCATTGAAATTATAGGACATTGAATTTCCTCTTTCTTGTCATCCATTCGCTCTGACAAGCACGCCCCCAGAACAACTGGGTACATCATATACCCAGACGAAACATGTTTCCAGTCCGTCATATTAACAGACCAGCATTAATAACAAGCATAAGAGGAAAATGGTGGGCGGTGGCAGGCCGCCTACATGTTTTTCTTAAACCCCGCTGTCAGCGCGTTCTAGCGAATGCGGTTGTTTAACAATACTCCTCGAATGTCACACTTATGGCACACTTTGTCAAGATTCTGGGAAATGGTTCTCCGGTTCGATCCCAGATTACGGGATGGAATTGACGCAGGCCGGACAAAGCCGTTCACAGGTGCTTGGTGTGCCCGTCCGGTAGGTAGTGACCTAAAATGTATTTCATCGTATCAGGAACGCTCTCGTCATACCCTCGTCAGGTATCTTATACGAATAGGCATACCCCACGGCATAATGGCAGGCCAATGCCACGCAGAAATAACACTAGCGCATAAAGATAGATGCTTACGGGCGCACAATCCCTTACGGGGGCATTTCGGATCGTGTGATTGTTAATTGGTGGCTTGCGGATTTGTAGTGAATTTTCAGGAGTAGTCTGCGATGAAGAAGCCTGTCAGCAGAACAACGCCAAGGATAAACGACATCAAAGATAACCATGTTGTGTATTCTGTTCCTCTCCACCACCGCATACGATTACGGGCTAAGCGATCTAGCTTAGCATTGTCATCTGGGTACTGGAACATAATCACCTCTTTCTTGTATATATAATATACTCCGATGCGGGCCAGCAAAGCTGATACCGTACTCAAGGTGAACAAGACAAGTAACCAGTGGTGATCTTCTAATAGTTCGATTACAGTGACAAACGCACCAACGTTAATTGTCACAAGTAAGGTTAATAATCCTTGACCAGCCTTATCAGCATGATCTCGTATCATGAGCTGATAGTCTTGGGATTGTCGTATGCTATGTAAGTATGATTTCTCTTTAGCCATGTTCTCTAATCATTAATCTTATATCTATGATTAACATATAGTAGTATTACCTCTGTGGTTAATACAGCTATATAATCATAGTTATATATATCTTGTATTATACAAGGTACTAATCACTGACTCATACACGGGGTATACCTATACGTGTCAAATTAGTCTGAATACATTATCTAACCATTGTAATTATTACAGTTAGGGTATGTGACAAATCTATAATTCCTTAACCTAATTATACCCTGTTATCCTATACGTCCACGTTTGACGAAAAAGCCGTGTGTACTGTGGTTTAAGGTATGGACACAAACTATCTGCGACTTGCTGTCCATTTTGACGAATTGTCGGACAAAGCCGTTCACGGGTAAATTGTATGCTTTCCTGTATGATTTGACCTTTGAACTTATTGAGCGTCTGTGAACCCTCCATGAACGGTCACGTCCGGTATGTTTCATGAGGCTGTGAGTTATGATCCTGAGATTGTCGGTGTCTCCAGTGCTCTGTAAAGTTTGTGACCTCCTCAGTTATTCTTGATATATCCGTTTTAAACTCGTTTACGAATTGCACTGCGTTTCTCTGTTCGCGCTCGGATAGCTTTCCGCCATAGAGTTTTATTAATTTCTGGCTAGCAGGAATAGCTTTGGGCATCATAAACTCTGTTAGAGCTACTCCACAAAATTTAATAACTTTTGGATTTTTACAGGCAGTACCGGATTCAATGGCTTCCAGTTCATTAATTGCATACATGAAGGCAATAGTGACAACAGGGACATTTCCTCGGTTTTCTCGGATGATTAGATAATACTTGAACAGCACAGAATACAGAAACTCCCAGTCATCCATTTCATACTCTTTTAAGCTGATTGCCTTCATTATGAGGATCATCAGGTTATCAGTTATTTCTTGTATGCAGCGGGTTTGATCCCAACTCGATACATCGGCTTTCTTTGTATTTGCAGTCAGTTCACGTGATTTATACAAAAGGGCGGTTAGAAGATATTGACGTTTGTTATAAACAAACCAAATGACGGTCGCAAAAACGATTAAAGTAAAAAATTCCATTCCAGACTCTCGTACCATAAGTAAACGACCACCGAGCTTGCGCTCTGGTGGCCGGGTGTTAAGAACCGCTCATGTGAGACGGCGCGATGATTTTAGCTTGCGCCTGAACATAGCATCGCCACCCGGCCTTAAGCCGAGGGCGACACGGATAACGGCAGTGTCTAGAATGCCGCACATGAGGGGTTCTTAAGCCCCGAAGCTCTCACATGAGAGCTCTGGTTGCGATGTTAGGGAATTAAGGAAGGTCCGTCAATCGAATAGGCCACGCTACGCACTGGCTAATAAGGCAGTTTTTCCAGTGCCTCTTTCATAAGTCCAAGGCGTTTGCTGTGATCGTAGTGGGCGAATGTTGAATCTTTACCAAGGCTAGAGCCTCGTATCATTTTAACCAGAGAGTCGTTTGTTCCGGCTTCCAAGAGCTGTGTCGTAATCGTGTGGCGCATGGAATGGAAGACGAGTTTGTCTGTCTTTAGTCCCAGCTCCGGTAAGAATTTGGTGTTAAACCAGACGGTCATCGCTTGAGTGTACCTGTGAGCCTTGCTGTATTTGATTTTCGGGAATAGGTGCTTGTAGCCCTTTGATCGTATGTCATCGACATATTCAATAAAGCCGCTATCCAGTATCTTCTGGTGAATTGGTAGTATGCGCTGGGAGCTTTTGTTCTTGAGGTGCTTTGTTTCTCCATTGCCGTTGAAATCAAAACACCATACGCCATCCTTCTGTATAATATCTTCTACGTGAAGCTGTGTAACCTCTCCCAACCGTGCCCCTGTGTATGCCGCGATAAGCGTAACCCAATAACGGTAATTGAGCCGTCCGTTTTTGATGCTGTCCCTCTCAATGGCATTGAGGATGGTTTTCATTTGTTCAGGAGAGAAGTCGTCTCTTGGCTTTTCACGCTCTGTGATGTCCAGTTTCATGCCCTCGAACGGGTTCTTTTCTATGATGTCTCTTCGTACCAGCCATGAACAGAAAGCGGCATATGTGCTTGTGTGTTCGTTCACGGTTTTGGAGGATATTTTCTCTAATCCATCAATCTGTACGGCTTGCGTAATGGTCTTTCCTTTCGCCCTCGTCTTCCAGTTCTTGGGTAAGGCTTCGATGATGTCCTGTACTTTTACAGCATTGGCCTTGGAGAGTGTCTCTGTGATGAAGTTTTGACCAAGTATGTCTGTCAATGTGGTGAAATAACGCCTGCGCTCTCCTTCGGTATGGGATGACCAGTTATTTCCCTTGAGCTGCCATGCGATGTATTTTTCAATAGCCTCGTTAAGTGGCGTTCTGGTTTTTAGGGATTGTTCGGCGGTGTTGCCTGTAAACTTGATATCCTGTGGATTATCATTAAAGGCGAGCAGGGATTTTAGGGCTTCGGGATACTGACGGATAAACTCTTTGTTGAATTGTTCGCGCTGTTCCGGTGTTAAGTCCAGATCAGGAAATAGCTCTGTAATCTTACGCTCTGATACGTCGACGATTGTATCGCCCTCGTAATAATCCTCAACGTCATAGCTTTGGAATTGGTCGAGCCATTCCTGCATGGATTTGCGTTCGCTCTTGTTCATCGCGCCGGATTTTAGGCGTGCTGTGCGTCCATCTTCTACAAGGCGGTTTAAGCCCTCTTTGACTGTGCTTCTGATTTGTTCGTAGTTCATGCGCGTTGTTCGTAATTTTCTTAATATCGTCTCCGCATGATACGACAGCATGTTTGCTATGACCATAGCTTCCCTTTGATTACTTGTGCGTAGAGACAGCCGTACATGGCTATTTTTGTGCTGCGGGTGTAGCTCTTTGGGTAAGGGATAGCGGAAGTAATAGACGTTGTGCCGTGATAGGCTGATATAGTTTGGTAAGGCCATTGAGAATGTCCCACTTTATGGCACACCTAGAATAGCTGTTCAGTTATGTATCTGATATACAAATGGGATTTAGGAAAATGGTGGGCGGTGGCAGGATCGAACTGCCGACCCCTACGATGTCAACGTAGTGCTCTCCCGCTGAGCTAACCGCCCGTTTAATGGCTTTCCGTGATCGGGAAGGTATCTGTAATAATAAATGCCGCCGATTGCAAGAGTGAAATGCAAAAATACGATTGCTTTCACGATAGTCTTGGCACCATCCTGCACACACGCCGGGAGAGAGGCATTAAGCCGCCAGCAAACGATCAACCTGATCGACCAGATCCTTGAGGTGAAAAGGTTTGGAAAGAAGCCGGGCATTACTGGGGGGTTGTGTCTGCCCGCCCATAGCCACCGCGGCAAACCCCGTGATAAACATAACACTCATAGCCGGCTTGAGCGCCGCCGCCTTTTGCGCCAGTTCAATCCCGTCCATCCCCGGCATAACAATATCAGTCAGCAACAGATCGTGATCTGTTTCCGCCATTAAAACCGCCAAAGCCTCGCGCCCGTCAGCACAGACATCAACATCGTGCCCGGCCCGGCGCAACGCCGCCCCCAGAAAATGCCGCATGGAGCTGTCATCCTCGGCAATCAGGATTTTCGCCATTACAAATCTTTCCCAACCATTTTTAAAACCCACCCTAATAAACGACAGGACAATACATTCTGGCAAATACTATTTGGTATATATCCTCTTGTCTTTGAACGGCCAATCTGTTTGATAAAAGGCAAGGAGATATCTATGACCGAAAATTATGGCCTGATTGCCGATATCGGCGCGACCAACGCCCGTTTTGCCCTTGCCAATGCACAAGGATTCCATTCCGAAAAAGTCCTGTCCTGCGCCGCCTATCCCGGCCCGGTTGAAGCCGCGCAAGCGTATCTGGACCAGACAAGCTCAAAAGAAAACATCCGCCGCGCCGCTTTTTCCATTGCCGGGCCGGTCGACGGCGACCGGTTTGCCATGACCAACCACGCCTGGACGTTCTCAATCGAACAAACCCGCAAAGCGCTGCAACTGGAATCCTTTGAATTGCTCAACGATTTTGAAGCGCTGGCCCTCGGCATCCCGCATTTACAAGACAGCGAAATCCGCCAGATCGGCAGTGGCCAGCCGAAAGAACACGCCCCCATCGGCATTACCGGCCCCGGCACGGGGCTGGGCGTAGCCTCTCTGATCTGGAACGGCAGCCAATATCAGGCCATCCCCGGCGAAGGCGGCCATGTCACCATACCCGCCCGTACCCAACGCGAATTTGATATTTTTCATACACTGCGGGATCGTTACAGGCATGTTTCCGCCGAGCGGGTCTGTTCCGGCAAGGGACTGGGAAATATTTACGATGCCATCCGCCAACTGGATAACCGTGATGATTTGCCGCCGCGCACACCGGAAGATATCAGCACGCTGGCCCTAAACAAAAGCTGCGCCGTGTGCGAAGAATGTCTGGACCTGATGATGGGGTTTCTGGGGGCTGTGGCGGGCAATTTGGCCCTGACCATCGGCGCCAAAGGCGGTATCTATATCGCCGGCGGAATCATCAACCAGCTCGGCGATTATTTCTACAATTCACGCTTCCGGGAAGAATTCGAACGCAAAGGCCGGTTCGAAGATTATCTGAAAAACATCCCGACCTATGTCGTTCAACATGAATTCCCGGCCTTTCTAGGGCTTTACGACAAGGTCAGGGAACCCCTGCCGGATTAACCGTGCATCTTGCCCGACACCGTCAGGATATCCATGAACTGCCGGGCAATCGCCGGCCAGCCGTAATGCGCCCGCACGTGATCGTGGCGGTGCTGGGCTTTATCGGCATGCACCATCGCCTGCCGCGCGGCTTCAGATAAATCGTCGGCATGAACATGCCCCAGATGCGGATGGGTAATAATATCGCGCGGCCCCGTAACGTCATAAGCGGCAACAGGCAAGCCGCTGGCCAAAGCCTCCAGCAACACAATGCCAAACGTGTCCGTCCGCGAGGGAAAAACAAACAGATCCGCCGAACGGTAATGCGCCGCCAGATCATCCCCCATCTTTTTACCGGCGAACCGCACGGACGGATATTTACGCGCCAGAGCTTCCCGGCTTGGCCCGTCACCAACAACAACTTTGGAACCGGGCCAGTCCATCTTTAAAAAATCTTCGAGGTTTTTTTCAATCGCCACCCGCCCGACATAAAGCGCCACAGGACGAGGCATGTCATCAAAGATAGAGGCATCGCCGGGCGTAAAACGATCAACAGGAACGCCACGCGCCATACAATGCATCGGCGCGTCATAAGACTGGCCTTCCAGCACCGTGCGCATGCTGGGCGTCGTAATCACCATCCCCGCCGAAGGCTGATGGAATTTTCGAATAAAAGCCGTGGCTTTTTGTTCGCTCCACGGCGCGAGAAACGGCAGGATTTTTTCCACCCGCTTGGCCACGTAAACCGGAAACTGGGTATGATAGGCGGTCGTAAATCGGATATTGTTCCGCAAGGCAAAATCCCGCGCCGCCCAGCCCAACGGCCCTTCCGTGGCAATATGAAGATAATCGGGCGCATAAGCGGTAATCAAACGCGCCAACCGCCGCCGCGGCAACACAGTAAGCTCGATCTCGCTATAGCCCGGCATATTGATACGGTAAGGAAAGTCACCCGGCCCGATCACCCGGACATCATGCCCGGCTTTTTTCAATTCATCGGACAAATGCTCATAAGTTCGAACCACCCCATTGACTTGCGGATGCCACGCATCGCTGATAATCAGGATTTTCGAGCGTTCCGTCAGGCTCTCTGTATTTTCCGTTGCAGGCATAGTATACTCTGGCAAATTCAAAAACGAACGTGATGCTATGAACACCATAAAAATCGCCTGTCTGTCCATCGTTTTTTCCCTGATACTGGCTATCGGTATCATGCCGGGAACCGCCCGCGCACAAATATGCGAGGCCACTTACGAAATGATCGTAAGCCTGCTGCTGCCCCGCTTTGGTTTTCCAACGGTGTGGGACGCCACCTACGGCGACCGGGATCATATGGTCCAGCTGACCACCGGCCTGCCTCTGGAAAACGGTACGATTCTGGCCGCCGGGCGCAAGCTGGACAAGGAAAGTTATCAGCCGACCGAAATCGTCCTCACCGAGCTTAACCGGCGGGGCCGCTCCCTGCGCGAACAAGCCGTCCCGGCCAAACCCGGTGAGAACCCGGTCAAAATGATTCCTCTGGAAAAGGGATATATTCTGGTTTCCAGCATAAAAAGCGGTGCCAGAAACGAACGCGGTCAAGTGCGCGTTAGCTGGTACGACAAGGACTTAAAACCGACAAAAGACAAACTTCTGAGCGATAGCAACTTTGATTATGAAGCGCTCGGCGTGGTAGCCGCAACGGAAGGTAACGGTTTTATCGTGATCGTACGCGCCAGCAAGCATACCGACCCCGAAGACCGCAACGGCCTACTGATCCGCTTGACGCCGATGGGCGGCGTTGTCTGGAAACGGGCTTACCGGCCCGGCATTCCCAACGCTATTCACAGCCTGTCGCCGGTTGATGATGCCAGCTATATCGCCGCCGGGGAAATCCAGATGGAAGACGGGCGCATGGGCGGCTGGGTGTTAAAGCTGGGCTATGACGGCACAATCCTGTGGCAACGGACATACCCGCGCGGCGCGGGCGCCGTGTTAAACGATGGTGCTTATTTCGAGCGCCCCGATAACGAAACAAACGGCTTTGTAATGCTGGGAGACTCCACCCCGCTGGATGACGGACACAATGCCGCATGGATAATGGCGATCGACCCGCTGGGCGAAGTCCTGTGGCAGCGTTATTACCGCCATGCCGACTTTGCCTTTAGCGGCAAAGCCCTGATGGTAACCCCGGAAGGGCGTTTTAACCTGTTGCTCAATGCCAGCACAGAAGAAAATGACCCGGAACTCCGCGATCACATCCGTATGGTCAGCCTGTCGCCGCGCGGTGTATTACTGGAAGACGAAGCCTATATTGAAGGCCGGCAGGCCAAAGCCATGGATTTTGTTCCCGGCCCGAATGGAGAGCGTGTCGTGACCGCTACTATTGAATCCGACGCCAAACCGCCGCCGATCGAAGAAATTCTGGAAGAAGACAAAACCGGCCAACCTGCGGAACAAACCGATGAAGCGGAAGTCAAACCGCCGCCGCCCGTGCAGGAAGGCTGGGTCTTTATCGGCACGGCCCTCGACCCCTATAACGACCCATGCGTCAAATAACAGGTTTTTCATGAACATAAATACAGACGAAGATTTTGACGACGGCGACACATTGCTGTTCACCGTGCCCGAAGATGCCGCGGGCACACGGCTAGATAAATTTCTGGGCGACACTTGCCCGGATCTGTCCCGGTCGCGCCTGAAAGCTCTCATCCTGGCGGGAGAGGTAACACTGGACGGCCAGCGCGCCACAACCCCCTCTGCTAAAATCAAGGCCGACACCGAAATCGCCGTGACCGTCCCGCCGCCGGTCGATGATACGCCGCAGCCGCAAAACATACCGCTGGATATCGTTTATGAAGACGACTCCCTGCTGGTCATCAATAAACCCGCGGGTCTGGTCGTTCATCCCGGCGCTGGGAATCATGACGGCACACTGGTCAACGCCCTGCTCTACCACTGCGCGGATAGTTTATCGGGCATCGGCGGCGTCAAGCGCCCCGGGATCGTCCACCGTCTGGATAAAGACACCAGTGGCCTGATGGTTGCCGCCAAAACCGATGAAGCCCATCAGGGCTTATCGGAACAACTCTCTGACCGAACACTGAGCCGCGTTTACAGTGCGATTGTCTGGGGCGTGCTACCGCCCGGCCAAGGCACCGTCGATCAGCCGATCGGGCGCCACCTGACCCAGCGTCAAAAAATGACGGTGACCAGCCGAAACAGCCGTGAAGCCGTCACCCATTACCGGACAATCGAACGTCTGGGGCCGCAAGACGCCCCGGCGGCCTGTCTGGTCGAATGCAAACTGGAAACCGGACGCACGCACCAGATCCGGGTCCATATGGCGCATATCGGGCACGCACTGGTCGGCGATCCGCTTTATGGCGCACAGGACACCGCCGCCCGCGCCTATCTGCGCAAAGGCGGCTATAGCGAAGAAAATACCGCCGCGATCCTGTCATTCCCCCGGCAGGCCCTGCATGCCCGCGCCATTGCCTTTATCCACCCTGTCAGCGGAGAAGAGATGCATTTCGAAGCCGAAGCCCCGGCAGATTTCCAAACATTGCTGCAACAGCTAAAATAAAATATCATTTATTTTCAACGGGTTAAAACTTTTTCGAAGAAAAGGCTTGTATTTACATAAAATTTTATGTAAATTATAGATATAGGGTGATCGAACGAGAGTAGGCAACAAAAAGGGGGAAATCCCCAAGGGTGTGAGAAAAATGGGCCGGGGGCAAAACGGCCAAGGGCTGGACAATAAAAGAAACAATAAACAAGAATAAGTGATGAGGTTTTTCGCAAGTACATACGTTGAAGATAAAAATTTTATCTGTATCGTATCTCCATTTTGACCAATCTGGTATCTGTTCCCTTCAAACCGTTTAACGTAAAGTTAGACGGTTCTTTTTTTGTCCGGCTGACAAAAGCTATAAAGGAAAATCTACAGGCTGCTCATAGCTTGAATAATCGCTGGCCCCAAAATAATCACGAACAAAACCGGCAGGAAAAAAGCAATCATCGGCACAGTCAATTTAGGAGGCAAAGCCGCCGCCTTTTGTTCGGCCAGCCCCATACGCTGCTCCCGCAGTTCCTGAGACATAACCTGCAACGCTTTGGATACTGATGTCCCGTATTGCTCGGCCTGAATCAAGGCCGTCGCAAAAGACTTCGCTGCTCCAGACCCAACCCGCCGGGCAAAGTCCTGCAAGGCGACCCGCCGGTCGTTCAACATGGCCATTTCAGCACTTAAAATCCCCAGCTCTTCCGCCAAGGTTGGTGAGTGCTCGGCAATTTCATCGGCAATCCGATCAACCGTCTGTTCCAGACCGATCCCGCCCTGCACACAAATCAGCATCATATCGAGCGCATCGGGAAATGTAATGTTGATCTCATCCGCGCGGCGCTGGATCATGTTTTTTAAAATCAGACCCGGCAGGCCATACCCCGCAAACATCGCCAGTATCAAAACAAAAAAAACAGTTCCGTCATCAACTTCCTTGTCACTGGCCGCAATCGTCAGCATCGAAAACCCCATAAAAACAAAGGGCAACGTTATCCGCATGACGATAAATTTAATCGGCGCCGAAGGACTGCGAATTCCGGCACGAAGCATCTGGTCACGGACTTTTTCACCCAGTTCCCCCAAAAGCTTTTGCGCCTTGAAAAACATAGCTACAGAATCACGCGCCGACAGAGCATCCTGTGTTTTTCCGCGGTTTTGCGCTTGATTTTTCGTTTGCTCAAACAAGGTACGCCGGCGCTTTTCAATCACAGAGCGATAACGTTCTTTTTTCTCTGACTTATTCAAAAGCGGAAGAGAAAACGCCATAAAGGACACCGCCGCCAGCAGCGATGTAATCAGAATAATGAAAATATCCGATGACCCACCCATAACGTTACACCTTGAAATTAATCATGATTTTCATGATAAAAATTCCCATACACATCCACAAACCACTACCGATCATCAAAACGCGGCCCACCGGCGTATCAAACATCAAACCGATATATTCGGGGTCGATCGCAAACAACCCGCCTCCAACCAGAAAAGGCAGTGAACCGATAATCCCGGCCGAAGCTTTCGCTTCAGATGACAGAGCTTGAATCTTACGCTTCAGGCGAAAACGTGCCCGGATCACACCGGCCAGATTCAAAAGAACCTCGGATAAGCTCGCCCCGGTCTGGGCCTGAATGGAAATGCCCGTGGCAAACATCTGCATTTCGGTCAAAGGCATCCGGCGCGCGGCTTCCAGCGTAGCTTCAGCCAATGGCACACCAATTTTTTGCGCCTCATAAACACGCTCCATTTCCTCACCGACCGGACCGGTGAATTCACGGCTGGCCATGGAAATGGCTTCGGTCACAGGCATCCCCGCCTTCAAAAGACGCACCATGGCCTCCAGCGCATCGGCAAACTCTTCCAAAAACTTCTTCTGGCGGCGCTTTGTCATGTGACGAACAACAAATTTAGGGAATCCCAGGAACCCGATCACAGCTAGCATAACAAGCACAAAAACCGACATCCCAAACAGTTTACCCAAAACCGCAAACACAATCCCGCTGAGGGCGGAAAACAACCAATATTGCTTAACACTGATCTTTATGCCTGCTTGTTCAAGTTGTGTGGAGATAGAGGCTTTTTTCTTTTTATTTTCATCGACCTCGGTGCCTTTAAGCTTGCGGGCGATTTCCTCGCGGCGCTTATTCTGCGCCGTTTTCTGGTCTATTTTATCGGCAGAGGCCGCACCACGCCCCCGAATAACAGCCATAGTCCTGCTTTTTTGCTGTTTTTGGTTGCTTATCATCAACGCCGCCGCCATCCCCAGAACCACCAGGACGATCAGAAGAACAATGACAATATATAGCGGTGTCATCAATCAAACGCCTCTTCCATAGCATCCAGAACAAGCTGCTCAACGCCATACTGACGGGCCTTGTCATAGAAGCGGGGCCGCAAACCGGTTGAGCGGTGACGGGTAATCAGCTTGCCGTCATCATCCTCACCCTCGACATCAAGAACAAAAAGATCCTGCATGGTGACGACTTCGCCTTCCATCCCGGTAATCTCCGTAACGTGGGTCGTTTTCCGGGAACCGTCACGCAAGCGCTGCACCTGAATAATAACGTTGACCGCAGACGCGATCTGTTCGCGCACCGCGACCGTCGGCAGATTCAACCCGCCCATAGCAATCATGTTTTCCATCCGGGAAACAGCCTCACGCGGGTTGTTGGCGTGAACCGTCCCCATTGATCCGTCGTGACCGGTATTCATGGCCTGCAGCAAATCAAACGCCTCCGGCCCCCGGACCTCCCCGACGATAATCCGCTCCGGGCGCATCCGTAGGCAGTTCTTCACAAGATCACGCATGGTAACCTCCCCGACCCCTTCCAGGTTCGGCGGCCGCGTTTCAAGACGCACGACGTGCGGCTGCTGGAGCTGAAGCTCACAGGCATCCTCACAGGTAATAATACGCTCGGTCGTATCAATATAACGGGTCAGACAGTTCAGCATCGTCGTTTTACCGGACCCCGTACCACCAGACACCAGAACATTCACCCGGCAACGCCCGATCGCCATAATCAGCTTAGCGCAGGACGGCGTCATGGATCCAAAACCCATCAGTTTTTCGAGAGTCAGCTTATCCTTGGTAAATTTCCGGATCGTCATGCACGACCCGTCAACCGCCAACGGCGGAATAATCACGTTCACCCGTGAACCATCAGCCAGACGCGCATCGCAAATCGGCGAAGATTCATCAACCCGCCGCCCGATTGCCCCGACAATCCGCTGGCAAATCGTCGTTAAATGCTGGTTATCACGGAATTTAACATTCGTTCGCTGGATTTTACCGCCAACCTCGATATAGGTCGTATCCGGCCCGTTAATCATAATATCGGCGATGTCGTCACGCTCCAACAACGTTTCAAGCGGCCCGTAGCCAAGCATGTCGTTGCCGCATTCCTTGGCAATTTGTTCAAGCTCTGCCGGCGTGACATCCAGATTCCGAAACCGGGCAATTTCCTCGACCGCCGACTGGACCTCTTCCCGTGCGGCTTGCGAGTCCATACGCGCCAGCGCTTTCAGATCAATCCCGTCACGTAAATCCAGCCATATACGGTTACGCGCACGCTGCAAACGCAAGGATGTAATACTGTCATGCGCAGGAGCGCCCTCCACCTCTTCCTCTTCCATATCGAGGTCAGGGAGCGTCGCTTCCTTGTCAACCTTGCGTTTTTGAGGTCTCGGTTTTTGAGGGGGGGTCGAAGCTTCTTCAACAACCTCGTCCACCGGAACCGACGGCGCCACATCCTCCGCAGACGGCGTATCGTCATCCATCACGCCCACCGACAGCGCCTTTAACTGGGCCATCTGCTCTTCCGACAAGGGAACAGACGGCGCATCATCTTCGGGAAAATTCTCTTCGCCAACATCCTCCAGCACAGGAGTTTGTTTTTCTTTTCTCGGCGCTTTTTTAGCCTGAGGAACGTCTGTTGATGATTTTTTCCCAAACATCGGAACGCCCCCTTACGATTTTTTCGTCAGCTTGTTCAAAAAACTGCCTATACCGCCCTTTTCATCAACTTTTTCTTCTTTTTCAGCCGCGCCGCCGGCAATCCTGCGAACCAAAAGCAACAGATTGGCGATAAGAACATCCCCACCCTTGGTTACAGACAATTTTTCGGCCTGACTTTCCGCCGCCAAAAAAACATCCGGAGAAAAAGCAATTTCCGCGGCTATCTTTTTATCAATGCCTTCCTCGATCTGCGCTTTGGAAACCTCATGCTTGGGAGAAATCCCTTTCATGTTCAAAACCAGCGATACATCGTCGTGAGAACCCCCGCGCAGATCCTTGATCTCATGCGATAACGTCCGGGCCGCCCGCACAGAAGCCAGCTCCGGGGACGTAATCAAAAGAATGTCATGAGCCTTGGTCAACACCGTCCGGCACAAAGCCGAAGGCGCCCCCGACAAATCTACAACAAGAAAAGGATGAGTTATCGTCACATAATCAATCAACGCTTCGTAATTCTCGGCAGATACGCTGTCATCCATCATGACATCGCCGCCGCTGCTCAGGACAAATAACTTGTCGCTGGCGTTGTAAATCATACGCGTCAAACTGTCTTCATTGCCTTCAGCCGCCGCCCGGCCAGCCTCGACCAGCGTTGTCGACGGATCAAAATCCATCCCGACATTCAATGTCGACCAGCCTCCGGCCGCATCCATCAGGAACGTTTTCTGCCCCAGATCATCCGCCAGCGCCCACGCCACACTTTGCGCCACCGTCGAAGCACCTACGCCGCCCTTGGCTCCCAAAACGGCAATCAACCGGGAATCCCGCGCCCCTACCTGTTCCAGCAAAGTCGAAGCGATATCATTGGAAAACGTAACAGCCTCAACAGGCTTGACCAGATAGTCGCTAACCCCCATCCCGACAAGCTTCCGGTAAAGATTAACGTCATTATCCGGCCCTATAACGATGGCAGACGTTCCTTCGTTACAATTCGCCGCCAGCGCCCCCAGACGCCCGGAAAAACTGTCATCAATCGTTTCAGTCTGGATAATGACCAGATCCGGTGCTTCCACCGTCGCATAAGATTGTATAGCCGCCTCTACATCGCCGTCATAGGCTTCCAGCTCCACCCGGGCAAAACGCCAGTCCTGAGACAAAGAAAGAAAAACCTCCTTCGTCTGCGGATCGTTACTGAACAGTTCCACGCGCGCACCCGGCAAAAGAACCGATGTATATGACTTATCCCCCTCGCTCATGATCTCTTTTTCTTCTCAATCTGGTTATATCAGGAACAGGAAAGAATTTTCCTGACCCTTATCATGGCGCAAAAACGTTACCAAATCCTTGACAAAAACCATTATTGATTTGAGGCCGAATAGCCTTCCAGAGGTTGGTTAGGAACGCCGAACGAATAAGGATACGTTACATTACCCCGACGACGGGCATAAGCATCCGGACGCGCGTCATTCCCACGCAAATCTTTCGGACGGTATATTTGCCGCGCCAACAACATTTCCGTCGTGCAGCCGTACTCATAGTCCGCATTGATTTTTGTTGTTTCGCCGTCGACCCCGCCCATAAACTGGCATCCTTCAGGTTCTTGCGCCGTAACTGTCAGGTAACCGATCATGGTCTGGGATTCTTCACCGCTGCCTTCCACAGGCATCAGGTCGGTGTTCACATTGCGAATACCGGCCTTCTGCATATCGCTGGCCAGCTTTGCCACAGCGTCCGCCGCCTTCATCGCCGTGTTTTTCTTGGATTTAGGATCGTAGGTTATGACGATTTCGAGCGGCCCCTCACCATAGCGCTCATAATCATCGCTCATGGCCAGCAACATGTCCGGCGTCAAACTCCCCGTCGGAAATGTCTCGTTATAGATATCATTATGAAGCTCGATATGTTTTTGGTTGATCGCCGTTTCCGTATCCAGAGAACACGCACTCAGCCCTGGCAAGGCCATAAAACCAATCACCGCCAGCCCCAGAATTTTCCGTTTACCGATAAAAGAAACCATGCGTTTCACTCCTTCTCACCCCTAGTCGATGATATATCCGTATGTTTCATCGCCTTCAAGCAACGCAGATGAATCAACCTTGCTGCCATACATTTTCTTCAAATTCTCGGCAAACGCCCGCGCCAAAGGATTATCATGTATCTCGCGCGGCTTTTCATCCGCCATCTGCCTGTTGGCGTAGGGACGCACGATATAAGGCGTAACAATCACAACCAGTTCAGATTCTTCCCGCTGAAAGCTTTCAGATGAGATAAGATCGCCGATCACAGGCACATCCTTGATACCCGGCAGATCAGACATATTCTTCGTCACTTCCGATTTAAGAAGCCCGGCAATCATCAAACTACCGCCGCTGGCCATTTCAACCGTTGTCTCGGCACGCCGCACCGAAAAGCCCGGAATATTCAGTTGCAGAATGTTCAGGCTGTTCTGGTTGGAAATAGCCGAAACCTCGGTCTGCAGTTGCAAACTAATCAGATCGTTGCTCATCACAACCGGGCGGAAATTCAGCGACACACCAAATGGATGATATTCAATCAAAATATTGCCATCCTGGTCACGACCGGCCGGCACAGGGAATTCCCCCCCGGCCAGAAAGCCCGCCTGTTCACCGGAAAGAGCTGTCAGGTTAGGTTCAGCCAGAGTATTAATCAACCCGTCCTCCTCCAGAGCCCGCACAATAAACTGCAAAGCGCCAAAACGGTCCCCGGCCCGGTCATAGATCAAACTGGCGACCCCGAACGGATCGGCTGTCAAACCGGCCGCCGCCGTTGTTGCAAAACTCGCCACAGCCTGCCCGGCACCGGCTGCCTCGGTATAATTAGGTTCAACCCCCAATTCGCGCAAAACCTCGCGGGACGCCTCAACAATTTTCACCTTCAGCATCACCTGATGCTCGCCGTCAACCTGCAGCATATTAACGATCAACTCATCAGGACTATCAAAATCCTCATCCTGAATTTCGCCAATATAATGAGCCACAACATTCGATATCTCAGCCGCCACAGACGGTGTCGAAACCCGTCCCGTCAAAACGATCTGGTCCGTCAATGAGTGGACAGTCACATCTTCCTTGGGAAAAAGGTCATTAAGGAGATTCTGGATAACCTCGTCATCGATTTTAACATGAACGTTCAGACGTTTGACAATATTGCCTTCGGCATCCACCGCAATCAGATTGGTACTCCCCAGATTCAACCCCACCAGATACAGGCGGTTGGATTGAAGCGCGCTTACATCAACAATCGACGGGTTAGCAACCATAATATCGGAAATAGCGCCATCAACATCGACAATCTCAGCCATGCCTTGCGTCAGGATCAATGTAGGATCTTTTTTCTGGGCATGTGCCGCCACAGTCACAAGATCAGTTTTCGCAGCCAGCGCGCCATGGATTTGCCAGCCACCACACAGAACGACGACAGCCGCCAACAGCAGCCCCGCCAGACGCACCCGGATTCCGGGTAACTTTGTGGATAACATACTCATTTTACTATTTCCCAAACACTTAATAAGAAAAGTTGGTTTAGATTAATAAAGAAATGACAGAACGTCATTGGCTAACAGAAACTTCTTGGAGCGCACCCCCACTATAAACTCTCACAATATTGGTGTCTTTACCAGAGCTCTTTTTCGCTTTGACAATTTCGTCTTGGACTTCATCGAAAACACGAGTCATACGGGCATCCGTCGTCACGGGCGTCGGAGCAGCAGCCACCGTCTTGTCGCCCAGCTTGCGCAAGGCTAGCCGAACCTCTCCCATTTCAGAGGCAAGCGCCATAACTTCCGCCCCTTTGCGGTCAAGTTCCAGCGTTACAGTTTTACCGACTTTTGAATTTTCATCATCATCACGCTCCGCCGAACGACCCACGGCAAGAACTCTTACATTTTCAAGAACCGTTTCCGTCGCAAGCTTGTCAAGATTGCGCTCGATCGTATTACGCGCAACCACATCATCGCCTTGCGCCCGGATCGAAGACTTATAAGTCAGAATAACGTCCACATAATCCCCCGGCCCGATAAACCCCCCGGCCAAATCCGCAGCCTTGACATCAACAGCCACGGCCCGCATTCCTTCGGCCAGACTGGCCGCCATGAAATTGCCCTCTTTTTCCGGCACCAGAGCCGTTTCGGTAATTGGCTCACCCTCAGCCATATTCCGACGCAAGCGACCACTAACAGCCTCCCCCGGCTTCTGCTCGCCTTTTCTCACAATCGCACCCGGGAAAACGGCGTCCTTCGGCCAGTCTTGCCATTTAACATTTGAATCCGTCAGCTCGGTCCCCACATCCAAAGCCTTGGCCGCCGTTATAATTTGAACTTTAGGAGCTGCCGCAGTCTGCACAGACGCGTTTTTCTTGCCGCCGCTCAGAGAGGCTTGCACCAATGCCGCCACCAAAACGGCAACAAGCATCCCGCCCACCAGAACAATCACCACGTTCCTATTCATGATCCATTCCCTTTGAAACAGAGTTCTTAAAAGAGCTGCCGAACGGCAAAAAAGATAAGTTAATTCATAGAATTAAGGACAGTTGTTACAACTATCATCTAATAGTATATCAGAAAATTAGTTATTTTGCGAAAGAAACTGCACTAAATTTTCCGGAGAAACATATCCCAACAGGAAAAAGCCCAGCATTGCCCCCGCCGCAATAGGAATACCATAAGGTACTTTGCTTTCCCCCGCTTGCACCCGCGCAATCCAGCCCCCCTCTTTCGGAGACTTAACCGGCTTTCTATATTTCAGGAACAAGGCCACGATCCCCAAAACACCACCCAGCAATGCCGTGTAAAATAAAAAGACTGTCAACCCCTTCAACCCAAACCACAGGGCATAAGCACTAAGCAACTTGGCATCACCCCCGCCCATCGCCCTCGCCAGAAACATCAGGAACGTCGCCACAAAAATTGCCCCGCCGGCGATTAAGTGGACCGGCAAAGGCGCCAGCATATCGGCTCCGGAAAAATGAACCGCCGCCCATGCAGGAAAAAAGGCCAGCGCGATAAAAAGCGGATAAGCATTCGGAATCGTCAACCCCTTGAAATCGGATACACCAGACAAAATGCCCAGCCCGGAAACACTCGCCAGCAAAAACAAAAATACGATCATAAAAATCATAGGAACAGCTCCGCGATTGACAAGGATGTCTTCAAGAATAAAAAAACCCCACTCCCTTTATATACCAAGAGCGGGGTTTTTTCTGCAATTTTAAACGTAGCCTGTGGCTTACGGCGCCACGTCAGCAGCCGCGGTGCTCATTTGAGAAGCCATCGTGGAGAAGATCGCTTGCAGGTCATCCCCGAAAGCAAACACAGCAGCCACGATTGCCAGAGAAATACCGGCAGCAATCAGACCGTATTCAATAGCGGTCGCACCGTCTTCGGATTGTACATAAGCTTGAATTTTTGCAATAAAAGTTTTCATGAAGTATCTCCTTCGTTTGGTTTTCAGCAAGTTATAAGGTTTGTTTTTTTGAAGGATCCCTCTCCCCAAAAGAGAAATCCACAACCGTTATATCTATAGAATATACCCTATTTTTTTAACAAGTGGTTAAAAATTTTTAATTTTCCGTAATATTTTTAAGAAGAGATGTTTTTTATACTATAAATTATATTTATATAAAATTTTATGCTTATATATTTACTTTGTTTTTGAAATATTGATTATAAGTAATGAAGTACATTTACTTTGATAATCAAATAAATACAAATATGGCAAAAATAAGGCGGGCTCTTTTTCTGACAAAAGCCCACCTTATTCTTTTATATATCCCACCCTGATTAAAGAGAATATTCTTTAGCTCTTGATATGGAGGTTTGCCAGCTCACGGCTGATTGTCTCAAACACCTGGATCAAATCCTCCTGCGCCGGTGCATCATAGTACTGGGATGAAGACGACGCACAGTTCCGGTAATAATCCTTGGTACCTTCATCAATATTCGAGGTAAACGTAATCGTATAGATCGTAACCCCCAGATCTTTCAAAGCTTCACAGGTTTCCGCAAAACGATCATTCATATCAGGAACAGTGATATCGTGCTTTCTGGTATCCCAATAGGTGGAGTAAGTACTTTCCATCGTATTATCACCATCGGTCATCATCACAATAACCTTCTGCCAGCGTTCACTATCCCAGTCATCGCCCTCGGTAAACGGCACCTCCGGCGACAACAAACGATAGCCCCAGGTCATCCCGATATTCCCGTAGGTATAACCATGGGCCTGCATATCATTAACAACATCATACAAAGCTTGCTCATCGCTGGTTAAGGGCTGAATGTAGGCATAAGGACAGTTATAGTTTGTGCCACCGCTGTAGTCCGATTTCCAGCAGAAGCAGTATGATGAATTACATCTCCCGTAAGATCCCGTACAATCACTGCACCGGGTGTTGCTGTACCCCGAATAGGAACTGCACTTCTGACCATTGGAAATAACCCGACCATAAGAATACACATCCCACGGGCCACTATAATTATCGAGAACATCATCGTCATAAGGGTCGTTACTGCCGCTGCCAGGATCCCAGCCATGCCCGTCCCAGCTACTGCCATCTTTCCAGAGCTGGCCACGTGAATTCGAAACATAGGTTGCGGCACTGTTATAGCCAGTGTCTTTATGCTCGACAACACAGCCATACCAGTTGCTGCTGGTTTTGTCGGTCGTATAGCTCATATCTGCCGGCAACGTCACAAAGCTCGAACCGTCCCCGTATTGAGTGCCATCCGGGTTCATCCCCAGACCGTAACGCCCGATACGCACGCTACTGGAATACGGAACCAAACCGATTTTCACATCTTCGGCCACCTCAACGGAGTCGAATAAAATCCCGATAAAGTTCGTCGACGCTGTCCGCAAAGCTGAAATATTGTTATTGGAACTCATAGAGCCGGTGTTATCGAGCACCAGAACAACCTCAAGCCCTTTGGTTTCTTTCCGGACTGTTGTTTCTTTATAGATGGTAACATTGTCTATCCCCAAAATACGGATAAAGGACGTATCGTAATCGGCGTAGGCCGACACAATCACATCATCACCATCAATCGTAACATCCAAATTATATGTTGATCCTATTCGGTCTTCCGGATAGTTGGCATTGAAGAATTCCTGAACTCTGGCCTCAATCGCAACTGGGTCGGTTTCCGACGCTGTCGCCGCCAAAGCCGCGGCATCCAGCGCCCCCCCAAGCCGCTGCCCGACAAGGTGAGCCTGCGCCAGATCCAGAGACATCCCCGCCGCCCCGACAATCACAGGCAACATAACGGCGAAGGCAATCGCAATCGTCCCGCCCATATCGCGTACAAAACGGGAAAAGAATTCTAAAGCTGTTTTCTTTCTTTTTAATTGATCGCTAATAGACATGATTGCACCTTCTTTTCCACCCCGTTAATTTTCCAGCTGCACAACCGCGGAGCGCCGCCCGCGGGAAAATGATACTTCTTCCATCCCGATACTATCGATTGAAAACAAACTGAACGTCGGATCAAAATTGTATCGAACGATAACAATGACGGCCCCGTCGCCCTCTGTCCCCAATCCAACAGCCCTATTCATGGCATCGCTAGCCCCGGTCATATTGCGGGTTTCGCGCCAAACAACCTGAGGATCATCATTCTCATCAAACTCGACACTGATAATATCAATGCCAAGATCGGTTATCGGAAACGGATACAACGCTAATTCACCGGCTCGCACCGCCTCGTCCAGCATATCAGAATTAACAACGGTATTACGGGCCACCAAATCGGCAATAGTCTGGGAGGCCATAATCGTTTTCTGGTTTGCAAGGATACCGTTCCCCAAGTCAAAAACACCGATCAAAAGCAACATTAACAACGGGAAAACCAGAGTAAATTCCATCGCCGCCACACCACTGTCATCGCGTACCCAGCTTTTGAGCTTTGCCATTAATTGAAAAGGCGTCACAAACATTATTATTAATCTCCAAAATAATAGGGTTCCGTCTCAAGAACCATCGAAGATACCAGCAACCGTGTATTATTCGCGTAATTGGAAAACACGTTCCCGATCAAGGGCGTCATGAATCTGTAACCGTAAGCCACACGAATTAAAACCACATCGCGCGACGCCCCCGGATCAAACTGCGTGTTCACCAGATTACCGTCTTCATCAACATCCGGCGCCGGATTGGCATCAGAAAAAGCATCCAGACGCTCGACGCTATATTGTATATTACTGCAATTCAAAAGAACCGACGCTTTAGCACATAAAGCATCGGCAAACATTTGCTGCGGATCACCGGATGTCTGTTGCACTTGTCCGGTTCGAACCAAACGAGCCGCATCGCTCATCGCCCCTTGCAAAAGGGACGCCGATGCCCCCATCAGGGCCAGCTCAATTATACCGATCACAAATGTCACAAAGGGAATAGCCAGAAGACTGAACTCAATCGCCGTCGTACCTTTACGGTCGCGCCAGAAGCTGCATAAATCTATAAACATGGTCCGTTACCGCTACCCCCGCCCCTTTAAAATTCAGGGCCTTTAATATACAAATCCCGTTTCGTTTATATTGCTTGCAACGAAAGGCGAGCAGGCCCGCACAGGATTTCCCCATAAGAAAGTTTATCTCTAAAGCGCTAACAATCCGTATATTATCGCTACAATTCGAGGAAAATTAAGAACAAGTTATTCCTGTTCTTCTTCATCGTCAGACTCAACACTCTCCTTTTTTGTCGACAAAGGAAAACCATCTTCATCAAGAGGCAACTCACCGGTAACCTCTTCGCCCCAGCGCTTTACCAGAGCCTCCTGATGCTTTTTAATATCCTCCAGCCGGGCATAAGACCGCTGTACAATCACCGTCGAGACAATCCCCGATAAAGACCAGTTAATCAGATACCCCAAAGCTGCCGCCCCATAGATAACGACAATATTAAGAGGGTCTAAAATCAGTTCAAAAGCCAGCTGCATACTGTGACCGTGCAGCCCCAGATGAAACAGGAAGGGGCTGCACCCCGCCAGATTCATAGCCCCGACCGTCAAGGCTATAGACCCGCGCCCGTATTTTCCAAACAAAGCCGCCACCAGCGTAGGCAACATACCGACCATGAGCAACACCGTCGTCGGCAACATCACAATCGCCGCTATCAGTCCCAGCGTAACAAACAAACCGGTGCGCCAGTCTCGTTTTTTACCAGCCACTTTTGATGCTGCTTTTTTTTGTTTCACGGCCATATCAGAACGTTCCGTCTTTGAAGAAAGCGATAAACGCAAATGTTAAAATAACAATCCCGGCCAGAAAGGCTGAGAAAACAGCGGCAAGTTCCTGTCCTGTCTTTTTCCCGAAAGATTCAGGGCGCTTTAGCTTATGATTGATTTTAGCCGTTTCTTTCCTGAGATCGTCATATTCCCGCATTGCTTGCCTGAAACTTGAAAAATCTCCTGTCTTGGCCTCTTCATTATCAAGAATACCGGCAATCTTTACAATATCACCGGCCTTGGCCAGTTTTTCGATTTTCTTCTGAATATAATCTCGCAAATGGCGATCATGATAACGCTCAAGCAAAGCCGGCATCAAATCCAAAACCCATCCCCCTATCCCTGGAAAAGCGCCAAGACGTTCGCGTTTTTGGATAGATGCCAAACACAGAATATTTCCCAAAATCCTCAGGTTTTCATTACTGCTGTTTAGCTCAATCAGGAACGGATCGATAACTTTTCGCTCCTTTACTGATAAAAAGGCCGCAATATGGCGGTCTATAAACAGGTATGGCCGGTCGGGTTTTCCAGACATATCTTCGAAAGCATTCATTAAATCTTCGACATTGCGAATATAATAATGGGCCAGCTTTTCACTTAAACACGGCGCATCGGAATTCAGGAAATACAAACAGCGCTCCATGCCATAGGCTATGCTGTTCTGGTTCAAAAACATCCGGCAATTATCGTATTTTTTAGCCAGCGTAACAGACTCGCTGTAAAAATCAGGCTGTGCCGCCAACCAGTACGCCACCATTTTCTGATTAATCACCTCGATATAAGGCTGCACATCGCGGCTCTGGCAATACGCCCCCATCATAGCAGGGGGAATACCGTAGGGATGGACATTCAGCCCCTTGAAACGGATGGGTGCCTCCGGATCCAAAGCAATCGACACGCGGCTTATAAGCCGGTCGGTATACCCGGCATCCTGCCCCGACGCCCCGGCACTCTCTATAGCATCTTCCAGCCGGTTTTTTGTCATGCTGCTTTCCAGCGAACGATCGACCCACTGCTCCAAGGCCTGAGAGTTTATCAATTCAACAGCCGCCGAAGGATTCTTGTTCATATCGTGAGCAAGCAAAGATGGCCAGAAATAGTGCTCGCCCTCAAACACAAGCGGCCGGGAAGCCTTCGACATTCTCGAACTTTGTTTGGGACTGAGCCGCTGACCATCCTGCCATGTCAAAACATCGTCCAGTGTCCATCGCTGGCTGTGATTGTCGTATAAAAGCCCTCTGAGTAATTCGAGCAAAGCCGCCGGAAATCTTTCCTTCCCGACAATCGCCAGATAACTGCCTTTTTCGATTTTGCTGCGGATAATATCTTCGTCACTCAGCCCCTTCAGAGGATCACGCGAGCGCAAGATCATGGCCAGAGAAACACCAAATGAATATAAATCGTCCTGCAACGTTCCGATACCGCGGCCCAACGGATCGGCCAGCGCCCGGTGCACAGTCTCCATAACAACAGGCTGGGCATAGGATGGCGGCGTTGCCAGACACTCCCCCAGAATAATTCGCTCAACCTTTTGTGTGCCGCCGTCAAACATATTGGTGGGGCGAATATTGCCGTGGGTTATATCCTTGTTACGAAGATCCAGCAGCACGTCGATCATCGGCTTGATAACGGCGCTCATGACCTGATCCTGTTTCCAGCCCAGCCCATCTTCCTTGAGCGACTTCATAAGCGGCATCCCGATATCACGGGAGTAAACAAACATATAGCGTTCTGCTCCGGCCGGCGGCCAATAAGCCACGCCCGATGCCACCAACCTTACCAGAGATGGATTAAGAACATTGGCGAAAACAACCCCCATACGAACCCGCGGAACCAGGTGTTTTTCACAAACAAGGGCGAAATAATTACCGTCTTTCCCCCCTTTACCACGAGCCACATAAGCTTTTACCGGCCCCTGATCCAGATAAGGCAAAGGGTTAGAGGGTTGTATTTCGATTTCATTATTAAGCACCGTCACAGACAAAGACGACAGCTTCCCGGATAGTTTATCCGGTTTCTTGTCAGAGGCCGGCTTATCTGTCCCGGCATCCGATCCGTTTTCTTTTTCCGCCTCTGTGTTATCGGACCTGTCCCGGCCCCCCTCAGCAACCATTATCGTTTTTTCTCCAGAATTCTTCTCGGCATAGAGACACGCTTACAGGTTATTCTAACCTGAACCGGCACAAAGGGAAACTGTCTAAGATGATCTGTTGCGGCACTTAACCGGCAAAAAACGGATCCTGCACCAAAATCGTATCGTCCCGTTCCGGGCTAGTGGATAAAAGCGTCACAGGTGCACCAATCAACTCCTCGATATGGCGGACATATTTAACGGCTTCCGCCGGCAAATCGTTCCACGAGCGGGCGCCATAGGTCGTCTCGCTCCACCCCTTCACCGTTTCATAGATCGGCGTCACAGCCGCCTGCTGTATCTGGGAAGCCGGATAATAATCGACCCGCTTGCCATCGAGCTCATAGCCGACGCAAATCTTGATTTCATCCATCCCGTCAAGCACATCCAGCTTGGTCAGGGCGATCCCGTCAATACCGCCGACTTTGACAGCCTGCCGCACCAATACAGCATCAAACCAGCCACAGCGGCGTTTACGGCCTGTTGTCGTGCCAAATTCATGACCGCGCTGGCCCAGCCGTTCCCCTACCTCATCATGCAGCTCCGTCGGAAAAGGGCCGGTGCCCACGCGCGTGGTATAGGCTTTGGTAATCCCCAGAACATAATTGATCGCCTTAACCCCCATGCCGGAGCCGGTCGCCGCCTGCGCCGCTACGATGTTCGACGACGTGACGAACGGATAGGTACCATGATCGACATCCAGCATCACGCCTTGCGCCCCCTCAAACAGGATTTTCTTGCGCTCGTAGCGAGCTTTGTCGAGAGTCCGCCAAACCGGGTCGGCATAAGGCAGAATTTTTTCAGACACAGCCATCAAGCGGTCATAGGTTTCCACCGGATCGACCGGCTCTGCCCCCAGCCCCTTCAACAGCGCATTGTGATGGATCATCAGGCTTTCGATTTTTTCCTGTAAAAAGTCAGGATGATAAAGGTCGCACAGACGAATGCCGCGCCGCGCCACTTTGTCTTCGTAAGCCGGGCCAATCCCGCGGCGGGTCGTCCCCAGTTGCCCCTTGCCACGTGCAGCCTCTAGCGCCCCGTCCATTTCCTGATGCACCGGCAGGATCAAATTAACATTTTCAGCAATCCGCAAATTTTCAGGACCGATAGCAACGCCCTTGGCCTTCACGGTTTCAATTTCGTCAAGCAGCGCCCACGGATCAACCACCACGCCGTTACCGATTACGGATATCTTTCCGGGGCGCACGATGCCCGAAGGCAATAAATGAAGCTTGTATTCCACCCCGTCGATCACCAGCGTATGGCCGGCATTATGCCCGCCTTGGAAACGCACCACGACATCGGCACGGCTCGACAGCCAGTCAACAATCTTTCCTTTGCCTTCATCTCCCCACTGGGAGCCAATAACAGCAACGTTACCCATTTTCATCCCCTGTAAAAAACGTTCAAGACACACCCGCGCATTCAAACCCGACAGGCTTGCCCGAAAAAACCGGCCAGATCAAGAGCAGAAAACGATTATTATTGGTCGTCTACACAATGATTTAACGGACCAAACCCTTTACCGATGGGCTCAGCCTTAGCCATACCCTTGTTCACAAACGTCCGCGCCCGTACATAAGATTCCGATAAGGTCATTCCCTGCGCCAACGATATGGCAATGGCGGAACTTAACGTCGCCCCCACACCGTCTTTTTCGGATGTCGCGCTACGATCGGACTGGCAAACTTCGGCCCCGTCATCGTCAACCAGAACATCAACAATCACCTGATCGCCCGAAATCATATCCCCGCCGCGCAAGATAACCGCCTTCGGCCCCAGCGTCGTCAACATCTCGGCGGCATGCTTCATATCGTCAATATCGCGGATACTCATCCCCGTCAGCTCTTCAGCTTCTTTCACATTGGGGATCAGGACATCCGCATGAATCAGCATCACGCGTTTCAAGGCATCCTTGGCTTCCTTGTTCAAGATCACGCGGTCAAAGCGCGTATTCATCACAGGATCAATGACAATTTTAACCCCGGCGGTACGGGCTTTTTCAATATAGGGCGCCACCAGATTAATCATGCCGGTGCTGGCCATCATCCCGGTTTTAATCACGGAAATATCAAGATCATCCAGAACAGCTTCGACTTGCCGGGACACAATATCCTCAGGCAACACCATCGTATCGCGATACCCTTGCGTGTTTTTGGCCGACACGGCCGTCAATACGGTTGCGGCATAGCCGCCCAGCGCATGAATAGTTTTCAGATCCGCCTGAACGCCGGCAACGGCGCAGCTATCCGATTGGCCGATACATAGAATTTGCTTTGTCATGAATGTCTCTCTCCCGGAAACAAAGAACCGTTTTTCCCAAACGGCTTACAATCAGAGATACTAGACTAAGCCGATTTGGCCGCGGTTTCAATCACCGAACACAAATCATTTACGATCGTCTCCACACGGGCCAGATCATCTCCCTCGGCCATAACGCGGATTAACGGCTCCGTTCCCGAAGCTCGCACCAGCACACGGCCATCGCCGGCCAGCGTTTCTTCCGCCCGCCTGATCGCCGCTTTCACGATCTCGCTTTCCAGCGGCGCGCCGGCTTCGAACCGGACATTATTCAAAATTTGCGGTAAAGGGTCAAACAGGTGCAAAACCGTGCTAGCCGGACACCCTTTTTCCTTAACCACGGCCAAAACCTGCAACGCGGCCAGCAAACCATCACCGGTCGTTGAAAAATCGGACAGGATCATATGGCCGGACTGTTCTCCGCCAATATTACAGCCTTTTTCCCGCATGGTTTCCACAACATAGCGGTCCCCAACCGGCGTGCGGATCAAATCGAGGTCTTGCGTCTTCAAAAACCGTTCCAGCCCAAGATTGGACATTACCGTCGAAACAATCGCGCCGCCCTGCAAAAACCCTTGCTCTTTTTTGGTCACAGCCAGCAACGCCATGATCTGGTCACCGTCAACACGGTTGCCTTTCTCATCAATGACGATCAGGCGATCCGCATCACCATCCAGCGCAATCCCGATATCAGCGCCCTCTTCGACCACTTTTTGCTGAAGCAGCGCCGTATCGGTCGCCCCGCAACCGGCATTAATATTGCGTCCGTTCGGCGACACCCCGATCGGGATAATTTCCGCTTCCAGTTCCCATAGCACTTGCGGCGCCACTTTGTATGCCGCGCCGTTCGCGCAGTCGATTACGATTTTCATGCCTTCCAGCGTAAATTCCCGCGGAAAAGACCGTTTCACAAATTCAACATAACGCCCCTGCGCATCGTCAATCCGGGTCGCTTTACCCAGGGCCGCCGGCCCCGGAAGTTCGGCATTCATATCCCGGTCCATCCAGCGCTCGATCTCCAGCTCCATTTCGTCCGGCAACTTATAGCCGTCAGCCGCGAAAAGCTTGATCCCGTTATCCTGATAATTGTTATGGGAGGCGGAAATCATCACCCCGACATCAGCCCGCAGCGTCCGTGTCAGACGGGCAATCGCCGGCGTCGGCAACGGCCCGGTCAAAAATACATCCATCCCCATCGCCAGGAAACCGGCCGTCATGGCCTGTTCCAGCATATAACCCGACAAACGGGGATCTTTACCGATCACCGCCCGGTTTTTATGATCGCCCGCCCGGCCTTCCTGTTTTAAAACAAGCGCCGTCGCCATAGCCGCCTTCAGCGCCATGTCTGCCGTCATGGGGTAAGTGTTGGCTTTGCCGCGAATGCCGTCCGTTCCGAAATATTTACGTGTCATAGAAATGGTTTTACCCGTGAAGACAGGAATAGGCAAAGGTTTTTAGCATGATGGCGGTCGCAAGCAGTGAACCTTTGCCGTCATCCCGGCTGTTGCCTGTCCTCCTATACCCCTGCTGTCCTTTTCATGTATCCATTCCTGCCGCGCATCTTCGAAACGAGCGCGGTCCTTTATCTGGTTAAAAAGGATTTCCGCGCTGGCAAACGGTAACAAGGGTACGTTTTGAGACAAAGCGGTAAACCTGAATTTCATCTCCTGCCATTTTGATAAAGGCCGGAGCACCAACCCGTTTTCTTTGGTCCACGCCACTTCCGCCGCCAGCAGCATACCGTCCCTGTTGTAAAGCGAGGTCTTGCGAAAATAGGTTTCTGTATCAAAAACAGCCTTAAACAAGGAAGGCCGGACACATAGCCGGGCATGGGATAAATCCGCTCCGCGAAAATTTGTCCGCGTATAATTTCTGGCCCTTACATCGGCATACGATAAATCGGCGCGCCTGAAATCAGCATAGGCGATATCAGATCCCGACAAATCAGCCATTGGTAATTGCACCTTGGCCAGAAGAGCCGAGCATAAAATCCTGTTTTTAAGAAGAGCGCGGTTTTTATAAAGAGCCTCCTGCACCTTATAATCATAAGCATCCAGCTGCACCCCATCCTTCATAAGCGGGTCCAGATAGATCTCATGACAGAGCAACATCGATTCAAAATTCTGCGTATTTCTGGATCGTCTTTTGCGCATAATGGCAGGACTGTAATATATTCGCCCCACGCCGTCAATTTTTTATGAAAAATATTGATTACCTTGTTTTCCCCTGCTATAGATCACGCACCATGACAAACGCACCGCCCACCCCCCGCCAGAACCGAATTGCCGAAACCTTCGGGGACGCAGCCACGACCTACGAAAAGGCAGGACATCTGCAGCGTATCGTCGCCCAAAGGCTGGCAAAAAAATTCAAAGAGAAACAGCGCCCGAATATCCTTGAAATCGGGGCCGGCACAGGGCTTCTGACAACAGAAATTTTAAGAACCTATGGTGATTTTGGAACACTGGTAATTTCCGATCTATCGCCTGAAAAACTAAAAGCCAACCGCGCAAAACATGCCGCCGTCCCCCATACGGCCTTTGCGCTGGTCAACGGTGAATATCCGGAAAAAGCCTACTCTTTACAGCCGGTCTTTAACCTGATCGCCACCAGCATGACAGTCCAGTGGTTCGAAAACACTGCCGCAGGGCTGGAACGACTACGAAAATTCCTGACCACGGGCGGAGAGCTTTTTTACGCAACGCTGGGGTCGGATTACTGGCCAGAATGGCGGGAAACACTGGAAAGCCTCGACCTGCAAAATGGCATGATAGATGTACAGGACAACTTGCCGGGTATTTATCAGCGGGATAAAATCAAAATACCATACGGATCGGCCCGCGCCTTCCTGAGAAGCCTAGCGGACACCGGCACTCACAGTGCCCGTCCCGGCCACAAGCCGCTCTCTCACAAAGACATATTAAAAGCCTGCCGTGAATTCGACCGTCGCCACCCGGACGGCCCAATCACATGGGATATTGCCTATGGCCGGCTAACGGCCTAAGCCCCTTGCGGCAACTCGCCGCCGGATGGTTCATCGCCGCCAACGGTCGGAACCGAGGCCTTGGGCGTGCCGCCGGTCGGCTCTTCCGGTTCATCGCGGATAATCGGCTTGCCGGCCAGCAAATCCTTGATCTCGTCCCCGGACAGCATCTCATATTCCAGCAAAGCCTTGGCCAGCTTGTGCAGTTCTTCAATGTTATCCGACAGGATTTGAGTGGCCCGGGCATAAGCATCTTCAACAATCCGGCGCACTTCAGAATCAACCGTCGACGCCGTTTCATCAGACATGTTCTTGGAGTGCGCCACGGAATGCCCCAGGAAAACTTCTTCCTGATCCGCCCCGTAATGAAGCGGCCCCAGCTTGTCGGACATCCCCCATTCGGTCACCATGCGCCGGGCGATATCGGTGGCCTGCTTGATATCGCTGGACGCTCCCGTCGTCACTTTTTCCTTGCCGAAAATCATTTCTTCAGCAATCCGTCCGCCCATTGCCACAGCCAGATCAGCCTTCAGCTTGGCCATCGACATGGAAATCCGGTCACCTTCCGGCAAGCGCATCACCAGCCCCAGTGCCCGGCCCCGCGGAATGATCGTCGCCTTGTGGATCGGATCGGATTCCGGCTCATGCAGGGCAACAATCGCGTGCCCCCCCTCATGATAAGCCGTCAGTTTTTTCTCTTCATCGGTCATCACCATGGATTTGCGCTCGGCGCCCATCATGATCTTGTCTTTGGCACCTTCGAATTCATCCATACCGACAACGCGCTTGCCGCGCCGCGCCGCCAAAAGCGCCGCTTCATTCACAAGGTTAGCCAGGTCAGCCCCGGAAAAACCGGGCGTCCCACGGGCTAGCGTATGGGCATTCGCCGAAGCCGCCAAAGGCACTTTTTTCATGTGAACCTGCAGAATTTTTTCCCGGCCCTTGATATCGGGCAAAGGCACGACAACCTGCCGGTCAAACCGGCCCGGACGCAGCAAAGCCGGATCCAGAACATCAGGACGGTTGGTCGCGGCGATCAGGATCACACCTTCGTTCGCCTCGAACCCGTCCATTTCCACCAGCAACTGGTTAAGGGTTTGTTCGCGCTCATCATTACCCCCGCCAAGACCGGCGCCCCGATGACGGCCAACGGCGTCGATCTCATCAATAAAGATAATACAGGGCGCATTTTTCTTGGCTTGTTCGAACATATCGCGCACCCGGCTGGCACCGACCCCGACGAACATTTCAACGAAATCGGACCCCGAAATGGTAAAGAACGGCACTTCGGCCTCACCCGCCACAGCGCGAGCCACCAGCGTTTTACCGGTCCCCGGCGGACCGACCAGAAGCGCGCCTTTCGGAATTTTACCGCCCAGACGCTGGAATTTTTGAGGATCCTTCAGGAATTCAACAACTTCCTCCAGCTCTTGTTTGGCCTCATCAATCCCGGCCACATCATCAAACGTCACCCGGCCATGTTGTTCATTAAGCAGACGCGCGCGGCTTTTGCCAAAGCCCATAGCCCCACCGCCGCCTTTGCCCTGCATCTGGCGCATAAAGAAAATCCACACACCGATCAGCAGCAACATCGGGAACCAGGACAACAAAACGCTAAACAGACTGATTTGCTCTGTTTCATCTTTTTCTGCAGTAATCCGCACGCCCGTTTGAGTCAGGCGATCAACAACATTTTCATTTTCGGGAACCAGCGTAGTAAACACACGGCCATCGCCGGTAAAATGCCCCTTGATTTCCTGGCCTTTTACCGTGACATCCGAAATGTGCCCCGCCGAAGCCTCCGCCATGAAATCGGTATAAGCCAGAGCTTCAACTCCGGGTTCCTGACGCATCTGCGCATCCTGAAAAATACCAAACAAAAAGGCCAGCACCAAAGCGATCGCCAGCCAAAAAACCAGATTCCGTCCAAAATTATTCACGTGTGTTCCCTTTATCTCTAACCACAAGCCGGAAATATATCTCTTTACAGTGTAAGGGAAGATAGGGCGTTTGTCCAAGCAAACAAGGGAATTTTATGCGGTTTCTTCCGGCGAATGTTCTTTTTCAAGAATCAGCCGTTTCCGGGTATCGTCGCGGGAAAACATAAAACCGGCCAGAGTTTCACGCTTGAAAGGAGTCTCTGCAAACAAACGCTGAACCAACCCTTCCAGCTTTTCCATACGGGGACCATAACCGCCGCGATCGGCCATATACATCAGCTCCATCGCCATCTGCAAAACCCGCAGCCGCATCTCCTCGGGCGCCTCCAAAAGCATGCCATAATTAAATTCGATACGATCCGAATTTGTATCCACCACCCCCTCCCTCATGACCTCTGCCGCATAGAAATCAAGGGCCTCCCGCGCCCGCGCCAACCGGGCCGCCGTTACTGAAAGACGTTTAGAACTCAACCCCTCTTCCGCCAAAATCGCCGCCGACTTCCGAAGCCGCACACGGGCAAACATCGTGTCGTCATTGCTGGGGTCCCTGACAAACGGCACATCATGCGCCGCGCAGGTCGCCAGAAGATCATCCTTGGGATACCCCAAAAGCGGGCGCACAATTTTTATTTCCTCGTTATAAGGTTGAAGCGGACGCATGGCCGACAAACCATCCAGACCGCTTCCCTTGGCCAGCCGGAATAAAAAGGTTTCCGCCTGATCGTCCCGATGGTGCGCCACAAACAGCGCGCCAATCCGGTGCGTGTGACAGTAAGACGCCAGCAAAGCATAACGGTCATGGCGGGCTTCCTCCATAATCCGGGTTTTGCCCATTCCCGTCATATCGCGATTCATGATGGTGTGCGTTACATGCGGCCAGCCGCCAACCCAGCCAGCCACCTTTGCCGCTTCCTCATGCGCATCAGGCCGCAAACCGTGATCGACCGTCAAAGCGTGAATATCCGGCCCGCCGTTCCGGGCCGCCCACTGCGAAAGCAGCCAGCACAGCGCCATGCTGTCCGGCCCGCCGGACAGGGCAATCGCCACAGAATTGCCTTCGTAAGAACGCATAAATCCATCCAGCACGTCAGGACTGATCGGTTCGCCTTTGGTCATGATAGAAGCCTTAAGTTTAAGGGCAGCTTAGCTTGTCTTTTTCGCGTTTTGTCCGCTCAAGAATGGGATTGGCCCCGGTGGGATATTGCTTCAAAAGCTGGCCAAACGTCAGGCACGCATCATCTTTTTTGCCCTGCGCTGCCAGTGTCAAACCAAGCTTCAGCAAATTATCCGGCCCTTTCTGGCCCTTGGGGTATTTCTGGTATCCTTCGGCAAAAACCCGCGCAGCCTTGTCATACTGCCCGCGGACATAAAAGGTTTCCCCCAGCCAGTATTGCGCATTCCCGGCCAGATTATGATCGGGATAACGGTCAAGGAAGGCCTGAAACGCCTGCTCGGCCCCGGCATAATCATTTTTTTGTATCAGCGCAAAAGCCTGCCCGTACATCCCGTCAGGATCATTGGCCGGTGCCGCAGTTGTCACCGCGCCGCTCTCCACGGGCTGCGTCAACGTCCCCAGCGTCTGCGGCGGAGTATAAGAAGGAGGAGCGGCAACCACCCCGGAACCCATCGGATGAACAGGAACAACACCGGCATTTCCGCCAGTCAAAGCCGGTGCGGAAGCACGGGCCATTTGCGCCAGAGCGTCGTCCAGCTTTTCCTGCAATTGACGAATTTGATAGTCCTGCTCTTCCAAACGACCGGTCAGAGCAGCCAGCTCACGTTCCATCTGGGACAGGCGAACCTCGGTAGCAGCCTGCTGTGCCGCCGATCCTCCGCCATCATAGGAAGGTATAGCCGATGGCGGCGGACGCTCCCCTTTAAAAACAGCGCGGCTCAATGTCTGGATTTCGTTTTCCAAACGATTCAGGCGGCTGTCCGTGTCCTGTGCGAACGCGGGAACAGCCGCCATCATCAAAAAACCAAACGTAAAAAGTGTACGGCGCACGGGCGTCATAAAAATGCTCATAATCACCCCTCCGCCATACACAATAGACTTAGTCAACTTCCGTTACTGCCCGGCGGTTTTGCGCCCAGGCCGCTTCGTTGGAACCCAGCACAGCCGGCTGTTCCTTCCCGAAGCTGATGACGTTGATCCGACGCGGATCGACACCTAAAGCAACCAGGAAGTTTTTAACGGAATTGGCCCGGCGTTCGCCAAGAGCCAGGTTGTATTCACGGGTCCCGCGCTCATCGGCGTGACCTTTAACCGTAACGGTTACGCTGGGATAGCGCTGCAACCACTGTGCCTGCATTTGCAGAACGTTCTGGCCTTCGGCGCTCAGATCGTAACGGTCATAGCCGAAGAACACCCGGTCGCCAATATTTACGACCAGATCCTGTTGCGTGCCGGGAGCCGGACCGCCCAGACTTTGCTCTTCATAGCCATAAACTTCGGTCCCGTCCAGAGGACCTGCGGTAATGTCCTCCCGGTCATCAACCATGATTTCGCCGCTGCCGGCTTGATCCTTGGTCGAAGAACAGGCACTAACGCCCAAAACAACTGCTGTCATCAAAAACATACGAAAGAACATGTGCTTTACTCCTTAAGGTTCCTCTGTGTAAGCATGATTCTTCTACAGCAATATAGCCCGAATCTGTCCAAGTCCAGTCCCAATCTTCGATGTTTCCACATGGAAAAAATCAGGCATCGGGCATCAGGGCCACTTGTTGCAGCAAAAGCCTCGCATCATGCTGGTCGCGGGGGTCCGGTGCCTGCTCGATATAGGCTTCCAACGCCCGCTGCGCCAACCGGGGCTGACCGGTGCGCATAGCCAAAACACCTTCATCAAGCCACAAACGGTACTCATCCGGTGCCATCAGCTTCATCCGGCTGACCGTCTGCAGCGCCGCTTCATAATCCTCTTCTTCGATCTGACGAAATTTAAGCGTATTAAAAAAACTCACCAGCAATTCATGCGGCGATAAAGGCTTGTAATACGTCGCCGACAATTCCGCTGCCGGTCCGTGCCTGTCCTTGACCAGCCTCCGCAAATCAGGCGCCTGCAGGATTTTACAGCCATCACCGGGAGCAAACAAAAGCCCCTGCCCCAGCCGTAAAACAAAAGCCCCCGCCATATCCAGCACAGACATGTCCCAGCCCAGAGCCCGCGCGGCATGCGCAGACAAAAGCGCCAGCGCTCCGCTGCTGCCCCGCCGGCGATCAATCACCCGGACCAGATCATAATTTTGCAAATCGCCGGGCATTGCGGCATCCACGTCATAGCCATGATCGTCGATGAACGCACTCTTCAGTGCCAAACGCTGTGTTTCTGGCTCGTCATCATGCCCGGCAGCCTGCAGCGCTTCATACGCCGCGGCCAGCGCCGCGGCCAGCTCAGATAAATGGTGAAAATACCGCCCCGGTGAAAGCCCCGGGTGATCGGGTAAAGCCGCCCAGATTGCGATCTCCGCCGGGCTAAGCGCCGGGGTTTCTTCATGCCCGAAAGCGCTCAAAGCCTTGCGGCAATCCTCCGGCAAAGACGCGCTTATCATTGAGCTAGGTTTTCCTCCACAGCCGCCACAGGTTCTTCACCGATCATCTTGACGTAGCTGATAACCTGTTTGACGTTAGAAAGCGTCCGGGCAATTTCAATCACGCGGTTGAGTTCAGCTTGATTCTGCGCCGCACCCATCAGGTATACAACGCCGTCCACCGTATCGATGGAATAGTTAATCGACTGCACTTCGCGGTCCAGAGTCAACGCCGTCCGCAGCCGCGTGGTAATCCACTGGTCCCGCACATAGCCCGGCAAGCCTTCTCCTTGGGCCACGCGAACCTCGTTAATCACCTGCTGGACACCTTTGACCTGCCACGCCAATCGAACGGCCTCAACACGGTTATCCGGATTTTCAACCATCCCGGTAATCAAAACCCGGCCCTGATCGACCGTCAGGTGTAATTTTCTGAATGTATCGACATCATATTGAAACCAGCGCTCGCTGATCTGTGTCTTGATCCGGATATCGCTAGCCGCGCTCGACAATCCCCCCTCCTGTGCCGAAGCAATACCGACCGCCGCACCGGTTCCGGCGGCCAGACCAATCGGCGAACAGCCCGGCAACGCCATCGCCGCCAACAGCATCAGACAAACAAGGGAAAGAACATTTCTGGAAACCATAGGATTTTCTCCGCCTTTTGAGAATCATTTAAACGTTATCTGTAATATTGATCGTCCTGCCAGGCATTGTCCAGATGACGAATCGAAAAAGGCGGCGCACAGGCAATCAAATCAAACCGCAAATCTTTATCCGCTGCCGGGTGACGCGATACAAAATAATGGGCGGCGCGGGTAATTCTTTGGCGCATCTGCGGCGTAACTGCCCGTAAAGCATCGTCCAGCGCCCGGCGGTCTTTAACCTCGACAAACACGATCATGTTCCCCTTCCGGGCGATCAGGTCGATTTCCCCAACCGGGGTTTTATAGCGCCGCTTTAAAATCCGGTAACCTTTTAAACGCAGATACCAGGCCGACAGCTCCTCGGCCCACAATCCGGTCTGATAGGACGTTTTACGAGGCATCACGATCCCGCAGGGCCAATGCCCGGTCATAAAGCTTTGTCTTTTGTAGGCCGGTTTTATCGGCGACAAACGCCGCCGCATCCTTGATTCGCATGGTGGCCAGCGCCGCCCGCAGCTCATCATCCAGCGCCGCATCGTCCCAGTCTGTCGCTGCCGCCTCACCAATGACCACGACGATTTCCCCGCGCGGCGCATCTTCGGCCTCATAACCCGCCGCCAGTGCCGCAAGAGCGCCCCGCCGGACCTCTTCATGCATTTTGGTCAGCTCACGCACCACCGCCGCCGGACGATCCCCCAGAACCGCCGCCATATCAGCCAGTGAAGCCGCCAGCCGCGGGCCGCTTTCAAACAAGACCAGCGTCCCCGGCACGTTTTTCCATGCCGTAAGCATTTTTTTGCGGCCTTCTGTTTTTGCCGGCATAAACCCCAGAAATGAAAACTTGTCCGTCGGCAATCCCGAAAGCTGCAACGCCGTCAAGGGCGCGTTCGCCCCCGGAACGGAGGTCACAGAAAGCCCCCGATCCAGACAATCGCGCACCAGTTTATAACCGGGATCGGAAATCAGCGGCATACCGGCATCACTGACCAGCGCCAGCGCCCGGCCCTCGGCCAGCATTTTAATCACCCCTCCGCGCTGCGCTTCGTCGCTGTGATCGTTATAGACCATCATTTTCTTTTTCAGGCCAAACATCTGCAACAACTTGCCGGTCATCCGGCTGTCCTCGCACAAAACGGCATCGGCCGCCGCCAGCGTGTCAAGCGCCCGCAGCGACATATCCCGCAAATTGCCGATCGGAGTTGCAATCAGATACAGGCCCGGCGATAAAACGATGTCTTGCTGTTGTAAATGAGTCATCTTTCCTGCATAAAACGGTTTGTAGTGCCAATGCAAGCGATGATGAGGCCCATAATGAAACACCTGTTCTCTTTGTTGACGATCCTGCTGCTGTCTGCGTGTGTCTCTAACCAGAACCCGTGGGATCGTAACGTCCATACGACCACCGCCCAGAGCGCGCCAAGTTCGCTGTCCGCGGAAACGATTGCCCACTCACAGCCGCCGCAGCCTGTTGGCACCGAACAGGAAGCCATGTCATCCCGCTATGAAATCCCGAATGAAGGCGGCCTGCCGCCAACCATGCAGACCGCCGCCGGTTACCCCCCTGTTGACCGCGCCCCGGTTATGGCCCCCGTCAAGGTCGGGCTGTTGCTGCCCCTGAGCGGTCAGCACGCCGATCTGGGTGAAGCTTTGCTTCAGGCCGCGCAACTGGCACTGTTCGACATCGGCTTCAACTCCATGGAACTGATTACCCGCGACACCAAAGGCACATCGTCCGGCGCGCAGGAAGCCGCCGCCTCGGCCATTAATGCTGGCGCCCAGATCATCCTGGGGCCGTTATTCGCCGATTCTGTCCGGGCCGTAAAGCCGGTTGCCGGACGCTATAATATCAACGTCGTCGCTTTTTCCACCGACTGGACACTGGCGGGCGGCAATACCTATATCATGGGCTTTTTGCCCTTTGCCCAGGTCCAGCGCGTCGCGGAATACGCCTATAGAAACGGCTACCGCCATATCGGCATTCTGGCCCCGAGCGATAATTACGGCAACGCCGTGATCGCCGCTTATAACTCCATGGCCTATCGCCGGAACCTGCCGCCGGCCAGCATCGCGCGCTATACCGCAAACAGTAGCGACATATCAAACATCGTGCGGACATTCTCCAACTATGATGCCCGGGAAGCCGCCAAAACAGAAGACATGGCCCAAAGCCCGATCACCCCGCCTTTCGACGCCATCTTGTTAGCAACCGGCGGGGAACAGGCGCGCTCCGTCGCAGGCATGCTCAGCTATTACGACCTGGGACCGAACGCCGTCAAACGTCTGGGAACGGGTCTGTGGGACGATAACGCCCTTGCCACCGACCCGGCCTTGAAAAACGGATGGTTTGCCGCCCCATCGCCCAGCGCCCGCGCTGAGTTTGAACGGCATTACAGCGATACATATGGTCTGGTGCCGCCCCGGCTGGCATCTCTGGCCTATGACGCCACGGCGCTCGCCGCCGTGCTGGCCCGCAACAGTCAATCCGCTTACGGGCGGCCATCATTCAGCCACACTGATCTGACCAATCCTAACGGTTTTGCCGGGATAGACGGGATTTTCAGGTTCCGTCCCGACGGCCTGGTTGAACGGGGATTAGCCGTCCTGGAGTTCAAAAACGGGATGATAAAAGAAATCGATCCGGCGCCGCGCACCTTCCAGAGCGTAGCCGGACGATAACAAATATTCTTTAAAAGGTTGGCTTATAAAAGCTTGCCCGTCTGAGGTGACGCCGACGTTGAAAGAAAAGCGTCCTGCGGCTTGATATCTTCAAAGCGGACAGTGGTCGGCTTTTCATCGGCCTGCTCCAGACGTTTTTGCATCGCTTCGAAAATCTTTTGCGGAATATTGATATCGCAGGCCTTTTCCAGTCCTTTAAAACCGGGGAACGTGTTCGCTTCACAAATCGTATAGCCCCCATCGGTAAACAACAGGTCAATCCCGGCCACCTGAATATTCAGGACATCCGCCGTTTTAACCGCCAGAGCGCGGGCTTCTTCATCGGGAATAAATTCCAAGACAGATCCGCCCATACTGAAATTGGCTTTAAACCCGCCGTCCTTGGCCCGGCGCTCCATAGAAGCGACAACTTCGCCATCAACAACGAACAGGCGTAAATCCCGCCCTTTACTGTTGGCTATAAACTTCTGGAAGATAATCTGGATATTCGGATTGGTTTCCCCGATCAAGTCCATCAGATCCTTGAACGCATCCGCATTGTCAATCAGGAACACGCCGCTGCCGTTACAGCCCAGCAGAGTTTTTACCACCACCGGGAAACCAATCGTACGCTCGATCAAATCGAGGTCCACCGGAAATTTCGCCAGCATCGTCGTCGGGGTTGGCAACGCGCTTTCCGCCAAAATCTGGTGCGTGTGAAGCTTATCCGCCACCGTTTCAATCGTCGCGGCATTGTTAAAGATGTTCACACCCAGCCGCTCGAGCTGCCGGACGATCGCCAGCGGGAAATAACCGCGGTTGTTGTGATCCATATAGGGGAACACGAAATCGGGCAGCGACACAGGATTGCCGTCAATCAGGATAGAATCGCGATCATCCTCATCCACCAGAAGATCGAACTGAGAGGGTTTGAACACCTTCAGGTCAATCCCCAGTTTCGGGGCTTCCGTCATGAAGCGGCGCACTTCATAGGCCAGATCAGCCATCGATTCGATATCGTCGCCGTAAATTAACCAAACTTCCATAAGCTAGCGTTTGCCACCTCTTGTTACCGAGCGTTTCGCGGCTTGTTCCGCGTTATTGGTTTTTCTCTATTTTTCGCTCTTGCAAAACTATATCAGAAAACAGTCATACACCAAGTTGCCAATTTTTCCAAATTTCGCTGTTTTTCAGCACTTCCAGCCTATTATCATAACACAAGGCCTTTAACATTTACTAAAGCGTCCTTTATTTAGCACATCAGGAACCAAAATTAAAATTTTTTAGAAAAGCCTCTTGATTTCGTCCGCAGGGATCACTATAACGACACGCATCGTATGAAAATAACCGCTTTTTGAAAAGGAGCTTTCACCATGACGGCGGAAATGGCTATGGATGTGTCTGCAGACAATAACGAAACCGACGAGAACACCGGTAAAGCCGGCCGTCCCCGCTCCGAGAAAGCCCGCAAGAAAATCCTGGACGCTACGCGCCGGTTGCTGACACACATGAGCATGGATGAATTGTCGATCGAGGCCATCGCCAAAAAAGCCAAGGTCGGGAAAACCACGATTTACCGCTGGTGGCCGAACAAGGCCGCCGTCGCCATGGAAGCCTTTCTGGAACAGCCGGGAATCATGAATGTCGTTCCCAAAACAGCAACGCCAGATGCGGCCATTATTCATCTTCTGGAAAGCCTGCTGCGTCAGCTTCGCGGTCAGAACGGCCGTATCATCGCCGGGATTATCGCTGAAAGCCAGTCGAACGAAGAGATTCTCGACCTGCTGTACGAAGCGTTTTTGAAAGAGCGCGTGGAAATCCTCTACGAGAAAATCGAAGAAGGCAAAAAAACCGGACTGTTCAACAAGGATATCGATACAACCATCGCCATCGACATGATGATGGGGCCGTTGTTCCTGCGTGTTCTGAGTGGTGAGTCGGCAATCGATAATTTCTTCGCCGAAAACTTCCCGCGGCAGGCAATGGTCGCTTTGAAAAACTAAGGGCGTATTTCCCCCTACCCTATATCGGGTTAATCGGTTATCGTTATTGTCATGAATCAAACGATTGACATGAACGCTCTGACGAAAACCGGTCTGGACTGGCTGCAGGATTACCTGCTCGACCCGGCCATAATGGTACAAAGCGGCATAATTTTATTGTCGTTGGCGATCGGTTTCTTTGCCCGCAAACTGCTGACGCCTTATTTGAATACCGCCATAGAAAAAACACCGTTTCATTGGCGCGGCAAAGCCATACTGAACAATCTGGCCAAGCTGGTCTTGCAAATTGTCGCCTTGCTGGTTTTGCTGATTGCCACATCCGTCGCTAGCTCCAGCATCGCCGGCAATATGGACGTCAGCTTTGCCCAGGCGATTATGGCCCTTTTGGTCGCATGGATCGCCATCCGCATCGTCGTGCAATTCATCAAAAATCCGTTATCCCGCAACATGATCGCCCTGACGATCTGGATTTTGGCCGCCTTGGAAATTCTGGGCATTCTCGACCAGACATTAGCCGCCCTCGACACGCTGGGCATGAATATCGGCGAATTCCGCTTATCGGCCCTGACCGTTATCAAAGGTCTGATTGCCGTCTTTGTTCTGGTCTACGGCGCGATTTTGCTCTCCGGCATGGCGGAGCGCCGGATCAATCGGATCACAGGCTTGACAGTATCCTCACGCGTTCTGATCGGCAAAATCATCCGCATCACCCTGATTGGCGTGGCCTTGCTAATCGCCATCACGGCGGCTGGCGTCGACCTGTCTTTGTTTGCCGTCTTTGGCGGCGCGGTCGGTCTGGGGGTCGGCTTCGGCCTGCAGAAAGTCATATCCAACCTGTTTTCCGGCATGTTGCTGTTAATGGATAAATCCATTAAACCCGGCGACATTCTGGAACTGCAGGGCGGCATTTTTGGCTGGGTCGAACATATGGGCGCCCGCTACACCGAAATCGTCACCCGCGACAATAAATCGTTTCTGATACCGAACGAAGACTTCATCACCCAACAGGTCGTTAACTGGTCGCACGGCAATACGCTGGTACGGATCGAAGTCAGCTTCGGCGTGTCCTATGAACACAACCCCCATGAAGTCAAAGACCTGGCTGAGGAAGCCGCCAAAACGCCGGAACGCGTTGTAGCAGACCCGGCGCCAGTCTGTCACCTGGTTGAATTTGGCGAAAGCAGCCTGAATTTCAAGCTGCGTTTCTGGATCAAGGATGCCGAAAAAGGTGTCACCAATATGCGCGGCGCTGTGATGCTCGCCCTGTGGGACACATTTCAGGAACACGGCATCAAGATACCGTTCCCGCAACGGGTCGTACATTTACAGGAATCGGCAATTTCATAAATATCCCAAAATATGGATATGCGACTCCCCCTAAAGCACATAACTCCTGAAAACGGCCCAATGATGCTTATACCGGTTGTGTACAAATAGCCCCCAAATTTTTTGCAGATTGGCTACCATTTTAGTTGCCAGTTCTGCACCTTCAGTGCTATGCATAAAAATCATGGCTGAAATGCGATTTAGTAATGGACAAGAGAACTTACAGTCACCGTTTACGGTGGCTGTCATTGGTTTTGACCGAAATCTGGTTGCCGCCGCGAAAATGCTTGAAGAAAGCGATCCCAGAATACGCATCGAAATGATGAATGACCGCCTATCCTCATCAGACATACTGGAAACACTTGATGATTTGATTGAAACCGGATGCGAGCATATTGCCCGGCTATCGCCACCCGATAAGGTTTTCCTGAACGGAATAGAGCCCGGCAGTAAACCGCTTCATATAGCTTTCAGCAGATCATCCGACATCGAAGCCGACGTTATCATCGGCAGTAATTTGCCGCCGGGCACCCCGACCGATGACAGGATCATCCGCTTTGTCGAGGGAACACCCCCTCGGCAAATCGCAGATACAGCCTTGCACTTTAAAGGTTAGTTATCAGACCAGTGCCGTTTCCCCCGCCAGAACGACAGACACGGAATGCATCACAGCCGCAATCCGCGCCGCCGTCCAGATATGTTCCTTTTCCATCGTGCCGTGACGTAACTTTTTGTCATGAACATCGACGCAATACTTACAGCTATTGATGATTGAAACTGCCAGCGACCACAGCTCGAAATCGTGTTTGTCGACACCGGGATCGGCGATGATATTCATCTGCAACCCTGATTGCATGCCGCGATATTCATCGTCACGCACCATGCCGTAAAACCGGTAGTAAGTATTATTCTGGGCCATAATCGCATGCGCTGCCTTGGCGCCCTTGATATCCGCCGGTGACAAATGCGCCCGGCATTCTTCCTCGATTTCGCGGATCACAACCGGATTACGTGCCGCCAGCGCCGTCGCCAGCAACGTACCGTAGAGCTGCGCCGGTGTCAGAGTATCTTCCTCAACAATCCGGGACAGGTTGGTTTTCACGTCCTCCGCATAATCGGGAAGCGCGTCTATCAGATTTTTTAATGCCATTTCTCTATTTCCTCCGTAGCACAATAAAAAAGGACGGTGCCCTTTTCGGTACACCGTCCTTTCTTGTTCGTCAATCGGCTTGCTTTATTATGCCGCCTTGTTAATTTTCTCGGCTTCGGCATGCGGGTCGATCGTCGCCCCGCCCAGCGGACGCGCACAGGGCGCCAGTTCGCCGGATTGCGCCGCATCCAAAATCCGCAGTGTTTCTTCCGGGTTCCGGCCAACATTCAGGCCATTAACGGAAACGTGCTGGATGATATTATCCGGATCAACAATAAACGTCGCCCGCAGACACACGCCGGCTTCGTAATCACGAACGCCCAGCCCGTCAATCAGAGAACCGTTGGTATCGGCAAACGCCCACTGGTTCAGCTGCCGCAGACCCGGGTGTTCGCGGCGCCATGCCAGTTTGCAAAATTCGTTGTCAGAGCTGCCGCCCAGAACCACGCAGTTGCGTTTTTCAAATTCCGGCGCCAGATTGGCAAATTCAATGATTTCCGTCGGGCAAACGAACGTAAAGTCCTTCGGGTAGAAGAAGAAAACCTTCCACTTACCGGCAAAGCTGTCTTGCGTAATTGTTTCAAATGCGGACTCGCCGCCTTCCTCGTGGGCCATAAATCCGGGCTTAACCCCGGTAATTTCAAATTCGGGCATCAAATCGCCAACACCAAGCATATTTTTCTCCTTCTTGTGTCTTTCAAAATATCAGTAAAAACCTCATGTAGCGCTACCATGCAGGGTTTCAAGGCTTTTTCCAAGCTTTTTTATTCTTTTCCGGTGGTATCCGGCACCGGTTGATCGGAGCGCATTTTACGCTGCTGGTGACGATGTCCGCCCGGACGTCCGAAATCGGCCAGATGCCGCCCAAGCTTCTTTCGCTCCTCCACCGGCAAATCCTTGGCCAACTCACGCACAGTACCGGCAAAACCGCGCATCATTTCGCCTTTCACGGCAATCAGATCCTCCACCGCGCGATCATAGGCCTCCGGATCAAACTTTTCAGCCGCCATAACATCCATCAAGGCTTTGCGGCTGTCTTGTCCCTTTTTAATGTGCGTTTTAATTTCATCATGACGCTCCCGGAACGTCCGGGCCATCAAATGCCGGGTCTCCGGGGTTAAATCTTCCTTGAAAGCCGGATCGTGCCCCGGCATACGCCCGGCCATTTTCAGGGCAAAACTGCCGACCGCCCCAACAAGCAGCAAGTTCAGCACCACTGATAGAGTAAAAATGATTTTGAATGTCCGGCTCATATCCATTCCTCATTTATATACAGAAAACTGCCCCAGTCTTCCTGTGTTAACCAGTAAAATCCCTCGGCTTCCCACCCCAGCGCCAGCCCGGCAACAAGAACAAGGGCCGTCGCAAACGCCACAGCCGGACGTGGCAACGCAAACATATCGGCCAGCTCCTCCCACCATGACGGTTGCTTCCGGGCCACGGCCTGAGCAATGATCCGCCCTGCCAGTCCCGGCGAGGCCATCACAGGCACACGCCTTTGCATCAAGATCGTATCCAGATTGTCGTTATTTTGTTCGTTCATTTCAAACCTCCCTTAAGCCTTGCCGGATCAACCGGTCTTTTATCCCGGCCTTGGCCCGCATCAATAGCGATTCCAGCGCCTTGATCTTGACCCCCATAATATCGGCCGCTTCCTTGTTGCTCAGCCCCTCGTAAAAACAAAGGTTAAGAGCTGTTTTCTGTTTATCCGGCAGATCCTGAATGGCGCGTTCCAGATATTCTTGCCGTTCGTCCGCCTCCATATTTTCATCCTGCCCAGCCCGGTCATCCGCCACATAATCGAAGTGATCCACCCCAACCGTTTTTTTATTACGCCGCAACCGGTCAATACTGATATTCGTCACCACCCGGTAGAACCACGTCACGAACTTCGCGTTTTTGCGCGGATTATACAGCGCCGGATTTTGCCATAGCTTCAAAAACGCTTCCTGCACAATATCTTCCGCCTCCTGATTGTTGGCCGTCATCCGCCAGGCCAATCCGTAAAACCGGTCAGTATGACGGTTAACGAGTATAGAGAAAGCCCGATGGTCCTGCTGTTTAATCAGGGCCACCAGGCTCTCGTCATCGTACTGATCCAAGGCCCGACCGGCCATGCGTCATACCGTCTTTAGTTATAAAACGCGGCGCCTTATTCGTCGTCATCATCACCCATGCGCTCTTCACGACGTTCTTGCCGCTCTTCACGCCACTGCTCACGGTCCTCATCGCTCATATTCTGGCGCTTTTCTTTCCATTCTTCGCGTTTTTCAATCATCTTTTCTTTACGCATTTCGTGGCCTTCGCGCAATTCCTGACGGCTCAGTTCGCCGTTACCGTCGGTATCCATTTTACCAAATTGCTTTTCATGGGCATTCATGAATTCCGATTTGCTGAGTTCGCCATTACCGTCAGAGTCCATGGTTGCAAAAAATCCACCTTGCTGACCGCCGCCGGCACCGGCACCCGGACCTTGTCCGCCACCCTGACCACCACCTTTACCGGCCATAGCCGGGGATGCGGCCATAGCCATAGCAACCAAACCACTCAATAAAACTGTCTTTTTCATTTTTTAGAACTCCTCTAATATCATGCTTTAAGATCATTGTTACTGGTTATACGGAACGAACCGGCCATACCCTTCGAAAAAAATCGGGGGACCTTCCGTACCGCTCATGACAACAGATAATATCCGGCGGACAAATAGCAACCGTCAGAAAATCACATTCCGGCAATATCAATGACAACTCTGTTGCCCTTCCCGGCAGCCGGCGGAATAGATTGCGCCCACAAAATTTGCGCTGGACGACGCAGCTGGATCGCCAGCTGGGTTCCTCCCTGCCCATCGGGAATGGCATTATAGGACGCAATCAGCGGTGAATTGGCAAACTGGCTCTGGGCCGTCGTATTCCAGGCCGCGCCCGGCAATTCAACCATCAGGATTTGCTCGCCGTTATCCAGATCATAGCGAAACGGAACGCTGCCGCTCGTATCCAGAACAAGCCGGGTTTTATCACCATGCTCGCCAAAACGAACCTGACTGACCGCCATGGCTGATGCCGCCGCAGGCTGGTAAACGGGAACCGGCGCTACAGGCGGCTGGGCGCTATGCACCGGCGTCGTAACGGGCGTAGGTACGGGTGCCGTCACAGGACTGGTCGAATAATAGGACGGCGCCTGTTGTTGCATCCCCTGAGGCGAAACCGCCGGAGGCGGCGGCGGCACATATTCCGGCATCGCCTGCACATCCAGATGCGCATCGTTATACGGCGTCTGGGTGGGCATCCCCCCGGACGGCTGGTAATTCTGTAAGATAACCTGCAGGTCGCCCTGTATCTGGCTCAAACGGGTCAAAGCCGGCATCATCATACTGATATCGCTGCGCATTTGCGCCACTTCACGCTCCAGACTCTCCAGACGGCGCATAGCCACCTCATCCCGTTCCCGAGGCTGATCGCGCTGCACCGGCATCGCTTGCTTGTCAGTCTCCAGCCATGTTGAATCGGCCGTTTGCATGACCTGCGCCTTGGGTTTTGGCGGCGCTTTGGTAAACTCCTTGCCTGACGGCGGCCAATCTTCCAGCCAGGAACATCCGCTCAAAAGCGCTACGCACGATACCGTCATGATCATGTATCTGGATTTCATTGCCTTACCCTTTGTTCTGCCGAACTTAAAAGAATCGTCATCCTAAAGGCTAGAAAAGCGTGGCACTTTCCACAAGTTGATAACGGAATTATACCGTCCTTATCCACACATGATCCCACGGATTTCCTTGGTTTTTCATATTCTGTAAAAACTTTATTAAACTTTTATCTATTACAATAGGGAATAAAGGCAAAAAACTGACACTTAAATCAGGAAAAAGGGGCAATTCGATCATGTATAGCAGGAAAGAATGGAAGAATAATTTGCTGGGCAGTCTGGAAATTGCCCTTCTCATGCGCAATTTCAGGGACCGGTTTGAAAGCACACCGGAAAACGCCGTTAAATCCTTTGCCATTCCCGCTATTTTGTTTCCGCTCGCCATGATGGTCGTGTTTGTTTTTCCCAACCCTTATTTTGCCGATGACACGGCCAAAGCCATTTCATTTTTATACGCGTTTCGCCTGATGATCTCGTGGGGATTGTTTCTGGGAGCCGTATACTGGATTTCCCGGCACATAGATCGCCGCGAGCATTTTCTCCAGTTTGTGATTGCTTATAACTGGCTCAGTCTGGCCGCTGCCGTCATGTTTGCCCCGATTGCCTGGCTGGTTGTCAGCGGCGCCTACAGCTATCAGGAAATGTACCCGCTGGCCATGTGCGTTGTAATATACACGTATTATTGTACGGCCTTTATCGCCAACGCAACGCTGCGTATTCCTTGGGAGCTGGCAGGTTTTGTAACGATGATCTGCTATGCCGTAAACACCCACACACTGGATGTCCTGCACTGGATCGGCAGCATTATTTAAGCAGCATCAATCTTCAAGAAAACGCCTGTAAAGCGCTTCCGCTTGCCGGGCAACGCCCTCTGCCGACAAATCGCCTTCAACCAGTTTGCGGCTGGCCTGCCCCATGGCAACACAGCGTTCGTAATCCCCCGCCAGCGCCATAATTTTGTCAGCCAGCGCTACAGCATCATAAGGCGGAACGAGAAAACCGTTTTCCCCATCCGCCACCACTTCGCGGCACCCCGGCGTATCGCTGGCAATAATCGGCCGGCCACTGGCCGCCGCCTCCAGCAAGGATTTGGGCACCCCCTCCCCGCCATAAGACGCTTGCACCGCCAGATGCGCCTGCGGCCAGATATCCTCCATGGCGCACGCCCCCTTATAGGTGACACAGGGATTGTCAGCCGCCCAAGCGCGCAAACGCGGCTCATCCCACGATCCGGGGTTCGCCGGGTCCGGTCGCCCACAAAGCCATAACTTCACCTGCGGCGCTTTGTCTTTCAGTATTGCAAAAGCCGCCTGCATCGTCGGCAACCCCTTGATATCAATCATCCGGCCGGCATAAACACAGATAAAATCCGGTTCAGGCCGCCGCCACGGATGAAAAGGAAAAACTTCAAGATCAACGCCCGACCCACGAATCACAACACTGTTTTCCGGTGCGGCAAGCCCCAAAGCAATCAAAGCCTCACGGTCATCGACATTTTGGAACAACGTAAGGCTGCCCCGCCGCCGCAATAAAAAACGAAACGGTCCGTACAACGCCAGCCGTAAAAAACGCGCAAGCACCGTTTGCGCCGTGAACAAAAACCCCAGACCGGCAAACGCATTAACGACCCGCGGCCCCCCCGACAACCAGGCCGCCACAGCCCCGTACAACACCGGTTTCATGGCAATGTGATGAACCACATCCGGCTTTTCTTCCCGGTAAATATCTTTCAAACGTGCAATATGCCCCAGCGCCTTAAACGGATTGAGACTCCGCCGCTCAAACGAAAAAGGAATAACCCGCACACCGGCAGATTCAATAGCGGCCTGATGCTTGTTAACATGCGTGACAACCGCCACATCAAATCCGGCCCGCTGCGCCGCACGCACCATCGGTAAACGGTGAGAATAGAAATACCAGTCCTCGGTGACGACGAAAAGCAGCTTCGGCCTGATAGAAACCTTATCCATGTCCATGGCCGGCCTCTTTGCCTCCGCCCCTGAAAAAACGGATGATCCGCTGGATACGGTGCGGCTGGCGCGATAAAAACATATGAACAAACAGCAAAACGATCCATGTATAGGTCAGGAACGGCAGGGGTACCCCCAGACGCGTTCCCAAAACCCCGATCAGGCCGGTAATAAACGCCAAAATCAGGATAACCGCCGTAGAATGGGCCATTTCCACCCCTTCATTGATAAAATGGTGATGGAAATGATGGTGATCGGCGTCAAATGGATGCCGTCCCTCCCCCATCCGGCGGGCAAACTGGGCGCACGTATCAAAAATCGGCAGCGCCAGAACCCACGCGACAGCAATAGGTTCAATAATTTCCCCGTGGCCAAAACGGGCCAGATGAATGCTGAACCACGCCAGCGCCGCCCCCAGAGCCAGAGATCCAGCATCCCCCAGAAACACAGAAGCCCGCTTGCGAAAGGGATGACGCAGATTGTAAACCAGAAAACCGGACAAACACCCCATCAGCACCAATATCGGCGCCAAAAAACCGGTTTCGCCGGACAAAACGCAGCCAACCGCCAACCAGAACATAACAATAAGCCCCTTGCCGCCTGCCAGCCCGTCCAGCCCGTCCATCAGATTAACGGCATTAATCAGAAGAACCGTCGCAATAATCGCAAACGGCACGGTCATAAAGCCCAGCCAGACCTCGCCAAACCCAAACATGTTACCCAGCCCGGCTACAGACGCCTGCCCCGGCACGACAATCAGAAATGCCGCCACAAACTGGACCATAAATTTGGTCCAGGCAGGCACCCCGAAACGATCGTCCAGCGCCCCTGTCGCCAGCAAGATAACAATGGCCATGCACAAAGCAGAAAAGCCGGGAAACGCACTCCCCGCCAGCGCCGCCATAATGACAAACACCGGGAACAGCACAAGCCCGCCGACCGGCGGAACGGGTTGTTCATGCTTTTTGCGGCCGCCCGGCACATCAATAAAACCGGTAACCTTTGCCATACGCATGGCAAGCGGCATAATCACAACCACCAGAATAAAGGCCAAAGCCGGATAAAAAAACAAATCCTGCATCACATTTGTCATCAACGGAGACACATGGCAACCCCGTTTGCCTAACCCTTGTTTTGTTTATCTCACAAGCCACCAATAAAAGCATAAATGCCCCGGCGATAAAAGAACAACCAATCCGGAAACTTGTGATATCCCGATAAAAAAGCAGCCCGCAGGCTGCTTTTCTTCACACACACAAAATGCCCCTCGTCCTACCCTCTTGCGCCGTTCATCCGGTCTTCCAAAGCCCCCGACATAATATCGCCAAAAACATGATTCATATTGTCACCAAAAAGAGTTGTACCACCAATAATAGCAACCCCAAGAAAAGCCGCGAGCACAGAATATTCAATAATCATAGCCCCATCACTGGCCGCCATAAATTGATAAAATTTCTTTTTTATCTGTTCCACCACGTTATCCCTTCACTTTGTTTCCTCACCCTATAATTCCATTATAGCATGATTATGAAAACTTATGTCAAATTTACATAAAATTTTATATAAATTGTTTAGGAAAAAATGCACCCACCCGGCACAACAAAATGAACGATCTTCCTTCTAAATCAAAGACAAGGGGAACAGTTCAGAAAAGTGTCAGATATCAGCCGCCGCGGTATTCAGGGCTGAATCTGCCGAACTAAACAGAAAAGCAACGGAATCGCCCATGACCAAAATAGCGGCCACAATAGCCAGCGCAATCCCGGCAGCAATCAGCGCATACTCCAATGCTGTCGCCCCACACCGGTCAAAAAGCCAGCTTCTCAGAATTTTTTGCATCATAAACATCTCTTGTAAAAACGTCCCGGAACCGGGTTTATCCGGCCATTATAACATAAATACATCAAACCTGTACCATTGTCTTGCGGTGCCGCCGGATTAAAAAACGGGCGGGTGATAACGCGGCAATCGTCGCCCGCGATAAGCTACTGGGCCGCCCGGCCAGATCGTCCGCCAAAAAGACCGCGCCGGCCAGCGTGCTGATAACACCGTGAGACCCATGCCCGGTACTCAGATAAAGATGAGGAAAAACAGCGCCGCCTGTGCCATCGCCATCAACGGCATCCGGCACTGCGCCAATCAAGGGAAAACGATCCTGCGACGCCGTCCGCAAACCGGCTCTCTGGCCGACAATATTGGCTCCTTCAATCAACCGCGGCGCATATTTCGTCAGCTTATCAAGATTATCCCGGTCATCCTCATCCAGCGGATCGGTATGATCGAGCCATTTCTGGAATGTTGAGCCGATAACGTGAATCCCCTGCCGAGCCGGGGTTATATAGCCGCCGTAGCACAGGTTACACCGCAGCCCCCCGGTTTCCGGTTGCTCTTCGATCCACGTCACCTGCCCGCGCACCGTTTGCACCGGCAACCACGATGTTTCATCAAAAGCCTTGACGGCCGCGCCACAGGCCAGAATAACCACGTCAAAATCCTCACCGTTCACTTGCCAGCCCTGCCCCGTCTGCACCAGCGACGATACAGGCGTGCTTAGCCGAATATCGGCTCCGGCCGCATATGCATGACACAACGCCGCCGGATTAACCGTACCGCCCCCCGGCAACCAGAGCGCCTCATGATCCAAAGGCACACCAGCCAAATCCGAAGCCTCGGAAGCCTTTACAATCCGGGCCGCCTCTGCGGGCCATCCATCCGGCCCGGTCAACGCCTCAAAACGCCGGCGCTTCTCATCATCCGCAATGAAGTGCAAGGAACCGCATGGGTTAAACTCAACGGCATCCGGCATATCACGCAGCACCCGCCCGGCCAGCGCAAAAGCCGACGTATAAAAATCAGACTCGGCGCTTCGCCGCGCATAAAAACGCGGATTGAGCATACCAATCCGGTTTCCCGACGCCCCGGCGGCCAAATCCGAAGACGCTTCAAAAATGGTTGAAGCCTTGCCGTAACGCCCTAAAACATAGGCACAGGCCGTCCCGGCCAGCCCGCCACCAACAATAGCGATACGGTTCAAATCGTTTTTTATATTTTTAGCGACGGGGTTTTCCGCATAACGTCCGACAACCATATCGCGTTTATGGCCGAAACCCTTGGTTTTATGAACGTCAAACCCGGCCTCCGCCAGTCCCCGGCGAACAAACCCCGCCGCCGTAAAGGTTGCCAGTGTCGCCCCCGGCGCACTCAGCCGTGCCATGCCTCGAAACACCGTTTCCGTCCACATATCCGGATTTTTGGCCGGCGTAAACCCGTCCAGAAACCACGCATCGACCCCGCCCGGCACAACCAGCGTCGGCAAGGCCTCGTTGACATCATCAAACACCAGCGTCAAAGACACGCGCGCGCTCAGGTCAATCCGGTGCCCCCCCCGCAGACACGGCGGATACAGGCTTAAAAAACGCGCCAGCCGCCCGCCAAACAGATCGGCCCAATGCGCCAGCGCCCCCGAAATTGTCTCTGCCTCCAGCGGATATTTTTCAAAGGAAATAAAATCAAGCCGCTGACCCGGCGAGGCTGTTTCCTCGAACACTTGCCATGCCACCAGAAAATTCAGCCCCGTCCCGAACCCGGTTTCGGCAATCGTAAAACACGGCCGTCCAGCCCAGGCATCCGGCAACCCGTTCCCGGCCATAAAAACATGCCGCGTTTCATCCAGCCCGCCCGCCCGCGAGAAGTAAACGTCATCAAACCGGTCGCTATAGAGGGTATCTTGCGTCATTTTCACCTTTGCCCCTTGACCCCGTCTTTTATCCCGGCCACATTCACTGTGGCAAATGTAAATTGCAAGAAACAAGGAGTTTTCCATCCATGCGCCCGGTGCTTTTGACCCTGACAATGATCCTGACCCTAAGCTTGCTGCCGCACACCGCGATGGCCGGCAAGTATTTCGAAGAATTCTCAACGGATATTTCCATCGCCGTTAAATCGAAAGATGCCAAATTCATCGGCACTGCCATGGGCGGCGCTCACGTCATGGTCATCGACAAGCTCACAGGCGATATTCTAGCCGAAGGCATCACCCACGGCGGCACGGGGAATACGGCGAAAATCATGGCGCCCAGCCTGGCCCGCGATGCCGTTCTGGTTGACGACGATACCGCCAAATTTGAATTCTCTCTCGATATCCTGAAACCGACGCCGGTAACGATTACCGCTACAGCGCCGCTGGCCCAGCCGCAAAGCACAGTCAAAGCCAGCATTGATTACGTTCTTTTGCCCGGCAAAGACTATACCGCAGGCAATGGCATCATGCTGGAACTGCCCGGCATGGCCGTCGATATCCTGAACCCGTCAGCGGGCACGGCCGTCCGTTTCTCAAAAGACATATCCGTTCCCCTGACCGCCAACATCGTCAAATTATGCGGCTGCCATGTAGCCGATGGTTCGCCCTGGCCCATCGACCGTTACGATATCGAAGCCTACGTGTATAACGGTACGATCCTGATCGGGGTTTTCCCCTTGGAAAAAATGGACATTGCCAGCCGTTTCGCAACCAATTTGAAATTCCAGGAAGCCGGAACCTATCAGGTCATCGTCACGGCATTCGACAAGAAAACAATGGAAGCCGGTATGGACCGTACAACGATCACCCTGACCGAATAAGCAGAAAGAGGCCCACCATATGACGACCAATCCGCTACTGGAAGCCTCAACGCTTCCCAATCATGCCCCGCCCTTTAACCGGATCAAACCGGACCATTACATGCCTGCGCTGGAAAAAGCCATTGAAGAAGCCCGCGCGAATATCGCGGCGATCAAAGCCAACCCCGCGGCCCCGGATTTTGAAAATACGATTGTCGCCTTGGAAACTGCCGCGGAAACACTGGGAATTGTAACATCCATCTTCTATAACCAGCTCTCCGCTGCCGGAAACGATCAGTTACAGGCACTAGCCGAACAAATAGGCCCGGTCAGCGCCAATTTTTCCGCTGACATCTCACACGACCCTGATCTGTTCGCCCGGATCAAGGCCGTTCACGACCAGGGAACCGATGGCCTGACATCGGAACAAGCCATGTTGCTGGATGACACCTACAAGGGATTCGTCCGTAGCGGCGCGCTTCTGGACGAAAAAAAGAAACAACGCCTGCGCGAAATCAATGAACGCGCTTCGGTCCTCAGCCCGCAATTCTCGAACAATGTCACCAAGTCAGCCGAAAGCTTTGAACTGGTTATCGAAGACAAAGCCGACCTTTCCGGCCTGCCGGACAGCGCCATAGACAGCGCCGCCCACGCTGCCGAAGAGAAAGGCTACAAGGGAAAATGGCTGTTTACACTGGATATCCCGTCTTACGCCCCGTTCATGCAGTTCGCCGATAACCGTGCCTTGCGGGAAACCATTTGGCGCGCTTTTTCCAGCCGCGCCTATGGCGGGGAATTCGATAATTGTGAGACACTGCTGGAAATTGTTCGCCTGCGCCACGAACGCGCACACTTGCTGGGCTATAAAACCCATGCCCATTTCGTGCTGGAAAGACGCATGGCAGAGACCCCGGAAACCGTGTTTGATTTTCTGGGCACTATGCAAACAACTTATAAACCAGCCGCGCAGAAAGATCTGGAACACCTCAAAGCTTTTGCCGCCAAACAAGGGCTGGAAGACGATCTCAAACCTTGGGACGTAGGCTATTATAGCGAAAAACTCAAACATTCCCTGTTCGATTTTTCAGACGAAGATTTGCGCCCCTATTTCCCGTTAACGCAGGTTCTGGACGGCGTGTTTGAGCATTTCAGCGCCCTGTTCCACCTGCGTTTCAAGCCCTCGGACGCCTATTCTGTGTGGCATCAAGATGTTAAGGCCTTTGATGTTTACGACCTGACGGACGACAGCTTTCTGGGCACGCTCTATGCCGATTTTCACCCGCGCACCGGCAAACGCTCCGGCGCCTGGAAAACATCCTACCGCGATCAGGGACTGTTCCATGGCAAGATCGAACGGCCCGTCGTAGCGATCGTCTGCAACTTCACCAAGCCGACCAAAGACAAACCTTCGCTGCTGACCCACGACGAAGTCCTGACCCTGTTTCATGAAATGGGCCACGCGATGCATGCGCTTCTGGCGCGCGGCACCTACCCGTCCCAGACCGGGACCAACGTGCTGTGGGACTTTGTCGAGCTCCCCTCGCAGGTGCAGGAAAACTGGGCCTACGAGAAAGAAACGCTCGACCGGTTTGCCCGGCATTACAAAACCGGCGAAGCAATTCCGGCTGAACTGATCCGCAAGTTACAGGATGCCAAGAACTTCATGGCCGGCTGGGGAGGACTGCGCCAGAGCGCGTTTGGCATCCTCGACATGGCATGGCACACCCAGGAAAACCCGTCGAGCATTACCGATGTCGCGGCCTTTGAAGATGCGGAACTGGCGGATATATCCTTGTTCCCGCGGCTGGCCGGACCGGTTTCCACCTCTTTCAGTCACGTCTTTGCGGGCGGTTACGCTGCCGGTTATTACAGCTATAAATGGGCAGAAGTTCTGGATGCCGATACGTTCGAGCTGTTTCAGGAACGCGGCCTTTACGACCGCCCGACGGCGGAAAGCTACAAAAACGAAATCCTGGCCAAGGGCGGATCGGAACATCCGCGTATCCTATACCGGCGCTTCCGGGGCCGCGATGCCGATCCCAATGCCCTGCTCCGCCGCGAAGGCCTGCTTTCGGACGCCGCCTGAGATCAATTATTGTAAAAGGCCGCACACGGAAAAAAACCTCCCCTGACGCAAGGCCGGAGGAGGTTTCAGTTTTGTGTGTGGGGTTTTGGAAACCGTTGCTTTTCCGCACAGAGCTTGGGGGAGAGCTTGATAGCCCCGGCGAAGACCTTATTAAGAGTCACCAGCAACTTATAAATTTCCAAAGTTAAAGTTCTTTTTTCACAAAGCAATGAATATGTCAAGATAAATTTTTTATGAAAAAAGACTTGCATTTTTTGTTGGCTTATGTCTTGTATATGCGCTACAAACTTCACAAATCATAAAGTTGAGTTACCTGTATAATACAGGAAAATGTGAAAAGGGCGTCGGTATATGACAATTACGACTGCACAAATTAGAGGCGCGAGAGGGATACTGAACTGGAGCCAGAATGATCTGGCCGAACGCACAGGTATCTCGGCGACATCTATTGGTGCGATCGAGAACGGCTCCACCACCCCCCGCGCCAACACGATCATGACCATCCAAAAAGCCTTCGAAGATGGCGGGATTGAGTTTATTGGAACAACGGGCCTGAGATTGAGAACAGGCGATGTTCGTGTATTAAGCGGCAAACAAGGGTTCTTTGAATTCTACGATGATATATATGAAACACTTCGAAAACACCCTGGAAATGTTTTCGTAAGCAATGTCGATGAAAATGAGTTTTTAAAATGGGGAAGTGACATATTAGAGCCCCATACGGAAAGGATGAAAGAACTTAACGATATTCATTACAAAATCCTTATTAAAGAAGGAGATCACAATTATGTGGCCTCCTCATACGCAGAATATCGTTGGCTACCCAAAGAACAGTTTTCATCAGTTCCTTTTTATGTATATGGAGACAAACTAGCTATTTTGCTTTTTTCAGATACCCCGACAGTCATTGTATTGGCTTATGCAGCAGTTGCAGAGGCATACAGAGTGCAATTTGAAACAATCTGGAAAACAGCTATAACACCGAGCGAAGAATAAAATAGATGCAATTTCAGCAACCCAAAAATATTCTACCGACAGGAGAAAACGGTGTAGCCAACGCACCGGTTGCGATTCTACGCCCCATCATGAACGTCGAACGAAAAGCTCACATGAAAGCATCTTTTTACAAAGCGTTTATGGAGGCCGTAAAGGGTGAGGGACAAGGGTGCCTACTTCAATACCTTTATTATGATACAAAACAAGAATCATGGGGTTCAAACGCCCCTCCTGAAGGCTCCCCATGGGATAACTTAGTTATATCTGATAATTTTTCGACTTGGAAACAACAGTCTGCAGCCCTTACACATGCGCTAAGAGGTGGTCTGGCGGATAAATTACCCGCTCAAATCTGCTATCATGCATACGCTCCCGGCGAACAGCATGCCATAGAAAAAAATGATTTTCTTCTAATTGATAGCCTGCAACGTTCCGGCAAAGAAATCACGGGCGTTCTGGCATTCGATATTCTGGAACGATATGCTTATCAAGCTGCTAACCAGATTTTTCAACGCTTCAACTTGCATTCTCTAGGATATCAAGCCGATATTCTTCTAAATGGTAGCGAGACTATTTTAAAAGCAAAGCAACAGCTCAGAGAAGCCCGCGAAGAAACGATAGATACAGCTGCCCCCGTTATTGCTGTATTTGGCGGTCTTCTACAAAATGTTCAGCAAATGGCGGGCCAAAATGGTGATGAAGAAACCATCAAGCAATACAAAAAAATTAGAGAACTTCACGGCGAAAATGCACACCTCATCATGACGGTGGACACACATGAAGATCCTTCTGTCATTCTATCGAATTACAGCTATTCTCAGGACTTGGAAGCCTTTGTACTCAACTTCTTACCACGCGCCGTAGAAGCAGGAATTATCCAAAATAAAAACTACAATGTTTTTGCAAACTGGAAGATGGCCGACCCCCATGAAAAATCTAACGGCGGTACACCAAGGCCAGCCGCTTGGCATCAGAACGAAAAAGCCCTTTACCTTCATGCCGAATGTAAATCAGACCACGTCATAGAAACCCCTGAAGGCAACATTGCTGTTCAAGCAGGAAAAAGCTTCATTTCGGCTACAAGAACAAGAAAAGGTCCTGCAAGTGACCATGTTGAAATGCTGAACAAAGCCGGATTTGCAAACGTAACGGTCTACGAACAGCCCAATCAGGCCCATAAAGTCATCCACGCAGCCGTTAGACCTGCATAAATAGAAATGTCTGATGACACTCCAAATAGACCCACCTGATTGAATTTTAATGCTCGATCAAAGCTTAAATCAAAAAGTTACGAAAGTCGCGCTAGGAATATTCTCCCGCAAAGAACACGGAACGGCGGGATCAATTGCCTATGCCGATTTGGGAGCATCCTTATTTACTCAATATGTACTAAACACACCGGATTATTATCCTTATTGGGGTGAAATAGAACATATTTGCGCTCAACGAGAATCAATTGCTCGCGACATTAACTGCACAGAAAGAGCTATTATCGTAGGTCCGGGCCCAAGAGAATCCCTGAGAAATAAAGAGCTACAGATACTTGAATTACTTCCCAAACTAAGAAGAATTGAAACCCTTGAGCTATCAGCCGAATTTAATCACCAAAGTGCAGCAGAACTAAGAGAATTTGCAGAATATTACAGACAGCATACAGGCCGTAAACTTGATGTTATTTGTCATCAAATGGATTTCACAAGACCCGGGACCGTCATAAAACCTATGGCAAACACAACGGTCTTTTCAACCGGCAGCCTATTTTCAAATATCCCAAATGCCTCGCCACACGGATCACCTGACTCTGATCTAAAAAAACTACTGCAGGCCTTTGGCCATTTAGCTGGTAAGGGTGGAAAAATAGTGCTTGGATATGACTCCAACACTGTCCATGACTCGTTGTCTGCCGCATATAACCAAAAGGCTTTAGGAAACTTTATACTTAACATCCCTAAAATTATTGCTGACCACTGTATTGGCATCGAAGGTTTTGATCCCAATCCTGACAATTTCCGGTACGAAATGGAATGGATTCCAAAGGCCAGCCAAGTGGCTTTCAAACTAATCGCTGAAAACCCTCAGGATTTCTCGATCCAAAGAGAACGCTTTCACCTCAGAATGGGAGATGAATACATATTTATAAACTCGGTGAAGCCTAGAGTTAACATAGTAAATGAACTAGCCAGAGACATCGGTATTCTTCATAAAAATGCATACCTCGACGAACATGGTCTTTGTGAACACGTTCTAAAAGTAGAAAGAGAACAAGATCCTCTCTATAAAGATAACGGTCAGCCCTCTATCACAAAAGCAATTATGAGTTTGCTCACTGGAAATGGATTCACCACGATCGAGCCTTCTAACCAAAACGGCCAATTCAGACAGTCTTATCGACCAATGGTCCCCAGATACTCAATAGTAGTTAGCTAAACAGTCACAACAGCACAGTTAAGCTCAAACAATGCCCCCTTCCCCATTTTTCTTTCCCCCTGTATACTCTTTCCATGAACGGATCACACGAACTGGACGGAACATATCAGGTCACCAGCACGTCGAGCTATGACGGTCCGCTGGACAAGAAAAGCGACGGCGTCACGGATATCCGGGAGGGACAGACAAACCGCCGCGACAAACATAACATCCTATGGACCAGTACGTTTCGTATCCTGAGCGATACGGAAGTCGAAATGACCTCCATTGCCGACCCGCGCGAAGCCACCGATGGCGCAGCCCTGACCCGGCCGGACGGCACGCCGAGCCTGGAACCCGTGACCTATACCGCTATCTTGAAACTGGCCCGTAAAGACGACCGCATCCAAATGTCAGGCTCCATCGAATACGGCAACGAAGTCGTCATGCTGACCATGCGTAAAACCGGCAGCTAATCAAAACATCTCGCACATCAAACACCGCGCCGAACCGCCACCATAAGTCTCGATGGTTGGAATATCGCTGTGCAAAATGCGGGCATAGTATTTTTTGAGGGTATCCAGTTGATCTTCGCGCAGCGCCCGGTACGCCCCTCCAGACATAACCAGCATAGATTGCCCGTCCCCGCCGATAACCTCCAGAGAGTTCCCGCAAAAAGCTTTTTGCTGATCCATGCTCAGCTCCATTACATCATGGGTCGCCGCCAGCCGCGCGCGAATGCGGGCTTTTGCCTCCTCCCCGACCATGCAATCCAGACACACCGCCGCCAGCCGCGTCCCGATAAACATCACCAGGTCGGTGTGATAGATCGGCTTACCGGTATGAGACAGCGTATCGAACGTCTCGACCGCATACCCCATCTTTTCACCCCATTCACGGGCCAGCATCTCATCCGTTCGTTTTGACAGGGCTACATAAGCGACCTTGTTCACACGGTCCAGACACAGGCTGCCCGTTGCTTCCAGATACAGCCCCTCATTCTCGCGGTCCCGGATATCCAGCGCTACATCATAGGTCCGCCCCATCAGCTCGATCATCTCCGGGGTGCGCTCAGCCCGGCGATTGGCATTCAGCATCGGATACAACACCATTGTCCGCCGCCCGCCTTCAAAATGCGTCGAGGCCCAGTTCGGAAACAAGTGATCGGGGCAGCCTTTACTGCCCTTGACCACAGTCACCGCCACCCCGTTACTAACCAGCATATTGTGGAAGCGCCGGAATTCCCCCAGCGCCGCATGATAAGTTTCCTCATGGCTTTCATGGCCGTCAACCTGATAAACGTTGGTTTCCTGCGTTTCCGGGTTCAGGTAAAATTCCGCCGGTTCGATCAGCATGATGTGATTGGTCGATTGTGTGCTCATTATGATTCCCTCTTCTTCTCGCCGGTTCATTCTACCGGAACAGGAATGAAAAGAAAGAGGGCCACGTCCCGACATCCCGCCACCCCATATCAACCGGGATAACGACCCCCCGGTCCATTTTTTCCATCACAGCCTTGTCGACACACAAGGACGGCAAAGCGGAAAACGCCTGTTCGTTCAAATACAGCGCCTGATTATAGCGCGATGCCCGGGCAACGGCCTCATAACTGCCTTGATGCATCTCGGGCACATACGTTTCCAGCGCCGCTAGAAAATGGCGCGCGGAAAATAAAAACAGGCCGCTGTTCCATTCGTAGTCTCCCGCCCGCAAAAACGATAGCGCCGTTTTTTTATCCGGTTTTTCTGTAAAGGACGAAACTTCATAAGCCCCGGCGGCCAGCACCTTCCCACGCCTGATATAGCCAAACCGGGTAGCCGGATGACGGGGACGAATCCCAAACGTGACCAAACGCCCTTGCCGGGCCGGGCCAATCCCCCCTGTGACCGCTTGCCGAAAAGCCGTGACATTTCGGATCATGTGATCGGACGGTAAAACCAGCATCAAATCATTATCCTGCCGCGCCAGCCAATGCGCCGCCGCCGCAATCGCCGGGGCTGTATTCCGGCCAGCCGGCTCCAGCAACATAGCGGCGCTCTTTCTCGCCCCTTCGGGCATTTGTTCAACAACCAGCCCCCGGTGTTTCTGGTTGCAAACAATCAAAGGCGGAGAAAACCCTTCGACCCGCGCCAGTGTTTCCTGAAACAGCGAACGGCGGCCCCATGGCGTCAGAAACGGTTTAGGGCGCTCTTCCCGCGACAGGGGACGCAGACGCCGCCCCGCGCCACCGGCCAGAATAACCGGCGTGACATCAAGAAACTCAGGCGGCATCACGTCTCACACAATTCTCAAGATACCAGACATAAGCATGCTCTATACCGTCCTGCAAGGCGGTTATCGGCTGCCAGCCCATCGCGGTAACCTTCGTGTTATCCATCAGCTTGCGCGGCGTCCCATCGGGCTTTGAAGGGTCAAAAACAATCTCGCCGTCATAACCGACAACCCCGGCAACCATACCCGCCAGCGCCGCAATCGTGATTTCTTGGCCGCTGCCGATATTGATGTGCGGCTCATCCGCATAATGCTTCAACAAAAACACCAGCGCATCGGCCAGATCGTCAACATGCAAAAACTCTCGCAAAGGATGACCCGTCCCCCACAGCGTTACCGACGATTGCCCCGCCGCCTTGGCCGCGTGCAATTTCATCATCAGTGCCGGGATAACATGGGAATTCTCTGCATGATATGTATCTCCCGGCCCATAAAGATTACACGGCATCGCTGATATAAAATCACAGCCATACTGACGACGGTAGGATTGACACAATTTGATCCCGGCAATCTTTGCGATGGCATAAGGCTCGTTGGTCGGCTCCAGCGGCCCGGTCAAAAGCGCGCCCTCCGCAATCGGCTGCGGCGCTTCCCGCGGATAGATACACGACGACCCCAGGAATAAAAGTTTTTCCACCCCGGCCTTGTAAGCCCCATGAATAATGTTGGTTTCTATGGCCAGATTATCATAGAGAAAATCCGCAGGCTGCGTCGCATTGGCCATGATCCCCCCAACCTTGGCCGCCGCAACGATCACCGCATCCGGTTTATACGCCGTCAGCCACGCTTCGGTTTCGGCCTGCCGGCGCAGATCCAGATCAGCATGCGATACCGTTAACACATCGCAATCTTCACGGGCCAGCCGCCGGACACAAGCATCGCCGACCATACCACTATGCCCGGCCACCCAGATTTTCTTATTCCGCAGCCCGTATATAGATTTCATCTCCGCCCTGCTCCCGTAATATAACCCGGTCGTAATCGACCATTTCCCGCACTAGCCCATCAAATGCCGTCCGCGGTCGCCAGCCCAGAACCTCTCGTGCTTTCGAAGCATCGCCAATCAGCGCACATAGCTCATTGGGACGGAAAAACTGCGGGTCCACACTCACAAGCAACCGCCCGCTATGCAGGTCATAGCCGCGCTCACCAACGCCCTCCCCGCGCCAATCCAGCGCCACCCCGGTACAGCCGAACGCAGCTTCGACAAAATCACGAACGCGCCGCGCCGTCCCTGTCGCCAGAACATAATCATCGGAAATGTCTTGCTGCATCATCAGCCAGACTCCTTCCATATAATCCCGCGCATGCCCCCAGTCGCGCTGCGCCTCCAGATTCCCCAACGTCAAAACATCCTGTTGCCCGGCCTCTATCGCGGCGACAGCGCGGGTAATCTTGCGGGTAACGAACTCTTCCCCGCGCAGCGGACTTTCATGATTAAACAGGATGCCGTTACAGGCAAACAAGCCATAGGCCTGCCGGTAAATCCGCACCATATCATAAGCATAACGCTTGGCCGCGCCATAAGGACTGCAGGGACTCATTGGCGTTTTCTCACTCTGCGGCCCCGGCGCATTCCCGAACATCTCCGAACTGGAAGCCTGATAAAATTTCACCGGTCGCGCCAGCCCCCGGATAGCCTCCAGCAGACGGGTTACACCCAGCGCGTTAATCTCCGCCGTAGCCTCCGGCACGGTAAAACTGACCTGCACATGGCTTTGCGCCGCCAGATTATAAATTTCATCGGGCTGGATAGCTGCGAGCAACCGCCATAAATTACCGCCATCAGTCAAATCGCCGTGATGAAAGTGAAACGCCGGATGAGCCATCAGCTCATTAAACCGCTGAGAATCATCGGTGGCACTGTACAGCCGCAGTCCATGAACAATATACCCCTGCCCCAGCAGAAAACGGGCCATAATAGCGCCATCCTGCCCGGTCACTCCGGTAATCAAAGCTGTCTTTTGTCCGGCCATAAAAATACCCTAGGGTGAAACCACACTAGGGTATGACAATTTTACGTTTGCGAAAACCGGCTTTTAGAAGTTATCCCTACACATCGAATGAAGGGGGCGCTGCCGCTGGAGCCGCCGGGCTGGGAGCTTCCGACATCGTAGACGTTGGCGCTTGATCCATAGTCACAGCCTGCGCTTCATAACCTTGTGCGCTGTATTCCTGGGAAATACGGCGGCTGTCCTCACCATCGCTCGGCACGACTTGGAAAGCCTTCCCTCCCATCGCCTCCATCAGCGTCTGTGAATTGTGAACCGGCCCAGCCATTACATCTTCCTCCGCACTTCAACATAGGCAACATTGGTGATGAAATCGGGTAATTCACCTTCCGGCGGGTATTCAACCAGCCCCACCTGCGTAGTCCCGGAAATACGTTTGTATATTTCACCGCCCGGATAGTGCATCTCGGCGATATCGTCAAAACCGGCCCTGAATTTAATCGTATCTTCCGTGACCGCCACCGTATAGGTTTCGGCATACGGCAGATGCGCCGGTACGACTATAACGACCGACTGGCCTTCACCTAACAAAAAGTCACAACGATTGAACACCACACACATGTCCCTTTTCTCTAAACTTGCTTCTATTATGAAGCAGCGGCCTTAACATCCTGTGAAAAAAGGATACAATTTTATGTATTATAGAAAAGACTTACTCAGCGGCAGTCGTGGACGAAGGGATCGCCCGGCGGGACCGAAAGGGCCAGACAAGCTGGGCCAGAAAAGTCGGCGGCATGTCTTCGCTGATCCCGATATCGGCGGGCGGGTGCCGCGCCGGGTTGAAATAAGTACCGAACAGCATGTCCCAGATCATCAGGTTTTCACCGTAATTCGTGTTCCCTTCGCTTAGATCGCGGCTATGGTGCCAGCGATGCAAACCGGGCGTATTAAAAATCCATGACACCGGACCAAAACGCATATCGACATTGCAATGGGTCAACATCCCGATAAAGGCTGTCACAACAGACAACCACTGAATAACCTCCATCGGTGCCCCCAGAACCAGTAATATAGCCATGCCCATGACAATGCTGACCAGACTGTCGACAAAATGAAATCTTCCGGTATTGACAATCCAAAGCCGGGTAACGCTGTGATGAATAGCATGAAACCGCCATAAAACTGGCCATTCATGCGCCAGCCTGTGCGCCCAATAAAGCCCGAATTCCGCCGCGACCAGCCCCATCATGACCTGCACCGCCATCGGCCAGTCCCGCGGCCAGATGCTATACCCCGCCTCGGTTGACGGCGTAACATAGGCGGCGATCCCGATAACGGCGCTAAATAAAAACAAGCCCTGCACTGTGCCTTTGCTGCTAAGCGTATGGGCAATATCGGGCACAAGCTGGCCGTCATACTTGTTCCATGTGGGTTCGTGCGGCATACGCCGCTCCAGGATCAGGAGAACCGCCGCCAGACAGAAATAGGCCAGATTGAAATACCGGACCGGCTGGTCAATGGAAATCCCATACCCGGCGATCAGCAGGCAACCGGCAAACAAAGCCGGCCAGACAGTCCATGAAACAAGATTATAAAACGCCGTATTCAAAAAACCTGCCCCCCGGTTTAGTGCAGGAAGAATACCCCGGTATTAACAACGAACAGAACCGTCGCAATCTTCAGTATCAATGCCGCACGGTTTTTCTTTGGCGCACAAGCCCCGTGATGACAGCCCGTGTCATGACAGTCAATCTGCCAGCTATAAGCCTGCATAACCCAGCCCACGGTCAGCATAACTGCGGAAAACACCAGCAAAGGCTGCTCCATCGTATGGATAATTTCATGAAACGATTCATAAACCGGCATCAAACCAGAGAAGAACCCCATCCCCGTCAGCAATCCGGCCATGCCAATTACCGTCGGCAGGACACAGCAAAAAATGTGACTGCTGGCTGAAACTACGATCATCCAGTGCAAAGCGGCCTGTACACGTTCCATTGGGTAAACTCCTCAAAGAAATAATAGTCAGACTTACCTTTTTTACAACAGAATAGAAAGAAAAAAATAAACCGATTTTCCTCACAGAATCTTCCCCTCCCGGACCAAAACTGTTAGAGTCTGCCTCAAAAAGAATTACGGGTTTTGTTCAATGAAAGTTACCTTCCAAAATAAACTGAAAATCGTTAAATCCTATGAAGGCCTGCCGCGAATAGAATATATTCACGGACAGCCGTGTGATTTAAAAATGTATATAGAAAAGCGCAAACCCGTCACAGAACCGGGACAAAAAGCGCATGACATAGACTGGAAAATCATTTTGGAGGGAGGAACCCCAGCCAAAATTGAAGAATGCAGAAAAGAGCTTTCCAGTATTTTTTCTACATACATCCAGCGCCGGACTCGAAAAAAGAGTTTAAAGGACGTATCCTTTAAAATGCTTGAATCGTTATCTGAAACCAAAAGTATCGAGACAAAATGAAAACAAAAAAAATATCCGAGTTATTCGATCTCGACCTGATGAAACGTGAAATCAGCGAAAACGCCACAATCGCCGACGCCATCGACGTCATGAAGGGCTGTAACTACAGCTGTCTTCTGGTCAAAAACAAGGACGGCATCGGCATCGGCATCATCAGCGAACACGACCTTGTCACAGCCTTTTCCGACGAAGGCGACAACGCCAAAACATCTTATGTCAGTGATTTTATGCAGGTCGATATAACATGCGCCGGCGAAAATGACACGCTAGACAACGTCATGAAATTGATGGCTGAAAATGATCTGCGGGTTATTCCCATTGTATCGGATGAGGGTTACGTCATTAGCTTCCTATCGGTCATGGAACTGTTGATGGTAAAGATAAGCGCACCCGGCGCATAGTTCTTGCACATAATTCCCGCCTTTTTATTTTTTCCTGTAACCGGGTACATGTCCGGTCCGAATTGAGCTATATCTATGAAATATCCTTTTCATGGATAACAATCCACTGTCGTTAACATAACAGGAGTAGACCTCTATGAAAAAAGCCGTTCTTAACTCGATGATCGCCGGCGCGGTCGCCATGGCCGTTCTTGGCGCGGGCGAAGCGCAAGCGGATTCCCACGAAACGGAAAAATGCTATGGCGTTGCCAAAGCGGGACAAAATGACTGCGGCGTAAAAGATGGCACGCACAGCTGCATGCATGAAGCCACGATTGACGGCGACGGACATGAATGGGTTATGTTGCCCAAAGGCCTGTGTGAAAAGCTGGTCGGTGGGTCACTGACAGCATATGAAAACACAACCATGAAAGATGAAAAAAACAACTGTGCCGCCGACATGAAAACAGAAAATCATGAATGCGGATAATTTCCGATGACCGCCGGAGATAACATAAACGGTTTTTCGCGCCCACCCCATAACGTCCCGCTCAGGGAGGCCGGGGTGGGGCTGCGAAGCCCGCACTACGAAGATATCCTGAAAGACAAGCCGGATATCGGCTGGATCGAAGTACACCCGGAAAATTATTTCGGCGGCGGCATTCACCGCCATTATTTGGGAAAAGCCCGCGAATTATACCCTTTAAGCCTCCACGCCGTGGGGCTATCATTAGGATCGGACCAACCGGTCAGCACGGAACATTTGCAACAAATCAAGGAACTCGCCGACATTTATGAGCCTTTCCGGATTTCCGATCATGCCTCATGGAGCGCCAGCGGCAACGCGCATTTTAACGACTTGCTGCCCCTGCCCTACACCGGGGAAACGCTGGACCGGCTGTGCGACAACATCCAGCGCACACAGGATTTTCTGGGGCGCTCGATACTGGTTGAAAACCCGTCAACCTATATTGCCTATCGGCACAATGACATGAGCGAACCCGAATTTTTAAACGAAGCCGCATCCCGCACCGGATGCGGACTTTTGCTCGACGTAAACAACATTTTTGTGCAGGCGCATAATCACGGCTTCAGTGCCACAAACTACATTGATCAAATCAACGCCGCCGCCGTAGGCGAAATCCATCTGGCCGGCCACGTTGAAAAATCAATCGGCCCGCAAACATTACTGATCGACACGCACAGCCGTTATGTTCGCCCCGAAGTCTGGGATCTGTATGAATACACCATCGCGCGCCTCGGACCGGTTTCGACACTGATCGAATGGGACAGCGAACTGCCCTCCCTTGACGATCTGGTCGGGGAGGCACACAAAGCACAGGATATTTGCCATCGCTATCGCAGAGAAAGTTTGTCTGATGCGGCTGAATAAAGTGCAACAAAATTTTAAAGACACACTCCTCGATCCGGCGAACCAGAAAAAAGATTTTGCAAACCTGTTCGCGGAAAATGGCATCACGGTCAAGGACCGCATGGCGGTTTACCGGGGCCATGTTCTGGACGGCCTTTGCGATGTTATCGGCAATTCCTTCCCTCTGATTGCCCGGCTAACCGGAGATGACTTCTTGAAAGCTGCCGCCTTTAGCTATGTGAAAAACAATCTGCCGCAAAAAGGAAACCTGAATTTATACGGCGCAACATTTCCGGCATTTCTGGAACAATACGAACCGGCCAGATGCCTGCCCTACCTGCCGGACATCGCCCGCATGGAATGGGCAAAAAACGAAGCCTACTACGCCCGCGACGATGCCCCTCTCGATCCAGCGTCACTACAAAAAATACCGCAAAATGAGCTGCAACATATTCACCTTCATTTCCGGGATTCCGTTCGTTTTATCGAATCCCGCTACCCCTTGATTACCATTCGTGATTTCTGCAGTAATGATAACAGCGACGATACAATACTGGATATAGATACCGGCCCCAGCCACCTCATGATTTTTCGACCGCAATTACGCAGCTTTATCCTGGAAGTCGACCCTTTTGAATATTTATTCCTGCAGCAAATTGCAAAAAACAAAACACTGGGACAGGCGGCAACGACCGTCACCGCTCTGGCACCGGATTTCCCTTTGGAAAACATACTGCATAAACATTTTGGTTTAGGAAGCTTTTCCGGTTTCACAAAACCCGCCCAGCCGTAAATTCCACCACTGGATTTCTGGGCCGACACATGCTTAAATGCAGGCCATCGCAACACATAAAGCGCTCAAGGAGAATAACCATGGCCACCCCCAAAATTGCCGATACCAGCCCCATTCAGGTGGAACTGGAAAAGGGAAAACGCTATTTCTTTTGCACCTGCGGCCAATCGGGCCAACAACCTTTTTGCGATGGCTCCCACGCGGGAACGGAATTTACGCCGCTGGCTTTCGAAGCGGAAAAAGACGGCCCAGCATGGCTGTGCGCATGCAAGCATAGCGCCAAGCAACCCTTTTGTGACGGCGCGCACAAACCACTACGCGACGCATGATACCTATACCGCCCCCACTTCTTTAACAGAGGCAGGGTGGCATAGGATAAAGTCCTTTATTCCGACCAGTTTTCTTCGTTATCAACGTCCTCCTGATCTGGAAAAAGGGAAGCAGGCGGCAATGTCCCCTCGCTGTGGTGAGTTTGGGCTACTTCACCACTATCTCCGCTTGCTGCGTCTTCATCATCCGCAGCTTGCGCTTCTTCAGCCTGCTCCAGTAGAAAAAGATCTATGCCAGAGGCAAATAGATCATCGGAAGCGACCGTTACGGTCTCCGGCGGGACATTAACTTGATATTCAGGATCGGCGCGAACCGTATAGGTTCCCGGCACAACAAATTCAAAAGAATAAAAACCATCGTAAGCGCTCTGGACCTTGTCAACGACTTCACCGTCGGCATTGACCAGCTGCAGATACATACCGGAAATCGGGTTCCCGTTTTCATACGAAACCGTACCGTCAATCGCCCCGCTTTCAACAATGGGAAAGGTAAAGACCGGCATCGTACCAGGAAGCGGCACAGTGCTAAATCCTTCATTTTTGGGAACATAATAAGGATCAATCAGCGATGACTTATCGATCTGGACATTGACCATTTCTTCGCCGGGACCGGACACCAGAACATAGCCGTTCGTATCACTCAATTCTTTGGAACGGGCGTTACCGGCCAACAGCGCCACATCTTCCAGCGCTTCATCTTCACCCCCGAAAACACCGTCATCGTCATGATCGATAAAGACCTGCCCCATAACAGGCGAAGCTTTACGCTGCGACTGGCTGGACAAATGATATGTCTGATCGGACTGGTACGGATTAATCGAGGTACTGGCCCGCGCCGTGAATTTCCATCCACGCTCTTGCTGGTACTCACTTTCCAGCGAGGTCAGGAAGTTGCCGAAATCATAACCCAGCTGTCCGCCAATCGTTGAAATTGAATCCTGAAAATTATGCTGAAAACTTACCGCCGCCTGCCAGGGTTCTTCCTTGGGCTTATAGCGAAATTCGACAGAACCGTTGGAAAGCCTGTCCTCTGGAAAAATCAAATAGTTCAAGGCACTCCGTACCTGCCAGTCCCGTATATTCGCCGTAGCGCTGAAATTCCCGCCCGTAGAGGTATGGCGGTGGTTCACGATCTGCGTATTGGTTGTGTTTGTCAGACGAATGCCCGACCACGACATGGATTGTGACGTATTGTAATCCCGTGTCACAGTATCGTTGTAAAGCTCCTTATGCTTAACATCAACCCGCAAGCCCAAAGGCGGTATTTTGGCAAATTTCAAAGTCGTTTTGGCTTGCACTTCGGACGTAAATTTTTGTGCGCCCGTACCAAACCCGGCTTTCACACTTTCGAAATTGTTAAAGAAGGCACTACGCAAATTCAGGTTTATGCCTAAAAGTTTGGTGATGAACCCCATATCAACCGCTTCACCACCCCCAAGTTCGCTATAAGCCTCGACTTCACCGATCCCTATCGGGGTCGACACAACCGCGCCGGTACTCAGATATCTTTTGTATTCCGTTTGGGTCGGCAAAGCCGATGCCGTTCCAAAAATCGTCATATAGCGGTTTAACCCGAAAAAAGCCGTCGCATTTTTCGTCACACCATGGGGCTGTGTCTGCTGTTCATCTTCCAAGAGAATAAGCGGGTGATAAGCATCATTAACCCCGACGCTATAACGGAAATCACCAGGACGGAGCATACTGCCATTGACCTGGTAATCTTTGACCTCTTCACGCACCTGCCCCTGCGGACCGTAGAGAACAACGCGGATCTGGTTGTTACCAAAGTTCAAAACGACATCTTCAAACCTGTATTCGCCATCCTCATCAACAGCGCCGACCTCCAGCAATTCGTTGTTGTTGTATAACTCGGCTTCCCAGCCCGGCGGTCCAACGCCCTCTACCGTAATCCGGTCAAATTCACTTTCACGGCGGGACGTATCGTTAGAAATCGTAACCCCGCGCCCGCTAATACCGTTGCCCACAAGATCGCGTTGACGCAAGCTGATATCACCGGCCTCAAACCGCCGCACACCGCCAATAAACAGCGTATCGTCACCAAACGCCTGCCGCTGGGCACGGAAACGAATACTGGACGGTTTTACAAATCCCTCTTCCTTGCTGTAAGGGATGTTCGCAGAATAATCGGCAATCATTTTGCCGAGCTGCTGACTGCCAGAAAACAGGTTCTGCCCGATCATCTCCTTTGTATCGTTATCGAACGTATAGTTAGTCTGGATATCCAGAACCGGTTTACCAAACCAGAGATAAGGATTTTCCCGGTAAGGCAGCATTTTTTGCTGACTTTGCCGAAGCACCCGGCGGGATTCAGAAATATCGAGCTGTTCTTGCCGTTTGAGACGCCGCTGAAAGGACAGCTCCTCTTCTGCCTCTACGTTGATTGCCAGAGAGCCAAGATCCATATGCATCTCAACCGGCCACAGCTCGTTCAGCACTTCCAGCTGCACATAAAGATCATCCGTAACAACATCATCGAGGGACAATATGGCATCCGGAGATAAAAGCTGCCGCTTGCCTTTGACCGTCATCTCCCCCCGTTCACCATCCAGCGTAAATGTATTTTCTTCTTTCGAAGCAAAACCGCTGACATATTTCCGGTCCAGTTCGGCATCCATGTAGAATTCAAAGGCTTCCCCCAATTCGATCATGGGCAGGTAATAACGGCCCTCATGCTGGTAAACGAACAGCCCTTGCGTAATGTACCAGTTCGGCGGCATGACCACTTCAAAGATCCATTCCTCGACCTCGGCCTGCTCAACAGCCTCCGCTTTGCGGGCGCACAAAGACAGCGCCGCAGCTATAATAAGCGCGGCTCCAATCAGGTGCCTGTAATTTTTAAACCATTGATATACGCCCATGACACAGAGCAGAGAAGTGGTAAGTTAAAGTAGCCCACTGAAAGGATACCATAAAATCAACAGAAAACGAACGGTATTATGGCCGTTTTTTTTGACTCTCACGGCAGCTTTCTCTAATAAGCGCAGCCGATTCGACAGCCCAAAAAAGAAGAGTCTTAAAGCAAAGACTCTTCCGTACAAAAAATAATTCTCTAAAAAGAAAAAATCAGGGACCGGATTAAGGAGAAACCGTCACATCCGTTTCCGCCATAACGCTACCGCGGAACAGCTCATCATCCTCGTCCGCCCGGTAAGTAACATGCATTTTGCTGCAGCTTCCTTTTGACGCTTCCGGATATTCAACCTTGAACTTCATAATCCGGCGCTCCACATCGGTATAAATAGCGATACCGCGAACCTGATGCGCAACAATTTCTTCACCGCCACCGATACAAACAAAATCAAGATCGCCATAAGTGCTGCGGTTGCCGGTCCGGTTCAATGTAAAATTAACCTCCGCACCCTCGGCCGTAGCCTTGGCCGACACATCAGAAAAACTGACAGAAGCCTTCAAATCCCCGGTCCGCACAAAAACAGGCATGGAAATCCCCGGCAACATCGCCAGTTTAATCGCCTGCTTTTCTTTCATATCCATCGGATCGGCTTTAAAGTTTTCCGGCACAGATTCCGTCATAATCCAGAGGTGAGAGCGATACTCACCCGGCGCCAGATCTTTCGGCTTACGCAACAGCAAGCGTATTTGCTGCGTCGCCCCGGCCGGTACAGTCACCCGCCGCGGCGCAAAACGAATCATGTCATCAGCCCATTTGATATCATCAGCCGGATCATCCTTTTCCACGGCCTTCAGGGATTTGTCTTCCGTCATGCGCATACGCCGCCACTCAAGGCGGTACACCTGCTCTTCTGCCGTGTTATTGATGATAGTAATAACTTCCGAACGGTTTTTATCGGTAAAAACAACCCGCTTCATGCTGATCCGGATAGCATGAGCGTCCATTGCCGCCCCCGCTACGATCACTACGAATAAAAACGCTGCCAGACCGCGCAAATACATAGAGCGGCCCCGGCAAACATCATCGGAGGTCTTCTTCAAAAACGGTATCTTCATTTTTTTCATGCGCATGATCCTTTAGACCATCGTCCCGTATATATCCGAACTATAGTGCAACACACAAGCCCGTCTTTCAAGGGAAGAGTTGCATTGATCGCGTTTTTAATCGTCGTGAAGATTTTTCCGGTTTTATTGATAATTGGCACGAATCCGCGCCGCACCAACATAAGAGCCACTTAACTGACCCACCCGCGTGTTGATTGTCGCGCCGACAGCCATCGTAACATAAGGATTATTGGAGGTCGGTGTCACCGTCACATACGTACCGCCGCGCGCCGTCAGCAAGTTAAAATCCGTAACTGACACGGTCGCCGTGCCGTTCGTCAACTTCACCGCCGTTTCCTCGACACTGATCGTCACCGGCAATTCAGAGCCGCGAATTTGCAGACGCCCGGCCTGAGGCTGCCCCCCCGCCAAAGACAGGCTGCTATGGCTGGCAATATAAAGTTTATCGGTTTCAGGATCCAGAGTCGCTTGTCCGGCTCGGTCGACGGTCATCGCCAACGTTCCGAAATCCATTGTCGTGTTGATGGTAATTTCAATCGCACGAATCAGTTTGGCAACAATCGGCATCGTCGCCGTCGCCGCCACCGCGTTCATAGCGTGATAAAATGATAGGGAAGATAGCGCAACAACGCCTGCGGCTGTCGCGGTTTTTGCCTTTGCCTTCATCGATTTTTTTTCAATCGACTGTGCCATGTCGCCCTTTCCAGAGTCTTTCCTGCTTCACTGACACGATCATTCTGCCATGCCTTTTATTATTTTACGCCCTCATTATAAACCGGACAGCATTAAAATTCATTAATTCTCCGAACTTTATCACCCGGCCTTCACCCCGAATTCGGGCAAAAGAAGGAGGTGGCTGGCGACAACATCGCCAGCCCGTCCCACGAAACGAGAGCTTATTATTTAAGTTATTGGTACAGGGCCGTAACAACAACCGTTCCGGTGTAAACCCCCGGAGCCTGACCGGCACCGATATTCAGGGTTCCGCCGACATCAAACCCGGTTACCGTCGTCGCCGCCAAACTGGTGGACACAGCCACGCCGGTCTGGGTGCTGACAGCATTACGGATCTGAAGCCCCGTCACAGCCATCGTATTGGCCGGCGTCACCGTATGAGTCACGGTTGCAGCCGCCGGAATCGTAAGGTCAATAGGATACCCGGTAGAACCGATCACCTGGAAACCACCGGCATTAGGTGTACCAGCAACGACCGTAATAGACGCTGACGGCGTGCTCACATCAGCAACACTAACAGCATGTGTACCAGCGCCGGTTTCCGTCATGGTTGCAAAGTCAAGGGTCCGGGTCTGCGTCACCGCAACAGCCTGCACGATAACCCCGCGCATGTTAACAGCGGTCGTCGCCGCATCAGCCGGTTGCCCGGCAACACCCAGAGCCGCGACCGTCGCCGCCCCTAAGAGAATCTTTTTTGTTTTATTATCCATATGCTTCGCTCCTTTTTCGCTTTTTGATAATAAAACTGCAAACCGCCCTTAAAAATTCTTTTTTAGCCGACTTGCAGTCTACCCCTCACAGAATTGCACAAACACTTTTGTTTTTGCCCGTACACTCTGCACTCTCGAACATCAGAATAAACTAATGTTCATATATAGAGTACATGAGCATTCCTAAAATTGTCTTAACATGCGCTCCTGCGAAAAATTTTTTAAACACGTTTATTTATTTCACGAGTATTGCTCCCTTTAGAAAAGGAAACGTAATGCGATGGTATACGATTCGAACTGTTATGTATAGGGCGTATTCATCTGTTTACTCGGAGTTTTGCACACAATATAGTATGGCAAGAGTCTGGCTAAAAAATCACAGGAGAATCGCCGTTGACACAAGAATATAAGGAAGTCTCGCTGGAAGACGCCCTGAACATCGCTTCCATGCATATGCAAGCCGGGAACTACCGGGTCGCCGAGATGACCTACCGGGATATTTTAAAGGCCATCCCCGATCATTTTTTCAGCCTTTATTATCTGGGGCTGGCCATGTACTACCTCAGCAACCTTCCCGAATCACTTAAATATCTGGAACAAGCCGCCAACAGCAACGAAGCCACGGCGGAATTCTGGTGCAATCTGGGGATCATCCGTCAGGCCGCCGGCAATCACGACGGCGCGCAGGAAGCCTTCAACCGGTCCATCGCCATGGACGACAAGGGATCTTATGCCGATCCGCACTGGAACAAAGCCCACAGCCTGTGGCTGGCCGGAAAATACGACGAAGCTGAAAAATGCGCCCGCAAAGCCACGGAAATAAACCCGGCCAGCCCGGAAGCATGGCTTAATCTGGGCACAGCTCTCGTCAAACTCGACCGGCTTGAGGACGCCGCCGCCAGCTGGGAAAAAGCACTGGAAATCCGGCCTGATTACGCCTTTGCCTGGAGCAACCTCGGCTCCGTGCTGCGCGACATGGGTAAATTATCGGATTCCGAAGAAGCATGCCGCAAGGCACTGGAGCTCCAGCCGCAATACCCCGAAGCCATTTGCAACCTCGGCAACGCCCTGCTCGATCAGGGGCAAATCACCAGTGCCGAAGAATTGTACCGCAGCGCCATTGCCCTCAAACCGGATTACGCCCAGGCCCATAATAATTTGTGCGTCTGCCTGATCCGGCAATCCCGTTTTGACGAAGCTGTGCTGCACGCGCGCTACGCGACATCCTTTGACAAGAACTACGCCGAAGCGTTTATCAACCTCAGCGACGCCTTGCGCCATCTCGGTAAAATCGAGGAAGCCATCACCGCCATCCAGCAAGCGGCCAACCTGAATCCTGAATCCGCCGAAGTTCACATGGATCTGGCCGACGCCCTGTTTATGCAGGATCATTATGGTGATGCTGAAGTCGAGCTACAACGCGCCAAAGAGCTGGAACCCGATTCCCCGCGCGTCTTCCTGAAGCTTGCCAACGTTCTGGAACGCGGCAACAAGATCGACGAAGCCCTCGAAGCAATCGACAAGGCCGTAGAACTCAACCCGGAAATGCCCGAAGCCTACCTGCGCAAAGCGCAAATCTGCCATATTTCCAACCGGATCGAAGAGGCTGAAAAATGCCTGAACAAGGCACTGGAACTGCGCCCTGACATGCCGGGGATTTATGTAACACTGGCCGAACTGCAACAAACCAAGGGCGATATGAACGCCTCGCTGGCCAGTGTCAAAAAAGCATTTGAAATCACAAAACATATTCCGGGCGCGTACCTGACTTTAAGTAAACTGAAAAAATTCACTGCCGACGATGAAGATTTCAAAACCATGCTGGAGCTGGAAAAGACCATTGAATCGCGGGGACTGGATCAGGCAACGTCACTCAATTTCGCCCTGTATTCCGCTTATGAGAATATCGGCGATTACAAACAGGCCTTTGCACACTTGAAAAAGGCCAATGACTACAAACGCCAGATGATCCCCTTCCAGCCGGAGCAGCAAAAAAACCACTATCAGAAAATCAAGGATGCCTATACGCCGGAAACCCTTAAAAAATTCGAGGGCAAAGGCTATGACTCCGATATTCCCGTTTTCATCGTTGGTATGCCGCGGTCGGGCACAACCCTGACCGAACAAATTATTTCCTCTCACCCCGATGTATTCGGCGCCGGAGAACTGCCGACGCTAGGACAGACAGAAGCACACCTCGGCGGATTGACCACCGAAAATGCTGCGCAAAAAGGGCAGCTCTATGTCGATGAAATCAAAAAGCTAGACCCGTCCGGAAAAGCCCTGCGGATCACCGATAAAATGCCCGGGAACTTTTCGAAAATCGGGCTGATCGCCTGCATCCTGCCGCACGCAAAAATCATCCATTGCCGCCGCGACCCGATTGACAATTGCCTGTCGTGCTACAAGCAAAACTTCGCCCGCGGCCAGTACTGGTCCTATAATCTTGAGGAACTCGCCGAACAACACCTCCTCTATCAGGACATCATGGATCACTGGCGCAAAGTCCTGCCCGGTCGCTTCCTTGAAATCGACTACGAGGAAACCGTCGGAAACTTCGAAGAACAGGCCCGCAAGCTGATCGATTTTGTCGACCTGCCGTGGAATGACGCCTGTCTGGAGCCTCACAAACAAAAACGCGCCGTCCTGACAGCATCGAAAACACAGGTGGTCAAACCGATTTACAAAACATCGGTCAAAGCCTGGCAACGCTACGAAGACGAGCTGCAGCCGCTCATACAGGGGCTGGCCGCCGGGAAAAAAGCGTAGGAAAGAGAAATCATTTTAAGCTTTCCAAACCCATGCGGGATATGTTAGAAAATCCCCCGCGCCGGCTTAGCACAGTGGTAGTGCAGCGGTTTTGTAAACCGAAGGTCGGGAGTTCAAATCTCTCAGCCGGCACCATTTCCCTCCCCGGACCCGCCGGGGAACATCTCTAAAAATCAAAAACTATGGATTACTGCAAAACCGCATTAACGGTGAACGTCCCGGTATACGTTCCGGTAGCCTGATTGCTGCCGACATTCATAGCGGCGCCAATCGGAACATTCACAAAAAAAGCGGTAACGGTCGCCGTTTTACCGCCGCCATTGGTAATCAGGTTGAAATTGTTAACCGTCATGGTCGTTGTTCCGTTACTGATCGTACCGGGCGAAGCGGCAACGCTGATCTGGATCGGCCGCAACGGCGGCGTCTGCGTCACAACGCAGCGTGCATAGGAATACGGCGCGCCGCCCGCCGACAGGCACCCCGCGACATTACGGCTGCCGTCCGGGCGAACCGTGACGGCATTGGCGCTGGCACACGGAATAATGTCGCCAAAAATCATCATTTGTGGGCAGTTCAACGACTGAGCCGCCGCAGGATCAGGCAGCCCCCCGGCCAAGGCCAGAGCGGATAAAGACAGGAAGATGGTTTTTTGACTGCGTTTGCTCATTTTCTTTGCTATATTAATATGCTCACCGGCTGCGAAACACAGCCTATTCAATATATCTTATCTTTCCAACTTGTTTTTACAATTTTACCCGTTTGTTTTTAAAGTTCTATTAAGTTTTTGCTAATATGTTGTTGCTAATATGATAGTGGGAAGAAGCCTTCAGGATAAAAGGACTAGCCCACAAAAAATGGAGTGAAGCAAAGGGTTATCGAGGAATTATGGCCTATTTTCATCTGAGCATAGAAGCGAGCGCGTTATACAGCATTGACTCGCCGACGTTAGAGGTACTGGTCGGCGGCGTTGTTGTGTCTTCGGCTGTGATCACGGCGCAAACGGGCGTTGGTTCGGATGTTTTGTTGTTTGAGCTGGAGTTCAGCGGCAGTTATCCGTCTTCCCTGTCGTTCAGATTTAACGACGGTTCGGCGGAAGGCGGGCGTTCGATTACGCTGGAAACGGTGCGAGTGAACGGCCAGGCGGTGAATGGCAGCGACCTGACCGCCACATTGCTGGCCCAGAGCCAGAGTTCATCTTTGAACGTAGCCGCCAATGACCATCTGTTCGGGCGCGTAGAGCCGACGGCGGGTGATCTGGGCACGGTAACGGTGACCGGCACGGCTGGCGACGACCGGCTGAACGGGACCTCGGCCAATGGCGATGTGATTGACGGCGGGACCGGTCATGACTGGCTGCGCGGCGTTGGCGGCGACGATGCGATCATCGGCGGTGACGGGAATGATGTAATTTTTGGCGAAGGCGGCAACGACCTGATTATGGGCGGCCTTGGCATGGATACGATCTTCGGCAATGACGGCGACGATTTGCTCTACGGTCAGGACGATATGGATTACATCATCGCCGGAGATGGGAATGACGTTCTGAGTGGCGGCCTGGGGAATGATTATCTGCTCGGCGATGCCGGGAATGACATCCTATTTGGTGAGGCCGGTGATGACTGGCTGTTGGGCGACGCCGGGGATGATTACCTGTACGGTGATGCCGGCAACGATACGCTGGTGGGCGGGAGCGGTATAGATGTCCTGTTTGGCGGCGCGGATAACGATACGCTGCACGGGGAAGACGGCGATGATTTCCTGTTCGGGGAAGACGGAATTGACCTGATCTCCGGCGGCGCGGGCAACGATACGATTGGCGGCGGCATCGGCGATGACGAGATTTACGGCGAAGCGGGCGATGATGTTATCGCCGGCGGCGACGGGAACGATACGATATCGGGCGGCGCGGATAACGATACGATCTATGGCGATGCCGGGAACGATACGCTGATCGGCGGCGCGGGCGCGGACACGATCGACGGCGGCGCGGATAATGACGTGATCCACGGTCACGGTCTGGATATCAGCACGATATCCTCGATCCTGTTCGCCAACCCGAATGTGGTTTATTCCAATGCGACGGGATCGTTCTACCAGTATGTCAGCACCACCCAGACATGGGATAATGCCGATACGGCGGCGCAGGCAGCAACGCTGAATGGCGTGGCGGGTCACCTAGTGACAATCACCACAGCCGCAGAGAATAGCTACGTGGCGAGCTTGATCGGCGCCAGCATCTGGATCGGTGCGAACGACGTTGACACCGAAAGCACATGGACATGGACCGGCGGTCTGGAACAAGGCGTTTCCTTCTGGCAAGGTCTGGCGGCCGGGACAACCCTGAACAACATGTACACAAACTGGAATGCCGGCGAACCGAACGAATATGGGACCGGCGAAGATTATCTGGAATTCCAGACCAGCGGCGTGTGGAATGACAACGGCGGCCCGAACCAGACCGCTCTGGCCCGCGGTTACGTGATTGAATGGGAAGCGGGGCTGATGGGCGATGACGGCGCAGCCGATATCCTGTCCGGCGGCACCGGTAACGATTTTATCTACGGCTATGACGGCAACGACACCCTGAACGGGGATGGCGATAACGACGTCCTGTTCGGCGGCGCCGGATCCGATACCGTCAACGGCGGCACAGGTAATGATATCTTGTTTGCCTATGATGCCACCGCAACGGGACCGACCAGCGGCGGTAGCGGCGGTAGCGGCTCCACCCCCATTAACGACGATTTTGCCGCAGATCTGGGAAGCTGGACTTACGCAGACGGTTTCTTCGGCAGCAGCGGCACATCCAACAACTATGCCAATGGCGTCTATACGGGCGCAGACGGCAATACAGCCGCCGGAGCCATGGAACTCTCTCTGGGCGGGATTGATAACAATACAATTTCAACCATGTCCGGCGCGTTCCAGTATAATTTCTCACTGAGCAGTGCGATGTCGAATGCCCAGCTGACTTTGTCTTATCACGTGCTTGACGCCGTTCTGGATGGCGACCCCTTTGATGCTGGCGAAGACCTCTGGCTGTATGCGGATATCGACGGCACGACATACAGCAACGATGCCAACCCGCATTTCTTTGAACTGCTGGGGACTGCGGCCGGTGCCAGCTACGACGGCGGCTGGAATACGATTACATTGAATGTCGGGGCTCTGGGTGCCGGAAGCCACACCCTGTCTCTGGGCGGTTTGCTCAACAGCAAAACATGGAACTCCGAAGAATACGACATCCGCTTTGATGATATCACACTCGCGGAATCGACGGCAGTGACCTTGCTGAGCGAAGATTTTTCAACCGATACCGGTGTATTTACTTATAGCGACGGCGGTTTCGGCGGTAGTGACAGTGCCAACGTTGATGTCTCTGGCGTACGTGACACCACCGATGGCGGCGTAGCGAACGGCTCTCTGGAAGTTTATGTAGATGGTTTTAATAACTCGTCATTTACAAATGCGTCCGGAACATGGGATGCCTCGATAGCGCCAGCCGACGATATGACCAACGTCCAGATTACTTTCTCCTACCATCACTGGCATTCCAATTCGAATGATAACGGTGAAGATTCAGAGGTCTATTTTGAATTTGATGGCACCATTTATGATGCCAGCGGCGGCAACAGCTTTATTTCCCAAGCCTTGGGAAGCGCCGGAACAACCGATACAGGCTGGGTCACCGTTACGATTGATCTGCCGGATCTGACATCGGGATCGACTTACAATTTGTCTCTTGGCATCTTGCATGTGGGCGCCAACAGAAAAAACGAAGATGCCTATATCCGCTTCGACGACATCACAATCACCGGCGACGCCGCTAGTGGCGGCGGTGGCGGCGGTGGTGGTTCCGGCGGCGGAACGGGCGCTGACTTGGGAACAACTAACGTTCTCGATGGCGGCGACGGCAACGACACGCTCTACGGCAGCGGTGGGAATGATACGCTGACCGGCGGCAACGGCGATGATGTCCTGTATTCAGGTTCATCCGAAACGCTGGACGCAACGATTGCCGCTATTCTGGCCGCCAATGCCGGCGTTTCCTACAGCGCCGATACAAACAGCTTCTATCAGGTCGTATCCAGCATGGTTGACTGGACGGTAGCCGACGCGGCAGCAAATTCTTCGACGTTATCCGGACTAACCGGTGTGAACGGCCATCTGGCAACAATTACTTCAGCAGCCGAACAAACGTTCCTCGAAGGCATAACCGGTGGCACCAGCTCCTGGCTGGGCGGCGGCGATTTCGGCAGCGAAGGTGTCTGGCGCTGGACATCCGGCCCGGAAGCGGGAATCCAATTCGCAAATTCAAGCGGCACAGCGGTCAACAGCCACTTCAATGACTGGACATCCGGCCAGCCAAATGATTCAAACGGGACACAGGATTACCTGTACATGTTGAATGGGACACAGTGGGCTGACCTCGTCGTCGAAGGCGACGGTAGCACAGGGTTTGTGACCGTCCCGCAATACATCATCGAATGGGAGGCCGACACTCTGCTCTCTACCGTTGATAGGAACATCCTGAGCGGTGGCGACGGTCTAGACACGCTTTACGGCAGCTACAACGGTCTGGATGTCTTCGTATTCGAAGCCGCCAGCGCATATAACAATGTTGATATCATCGAGAGTTTCGATGCCGCAGGCCATGACCAGATTGATCTGAGCGAACTCCTGACCGGCTATGACGCCCTGACAAACGACATCAATGACTTCCTGCAGTTCAGCGAGTCCGGTGGCAATACGACCATCTCTATCGACGCTAACGGCACGACGGGCGGCGCCAGCTTTGCAGATGTAGCACAAATCAACGGCGTGACCGGACTCGACATTGCTCAAATGATCGCTGCCGACAATCTGATTATTGCTTAACTTGACCTTATTGCTGATAAAAACAGCATACAGGAGTCATCGCGGTAAATATTCCCCTTAAAATATTTGTAGAGATCACTAATAAGAACCGCCAAATTACATTAAATACCTCCGATTATTTATTTACCTTTACGGTTTTTATTCTATCCTTATCGTAAGGATGGAATTTTACATCCCCGGCATTACATCACGTCCAGAACGAGAGACAGACATGGACCGTGTACTCGAAACGATTATAGCCGACCGGTTTATACCGGAAGGATATTGTATGGTATGGCGTCCGGAACTGATCTGGATGAACGTGCTGTCCGATATTACGCTGGCGTTGGCTTATTTCGCCATACCGGCAAGCGCGGCGTTTTTTATCCACCGCCATGGAAAAGCCCTGCCCTATCCATGGATATTTCGTATGTGCGGGATTTTTCTGGTTTTATGCGGGCTTTTACACATCCTGTCTATCATCGAGATCTGGCAGCCCGTTTATTACTTGTCCGGCATCATCAAAGTCTTCACCTCGGCAATTGCGCTGGCGCTGGCCGCCTTCAGTCTCCCTCTGGCTCCTGTCTTGCTGAACAGATGGAGCCAAAAGCTGCATACAGATAACAAAGGATAAGCTCAAACTACGAAATGAAAGATGGCCCATGACAAAAACGGACATCACCAACAAAGAAAAAAAGCAGAGCGACAAAGCCGCACGTCATGCCGAACACACGGCTCTTATGGCTTATTGCCGGGTATGCTTCGTTGCCTTTGTGGGGACGGTCATGTCCATCCTGTTTTTCATTATGGTCTTGAATCAAAACGTCGATAAGCTGGAAGATGATTTCCGACACGACACCACCATGCAAATCCTGTCATTGAATCATAAAACCAGAATATTGGAACAATTCTGGGAAGACATGCAGGCCTTCTACCTGTCATCAGAAACCGTTACGCTACAGGAATTCGGTACGTTTTCAGCGTCTATTTTAAAACAGGGGGAATTAGGATTCATCAGCTGGCTTCCAGACACAAAAGAACCGCTGGACGCAAACGACATCTATATGGTTTCCAAAAAAAACGTCGATCAAGAACAAATCAAAAAATTGCTGATTGAGGAACCCGCTATCCGTGAAGCGATAGAAAAAGCCCGTACAAGCCTTTCTGTAACAATCAGCCGGGATTTTTCTACGGATTTCATGGATAAAACAGACCCTCAGCCACGCGTCGCCATTGCCATCCCCACGATGAAAGCCGCAATAAAAAATGAGGGGCCGCGTTCTTTAAACGGTTTTTCCATCGCTTTTTTAGAAACGTGGCCGTTTTTCTCACAGATTTTCCTGATTGAAAATCGCGACAAAAAAAACATCCAGATATTTCTGACGGATGCGGATGAAAGCTCGAAAGATCTCTTGTTCAAACATACCGGACAGGAAAACATGTTATCGGACACGGCCGTCGACAACATGATGGATAACAGGCAAATGTTGGCCGTAAGTCAAAAAATCCCCTTTGCCTCGCAATATCTCAAGATCGAAGTTTCACCGTCTTTCTCTTATCTGGCCCAGAGCGCCGATAAAAGTGCATGGGCTGTTTTTCTGCTCGGCATGGCACTAACAGGCTTCATAGCATTCTGGTTCTACCAGCAAATCAGCCGCACCCTTCACATCCAGCATATTGTTAACGAAAAAACGGAGGCGCTAAGTAAAAACGAGAAGCACCTTCGCGCCATTTTGGATAATACTGTCGATGGCATTATCACGATCAACAGCGCAGGCATCATCCAGACATTTAACTCTGCCTGCGAACGTATATTTGGCTACAACACGGAAGAAGTCATTGGCGAAAATATAAACCTGTTGATGCCCCCTCCCGATCAGGAAAAGCACGACAGTTATATTGCCAATTACATTCGCACGGGCGAAGCCAAGATTATAGGCATTGGCCGGGAAGTTGTTGGCCTGCGCAAAGATGGCTCGACCTTTCCCATGGATCTGGGAATTGGTGTCATCAAAAATGGCGGTGATTACACCTTTATCGGCATTATCCGGGATATAACGGATCGTAAGGAAGCCGAACGGCAACTGACCGAGAGCCATCAGGCCATGGATGATTTTGTCTATATTGTCTCTCACGACCTGAAAGAGCCTCTGCGCGGCATCTACAGCTATGCCCAATTCTTGATGGAGGACTATGGGGATACACTGAATGAAGACGGCATAGACAAGCTTAACACCCTTAAAAACCTGTCCCGGCGCATGGAAGAGCTGATTGATACGCTTTTGTATTATTCCCGGCTTGGTCGGACAGAGCTTGCCTTCAAGGAAACCGATATAAATCGTGTATTGAAAAAAACCATGGAGCTTCTTGAACCAACAATTCAGGAACAAAACGTGACCGTTAATATCCATGAAAAAATGCCAACTCTGGTTTGCGATCGAGCACGTGTCAGCGAAATTTTCCGCAATCTTATCACCAACGCCATCAAATATAATGATAACGAGGAAAAATACGTCGAGGTCGGCTGTATCGTCGATCACCCGGACTTCCCGTATCAGTACGTTTTTTATGTCGAGGATAACGGCATTGGTATTCCTGAGAAACATCAGGATGCCGTCTTTAAAATCTTCAAGCGTCTGCATGCGCGCGATGCCTACGGGGGAGGAACCGGATCGGGCCTGACCATCGTCAAAAAAATCATAGACCGCCACAATGGTAAGATCTGGATTGAATCTGACGGTAAAAATGGAACGACCTTTTATTTCACCTTAAGCGATGAGTAATCAAAATGACGAACGAAGAAAAATCCATACGAGCCCCTTATATCCTGATCGTCGAAGATAGCCCTGTCGACTTCGAAATTGCCATGCGCTCTTTGCGAAAAGCCGACGTAGACGTGACCGTCGAGCGGTGCGAAGATGGCGACGAAGCGATTGCTTTTCTAACCTCTGACAACCCGATCATAAAAGAACGGGGGTTCCCTGAATTAATCTTGCTTGATCTTAATTTACCGGGAACGGACGGACGCGCCGTTCTTGAACACGTCAAAAATGCTGAATCCCTGAAAAGCATCCCGGTGATTATCCTGAGCACCTCCAATAATGAAAGGGACATAACCGCTTGCTACCGGAACGGGGCAAACAGCTATGTCAAAAAACCGATCGCACCGGACGACTATACGGCTATGGCTCAATCGCTGAAAAGTTTCTGGTTCGACTGGGTTATGCTCCCCCAAGAATTTTCCTAAGTAACCGCTATGCTCGAAACATCCATCTTTCTACAGATCGTAACCATCATGGCTCTGGCCGGCAGCGTGGGACTGGTGGCCGTCCTGTTACGGCAACCCCTGATCGTCGCTTTTATCATCACCGGCCTGCTAGCCGGGCCGGATGCGTTAAATCTTGTCCGCGAACAAGATAAATCCATCATAGAAACACTGGCACAGTTCGGGATCGCCCTGCTGCTGTTCGTCGTCGGGTTAAAACTCGATTTACGGATTATCCGTCAAATGGGGCTGGTGGCTCTGGCAACGGGGCTGGTTCAAATCATCATAACGTGCGCTTTGGGATTTACCCTCAGCATGATGCTGGGATATCCCCCCGTAACAGCCGCCTTCATCGGGCTGGCACTGGCCTTTTCCAGCACCATTATTGCCGTCAAACTGCTCTCTGACGCGCATGCTATCGACTCGCTTTATGGCCGTCTGGCTTTGGGTATACTGATTGTTCAGGATTTAATGGTGATTATCGCCACGATTATCATTGCCGGTCTGACCGGGGAATCCGATGTCACGAGCTTTAACCTGAATGACGTCATGCTGGTTGCCAGCAAAGCCGTCATGCTGGTTGCCGGCACAGGCCTGTTCATCCGGTTTGCCGCCCGCCCCCTGACGCACATACTGGCACGCAACAGCGAGCTGATGGTGGTCTTCTGCTTCGCGTTTGCCGTTATCATGGCCGCCCTGTGCGAATATCTGCACTTCAGCAAGGAATTGGGCGGGCTGGTCGCCGGTATTGCTTTAGCTTCCACACCTTACAATAATTTTATGGCCGCCCGGCTCTCCTCTCTCCGGGATTTTCTATTGCTGTTCTTTTTCGCGCATCTGGGCGCCCATATGAGCTTAGCAGGCATCACAGAACAGATCCTCCCTGCGCTTTTGCTTTCTATATTCGTACTGGCAGGCAAACCGCTGGTTATCATGAGCATCACAAATATAATGCATTTCCGCAAACGCACCGGTTTTTTAACCGGGATGTCGCTATCACAAATCAGTGAGTTCTCCCTGATCCTGATCGCCATGGGCTATGAGTGCGGACTGGTTGGAGAAGACGCCCTTAATCTGGTCACTCTGGTCGGCCTGTTGACGATGACCCTTTCAACCTATGCCATCACCCATATGAATGGCCTGTACAATGTTCTGGAACGACACACGGGGTTATTCATCGAAGAACAGGATGATCGTGAGACAGGCCAAACACCTCACCACACAGCCATGGAAACGCCCTATGATGTGATTGTTTTTGGTCTGGGGCATTATGGCGAAGCCATCGCCCACAGCTTTCAAAAAAACGGATACAGCGTTCTTGGCGTCGATTTTAATCCATCGGCGATAACAACAGCACAGGAAAAGGGCATTCCGTCGATCTACGGCGATGCTGCTGACCCGGAGTTTCCGGCACAATTACCCTTGCATAAAGCAAAAGTGGTTGTTCTGTGTTTTCAACACACCCTGAATAGCCCGATGATCGTTGATTTGCGGCGGACGTTATCACAAACGTTGCGCGTCCATGGCTATCAGGGACACATAGCGGCAACATCCCATCATTTAGAACTGGATCGTGATCTTCCCTCTCATGGAATCGACATTGTCCTCAAAACATATGAAGACGCAGCCCACCGCGGCACAGAACAAATCATTCAGGCTCTTCAGGATGATAACAGGTGATGGCGCGTATCCGCCAAGCACCCCTACTAGGCCGAATATCCCCCTGTCACCCACTGAATGACTTCATTTTTCTCGTTAATCTCTTTTTCTTTTTGCGCCTTAATTTCCAGCATGTTTTTATGACGACACACCGAAAAATCGATAACATCGCACAAGACATCCGGCGCCGAGCTAATCACAGATTTACGGACAAAATCTTCCGCTCCCTTACCGACGATACTAACAGCCATCTCATGATCGTTCATACTGGTCAGGATAATCACGGGAATGTCTTCCTTAACGCCTGACAGGCGATGAAACGTGTCATGTCCCCCATCTGTATCCGGCAAACCCAGATCAAGAAGAATTAAATCAATATCTCCCGTTGATAATATTCCTTCAGCCTCTGCCATAGATTCGGCATGAACAACCCGGCATGGATGTTTCATATGCTTGCTAAGAACACGCTTCACTGTGTAAGCATCGGACTCGCTGTCCTCAATTAGCAATATATGCATATCCCTTGTAATCTTGTTCTTATCTTTATTGCTGGCATCTTCAGCAGTCATGGCATCTCTCCTTTCCATAAACCACAATTCATTTTGCCTTCTTCTGACAAAATAAAAAACCCCCCTCCACTTTCCATTATCATTTAATAGTAGTTAAGGAACCGATAAAAATCAATGTTTTGATATGTAAAATTGTGGAAAAATTACGTAGAATTTTATGAAATACTTCACATACAGACAATAATATAAAATTATTAATATACAAATATTTATATTCAAGGAAATATACAATGGAATTCATCTTTGAATATTATAATATTAGGAAACAATGTTATAAAATACTTTAAAATGCGCTAATAATTAAAAAACAGGCAAAGCCCATTCCATCAGCAAGACACACAAATTTAAAGAGAAATGAGAATAATCAGACTTTTTCGTCAAACATACCGAGCAGCTCTTTCTCCATATCGGACGCTGCCTGTAAAGTCTTCAAATTGGCTTTGTATGTAATTTCGGCCAGATTTATATTGACGGCCTCTTCCGCCAGATCGACATTAGGAACCCCGATTTCACCGTCGGTATTAGCAAACGGTGAATCCGGATCATAGGCCGGAACGAAAGGCGTATCCTTGGCCACAATGTCAACTTTGACACCCAGTCCGTTTCCTTGCGCATCGGTAATCGCGGTCTGCCGGGTCGTCAGGGCACTATAAGGCGCCTTTTTACCGGCCTCCAGAGAGCCCGATGTCTGAAGGTTGGCAATATTCGATGCCCCGGCTTCAATCTTTTTCGAAGCCGCATGCAAACCGGATAAAGCTGACTGAATCACGTTCATCATTTCTTTACCTTAACATGATTTTATTAACAGTGACTGAAAAAATCAGGTGAGGCAAATATCATGAGATACCTTTTATTCTGCAGTATTTTTATTCTCTGTTCCGGGTTTGCGGCACAGGCGCAAGCCGAGTCAAAACCATGGATATGGAGTTGGGGGCCGTCGCACTGGCGCAATCTGGATTTCGAAAAACCGTATATAGAGCCGGCCAAAGAGCCACACAACACGCAGTGGGATAACAGGGGATGGTATCCTTCTCATTGGGGATATCAACGGGGCGGTAACGACAAAATGGTCGATAAACTGTATCGAGCCGGCGTTTTCAAAGACCAGTACATAAAAGACGGTGTCCCGGTTCTGGCTGTCGGCGAAATGTTTTACCGGCTGGGCGGTGAAGATAAACGCCGGGTCGTTGCCATGGTTGATGAGGTCTACCGGGTAACGGACAGCAAGGAAAATGGTCTGTTTTTGTTGTATGACGGACGAACCGAACGTCCGATCGGACTATATACAAAGCACGGGTTACAATTACAATAATTTTATATGTCTAAAGTATTCACCACTTCTCAAAGGTAATTGGCAAATAAAAAAATAAAAAAACGGGAATTTATTTTTCCCGTTTTTTGCGTTAGTATAGAGCTTCGACAGAAAACGCTCCATAAGGGAAGAAACCCATGGCTAAATACGCGGTCACACCGACCAAAAAAGAAGTCTTCTTCGGAACTCAGGAAATCATCGTCAGTAAAACCGACCTGAAGGGGCGGATTACTTACGCGAACGATGTCTTCTGCAAAATCGCCGGATACAAGGAAGCCGAGCTTTTGGGCCAGCCCCATAGCATCCTGCGCCATCCTGACATGCCGCGCTGCGTTTTTAAATTTTTATGGGACACCATTCAAAACGGGCATGAATGTTTTGCCTACGTTAAAAACATGACAAAACACGGTGATTTTTACTGGGTCTTTGCCCACGTTACCCCGTCTTTTAATGCTGGCGGCCAGATCATCGGTTATCATTCCAGTCGCCGATGCCCGGATCGCGATCCCATTAACATTGTCGAGCCTATCTATAAGCAGCTTCTCGACATCGAAAACGCCAGCGCCAACAGTAAAGAAGGCATGAATGAAGCCTTGGCAACACTTGTCAAAATTTGCAAAGAAAAAGGAATGAGCTATGAAGAACTGGTCCTCACTATATCGCGCTGAAATCTGCAGTTTCGGCGTCGTTCTCTTTTCCAGTTTTTATGTGATTTACCAAGCCGTTCTGATCGGGCATCATCAGGCCGACTGGGTGGGGATCACACTCGCTTTACTGGCTTTTGCCGTCAGTATCGTCAACGTGGTTTTTATCGTTAAAGGACGGCGCAATATCATCACCGCCAGCGAAGCCATTGAGAAAGCCGCCCGCGGCGACCTTAATATCCGCATTACCGGCATCCCTGAAAATAAGGGCGAAGTCGCCGTTTTGTTATGGAGCGTTAACCATCTGCTTGATGTTTCCGAAGCCTTTATGCGGGAAACGCAAGCCTCCATGGAACATATCCGCGACGGCAAGACATACCGCCTGATCCTGGAACGCGGCATGCCCGGCGATTTCCGTACATTCTCGCATAAAGTCAATCAGGCGACAAAATCCAAAGCCGACGACATCAAGGCTTTCAGCGTTCTGACCAATCAGTTTGACAGCCAGATCCACAACATGATGGACAATGTCGGCAACGCGGCCAAAAACATGCAAAGCACTTCCTTTGAAATGCAGGATAACGCAAAAAACACAGCAAACCGTGCAACTGAAATGTCATCTTCCGCGGAAAGCACATCAAATAACGTCCAGACCGTGGCGGCCGCCTCTGAAGAATTATCGGCCTCTATTTCTGAAATCGCGCGCTTGACAGCACAATCATCAAATACAACCAAAGAAGCCCACGCCGAAGTCAGCCGGGCCAATAATATGATTGCCAGCCTGTCCGAATCCGCACGGGAAATCGGTGATGTCATCAATCTAATCACCGAGATTGCCGATAAAACCAACTTGCTGGCCCTGAACGCGACGATCGAAGCCGCCCGCGCCGGAGATGCCGGCAAAGGCTTTGCCGTGGTTGCCAACGAGGTTAAAACACTGGCGGCCCAGACCACAGAAGCCACCGACGTTATCGCCCGGCACATTGGCGCCATCCAGTCAAAAATCGGCGACACGGTCGATATCGTCGAAAAAATTGGCGTTACGATCAACGGCGTTAATGAAAGCGCCACAGCCGTTTCTGCCGCTGTCGAAGAACAGGAAGCCGCCACCAAGGAAATCATCCAGAGCATCCAGGCCACATCCGAAGGCATTAATCTGGTTCTGGATTCAAGCAAAACCGTTCTGGAAGTCGCTCATGGCACGGAAAGCGGCTCCAGCAATGTTCTGGATGTCGCAACCCGCCTGTCGGAACAATCTTCCGAACTCCGGAAAATGATCGAAGAATATCTGGATCGCTGTCGGGAGCAATATGCCCACGGATAGCAAACACGCGACATAACCGGCCTTAAACAGGCTTTATGTCCTGCTTCTGGCGCTGTTCCCGCCACAGGATAAACAGGTTGCTGACAATAATAATGGCGGCGCCCGTCCAGACCATGATATCCGGCCATTCACCCAGAAACAGAACGCCAAACAAAACCGCCCAGATAAAACGGGTATAAATCAGCGGTGCCACCATGGTGGCTTCGCCGAAACGGTAACTGTAGGTATTGGAAAATTGCATTAAAAAGCCCGCGACACCGATAAGTGGGATCAGGGATATTTCATCCCCTGACGGCATGGTAAAGACAAACGGCATAACCACCCCGGTCAAAAGGCATCCAATCAGCATGAAATAAAATACCGTCGTCAGAGGCTCATCCGTTTTTCCCAGTTGCCGCAAGGTCACAGACACCACGGCATTGGCAACCCCGGCCCCCAGCGCCGCCGCAATCCCCAGATTCCATTCCCCGCTTCCGGGTTGAAGGATAAACAGCAGCCCGCAAAAACCGAAGACCGTCCCGAGCATACGATACGGTCCAACACGCTCCCCTAAAACCGGCATGGACAGCAAAACAACAAACAAAGGCGCCGTAAAAATGATGGCGGTCGCATCGGCCACAGGAAGCATCGCAAAGGCCGTAAACGTCATAAACAGGCCGATATTCCCGATAATGGCGCGGACAATCTGCCCTTTCAGATTATTCGTTTTGATTTTGCCCCATTGCCGCGTCGCCGCCATAAAAAACAGCACGCAGGCAAAAGCCCCGGCATTGCGGTAAAAAACGGCCTCAACCGGCGTATGAGCTTCGCTGATCAGCTTTGCGGCCATATTCATGACCATGTACATAAAAGCCGCCGCCAAAGCAAAGGCAGCGGCTTTCAAAGGATAATGTTGTCCTGAACCGGAATTCACACCTAGTTCTTTGACTTATCGACCAACTGGTTGTGACCGATCCACGGCATCATCGCCCGCAAACGTTCACCGACATCCTCGATCGGATGCTCGGCCTCCCGGCGGCGCATCATTTTAAAGTTAATCGCCCCGGCTTTGTTCTCCAGAATGAAATCACGGGCAAATTTACCGCTCTGGATATCTTCCAGAATACGTTTCATTTCGGCCTTGGTTTCATCGGTAATCACACGTGGCCCGGAAACATAATCCCCGTATTCCGCCGTGTTGGAAATCGAATAACGCATATTGGCCAGACCGCCCTGATAAAGCAGGTCAACGATCAGTTTGGTTTCATGCAGGCATTCGAAATAGGCCATTTCCGGTGCATACCCGGCTTCTACCAGCGTTTCAAACCCGGCCTGAATCAGGTGGGAAATCCCGCCGCACAAAACAGCTTGCTCCCCGAACAAATCAGTTTCGCATTCCTCGCGGAACGTGGTTTCAATCACACCGCTACGCCCGCCGCCAACAGCGCTGGCATAGGACAAGGCAATATCAAAAGCTTTGCCGCTGGCATCCTGTTCAACCGCAATCAGACACGGCACGCCGCCGCCCTTGGTATACTCGCCGCGGACCGTATGCCCCGGACCTTTCGGCGCAATCATAAAAACGTCCAGATCTTCGCGCGGTTCGATGCAGCGGAAATGAATATTAAAGCCGTGCGCAAAAGCCAGTGCCGCCCCCGGTTTCATGTTGGCGTGCAAATGATCCTTGTACAGGTCGGCCTGTAGCTCATCCGGCACCAAAACCATCACCACGTCGGCCCAGGCTGCCGCTTCCGCCGGCGCCATCACTTCAAACCCGGCATCTTTGGCTTTCACTGCGGTTTTTGATTCCGGGCGCAGGGAAATCCGTACATCCTTCACACCGCTATCGCGCAAATTCTGGGCATGGGCATGACCTTGCGAGCCATAGCCAACCACAACGACTTTCTTGTCCTTGATTAACGCCTGATTGGCATCGCTATCGTAATAAACTTTCATGGATGTTTTGTTCTCCGGATTTCTCGGCATTTTCGCTACATTGGATTGTGACATGGTTTTATTTTCCCTCTTTCTAAAAAATTATTCATACAAAGCTTCACGAATAGCATCGGTCAGTTTTACAAATTCTTCGGGATCCCCCTGAATTTTAGAGCCAACCTTGCCTACAATTTTATCTTCGCTCAAACGGACCTGATAAACCGAAGCCGTGTAATTCATGCTCAGGAAACCAAAGCTTTCCTCAAACACGCACTCATACGGCACCTCTTCTTCCAGCCAGCCGTCATCTTTGATCGCCGTCAGGGTCACATGGCGATGACCGGCCCCCGTCGGGGAATCTTTAACCTCTGATCCCGCAACACGCTCAATCACTTCCCCTTCCGGTAACAGGGCTTCCACCCCGGCCTTACAGGCCTTCACCAGCTTCGCGTCCGCCGTTGCCCGGTCGACACAGCCGCCCACCACAACAGATGACAATAAGGCCCCTGCTATAAGAATCTGTTTTTTCATGGTCTGTCCTCTCATTTAACATCTCCAATGGCTTTTTTGCCGCGCTGTATGGCCGCCACGCCGGTCCGGCTGACATCAACCATCCCCAGCGGCACCATCAGGTCAATAAAAGCGTTCACTTTTTCAGATGTGCCGGTAATTTCGAACACAAAGCTCTCAACCGTACTGTCGACCACGCGGGCACGGAAAATATCCGCCGTACGGATTGCTTCCACTCGTTTGTCGCCTGTCCCACGCACCTTCACAAGGGCCAGCTCGCGCTCCACATGCGGGCTTTCAATCGTCAGGTCCGACACCTGCCGCACCGGCACCAGACGTCCCAGCTGGTTTTTAATCTGCTCGATCACCAACGCCGTCCCGGAACAAACGATCGTAATACGGGATAAATGCTCAGCCGCATTGGTTTCCGCCACCGTCAGGCTGTCGATGTTATAACCGCGCCCGGAAAACAGGCCGATCACACGCGCCAGAACCCCCGGCTCGTTATCGACCAGCACCGCCAGCGTATGCGTCTCAATGGCTTCCTGCGCCGGGCCTTCGCCGTAAACGCTGTGAGAAACTGCCTCTGTCGCCATAAATTTTCTCCTTATCTTTCGGTTTTAGTCCGCGCCATGCAGACTGTCCAGCCTAAACCAGCTTCTTGTCAAATTGCTCGGCATCGGCGGACAGGATCATTTCGTTATGCGCCTTGCCTGACGGGATCATCGGGAAACAGTTTTCCATCTCATCCACCGCGACATCAACGAACGTTACCCGGTCGGTCGCCAGCATCTGCGCAATCGCATCGTCCAGCTCACTGGCTTTTTCAACACGAATGCCTATCCCGCCATAGCTTTCCACCAGCTTGACAAAATCAGGCAGCGTTTCCGAATAGCTCTCGGAATAACGCTCGCCGTGCAAAAGCTCCTGCCACTGGCGCACCATCCCCAGATAACGGTTATTCAGGATAAAGACCTTCACCGGCAATCGGTACTGGATCGCCGTGCCAATTTCCTGAATGTTCATCTGAATCGACCCATCACCGGCGATATCGACCACCACGGCATCCGGATGCGCCATCTGCACACCCAAGGCCGACGGAAAGCCGTATCCCATCGTCCCCAGACCGCCGGATGTCATCCAGTGGTTTGGCTTATCAAATTGCAAGAATTGCGCCGCCCACATCTGGTGCTGGCCGACTTCGGTTGTAATAAAGTTTTCCCGCTTGTCTTTGGCCAGCGCTTCCCGCAGCCGTTCCAGCGCATATTGCGGTTTGATTGTCTCGCCGATTTGCCGATAGCGCAGGCAATTCACCGCCCGCCAGTCCTCAATTTGCACCCACCATTTTTTCAGAGCCGCCGCATCGCTTTTATAGCCATGGGCTTTCCAGGCTTTTTCCATGGCCGTCAAAGCCGACAAAGCATCGGCCACAATCGGCACATGGACGGGAATAATTTTGTTGATCGAACTGGGATCAATATCAACGTGAATTTTCTTCGAATTCGGAGAAAACGCATCCGTCCGCCCTGTCACCCGGTCATCAAACCGCGCCCCGATACAAACCATCAGATCACAGTCATGCATCGCCATGTTGGCCTCATACGTGCCGTGCATGCCGAGCATTCCCAAAAACTGCTTGTCCGACATCGGATAAGCGCCCAGCCCCATCAGGGTGCTGGTAATCGGAAAGCCGGTCTCACGAACAAAACGGATCAGCGCCGCGCTTGCTTCCGGACCGGCATTGATAACGCCGCCACCGATATAAAATACGGGACGTTTCGCCTTGCTCATCATGCGCACAGCCGCTTCAATACGCGTATGCTCCGGCTCCGTCCGCGGCTTGTAGCTCCGGGGACGTTCGTCTTCGGCCGCTTTATAAGCACCGTTGGCAAACTGAACATCCTTGGGCAGGTCGATCAAAACCGGCCCCGGGCGTCCGGCTCGCGCGACATGAAAGGCCTCATGGATCGTATCGGCCAGCTTGTTGACGTCTTTGACCAGATAGTTGTGTTTTGTGCAAGACCGCGTGATCCCGGTGGTATCGGCCTCCTGAAACGCATCGTTTCCGATCAGGAATGTCGGCACCTGCCCGGCGATGCAAACCAACGGCACAGAATCCAAAAGCGCGTCGGTCAACCCCGTCACCGCGTTTGTCGCCCCCGGCCCGGACGTCACCAGCGCACAGCCGACTTTACCGGTCGAGCGCGCATACCCCTCGGCGGCATGCAAAGCCGCCTGCTCATGCCGGACCAGAACATGTTTGATTTTCTGACTTTTGAAAATTTCATCGTAAATCGGCAGGACTGCACCACCCGGATAACCGAAAATAGTGTCTACACCTTGATCGAGAAGCGCCTGAATAACGATCTCGGCCCCCGTCATCATCTGCTTTTTCGGCGTGCTTTTCCGCGTCTTTTCCTTGATGGCCATGGCTGCTTTTCCAATCATCGTCTGGTCCCTTTCTTTCCGGTACAAAAAACGCCCCAAGATGTTTTATCAGGGGCGTTGCTTACATTCACGAACTTTTTAAAAAATTCAAACCAACAACGCCGCCTCGCCCACCAGGACAAGCACGCTCACCACAAGCACCACCACGAGGGTTACTTGCGTTTGAACGGCGTTTGCTGTGTTTAAAAACATGTTCATGACATCTGTCTTACATTAAAACGTCGAGCATTGGCAACACCCTTTTCAGAAACACCAATACAATTTTGCTGTACACCACTTACCGCGCTGTGCAAATGACTGGATAAAAAGCCTGTTTGGCCGGGACTTGCGGGAATTTCACTGGCAACATTTCGCCCGATATGAACAACTTGGTCCCGATATGGTACCATATTGGCATCATGCTGATTTGGAGAAATCTCCGCAACTCCCGAAGGAGAAGGAGGGCCAACTTCAACACCGGCAGGCTGAGGGCCTACAAATTTATCAGCGATACTAAACATCAAATAACACACTCAACTAATTAAATAATTTCCGTTATACCCGTTTTATCCACAACGGGAACGGGAACCTATCATGAGTGTATTTTTACGTCAACATTTTTGGCAGGTTTCACCTGATGCCGAAACCATGTCACCTGCTGTTTAGCAAACTGGCGGGTTTTGGCTTTGGCTTTTTCGACCGCTTCCTCCAGCGTCATATCACCGGCCAGATAACTTTGGAGTTGCCGGAACCCCAGCGCCTTGGCCACAGGAACGGTATCGAGCACATCGCCCGCCCGGATCAGATCGTCCAGCGCCTTCACTTCATCCAGCGCGCCGTGTTCCAGCATCACGTCAAACCGCCGGTTACAGCGATCATATAAAACATCACGCGCGGGCATCACCAGCGTCACATCAAACTTCCAGTGCGGCGGCGGCCCCTCGGCGGGCATTTTCTGCCACTCGGCAAGGCTCTTTCCTGTGGCTTCCAGAACCTCCCAAGCCCGGATCAACCGCGCTGTGTGAAACGGATGAAAACGATCCGCCATCACCGGATCCCGCTCTCTCAGCGCCGCATGGAAATCCGGATTCCCCAGTTCCGCATGCCTTTCAACCGTCGCCTGCCGCACGTCATCGGGAATATCGGGGATCGGTGACAATCCCTCCATCAGCGCCTTGATATACAGGCCCGAGCCACCGACAACGATCGGCACCCGCCCCTCATCCAAAACCCGCTCAATCACGGGCAAAGCCAGCTCACACCAGTTTCCGGCACTACAAGGCTGCGCCGGCGGCAACACGCCGTAAAGTTCATGGGGGATTTGCGCCTGTTCTTCCAGCGAAGGCTGGGCTGCCAGCGTCGGTAACGCGTCGTAGACCTGCACGGAATCGGCATTGATAATAATGCCGTCTTTATCCGCCGCCAGTTCCAGCGCCCGCGCCGATTTTCCGCTGGCCGTCGGCCCGGCGATCACGTAAACCGTTTGTTCCGGGCCGTTCACAGCTTATTTTTTCTTCAGTTTCAACGCGACAAACCGGACATCGCCACTGCGCTCAACCAAGAGCAACACAGACGACCGACCAGCTTTCTCCGCTTTCCTGATGATCTCAGCCGCTTCCTTGGGATCGGAAACAGCCTGCTGGTTGATCTCGACAATCACGTCGCCCTCAGCCAGCCCTTTTTCTGCCGATTCCGACATCGGCTTCACGCCGCCGACCAGCACGCCATCGACATTATCAGCAACGCCGTAAGCTTCGCGGCTTTGGTCTGACAGCCCCATCAGGGTCACTCCCACACTCTCAATGTCAACACCGGTGTCTTTTTTAGGGGCTTCCGTCGCCTTGCTTTCGAGCAACCCGTCTTCCTCGGCTTTCTCCAGCTCACCGATTTTCACGGAAACATTTTTCTTCTTGCCATCCCGCCAGAACAAAACATCTACCTTTTTATCAATCGGGGTTTCCGCCACAATTCTTGGCAAATGGCGCATTTCGCCAACTTTTTTGCCATCAAATTCGAGGATAACATCCCCGGTTTCCAGTCCGGCTTTTTCCGCCGGGCCATCAGCCGTAACACTGGCAACCAACGCTCCCTGAGCTTTTTCCAGACCGAGACTGTCGGCAATCTCATCCGTAACCTCTTGAATGCGCACACCCAGCCAGCCGCGGCGCGTATGACCGTATTCGATAATCTGGTGAATTACCGGCTTGGCCAGAGCCGATGGTATGGCAAAGCCAATACCGACGCTACCGCCGGACGGCGAAAAAATAGCCGTATTAATCCCGATAACCTTGCCATCCAGATTGAACATCGGACCGCCGGAGTTTCCGCGGTTAATCGAAGCATCCGTCTGAATGAAGTCATCATAAGGCCCGGCATTAATATCGCGTTGCTGTGCCGATATGATCCCGGCCGTCACCGTCCCCCCCAAACCAAAGGGGTTCCCGATCGCCAGCACCCAGTCACCCACGCGCAGACCATCGCTATCACCAAAATCAACCGCCGTAAGCTTTTTATCCGTTTTAACCTTCAGAACAGCCAGATCTGTTTTCTCGTCACGGCCGATAACCTCGGCTTCGATTGTGCTGTCATCATGGAACGTAACCCGAACCTCATCCGCATCCTTGACCACATGGTTATTGGTAACGATATAGCCCTGTTCGGCATCAATCACAAAACCGGACCCCAGCGAAGCCGGAGGAACCATCGGCACATCGCCGTGCTTGCCCATGAATTCTTCAAAGAAATCCTCGAACGGGGATCCCGGCGGGAAATGCGGCATTTCCGGCATATCTTCCATAGATTCAACTTTCTGGGTCGATGAAATATTTACCACCGACGGTAAAAGCCGCTCCGCCAGGTCCGCAAACGACACCGGCGCATCGCCGGGGATCATGCCGCGGGCAAAAGCTGCCGAGGGAAACCCGCTTCCCGTGAAAGCCAGCATAAGAACCACTGTAAATAAAGAGACTATACGCATGTTGATTACCCCAGATATTCATCCATTGAAGGTCAAAAAAAGAGAACTACCGGTAAACTAGGGCTATATGGGTGACGGGTCAACCTTATGATTTTTTTTCAAGCGCATCTTGCAGAAGTGTCCACGGATCCGTTTCCAGAGCCTCTGACAAACGCAGAAAAACAGCCAAAGACAGATTTTTTTTGCCGTTTTCTATGCCGGACAGATATGTACGATCAAGCCGGGAACGCAGCGCAAGCTCCTCCTGACTGAGCTTGAGTTCATGACGCCTCATTTTGATACATAAACCTGCCCTACGAATAGAATTATTCATAACATTCCCCCTGCGGAACAACACACTCACATAAAAAACAAAACCATAGCGGATATATTAGAAAATATATTCATACCATTACAAAATAAATAGGACTTTTATAGTACCTTTTCGCACGCCGAACCATCGTCTTTCAGCTACATTTGTGTTGATAAAACAACATTATGAGAATAATATGAATAAATAGAGGAACCCAAAATACAAAAGAACAAGGGTATCCTGAGGTCAGAGCGAACAAATCTGGCACATAAAGAAGGTATAATGAAAAATACACTATCTGATCTTCTCAGAGAGTCTGTTTTTGCCGAGCTCTACATGGCAGAGCTATACAAAATCTTCAGCCACAACCTCACCGTGCACAAGGATTTCTGGTGGTCCTTGCTTTTAGAGGAAAAAAACCACGCTTCCGTTTTAAGAGCGCTGGATGAATATCTGGAGCCCGATGAGAACATGCGCGGCGAACTAATCCCCCGGCAAATGCAAGAAATTGAGCAGCGCAACGAATATATACGCTCCTTGATAAAAGACTACACGGACCATCCACCTACGGAAGAAGTCGCCTTTAACATGGCGCTGTATCTTGAAAAACTTTGCGTGGAGGCGACATACGACAAGTACATGACAAGCACGCCGCGATCAAAAATGGCGGAAATATTGAAAGACCTCAATCAATCTGAAATCGAGCACGAAAAACGCATACGAACATACATGCTGGAAAAAGGCATCCCTGTTCTCGAAGATCCCGAATGAAAAACCCGGATCACTCACCGATCAGGGCATAAAGCCCCCAGATTATACAGCCGCCCGTCAAAACCATCATACCGCCGAACAACCTCAAACGGGAAACCGGCAACATCACGGCCATCGCCATCATTTTGCGGACGAAATCAGGAAACAGGGCATAAATCAAACCTTCGATCACAAAAATCAAAGCGATAGCCGTCGCAATATAAAGAACAAAATCGTTCAATTATTCGCCTTTAAAGTGCTTGAAAAATTCGCTGTCCGGCGACAGGATCAAACGCGTTTCGGGATTAGCCATCGTGTTCTTATAGGCCTCCATAGACCGCGTAAAACCGTAAAAATCCTTATCCTTGTTAAAGGCTTCGGCATAGGTCTTAATGGCAATCTTGTCGCCTTCCCCGCGAATAATCTGGGAATCCCGCTGCGCTTCAGCCAGCAAAACCGAGCGCTCCTTTTCCGCCGTGGATTTAATTTCCAGCGCCCGCTCTTCCCCTTCAGAGCGCGTTTCCGTCGCCCGTTTGCTAAAGTCGGAAATCATCCGGTTCACGGTACGCTCCTCGGATTTCTTGGTCAGGTCCGTCCGCACAATCCGGATATCCACCAGCTCAATCCCCATTTCATCCTTGGCGATCGTACGGTTCACACGGCCCCGGATATCTTCCATGATCTGGGCCCGCTTCGGAGAGAGAAGCTGCTGCAGCGTCGTATTCCCCAGCACGTCACGCGTCGCGCCGTTCATAATGTTTTCGAGGTTCTGGTTCGCGCGAACGACCGTTTGCAGGGTTTTCATGAACATCAACGGATCGGTAATCCGGTAACGCGCAAACGTATCGACGATAATCGGCTCGGAACTGACATCGTCCATAAGCACCTTGTTTGCTGCGGCATCTTCCGGCTTATCGCTCATTTCCACGGCCTGATTGGCCGACAAAACCATTTGCTCGGGCTGCGGGTCGACCGGCAAAACCCGGCGATCAAAGGTGCGGACTTCCTGCACCAGCGGAATTTTCCAGTGCAGCCCCGGCCCCTTGACCTCACCCATCGGTTTACCCAGCTGCAGGACAATCGCCTGTTCCCGCTGATCGACGGTAAACAACGCCTGCGACGTCCCGACAATCACCAAAGCCAGCACAATCAATATAACGCCGTGTAAAAGTTTCATCGTTTTCGTTCCTTTTTTTATTGTCTATAGCCTGCGGCAATGGGTTTGAATTCAGGTTCGTAAGGCGCAATGAACGCCGGGCCTACGCCGGAAGTGTTGATAGCCTCAATGGCCGTATCCATCATATGCTTAAAGGCAAATTCATTTTTCTTATAAGCATACACATTACCAAACACACGCATGGGTACGCCATTCCCGACCATTTTGAGTTTCACTTCTGCGTTTTCGTTGTAACGTTTAACATTCATAGGCGCTTCAAAAGTGATATCGGCCTTCTTGGTCGCAACACTTAAAACCAACTGGGAAGAATCAGCAAATTCCGGTACAGCGTATTCTTGTGTTTGAGGAAAATTCATCCGGCGCACCGATTGCGTAATATCCCCATCAATAACCACGATCTTAACACCCGGGTCATTAATAGCCTCTGCACCATTGTCAAAACGATCATCATCTTCCCGTGCATACGCAAACATGGAATTGAAATAAATGGGCCGGCTCAGCAGGGCCGCCCGAGCCCGTTGCCCGGATTGCCAGACCCCGACACACATCATGTCATAACGATCCGCATCCAGCCCGGCGCCAAAATTGCCCCAGCCAACCTCTTCGGTCCATTCAACTTGCAAATCCAGCTCTTCCGCCAAGGCCTTCATGTAATCATACGACAAACCGGAAAACTCGCCCGTATTGGGATCTTTCAGCAAATAAGGCGGCCAGACGACATAACCGCACCGGATTTTCCCGGTCCGCATCACCCGGTCGTAAACGGATTCTTCGTCAGCGGCATAGGCATCCGCCGTCGATACGATCAAAAACAAAGACAAAATAATCAGGTTTATAAACTTCATCATCCCTCCCTAGTCTTTCCGGTACGGTTGATAAGGTTTGGCCGTGCGCAAAAACGCCTCCGGGTATCGTTCATAGCGACGAAGGAGGCGCTCCACCGTCCCATCATTGATAAGCTCGGTCAGGGTCACGTCAATCATCCGGTTAAAAGCCATATCCCCGCGCGGTAATCCAACGCTCACAGGGAACACATTGATAGGATCACCGCCATCAAGAAGTTTCAGCTTACCGGGATTGTTTTTCTCATACTCACGAAAAGCCGACGGCTCCACCAGCGTCGCATCGGCTTTGCTCATCTCGACTTCCTTGAGCAGCATTGAATAATCGAGAACTTGCGGTAAGGAAACCGTCTGCGCTGCCGAAAAAGACTGACGAGCAACAACGCTGGAAAGCTCCCCGTCCATAACCGATATTTTATAAGCAGGATCGTTTAGCGCATAAACATCAGCATCAAAACGTGTATCGCCGTCTTTAACCGCCGCATACATCGGCGTATAAAAAAGAGGCGTCCCGAAATCGATAAATTTGGCACGCGCACTGCTATGCCCTAAACCGGCGCAGATCATATCATAACGCCCCGTATGCAGGCCCTCTACAATCGTGCCCCAACCGGATTCCTCGGTCCATTCAACTTTGAAATCCAGACGCTCCCCAACCTCATTCATCAAATCATACATAATGCCGGACAACACGTTCTTTTCGAGGTCTTTATACAAAACAGGATCCCAAATGGCATAACCACACCGGATTTCCCCTGTCTGCATTACCCGGTCATAAACAGATTCTTTATCAGCGGCATAGGCTGTCGGCAACGAAAGCGCCAACAGCATAAAAACCATCACAATAGAGAGAATCTGTTTCATTGTTTCACTTTCCCGCGGCAGGCTTAAGTTCATTCAAAGGCAAATACGGAACCACGCCGCTGCCTTTTCCGTTTTCATCCAGAATGATTTTCTGGGCGTTTTTCAGGACATCTTCCATCGTTTCGATGTACATCCGCTCGCGCGTGACATCCTTGCCGCTCAAATACGCTTCGTAGACCGAATTAAATCGCTCGGCATCCCCGGTCGCGCGGGCGATTGTCGATTGTTTGTACCCTTCGGCCTGCTGCTTCATCTTGATTGCCTGCCCCCGGGCCTTCGGAATGATGTCGTTACGATATTGCTCAGCCTGATTCTGGAAGCTTTCAGCATCCTGCTTGGCCGATTGCATATCCTGAAAAGCGCCCTGCACATCGGGATGGACAACCGCTTCCTTGATCAGAAACTGGGAAATATTGATCCCGGATTTATATTCATCGAGGTTCTTAACCAGAATTTCCTGCGCGGCCTGCGCCACTTTTACCCGGTCCTGGGTGATGATCTGGGACATAGGCGTCTGGCCGACCACTTCACGGATCGCACTTTCAGCAACCTTCTTAACCGTGCCTTCAGGATCCTGGATATTAAACAGGTAATCCTCAGCCGATTTAATATTCCAGCGCACAACCATGTCGATATCAACGATATTCAGGTCCGAAGACAGCATCAGGCTTTCTTCCGGCAAATCGCGTTTACCCTCACTGTTCCGGCCGCCATAAGACGTAAAGCCGATCGCCATTTCCCGCACCGTCGTGACATTCACCTTGCTAACCGTTTCAATGGGCCACGGCGCATGATACCCCAGCCCCGGCGTTGTTTGTGTCCGCTCCCACGCACCGAAACGCTGGATAACGGCGTATTCTTCAGGAACAACGGTGTAAAATCCGCTGGCCAGCCATAACAAGGCCACCGCCAAAACTGCGCCCCCGATAACTTTGCCACCGCCAAAACCGCCCGGCATCACATCACGAAGATTTTCCTGCGCCTTGCGGAGCATTTCATCAAGATCAGGCGGCACATCGCCGCCGCCGCTGCCACGAGGCCCCGCGCCCCAAGGATTCTGGCCACCATTTCCACGCGGACGGCCCCATGGATTCTTGTTGTCATTGTCGGTCATGTTAAAAACCCTATTTAATTTTCTTCGTGTGTTTGATAACGGTTATCATCACAATATAGTGATTTAAACAGAAGGCAACCTTATGTTCGGCTCCACAAAGAAAAAACTCCTGAAAACTCTCTCTCCTATTGTCGAGCCGGAAGGGGGACGAATTGAAGGTCTGCAAATTGACGGCAAACACGTAACCTTTACAATCGCCGTTGAACCGGACAGGGCACAGGCCATGGAAACCGTGCGGCAAAAGGCCGAGGCCACCGCCAACAGTTTTCCGGGTATTGAGAAAGCCACCGCCATCCTGACCGCTGAGCGCCCGCCGGCGCCACCGCAAAGCCCACTGGCCAGCGCCACCGCCAAACCGGAACAACGCCCGGCGCCGAATATCAAATACGTTGTCGCCATTGCCTCCGGCAAGGGCGGCGTTGGAAAATCAACCGTGGCGGCCAATTTGGCCGTAGCCTTGGCCAAAGCCGGGCAAAAAGTCGGCTTGATGGACGCCGATATTTTCGGTCCGTCCGTGCCAAAACTACTGGGCCTGAAAGGGGACCGCCCCGGCATTACCGAGAATAATATGATGGTCCCGCCGCAGGCCCACGGCCTGAAAGTCATGTCGATGGGGTTCCTCGTCCCGCCCGGAAAATCGGTGGTCTGGCGCGGCGCGATGGTCCATAAGGGGTTGCTGCAAATGTACGGCAACACCGATTGGGGCGCCCTTGATATTTTGGTAATCGACATGCCGCCCGGCACCGGCGACGCCCAGCTCACCATCGCCCAGAACATACCGCTGGCGGGGGCTGTGATTGTCTCGACGCCGCAGGATCTGGCCCTGATCGACGCCCGCAAAGGCATCGAAATGTTCGGACAGGTCAACGTCCCAATCCTCGGCTTGATTGAAAATATGAGCACCTATCACTGCCCGGAATGCGGCCACGAAGAAGCGATCTTCGGCCATGGCGGCGCTGAAAAAGAAGCGCAGGAACTGGGTGTCCCGTTTTTAGGCCGCCTGCCGCTGGCCATGGCCATCCGTAGCGCCGCAGACGACGGCACCCCGATCACGCTCAGCGCCCCGGACAGTGCCTACGCCAAATCGTACAAAGAAATGGCTGAAAAGCTGGCTAAACACCTGAAAAACCCGCCCGCCGCCGATAAAACCGGCTCATGCGGTTCCGGCTGTGGCTGTCATTAAGGACTCACACGACACATCATAAAAAAACAAGCATGTGCAGCCTCCATCAAAGGATAAGGCTACAAATTAACCCTTGCACTTATGGTTGCAATTATCTAGATACGGAGCATCAAAAATAATTTATAAAAGGAATCCCTTATGAAAAAAACATTAAGTGCTTTGGCCGTTTCTTCTTTCCTGTTGATTGGTTGCGCCTCACATTCTGAAAACGTCACGCCTCAATACGTGTCCCCTGTGGAATACGAAAACTATAGCTGCAAGCAGATCCGGGAAGAAATCAGCCGTGTAAGCGCCCGTGTCAACGAGGTGGCCGGAATTCAGGACAAGGAAGCCGATAAAGATGCGGCCGCCATGGGAGTCGGGCTTGTCCTGTTCTGGCCGGCACTGTTTTTCCTGATCGGTGACGATCAAAAAGAAGAATTGGCCCGCCTGAAAGGGGAGTACGAAGCTCTTGAACAAACAGCGCAGCAAAAGAATTGCGATATTGCCAAGGAAATTGATGCCGCGCGCAAAATGGAAGAGGAACGCAAGAGTTCTCGGGAAGAAACTGTAAAATCAAAAGGCTTAAACGAGTAAGCATTATTCTCGACAACAAGCATCGAAAAGCCGCCGGATAAAAACGGCGGCTTTTATTTCCGCTCCAGAACCTTGATCGAGTAAGGCGGATCGTTATCAAGAAAATCTTCGTTCGAGATTTCCATCCACTCATCCCAGTTAATCTCCGGGAACGTCGTATCGCCGTCATAATCCCGGTGAATCAGGGTCATATAAAGCCGCTCGACATACGGCATCGCCGCCCGGTAAATCTGCCCGCCGCCATTGATGAAAATTTCATCCACCCCGTCGGCAATCGCAACTTTCTTTGCCCCTTCAATCGCATCTTCCAAACTCTGGGCAATCAGGAACTGGTCCTTATGCGGCGCGGTTAAATCCGCCAGCACAGATTCCATCATATCGAAATGCGTTGTATCCTGCGCTGGCTGGATTTTCAGCGCCCGCGACACCACGATATTCGTCCGTCCGGGAAGCGGCTTGCCCAGCGCTTCATACGATTTACGTCCCATCACCAGAGGCTTACCCATCGTCGTCCGCTTGTAATGCGCCAGATCCCCCGGAATCCGCCACGGCAAGTCGTTATCCTTGCCGATCACCCGGTTCTGCGCCATCGCCGCAATCGCTGAAACTGTAATTTTTGTCATCTCAAAATCTCTGAATTAGAACAACGCCGCCAATGATAAATAAAACGCCAACAATACGCCATAACGTTACCGGATGTTCAGCCCCGGATAGATGAAAATGGTCGAAAACAAGCGATGACAACATCTGCCCGGCCACAATCAGAGCAAACATCAAAGCCGCCCCTATATGAGACACAGAGAACAAAGTCCCCGTCACAAAAAGAACCCCCAGCAAACCGCCCGCCCATAGCCACAAAGGAAGCCCGCCGATGACGGCCACCGCAGGAACGGGAACGCGAACAACCAGCGCCAGGAGCAAAATAAAAACCAGTCCAACGGAAAAATTGATGATCGTCCCCCAGAAAGGGTGACCGAGCTCCTGACCTAAGCGGGAATTAACAATCGCCTGTAGCGGGATCAGCAAACCAATTACAAACGGGATCAATAGATAGTGCACACCCTACCTCCGGGGCTTTGGATTACCGTATATAGCCTCCTGCACCTGCCGCAGATGCTTGGCGTAACCATGCATATCATATCCGGTTTGCGTAAACCACTGCCTATCCTTCAGGTTATTCCAAAACTCATCCAGCCTATTTTTCAAATGCGGGAAATTAGACCGGTAACCTAATGTGCGAAATAAAACCTGATTTTTGTCTGCGTCTTTTTCAATGCGCGCAGCCTCGGTCCGGCACAGCCGGTAATCATCCCAATAACGGCGATGATTATGGGGATCGTGCTCAAAAATCACATCTGCCGAAAGCATCTCAACCCGGCCTTTTTCATCGGCCGTAATATCGTCTTCCCAGTGGAAATCCCATGTAATGGCCTCGATAATATCATGAAAACGAAACCCGGTATCCGCCTCCCTGCGCAGCTGCTTTCCCTGAACCCACGACTGGATCAGATAGCGCCCGTCATCCGTATGCTCGCGAACGGTCTCAACCTGATCTTCAGGGATACCCCGAACAAGATACCCAGACCTCAGGACATTGCCGATCTCGGCTTCCGCCCACTCAAGACGCTCTCGTGGCGGCAAGGCAACAGCGCGCTCAAAAGCCTCCCGCAGATGCGGGAAACGCCCATTCAAATGATTGATAAACGCCCAATCGTCTTCGGAAAACATGCGGCTCCTCATATAGCGACACGAGGAACTTAAAATCCAATTTATTTTATGTCAATAAATTATACCGAAAACGGGTACTTAATCGCTTCGTGGCATTCATAGCCCTCGACAGAGAAATCATCCGTCGTCACCCACGTCTCGACATCTTCCAGCGTCTTGATATCCGGGTTGATATGGAACGTAGGCGCCGCGAAAGGTTCCCGCTTCAGCTGCACATTACGCATCAGATCCAGCTGGTCCTCATAGATATGGGCATTGATAATTTTGTGATACGCCAGCCCCGGCTTTAAGCCCGTAATCTGCGCCATCAGCTTCAGGAAGAAAAACACCTGCACCATGTTAAAATTCAGCCCCAACGGCACATCGCAGGACCGCTGGTAAGACGTCAGGTACAACGTATCACCCAGCACCGAAAACGTGTGCGTATGCATGCAGGGCCGCAGGCAGCCCATATGAAACTCGCCGGGATTGTAAAAGCTCAAAATCTCGCCGCGGTCATCGTAACCCTTGGACAGATCATCGACAATCTTGCGCAACTGATCGACTGTGCCGCCATCCGGCTTGGCCCAGCGCCGCCCTTGCACGCCGTAAACCCGGCCCATATCGTCAACGCCTTTACGGTGCGGATTATTCAGCCATGCCTCGTTTTCATTGGCGTTGGCATCCCATGTCTTGCAGCCAATAGAACGGAAATCAGCGGCGCTGTCATAGCCCCGCATATACCCCAGAAATTCGGCCACAGCCGCCTTCCAAAAGCTTTTCCGTGTTGTAATCAACGGAAACTCATTTGCCCCGACATCATAGGTCAGGTCGGCATCAATCACGGTCAAACACCGCTTGCCCGTGCGCTTATTCTCCACCCACGTGCCTTCATCAATAATACGCTGACACAAATCAAGATATTGCTTCATAAGTTCTTTCCCTTCTTCTTACCGGCACCCACCGAGACGCCGCACGGCCTTCAACATTTCGTTCAACAGGCAGGTCCGCATCAATCAAGGTAAAATCCGTCGAATTAAATATGTCCGAAAGAGTAATCTTTTGCCCTTCTTTTAATTCCCACTGCCGGCAAAGATTCTCATGCCGTATCAATAGCCCGTATTGTTCCCCTGCTTCAACATGGACGCGATATTCGTCCCCATCGTCTTCAAAGGCAAGATCTTCGCTGCGCGTACAGGCCAACGCCACTTTATAGGCCCGCGCCAACGGAGAAAAACGCCAGCCCCCTAAACGGGCGCGCTCAGCACGCACCATACTTTTTACTTCCAACATATCCCTGTTCTTTCTTTATGATTTATTTCCTTATTCCTAGACGATTCTAACCACCGCAGGAAGTAAGAATCCTTGAAAATCCACAGTCCCTCCCCTATAATAGAAAGTGCCGGAGGGATTTCCCTTCGGATATGACGCTAAACGCGGTTGCGGAATAAGCGTTGTGGACCCGGGGGCAGTACCCGGCGGCTCCACCATTTGCCATCAAGCACCGCTTTAGGTGCCAGACGGCGGGGCCGAAACAGGATCGACACGCGTAGTAAAGGCGATTGACGGCGTTCGGTATAGTATCCGCCGATATCGGGCTGTTTTTATAGTTGCAAATGACAACAACTATGCTGTAGCCGCTAACGACAACTCTGTTGTTAGCGAAGCCATCGCCGCCTAATTGGGCTGCGTAGCACGCTACATTCAATTCCTGATTCATTAGCATGTTTCAGGTGGGGGCCGGGGCACCTAGCAACAGAACGCCCCATTTTTTATGTCTGCACATCGCCGCTGGACGCCTTAAAAACAAGGCTGTAAGCTCTCTTTCATGAACGAAAAAACTTTATCCCTTTCGATTGCGATTCTGTGGCTCGCCGGATTTTTCCTGAGCCTGCCTCTGGTTGAACCCTATGAAGCGGCGCGGTTTGGCGCAGTCGCCTGTACCGGGCTGGCCGCGGTTCTGGGTCTGGGCGGCGCGGGGAAAGAGCAGACACGCCTTTTCTTGTCGCCCCTCATGATTGTCGCCGGGGTATTCTGGCTGCTCTGTCTGGCCAGTATTTTCTGGGCGCCTTCGCTTCTGGTTAGCACGATTGCCTTTGGCACCTTCAGCCTGCTACCCTTAAGCGTCATCGCCCTTGTCACGGCACCGCCGGGCGCCCGGCGCATCATCGCCCTGGGCGGCGGGATGATCCTTGCCGGGTTATCGCTGTGGGCGCTGGTTCAGTTCTTTTTCTTACCCGATTATCTGGTTCGCGGCGAAGTTCGCCACCCGTTCCAGAACCCTAACAGCTACGCCGCCTTGCTTGGCCTTGGCCTGTTCCCGGCTATGGCCGTTATGATGGGCGCCCCCCGAAAGGAAGAGCGTAGCGCGGGATTGGGATTGGCCGCCTTGCTGGTCGCCGCCCTGATCGTCATCGCCAGCCGCGGCGTTTTTCTGGCGCTTGTGCCGATGCTGGGCCTGTTCTTGTTTATGGCACGCACGCATCTGGCCCGGCATAAGCGCTGCCTTGGCGCCCTTTTGATCGTCGGATTTTTATTCACCGGCCTATCCCAGTGGCAATCCCCCAAAAGCAAAAGCCTGCTCACAGAAATACCACAGATATTCGCCGCCGAAGAAAAAAGCCGCGCCGCCCGCATTGATATCTGGCGCGCGACAGGCGATATAATAAAAGAACGCCCTTTGTCGGGAACCGGGATTGGTTCGTTTTTCCTGTATTACCCGGAAGTCCGGCGCCCGGCGGAAATTTACTCGGGCGGCTATATGGCCCACAGCGACCCGCTGCAATTCTGGTCGGAAATGGGGATGATGGCCCCGGCGCTGTTTTACGCCTTCTTGCTTTTCGCCGGATGGCGGATGATCAAGGCCCGGCCCAAAAACACGGAAAGCAGACCGGAACCCCTTTATCCGGCAGCTCTTTTCTGCGCACTGGGCAGCATGATCGCCCACAGCCACATCAGCTTTGACCTCTACAGCCCCCCGATACTGGCGCTGGCCGGGGGGATGCTCGGCACATGGCTACAACTGACAGAGCCAAAAAGCGAAGACCACCCCGCGCCCCTCCCTGTCAGAGCCTTCAGTACGGCCAAAGCCACCGCACTTCTTGTTCCACTTTGCATCCTGCTCTTTGCCTTGCAGGGCTTTTTAACCAGTAACTATCTGGTAGAAAAAGGAAAAATCTATCTGCAACGTGGCCAAACCGAAAAATTCTCCGATGCCATTAACCGCGCCAACAGCGCCGGATTTTATAAAAATGCCCGCGCATATACACAGGCCGCCGCCGTCCCCTTGACCATTCTTGAAGAAAAAGGCGCACATATGTCGCCTCTGGAGAGACAATCATTGTCCGATCAAGCCGAAAAGCTCTTACAGCGCGCCGAAGAAAATAATCCGCAACTGGTCACAACCTACTATTACCGCGCCCGCCTGCAAAAAATAACGGGCCATGATGGGGAAGCCCTTAAAACCGCGTCCCATGCCCTCGCGCTCACCCCCATGCACCTGCCCTCCCGCATGCTGGTGGCCCATCTGAATCTGCAACAAGACCAAAAAGAAAAGGCGCTTGAGATATTAAGGGCAGGCCTGCATTGGCCGGTTGCGGCCTATGATCCGGTCCCGTATTACCAGACAACAGCCACCCTTGCGACAGAGCTTGGTGACCCGAAAACGACAAATGCAGCACTCATAAAGCTCTCGCAATCCCTGAAAAACAAATAAAATTATGAGGTACGTACCCCGTGATACGCACTGCGAAAAACCCTCTATTTCAGTGTTAATCTCAGGAACCGGAAAGATCGGGAATATTCTTGTGCTCATGACGGATCAGCCACAAGCCGCTGGCAATAATGATGCCGGCACCGACCAGAGTCAGAGCATCGGGAATATCGCTAAACAGCAAATACCCCAGAACCACCCCCCATAAAATCTGGATGTAATGGAACGACGCCACGCTCGAAGCTGGCGCCCGGCTAAACCCCAGAATCAATCCCAGCATCCCCATAGCATTTAAAAAGCCCCCGACAGCGGACCACCCCATCGCCTCCACGTCCGGCATGACAAAAGAAGGGATCATCGCCATCGCAGCCAACGGCAACACCACGATCTGGGTGTAAAACGCAAAAGCAAACGGCGTTTCCTGCCCGCCGATCTTACGCACCATGATATTGGCCAGCGATATAAAAAAGGCCGAGGCAAGCGTTGCAAAGCTGGCAAGATCGAACGGCACCATGCCGGGACGCAAGATCACAAGAACCCCGAGGAACCCGAACAAAACCACCAACCAGCGGGTTAAATCCGGTTTTTCACCCAGCAACGGTATCGCCAACAACGCCGTAAAGGCCGGCGCCACAAAGACCAGCGCATAAACGGTCACCATCGGCAGCTGGGAAAAGGCGTAAATAATCGTAATGAGCTGTCCCATAATTAAAAAACCGCGAATCAAATGCAGTTTCTTGTTTTGACTTCCGACAACCGACTGCAAACCACCAAGGACCGGGGAAAGCACCATATATATAAGAAACGAAAATGTTCCCAGCATCACAACAAGCTGCGGAACACTGTAAACAGCGCTCAAATGCTTGAACACAGCATCCCCCAGCGCAAAAGAACTGTACCCCGTCATCACGGCAAAAATAGCGAATAATTTATTATCGGCTTTTATCTTCATGCCCCCAGCCTATACAGCTCCCCGCCTTTCTTTTCTACAATTATATATGCAGCCTTGTGGATCGGGTGTGGATTTCTCTATACTGTGGATGCGAAATATGCGAATCAAGGGGGGACAGACCGTTTTGCCGCTGGCGGCGATCCGGCATCCCTGTTACCAACAACCGGACGAACAATGACCGAAAACGACGACATTCTGCGGTACGATAAAATGGTGGAAAAGGCGCTGCGCGGCGTAGTGCGGCAAGCCATTGAGGAGGTTATGGATCAAAGCAGCCTTCCGGGCGATCACCATTTTTATATCACCTTCATGACGGATTATCCGGGCGTGGAAATGCCCGATTACCTGCGTGACCGCTACCCCGGTGAAATGACGATTGTTTTACAGTACCAGTTTTACGATCTGGCCGTCGATGCCGAGAAAATGAATGTCACCTTATCCTTTAATAACGTACCGGAACGACTGGTGATCCCGCTGGGCGCCATTAGCATCTTTGCCGATCCGTCGGTGAATTTCGCCCTGCAGTTCCAACCCATCACCGAAGACAGCGGCCCGGATTTCGACCCCGACGATTTCCCGCCCGGTGAGCCTGACGACGAGGACGACGGGGACGGAGACAGCGGCGCCGACAAAACCGGTGAAGTTATTTCTCTCGACCAGTTCCGTAAAAAATAGGAGCGCTCATGAGCATCATCCCCGATTCGTCTGAAGTCGTCTTGTTGGGGCTGGCGAATATGGATGCTCTGGCCTATATCGACGAGGATTTCCTGAACCGCTGCGGCGCCCGCAAGGGAACAACCGTCGCCATATCCGGCCGTCTCCTCTCGCGCATAGCAGAGCAACTGGAAGATGTTTCTTATATTCCCGGCGGATCGGCTGCCAACACGGCGGCCAGTCTGGCATCACACGGCCACAAAGTCTCCTTTATCGGCAAAGTCGGTGATGACGCACATGGCCAGTCGTTCCGGGATGCTTTCAAAAGCACGGGCGTTCATTTCGATACACCGCCAGAGGCCGGAAAAGACACGTCGTTATGCCTCGTTCTGGTCACCCCCGATAAAGAACAGAGCTTTTTATATTGCGCCGATGCCGCCGCATGGCAACTGGAAGAGCAAGATTTACCCGACTTTTCAGCACATTGCCCCCGGATCGTCTATGCCGAAGCTTATCTGGCCACCATTCAGGACAAAAGCGGCGTAAACCTGCTTTCAATGCTTGAAAGCGCCCTGCCCGACGAGAATAACGAACTGGTCATCAATATCGTCGATTCAGCCTATCTGTCTGCCTACAAGTCACACATATTCGAAATTTTGCGGGCACGGCATTGCACCCTGATTGGTAATCATTTTGAGTTTTTATCCCTGTTCGGCACGGATGAAAACGCGGGGCTGCAGTCCCAGGCCATAGATATGGACTGCGATTTTATTATCACCAGAGGCGCCCACGGATTGAGCTTCATATCAAAAGATGAATGCTTTGACCTCAAAGCGCCCGATATTGATTTCGATACCATAATAGACACGGTCGGCGCCGGCGATTACTGCGCCGCCGGTTTCATGCACGGCCTGCTGCAAAACCACGATAAACGGCGCTGCTGCGAACTGGGAATCGAATTCGCCACCGAGAGCCTGAAAATCCCCGGCGCCCGCGCTGTAAAAGCAGGCTAACCGCGATGCCCGGCCCTTCATTATGGCACGATAATATTGCCGCCGATCACGAACCGCACAAAGTCCTCATCGCCCGCGACGAATTGATTGATCCAGCGCGTGATAACCGGATCGTCCCCATTAAAATTTACTACCCCGTCGCTCACAGTCTGAATCATTTGCCGGTGATCGTCTGGTCGCATGGGTTGGGTGGCAGCCGCGACGGGGCGGCTTTTATTGGCCGTTTTCTGGCGTCGCACGGCTACGCCGTCGTCCATGTCCAGCACGCCGGAACAGATCTGTCGTTATGGCAGGGCAAACCCGGCCACCCGTGGGATGCCATCCGCGCCGCGAAAATATCCGGCGACGATGTTAAAAACCGCTACCGTGACATCCCGTTTGTCCTCGACAGCCTTCCAGCATGGATCGAAACACACCCGGATGTCGGGGAACATATGAATCTTGGCATCATGGGGATGTCCGGCCATTCTTTTGGCGCGAACACGACCCAGGTCATGGCCGGGCAGCTTTTTGGAAAAACGGAATTACAAAGCCTGTATGAACCGCGGTTTAAGGCGGGGATTGCCTATAGCCCGATCCCGACCGTGTGCAAACTGGCCCCGGAAAGCGAAATTTACGGCGCCATCAAATTACCGCTGTTACATATGACCGGCACCGCTGATGAAAGCCCCATTGAGGGCTACGGGGCGGAAAGACGCTTTGATATATTCAACCTCAGCGGCGGCCCGGACCAGCATATGCTGATCCTCGAAGACGGCGATCACATGGTCTTCGCCGGCAGCCGGGGCAAGCTCGCCGACAACCCCAAACGCAAGCTTCACGAAGACATCATAAAAATCTCTTCTCTGGCCTTTTGGGATAGCTATCTAAGGGAAGATAACGCCGCCCGCGAATGGCTGACAGGAAACGCCTTCCAGAATTGGCTGGGCGCAGAAGCAAAATACCGTTTTCGCCCATAACTGTTTGCGCTTCGCATTTATTTCTGGTATCAGATCACCTCGCAAAGGCTCTTACGCCTGCATGCGCCCGTAGCTCAGTGGATAGAGCGCTGCCCTCCGGAGGCAGAGGTCAGGGGTTCGAATCCCTTCGGGCGCGCCATGCGCCTCTTGCGACCTTATTCGGCATTTTTTTACCCAGCCTTATTTCAGTCAGACCGATCCTGTATTATAATGCAACTTCTGGATATTCTGTATTTATCCGCCTTCCTGATTGTTTTTATTTGCGTTTACTGAAAAAGCTCGGATTATGATTAAAAAATACCTCAGCATCAGATATAAAATCAGCCTTTTCATAGGACTTACTGTCTTAATCACAGCGGGAACTGTCAGCTACTCCATCTTTCACCAAAGTGAAGAGGCGCTGAAAGAGCAGGAATTAAACAACCTTTTCAAAAATATAGATACAGAAAGCCACTATTTTTCTGATGAAGTCTCGTTTCTCACCAAAGATTTGCTCTTTCTTTCACATCTACCTGTTATCCAGAAACTAGAAACCGCCGAAAACAAAGAAAAAACAGAAGATTACAAAGTTGTTCTGCAAAACGTACTCGAAAACCTTCTTCATACCCGGCCTCATTATCTGCAAGCACGATTCATTGGCATCGAGAATGGCGGAAAAGAGATAGTCAAAATCCAACGTCACGAATTAAACGGACCGGTGGACGTTGTACCTGAACCATCTCTACAGACAAAGGGAGAGAATGACTATTTCAAGGAAGCCATAAAACTTCCTCCCGAAAAAGTATATTTATCCGAAATAACTCTGAATAAAGAATTTGGCCAAATAGAGACTCCACATAAACCCGTCCTGCGGGGTTCTATCCCTCTGTACACACTGGAAAACAAACTGTTTGGGGTTCTCGTTATCAATGTATCGATAAAAAATACTCTTTCACGATTTGCACAGGAAACGCCGCTTCACAGTAATCTTTACGTCATTGATGAGCATCTTCGTTTCTTATCACACCCCGATCCGCAAAAGGCGTTTTCCTTCGAATTTGGACAAACGGATACGATCGCCCAGCTATCCCCCGCCCTCGCTGCCGCCATAGAACAAAGCACAGCTGACCAACCGATCCGGTACCAAACACCCGATAACGTCATTCAGTGCGAAAAGACCTTCTATGACCCCATGGTTCCCGAACGTTTTCTGGGAATTTGTTTGGAATTGCCGGACAGCGTAATATCTCTAGCCATCACCAAACTAAAAAACCAAACCATCTGGATCACCAGTTTCCTGATCGCAGCCGGCCTCATGCTGTCCTTTATCTTCTCTCGGCAAATCTCCCGCCCTCTGAAACAAATCGCAGACGCCGCCAAAACATACAGTCTAAACAGTACCAACTTCTCGCTCCCGGTCCACGAAAGCGGAGAGATCGGAGAAATCGCCCGTAATTTTCAAAAAATGAAATTCGATATAGATAAACAGGCTCACGAGCTGCAGCAAACATTTCAGTCGCTGCGAAACAGTGAAGAACGCTATAACATGGCCGTCAAAGCGGCCAACATGGCGGTATGGGAATGGAACATTATAAAAGATGACATCTACTGGGGAGGATGGTCACACAGCCTGTTCGGCACGGACAGTCTTGAAAAACTTCCCAAAACAATCTCAGAGTTCATACAACGGGTTCATCCGGATGACAAATTCCGCCTGATCCGCGCTTACCTAAGACACACCATCCAGCATCAATCCTTTGATATAGAGTTTCGCATTAAGCTGTTTTTCGGAGGCTATATTTGGGTTAGCGCCCGCGCCCGCGTTCAAAGTGATAAAAACGGCTGCCCTTTAAGCTTGACAGGAACATTGTCGAATATAAATGCCCGGAAAAAAGCCGAAGAAATGATGCTCCAGGCCCGGAAAGACTCGGAAAGAGTGCTGGTCGCACTGGCCGAAAATGAAGAACGGCTGGCTTTAGCGATAGACGGGACGTCGGATGGTCTTTGGGACTGGAACGTTACAACGAACGAAGTGTTTTATTCACCGCGTTTCCGGCATTTGCTGGGCTATGAGCCGGACAATGAAAAGGATTTCCCCGGCATTCTGGATTCCTTTATAGGAGCCCTGCACCCGGAAGACAGCGAATACACCCGGAAATCAATTGAAGATCACCTCCACAACCCGGAGGCCGCCCCCTTTGACGTAGAGTTTCGCTTAAGAACGGCACAAGGCGAGTACCACAATTTCAGAGCACGGGGCGGCGCCGTCAAAAACGCCGAGGGACAAGTTGTCCGTATGGCTGGTTCGTTATCAGACATCACCACTGAAAAATTGAATGAGCGAGAAGCTATAAGTTATCAGAAACGGCTGACCGCCATTTTGGAAAGAGCCGCCGACGGCATTATCACCATTAACACAGATGGTATCGTCGAACAGTACAATCAGGCCTGTGAAGATATCTTCGGTTGGAGCGCCGAAGAGGTCATTGGCCAGAATGTTTCTTTGCTTGTCCCGGAAATACATAAAGCAAACCACGACAGCTATATCCAGAATTACATCAAAACCGGAGATTCCGGGATTATCGGCATTGGCCGCGAGGTCAGCGCTTTGAAAAAAGACGGTTCATCCACTATGATTTATCTGGCGGTTAGTGATATCGAGATTGAAGGTAACCGCCTATTCACAGCCGTTCTTCGCGACATTACCGAACATAAAAAATACGAACAAGAACTAAAAACAGCGCGGGAAACCGCTGAAAATGCTACAAAAGCCAAAAGTGAATTCCTGGCCAGTATGAGCCACGAAATCCGTACCCCGATGAACGGCATCATCGGCACCGCCAGCTTGCTGAAAAATACGGAACTCAATGAAAAACAAAACAAATATGTACAAACCATCGCGCAATCCGGCGACGTCCTCCTGACCCTGCTGAACGATATTCTGGACTATTCAAAAATCGAAGCCGGGAAATTTTCGCTAACCCCATCACCCTTTGAAACGCAATCAGTGTTTGATGATGTTTACGAACTTTTCCGTCAGCCCGCCGACGAAAAAGGGCTGGAATTTACGCTCAATATCGCCCCTGACGTACCTCCAATCCTGATTGGTGATTATACGCGCCTACGTCAAATTGCTTCAAACCTGACCAGCAACGCGATCAAGTATACTGAAAAGGGAAGTGTGACCATTGATGTCACTCTGGAAAAAACGAACAAAAAAACTGCCACCCTAAAAATGGCTGTAACGGACACAGGGACCGGCATCCCGGAAAACATGAAAGACTCAGTCTTTGAAAAATTCACCCGGATAGAGAGCATGCACACTAAAATTCTGGGGACCGGTCTGGGACTAGCGATTTGCACAGCCCTCGTCGCCATGATGGACGGCAACGTTGGCGTGGAAAGTGAACTGGGCAAAGGCTCGACTTTCTGGTTTACCGCAGACCTGAAAATCGCAGACAAAACGGAAGCTCAGGAAGCCATAAAGGCCCATAGTATTGATATGAACAGCCGGTTTACAGGGCACATTTTACTCGTCGAGGACGTCCCCACCAACCAGTTCGTCGTTACCGACATGCTCGAACAAATCGGCTGCACCGTTGATATCGCCGAAAACGGTCAGGAAGCTCTGGAAGCGCTCGATAAAAACGGGAGCGCCTATAACCTGATCCTGATGGATTGCAACATGCCCGTTATGAACGGTTATGACGCGACAAAAGCTATTCGCAACCGTTCCGACATCCCCGATATCCCGATCATCGCCCTGACCGCCAATGCCTTCAAAGAAGATATAGACAAATGCTATGCCTGCGGGATGAACGGGTTCCTGCCTAAACCGGTAAAACAAGAAGATCTCGTTTCGACTTTACAAGCATGGCTGGAAAAAGAAACAGCCGAACGCCCGCAGGAAAAAACCGCTAAAAAGAAGGCCGTTAAAAAGACAACGAAAAAACCGGCTTCCAAAAAGAAAAAGACAGCCGACCTCGATTCATGGGCCGGCTTTGACAGTACCTTTATGGATATGCTGGCCGGACGTTCACCGGAACGGCTGGAAAAGTTTGTTTCTCTCACGCTTAAAGATGCCGCAGAACAAGTCAAGAGCATCAAAAAGGGAATAAAAAACGGCGATGCCGCGGAAATCGGTGAAGCCGCCCATGCCCTGAAGTCCATTACGGGTCAGGCCGGTGCTTCCGTTTTGTCCGACCTGTGCCTGCAACTGGAAAAAATGGGCAAAGGCGGTGAAACAAAGGACGCCGACAAAATCTTCAAAGATCTCATGGCCGAATACGATTTGTTCACAGCCAAACTGGATACATATATGAAGGGCTAGAAAAGTGTCGTCGCCAGCACGGTAAGACCATAACCGCCAAAGATCAGCCAAACAAACAAAAAAGCCGCCAGATATATGGGCCGCAACCCCACGCCCTTGAATTTGGCGGCGTTGGTTTCCATCCCCAGAGCACTCATCGCCATCGTCAGAGCAAACGTATCCACGGCATTGATCGTACCTACAGCCGCCGTCGGCAATAAAGCGAATGAATGAAATATAGCCACACCGATAAACAAAATCGCAAACCAGGGAATAACAATTGACTGGCGCCCTTCTGTATCATCCACTGTTCCCGTTTTCACCAGCCAAAATCCCAAAATCAGCAAAAACGGGGCAATCAGTAAAACCCGGATCATTTTGACAATCACGGCCGGGTCGGCAGCCTCCGGCCCGATAGCATTACCCGCCGCCACCACATGCGCAACCTCATGGACCGAGCCACCAATGTAAATCCCCATATCTTCCGGAGTCAGGGGAACAAGCCCCATCCGATACATAAACGGGTACAGGAACATGGCGATCGTCCCGAACAGAACAACCGTCGCGACAGCCACAGCCCCCTTGTAAGGCGCCGCCTTAAGAACGGATTCCGTCGCCAGAACCGCCGCCGCGCCGCAAATGGAACTCCCGGCACAGGTCAGAATGGTCGTATCCCGGTCGATTTTAAACAGCCGCGTCCCGACCAGATAACCAATGATAAAGGTCAAGCCCACCATTAAAATACTGACGGCAATACCGGCGGCCCCCACGGACAAAATGTCCTGAAACGTAATCCGGAAACCATAAAAGATAATCGCCAGCCGCAATATCCTTTTGGTCGAGAAAATAATTCCGGGCGTCCACGCTGCCGGAAGCCGGTTGCGCAGCGTATTGGCATAAGCAATCCCCATAACAAGCCCGATAATCAAGGGGCTGAGATGCAAATGAGTAAAAAATGGCAAGTCCGCTATATAGGTCGCGGCCGCGGCAAACACGGCCACAAACAAAACACCCTTGGCAGTATCGCCATATTTTTCAATAAAAGTCATCATGCCCGCCTTTATATACATGCCGACCGTGAATGCCAAGCCAATTGCCCCTCGCATCTTGCGGCAATATCGGGTATTTCTGTCTGGACGAAAGGAAAGAAATACTATGAGCAAACCTGTTCTGGTCACCGGCGCTGCCGGGTTTATCGGCTTTCACACCGCCCTGCGGTTATTGCAACGGGGCGAAGCCGTCGTCGGCATCGACAATATGAATGACTATTACGATCCAGCCCTGAAACAGGCGCGGCTGCAACAGCTCGACAATTTCGAACACTTCACCTTTCGCGAAGGCGATATTGCCGACCGTAGCGGCATGGAAACGCTTTGGCGTGAACACGGCCCCTTCACACGGGTCGTTCACCTCGCCGCGCAAGCCGGGGTGCGCTATTCGCTCAAAGATCCCTATTCCTATGTCCAGAGTAATTGCATGGGACACCTGACAATCCTCGAAATGTGCCGTCACACCGCAGGATTCGAACATCTGGTTTATGCCAGCTCCTCTTCGGTATATGGCGGCAACACCAAAATGCCGTTTTCGATCGAGGACGAAGTCAACACCCCGCAATCACTATATGCTGCCACCAAACGCAGCGGCGAATTAATGAGCTACAGCTACAGCCACCTCTACCGGCTGCCGCAAACGGGGCTACGGTTTTTCACCGTTTACGGCCCGTGGGGTCGCCCGGATATGGCGCCGTTCATTTTCGCCAAAGCCATCGCCGAAGGGCAAAAAGTCCCGGTCTTTAACCACGGCGACATGAAGCGCGATTTCACCTATATCGACGACATTGTCGATGGCGTGATCGCCACGCTCGACACCCCGCCAGAGACAAAAGAAAGCGCGGATGTTCCCTGCCGTTTGCTCAATATCGGCAATCACCGCAGCGAAAAACTGATGGATTTCATCGGCATGATCGAACAGGAACTGGGCAAAAAAGCCGACATCGAATATCTGCCCATGCAGCCCGGCGACGTCCGCGAAACTTACGCCGACATCAAGGAAACAAACGCCCTGACCGGATACGTTCCCCAGACCACCATTGCCGAAGGCATCCCCCGCTTCATTGCCTGGTTCAAGGACTATTACAAGATGTAGCGCATAAAGCTACATCCAATCGCTTTCACAAAGCCATACACAGGAAACAAAGCTTTCCATACAGTTCGTTATACATTTCGTAACGGATTTCCTTTAGTATATATGGTTGAATGGCAAGGATTGTCATAAAGCAGAAGGATTCTGTATGGTTGGCAGTGTAAACAACATCCTAACCCCTGTCTTACGGGGGCAACTCTTCGCGTTGCAAAAAACGGCGCGAACGATGGATGACGTGCAATTACGGCTTGCCACCGGTAAAAAAGTCATTTCCGCACTGGACAACCCCCAGAATTTCTTTGCATCCCGCGCCCTGATCAATCGCAGCAACGATCTAGCCCGCCTGCTGGATGGAATCGGCCAGAACATCCAGGCCCTCAAAGTCGCCGATGACGGGCTGACCGCGATTTCGCGTCTGCTCAACCAGATCGAAACCGAGGCTCTCGAAATCCGTCAAACCATGCAAACACTCGATTCGAATCTAAGTGAGCTGATTCTGGCCGACGATCCCGTGGCATACTGGCGCCTGAACGAAACGTCGGGGGTTACCGCCACGAACCTCGGCAGCGTCGGAACAGCTATTAATGGCACCTATACAGGCTCGCCAACTCTGGGAAGCGATCCCCTCTATGCAGGCGGCGGCGATGTCATCCCTGAATTTAACGGAACAAATCAGGCCGTCCTGATCCCGGACAACGCTGAATTAAACCTGTCTGCACACGCCGAACGCTCCATGGAGCTTATATTTAATGCCAACGACATAACCAATCGTCAGGTTCTTTACGAAGAAGGCGGCAACGTTAACAGTATTACCACATACGTTTACAATGGCCGGGTCTACGTCACAGCCCGCGACCAGGGCGCCTGGGGACCGGCGCAGATCAGCGCCCCCATCGAACAGGGAAAGACATACCATCTGGCCCTGACCTTCGATTACCCGAACGGTGAATTCAAAGGCTTCCTGAACGGTGAACGCATCGGCATAGATACATCCGTCAACGCAATCTTCCCTTCTCACAGCGCTGACATTTCTATTGGCAGGATGAGCCAGGATTCCTGGTATCATGACGGCTCAATCAACGGTACGGGCCTTTATTTCAACGGACGGATCTCTGACGTCGCGATCTATAACAGCGTCCTGAGCGAAAACACGATCGCTGCGCGTTATGAAGCAACATGGCTGGAACAGGCCGAAGCTCTATCCGCCCGCTACAACGCACTGCTCGAACATATCGACCCGCTGGTCAGGGACAGCCATTACCGCGGCTTAAACCTTCTGAACGGCGAAAATCTGATTACCTATTTCAACGAAGACCGCACGTCTTACCTGGAAACCGAAGGGGACGATTTCACCAGGGACGGTCTGGGCCTGAACGACGCGCACTTTATTTCAGTCGCCGATGTCGATGACGTTCTCGACGATATTCGGGACGCCTTGCTCAAAACGCGCCAGTTTGGAACCACACTGGCTGTTGATCTCAACATTATCCAGACGCGGGATGATTTCTCACGCGAACTCATCAACACCCTGACCGAAGGCAGCGATGACCTGACCGTCGCCGACCAGAACGAAGAAGGCGCCAAATACCTGGCGCTGCAAGTCCGGCAATCCACCCAGTTCGTCGCTCTGAGCTTCACCAGAACGACCATAGCCGACTTCCTGCTGGATACGATTGCCTAAAACCGGTACAGTTTTTTTGCGGGGGTGTTTGCTAAGCCATTGAAATAATTGGCGTCCCGTACGGGATTCGAACTCAGACAACAAGCTATTGGTTTAATTTAAAAATAAAATAGCAAAAAATACAAAAGCCCCCAATAAAGCCCCCTATTTAATGTCTTCTTTTCTGAACACAGTAAGTTCTTGTATTTTGCTTTTTGCTAAATCTACACGTTCTTTGAAAGTGTAATGCTTGAAGTCGCCGAAATAGACATAGGGCTTAAATAAATCTGGCAACTCTTTTATCGTTTCCCATACAAACATCAGCTTTTTATGCTTTTCATCAATTTTGTCATGAGAAATATCTGAGTAGGTAACAAAGAACGCATAAGCCTTGCTCAACTCATCAAATTTTCTATGAATTTCTGGCCCGAATAAAGAACGGGCTTTGTGATATCCTATACCACGAAAAGACTCATTCGCGGCAATAAGAGCGTTAATAATTGCCTGATTACGGTCTCCATCATCGCCATGCTTAGGAAGGCCTCCATATTCAGTAACGCGGCTACAAAACTCCAAAACTTTCTCGTAAACTTGCCAGCGCTTTTCGAGTAAATCCAAGCGGAAGCGTTCTCTTGCATGCATATAGGCAAGAAAACTAAAAACAACTGCAACAATACCGAGCACTAAATCCATGTGATTATATTATTACAGTTTTTTGGTCTTGGTATATGGATTTTTGTATTTTCCTGTCAGTCAGTACAGTTACATCAAGTAAGATAACTGGTCTGCTGATCTTCCGGGTAGGCACTACCCTGTCTCTTCTCACAAAGGTTTTAAATGACGTTAAACGAACAATCAGCCCTAATGATTTAGAAAAGCGCAGACTTTTTGTCTAGCTTTTGAGTATTTTAAGCGCGTGTTTCTTTTAAATTGGGGCTCTTGTTCTATTTTGTCTGCCACGCCATTTTATCCCTTTCTGTTCGTCACCTAGGACTTAATAATCAAGTTTAGATTAAGTCCTCCCCCCCTTCCGTCCCCCAAGGGGGAGACACACACTTCTATTACCCTTGCTTTTCTTGCAAATAAAAAGCACTATCAGATCAGGTTTGCATTTATGCAGACTTGAGGCTTCGAAACCTCTTCATCAAAAGCGGCTGGCATCAGCCGTTAGTGATGCGCTTCTCAAGAAACGTATCACAGGATGCCGCTCTTCGGTCTTATGGCCGGGAGCGGCGGCTATGTCCAAGGCTTCGGCTTAAAAGCCGTCGGCCATTTTTCTTTTGATGGATGGTTTCGAACTCCCGGCTACCAGAGGATTTTCCTCTTGGTAGCGCGTTCGATAACTGGAAATATAAAGGAGCGGCATGGAATTTGTAATTGTTTTATTTTCCATTGGCGTTGCACTTTGGCTCTACGTATTCCTTCCTGCGGATATGGCAAAGGCTCGAAACCGATCAACTGTTATATGGGTACTTATTTCAATTTGTTTCACACCATTTACAGCAGTTTTTGGTTTGCTAGTGCTTGGGCAAGGGAAACCAGAACTTGGGCAGCATTAGTCATCTTTTAAACGTCTTGCTAATTTTTGCTTTTGTTCATCCGTCATCGTGCGCCTATGAAATGGATTTTTGCCCATACGGAAAGGCCATAGATGGCAATTTTTAGCCGCACATAACCGAACTTCGGACGGTTTTTCTAAACAGCATTCTAAACAATACTTTCGTATGGCTTTTACTGGTGTTTTTTCGATACAATTTTCAGTGTGTGTGTTTGTGTCTAAAATCTTTTTCATTGAAATTTTTTCCATTGCTAATGCAAAAAGTTCGGAAAGAACGGCATTTAAGAAGCGATCGATTTTTGATTGATGCGGTCTTGCATCCATGTATCAATTTCGCTTTCAAGCCATGCGACAGAGCGGGCGCTTAAATTGATGTTTTTGGGGAATGTGCCTTCGCTTATGCTGAGATAAATGGCACTACGGCTTAAACCCGTGCGCGCCATAACGTCTGTTAATCTGAGAAAGCGTTCTTTTTTTGATGGTTCTGACATTTGTATCCTTTCTATGTTTGTTCAAGTGGATACAAATATTTTTAATGGAATTTAGGTTGCTTCCATAAAGGTGATGGAAGGAAAATCTCTTTCAAAAAAGATGGATTTTTTTCTACGTCGGGAAATAATTATCCCAGGGAGCGTCACGGCGTTCTTTGTGGGTGTCTTTGATGGCTGTTTCTATTTGGCTCTGTGTGACGTTTGGATCTAGCTGTTTGATAATGAATAAGAGCAGCTCAGAGTCGCTGATGTCTCTTTTGGATATATATTCGCCTTCGTGGTAGCGGCTTTGTTCAAGTTTGCGTCCGAGGATCGGTTCTAACTTAGCGGACAAAATCATGATCCAATGATAAAGTGCTTCGCTTTTATTCGGAGTGTTTTCGGATTCAAAGTTTTCAAGCGTTTGTTCAATTCCGTCTGCCATTGCAGCCAATAAAACGAAGGAGCGAGCAGGAGAGGTAATTGTACCGGCATGAGTTGAGCGTATAATTTGATCTAACAAGCTATGCAGTGTTGGGTGTTTTTTATCAATAACATCGTACAAGTTATTTATTACGGCTTCACTGTAATATTCTGATGTATAGACTTCGGAAAGCGAGTCTGCGGCTTTGTTTATGTGCTTGAGGGTTTTTTCAAGCTTATCTTTTATTTCATGGGCTGGAAGCTCTCTTACATGATTGCTGTAATTTCTGACATATGCTTGTGTGGCAAGCATGATAGTGCGTTTTAGGACAGCTTTTTCTGACTGGGCTGTAAGTCCGATTTTTTGAAAAAACTCTTCAAAAAATTCAGAGGTGTAAGAATTCTCGTTACCAATATCTTTTATGCTGTTTGCCGCTGCTTTGGCCATTCTATTACTCTCGATGTTTGAACGCCATCAATATAATTTGCCCATTCTTGCATCATCTTTGCACGTTCTGGCAAAAACTTCGCACGGTCGTAAGCTCTGGCTACATCTCCGCGCTTGGCGTGGGCGAGTTGAGCATCCGGCACTTCATGTCGATAGCCTAATTTTTCCATTATTGTACTCATAGCTAATGCACGGAAACCGTGGCCTGTCATTTTTCCTCTATATCCCATACGATCTAATGCCATAAGGATTGTGTTGTTGCTCATGGTGTTGCTTCGGTTGGTTCGGCTTGGAAACACATAGATGGGATGATTATGCAATTCGCGCAACTCTTCTAAAATCTCGATTGCTTGGCGTGAAAGCGGGACGATATGTTCCTTACCCATCTTCATACGTTCGCCGGGAACGAGCCATTGTTTTTGCTCTAAATCAAATTCACTCCATTTAGCTCCGATCATTTCTCCCGTTCTTACAAATGTGAGCATCATAAAATTAACAGCCAGATAAGTTTGACGATTAAGTTTGGCTTTATGATCGCGAAGGTCGGAAATAAATTGTGGTAATTCTTTGGCCTCAATAGCTGCAAAGTGGCTTTTGGGTTTTGCTTTGACCATGCCTTTTAAATCTTCTGCAATGTTTGTTTCGGCTCGACCTGTAACAATCGCATAGCGATATATATGCCTACACATTTGAATGATCCGTTTAGCCAATTCATTGGCTCCGCGCTGCTTAACGCTATTGGCGAGGTCTAGAATCATTTTGTGGGTGATAATCTTGATTGGATATTTACCGATCTCTGGAAAGACATCACGCTCTAAGCGATCGATAACGGTTTTTGTGTTTACTTCTGACCACTCCGATTTTTTGTGTTCATGCCATTCACGGGCTATGGCCTCAAAGGTATTAGCTTGCTCTTGGATTTTTTCCTGCTTGATTTCTTGTTTTACAGCGGAGGGGTCATGCCCATTTGCTAGCAATTTTTTAGCTTCTTCTCTGTGGTCTCTTGCCGCAGCCAAGCTGATTGTTGGATATTCGCCTATGCAGAGCTTCTTTTCTTTACCAAGGTAACGGTACTTCATACGCCATAGTTTGCTATTTGGGGGCTTCACTTCGAGGTAAAGGCCCCCACCATCGAACAATTTATAGGCTTTGTCCTTGGGTTTTGCGGCTTCACAGGCTTTAGCGGTGAGTTTCATTTGGGGGCCTCCTGAATTCGGGTTATTTTAAAAGCCCCCTAAAAGGCCCCCATTTTTCTTAGAAATTATGGGATGCCCTTGGATGGTTTTGGAGGAATTATCGCTCAAAAGCCTTTATTTGTCTAGGTTTTATGGATTTCTTGGGATTGTATTGTGTGGATATTTGGCGTCCCGTACGGGATTCGAACCCGTGTTGCCGCCGTGAAAGGGCGGTGTCCTAGGCCTCTAGACGAACGGGACGCACTAGAAAATCTGAAAAGACTGGGTGCTTTATAATGGTAAAAAGCTATAAAAATCAAGCCTTTCTTTTCACAGAAACTAAAAATTTTCGTGGGCAGCTCAAAATGCAAATTCTGATTAAACATTTTTGCCTCCCCATTCTGATTGCGATACCTTGTGAGCAGCAGGTATCATGTCTGCGATACGAAAGAGGCGCGGATTGTGTGATAGGTTTTATTGTATCATGGAGGGGATTAATAAAAAATAAGCACCCGTTAAGGTGCTGATTTTATTAGAAAAATTGGTTGCGGGAGGGCGATTAGGGATTAAATCACACAGCACAGCTGACAATGGATTAAATTTGGTTGCGGGAGTTCGCAACCTCCTTGCCCAACTTATCCAATCGAAAGACATTCTCGCACGGCAATAGGCGGGCTAACTGACTGAAATATCAGTCAGTTTAGAATCCTTTTGGTTGCGGGTCTAACAGGAGGTTGGATATGCCTTATAGCCCTGAATCAACGGATTGGAGCATCCGGTCGGCGAAGCCCGACTTTGAAGCCGCGGTCTCACCTGTTCCGCAGAAAAAGCGCGGACGGCCAAAGCCGTTTTCGATCCGCTTCACATTCGAAGAACGCGCCCGGCTGGAACAGCTGGCCGGGGGCATGCCGATCGGCGCATTCATCCGTGACCAGCTTTTTGGAGATGACGCTATTGTCGCGCGTCGCCGGACACGCAATCACCATCCCGTCAAAGACCAAAAGGTGCTGGGCCAGCTGCTCGGTGTACTTGGGCGCTCCAAGCTGGCGAATAACGTCAACCAGCTCGCCCGCGCTGCCAATTCCGGTTCACTCCCGGCAACGCCCGAGACGGAGCGCGCTATCCATCGCGCCTGCCGGGATATCTCCTGGATGAAATCTGCCCTAGTCCGGGCGCTCGGCCTCCACGAGGAGCCTAAGCCATGATCCTGAAAGCCAGTGAGCGCGGCGGGGCGAAGCAGCTGGCCCGGCATCTGCTGGCATCGAGAGACAACGACCATGTCGAGGTCCATGAGGTCCGCGGATTCTTGTCCGAAGAACTCACAGAAGCCCTCCACGAAGCCTACGCCGTCAGCCGGGGCACCAAATGCCGGAAATTTCTGTTCTCGCTGAGCCTCAATCCGCCAGAGGACGAATCGGTCCCGGTTGAGGTCTTTGAGAAGACCATCGCAACGATCGAGAAAAAACTCGGCCTGGAAAACCAACCCCGCGCCATCGTCTTTCATGAAAAAGAAGGGCGGCGGCATGCGCACTGCGTCTGGTCGCGCATCGACCCGCACGCCATGAAGGCGATCAACCTGCCGTTCTTCAAACGCGATCTATATGCGATCGCCAAGGAAACCTATTTGGAGAATCGCTGGAAGCTCCCGAAAGGGTTCGTTACAGGTCTTCAAAAAGACCCGGCAACCTTCAGCCGAGAAGAATGGCAACAGGCCAAGCGGGTCAACCAAGATGCCCGGACGCTGAAGGCGCTGTTTCAGGACTGCTGGCGCGGTTCTGATTCCCGCAAGGCTTTCGAAACCGCCCTAAAGGAACGCGGCTTCTTCCTCGCCCGCGGCGACCGGCGTGGCTATGTCGCGCTCGATTACAAGGGCGAGATTTATGCGCTCTCCCGCTGGACGGATGCAAAGCCCAAAGAGCTGAAAGCCCGGCTTGGCGATCCCAAAGTTCTGCCCTCTGTTAACCAGACCAAAGCGGCCATCGCCCGGCGCATGACCGCGGCGATAGAAGCACACATCCGCGACACTGAAAGCACGGCCCAAAAGCGCTTAGCGGAGCTTTCCTTACAGAAAGCCGACCTAGTCCAGCGCCAACACGCGCAGCGTGCGGATATTGAGCGTCAGCAGGATCGGCGCTGGCAGGACGAATCACAGCAGCGTGCGCGGCGGCACGCTCGCGGCGTCCGTGCCGCTTGGGAGTTCGTCAGTGGTAAATACTGGCGTATCCGCCGCCAAAACGAAGCCGAGGTCCTCGCCGCCGGACAGCGCGACCGGGCTGAGCGCCAGGCCCTCGTCGAAAAACAGCGCATAGAGCGCCGCAGCTTACAAAAACGCATCGTCACCGCACGGCAGGCAGCTTTGGGAGAGCTAGGGGTGCTCCGCAGCGATATCGCTGCCTATATCGCCATGGGCGCAGACAAAGCGCCATCAGCCAAGAAAGCCTTCAGCTCCACCGCCCGCCTACACGCTGGGAAAACAGAACAGAAATCAAGACCGCGCACGCCGCCCGGCCCGAGCTTTGAGCCCTGACCTTCTAATAGACCCGGAGACCGACCATGAACGACGACATGACCACCTTCGACAGCGACGATTTCAATGACCCCGCATACCGGGATTGGGAACGTGAAATGTCCGAATGGAGCGAGCGCCTGGAGACACCGCTGTTCAAAGAAGCCCGCGCCGTGACCGATGCGGTTCACGAGATGCTGGAAGAGGAAGAAAAACACTGCTTCACGGTCAATAAAAACACCAAGCTCCAGCGCGTAAGCCTATCGCTGCCAAAGCCGCTGGTTTATCTCGCTACCTACATAGCTATTCGGGAGCGGCATAACGATCCATCAACGTCGCCGCTTTGGCAGTCTCATCTCGACGGAGATGCGGCGCACCTTACAACGCGCATTCGCAACGACAATCTCACGGCCACCTTGACCGAACACCTCTGGAACGATCTGCACTGGCTGGCGACCGGCGGTCATCATGTGCTCTATCCGGAGAAAACTGCAAAACGCGGGGTTGCCTCTTTCAAGAAACCTGACCAGCGCTATCGCATAACCATTGAGATATTGCGGCTCGCGCTATTGTCTCTCGTGTCCGAAGCCCCAGACTACGATATTGAGAAGCCACTTCCACGCGAAGATTCCGGCAAACCAGATATCGCCACATCTCCGTGCGCCGTCGTCGCGACAGCATACGATCTCGCCGGGATACAAATCGCGATTAAAGAAGCGAGCGAATCGTCCACTATTGACGATGACATCCCATTCTGACGGAATAAAGAAATCCCAGAACGGCACCACGTGCGGCTCACACCGACGCCGACGCCGACGCTTCAATGGGAGGAACCGTTAATCGGTCATGCAACGCGCCCTGCGCCGACTCATCTTTGCCGCAGATAACGATTTTACGGATGTCTTCGCCAAACACGCCATAGAGCAGCGGTTGACGGCACCCTTCGAGCAAAGCGACATCGTATATTTCTTTCACCGATCCCGTAATCGTTATCGAATAGTCAACGGTCATCGTATCAATGTTAATGACATCCAAGGCGCAGCGCGCTTCTTCTTTGCGCTTTTTCAGTTCCTGATCGAGGGGCAGCCCCTGGAAGTTCTCATCGCGCGGCGCTGAGCTGCAGATGAACGCATAGTTCTTATGAAAGTGAAGCCCGCGCAGGAAACCGGGCCGCCACATGATGCGCTCGATTTCGCCTGATTTTCGATCCAGCTTGCACAAATAGCCTTTTCCGGCTTCGAGGAACCATAAATCGCCGCGGTGAATGCGCGGCGTATGCGGCATACATAGGCCGGAGGCAACGATCTCGTTCGTTCGCATATCCATGATCAGGCCACCACATTCACGGTCCCCCTTCCAGCCCAGATTCACGTTTGACTGCGAGACCATCGACACATAGGAAAGCGTGCCGTCGTCAAGACACAGGCCATTTAGATGGCAGCGATCTTCAAACACGGTGGCGTCAATGAAAGGCGGTCGCCAGTAGGGCGCAAAGCTGCCTTTTTCATCGTGGGCAATCCGGGCTATACAGTTCCAGCCTGTGACAACGCCATACAGGAATCCATCGCTGGCCCGGACAATCTCATGCATATCGACGCCGCCGGTGACATAAGCCGAACGCGGCAGGTACATGCGGTCCCATTGGCCGTGCCAGATTTGGTCTGGCTCAAGCCCGTTTTCCAGCTTCCAGATATTGTGATGCGTTGAAATCCAGATATTCCGATCCTCTTCAACGTACAGGGCCATACAGCGCTCAAAATTACGCTCAGCCACGGTGGCGCTCACCTGCCCCGGTCCGACAACAATCAGCTTGCCGCCCTGATAGGTCGTCAAGGCGATGCTCATATTCTCGGTGGAAAGGAAGTTTATGAAGGGATCGTTTAGATGAAGGTCGAAGCGATTTACGATGTCTTCTTCCTTGTCCGGCGTATCGCCAACCCGTCTGATCATTCCGTGGTCCTGACGTTTATTCCAGTTTTTGTTGTTGTTTTACAAGTTCCTCTAAAGCGAGCATGCGCGCTTCGAGAGATTCAATGTTATCTTTCTGAATCTTGATCAGATTATTTTGCTCTTCGATCGCTTCGATCATGGGAGCAATCAAACCGAGGTAGTTCAAGGACAGCATCCCGTCGTGGCCTTCATGGACAAGGGCAGGATAGATCATCCGCACATCCTGCGCGATCAGACCGTATTCCAGCGCCTGTTTCGGGTCGTCCTTCATGCGGAAAGACACCCCATTCAGGGCGAGGATTTTATCCAGCTGCCCGTCGGGTAATTCATCGATATCGGATTTCAATCGCCTGTCGGACACATCGACAATCACGCCCGTGAATTCGATATCGCCCACAACATCAAGTGCTGCATCAGGGTTAGGTTCACCGATCCCGACATTGCCACCATAAATGATAAAAGAATCATCGGCTGTGATGTTGACACCGCTATTGGCATCGGCCGTGTTGCCGTCAAAGAAAAACACGACGGTGCGGTCGCCGGTGATTTTTGGGAGAGGCGTGTGCCACGCTGTCTGCAGGCCAAAGGCCATAGAGCCATCACCCGCACCGTCACCAGTCGTTCCGGAGCCAGCCACTACCCAACTCCCCATCGCGACGCTGGTCTCGCCACTGGTTGTGTTGTTATACCCCATGGCCACGCTGGAATAACCGTTGGCCGTATTGGAAAATCCCGCCGCAATACTGCCGAGTTCATTGGCTTGATTATAAACCCCTAACGCCACAGCGCCCGTGTTGTCAGCGGTATTGTTGATCCCCATCGCGACACTGCTGTTACCAGAGGCGATGTTACTAAACCCCATCGCGACACTGCTATAGTCACCACTGGCCGTGTTGCCATACCCCATCGCGACACTGCTATAGTCACCACTGGCCGTGTTGCCATACCCCATCGCGACACTTAGAGCACCACTGGCCCCGTTGCCATATCCCATCGCGACGCTCTCAGAACCACTGGACGTGTTGCCATGTCCCATCGCGACGCTAGTGTAACCACTGGCTGTGCTGCCATACCCCATCGCCACGCTGGCATAGCCACTGGCCGTGTTCTCCCCCCCCATCGCGACACTTTGGCTGCTGCTGGCCGTATTGTTATATCCCATCGCAACACTGCTGTTGCCAGAGGCTTGTACATTCGTCCCCCACGCGAAACTGTTATCTTGGATATTGGCGTCCTGCCAGGCTGTACTCCCCCCGATTATTAAACCACCCCGGAACGCCTGTTTATCTGGATAAAAGAACATACGCGCGCCGTTGTCATCCAGCGCAGCGGGCAATGCTTGTCCATTTTTTACTATGTGAACGTCTTCATAGGAAATATGCGTCGTATTATCGGTCCACAGGCCGCTACCGCCGCCAAAATCGGTATATGCCGAACAATCGTGAGAGAACTGGAGCTTGTCGGTGGCATCATCGAACTTGATGCATCCAGCCTGGTTGCCGACACCGCCGTCGAGGCGGATTTCTCCGGCACCTAAGTGAAGGGCGCTGGCGGGCGTTGCCGTCAAGCCTATCCCCAGCTTTCCACCATAGAGGATCAACGAATCGTCGGCTGTGATGTTGACACCGCTATTGGCGTTGAGCACATCACCATCGAAAAAGAGCGCCATTGTCCGGTCACCGGTTATTTTCGGTTTCGTCGCATGCCACCTTGTCTGAAGACCAAACGCCATAGAGCTATCACCAGCGCCATCAAGAGCGGTCCCAGAGCCCGAGGCGACGTATCTCCCCATCGCGACGCTGGTCTCGCCGCTGGCCGTGTTGCTACGCCCCATCGCGACGCTTTCGCCACCGCTGGTCGTGTTGTATTTCCCCATGGCGACGCCGGCATAGCCGCTGGCCGTGTTGTAATACCCCATCGCAATGCTGAAATCACCGCTGGCCGTGTTGTCATTCCCCATCGCAACGCTGGCCACGCCGCTAGCCATATTGCTATACCCCATCGCGACGCTGTCATAGACGTTGGCCGTGCTGTTACGCCCCATCGCGACGCTGGCCAAGCCGCTGGCTGTGTTGCCATACCCCATCGCGACGCCATAGTAGCCACTGGCTGTGTTGCTATTCCCCATCGCGACGCTGAAATCACCACTGGCCGTATTGAATCCGCCCATCGCGACGCTAACGAAACCGGTGGCCGTGCTGACCTTCCCCATCGCGACGCTTTCGTCGCCGCTGGCTTGTACATTCTCTCCCCACGCGAAACTATGAGAACCGATATTCGCATTCTGCCAAGCCGTACTCCCCCCAGCAATCCTGCCGCCGCGGAAAGCGCCCATATCCGGATAAAAGAACATGCGCTTGCCATCGTCATCCATCGTCGCAGGCAGGGCTTGCCCGCTCTTGATGATGTGCGCGCTTTGGTAGGAGATATGCGTCGTATTATCGGTCCACAGGCCGCTGCCCCCGCCAACGGTACTGCTAATTATGGTCCCATCAGACTTCTTTCCTTTGAGTTCAAACTCGTCATTGACCTCATCGAGCCACAGCGACCATTGGCTATTGGAAAACAGGACATCCCCCGGCGCGGCAGCGGGGCTACTCAGGATCACGCTGTTGCTGGGATTGTCGTAACGAAGAAAACCGATCCAGTTCGAGCCGTTGCAGAACATAAAATTCTGACCGTCGATCGTCGGCCCCGGATCGTCGTCGGCAGCCCGCACAAAATACCCGGCCTCACCAGCCAGACAGGCATCGCCGGGACCAACTTCCTGTGCAAACGCCGTCAGGCTTGTAGAGCACATCAAAGCGAGAAACGGTAAAGCTCCTGATTTACGAATGCGGGACAATTTTTTTCAACCTCTACCTAGTACGACTCTCTCTAAAGAAACTATTTCTGTAAAAATACGAAACACACAGTCAATAATGCCCCAAACGATAGAACTCACGTTTTTACTGCTATCTTAACTATTGTTCTTTTTCCGACGCGCTTCGCGCTTCGCCCTCATCTGTTGCCGATACGCTTTGCCCTTCTCTCTCACAGAGGTCAAACACGCCTCCATATCCTGATTATTTTTCATACAGTTTTCGCGCGCTTTGCGCATTTCTTCTCTGTGCGCTTTTGCTTCCTTTTGCATAGCCTGCATTTCCTGCTTGAGCTTTCCCATTGCGGCCCCGCGATTTTCGACGCGCTCGGTTTTCGCAGACTGTTTTTGGCTCTTTGCTTCGGACTTCTGCGCCTGCGCGCTCACGGAGAACCCGCTCAAAGCGAGACTTACAATTATTAATGTGAGAAGTCTTTTCATATCCTATTTCCCTATTTCAGATACCGCGCTCCTGTGAGTCTTTTCGTCAACTTGACCCATTGGTCAAATTTACAAACGCAGAGATATAATCCGTATCTATTTATTTTTAACAACAAAAGATCAAGAAGTCTTTAACGAATTAGATTTTTCCCAAGCTTTTTTTGAGGCTCTCAAGCAGCACTGCCCGATAAACCTGGGATCAACGATTCGTCTTTGCGGACGATTCGCCTCCATTCTCGATGCCAAAGGGCGCGGAAAGCACGGTGCTTTAAGATGCCGTCATGGCCTTTGGCGAGCAGCATCAAGGCTCAGCGGCAGATACCGCTGAGCGAATGGATTAGAAGTCCTGCGCATTGACCACCAAGAGGTGGTAGCGGAGCGCGGTGATTTCACCGTTGAGCTCCATATCACGGGCGATGGCATCGTAGTCGATGTAGTAGCGCAGGTTCTCCGGGATTTCGGTGGTCTCTTCGATCATCTCGGCGGCGTAATCTGCCGCGCTGCCCTCGTAGAGGATCACGTCTTCGTAAGCGCCCAGCGCATCTTCCAGGCTATAGCCGCAATCTAAGAGAAACCCAATCTGATCGGCGGCGATCTCGTCAAGGTCGTCGAGCTCTTCGAACCAGAGATGCACCTGTCCCTGCCCGATGGAAGCGTCTTTGGCCAGCCGGGCCAGGTGATCGTCGCCGGCGATGAACTGGATTTCGACTTCTTCGCATCCTTGTTTTTCGAGTTTGTCCATACCGGTTTCGTACTGATCTAGGCTGTCGAAGTAAAAGCCGGTGTGATCGAGGGAATAGGGCTGCGCGTAGAAGGTGGTCATGGTGTTTGTCTCCTGCTCTTAATGTGAAATCGTGGGATCACAGGAAGGCGTGGGGACGAGGCGGACCGGAATAGCCCGGACGCCATCGATGGTGCGGCCCGCAGGGAATCCGAGGACACGGTTGATGGCGGGAGCCGTAAGGGTAAGGCTTGCAGGAACGCCGCCCGCGCCCAGGGTTGCCACAGTTGATTTCAAAAGAGCGCAAGGGAGACATGCTGACCGCCGCTGCCGCCCTGCTCCCCACAACGCCTGCATGACGGCCAGCCGAACGAGAACCCAGCAAACCGCGGCACACGAAAAGACAGCGAAGACACAAAGAACCCCGCCATTATCCAAGGGCGGCGATCTGACCCGCGGCCAGCAAACATATCAAGGGACGTAAAAGCAGCTCGCTGACAGCGGATGAAGGATGAGCGCCCCTGGCCCGCCTTTCGTTACGAGGCCAAAGGGCTACCGGGATTCCGCTGTCGCCTCCTAACGCGATGCTTGTAGCGATCGGACACGAGCGCAGGCTGCCCGCAAATTCCGAGGGGGAAGGCATCGCAACACATCACGACATCACACAAATGCGGCGAACGCTGCCACAAGCGTAACCACCACTCATGCCATGAACCTCCGCCTTGGCGTTCCCCCAAGCCTGTTTTGCAGTGAGCCAACCACCGCAAGCCTTTCATCAGGCCATGATGATCGTGCGGGGGGCCAGAAAGGCTCCGGTGGTCGGGGCCTTCACGAACAAACAGGAGGAACCCATGACAAAGCTCTTAACGCATTTCGAGCTGGCGTCTCGCAGCGAGCGTGACCTTCGCGCTCTGTTACGTGATCTGTTCAACGCCCTCGCCCGCTCGGATGCAGACAGCAGCGAGCGCCGCAATACCCTCGCTTCGCTGGACAATGTCCGCCGCGAGATCAGCGCCCGGCAGAACCTGAGGCTCTAATCAATCTGACGGCAGCGGGCCAACCACGCCGCTCGCTGCCGCATCCACATCCTCACCGTACAACAAGCAGGCGGGACGCAAGGGGCGGCACGGCGCACCGACACAGGTGTAAATGCCATTGTCATCACCGATTATCACGTACTCATGATTAACGAGCGCCTTCTTAATCACCTTATTGTGCTTTTTTACTTGCCTTTATTTCACTTATATGTGATATTTTATATTGTCCTTAATCACGTAGAGGTGATTGTCATGCGTTCCCAGGACCGCGCCACAGCCCGCCGCCAGATCGACAAGCGCCTTAGCCAGCTGCCCGGCGCGGACGCGTTTGTACGCCCGCCGCGTGGCTGGATCAAGGCGATCCGCGACGCCCTCGGCATGACCACGAAACAGCTGGCCAAGCGGCTCGGCGTCGTACAGTCACGCGTCGTTGCCATCGAAAAGGCAGAAACCTCTGGGTCCATCACACTGGACTCGCTGGAACGTGCCGCCCAGGCGCTCGATTGCCGCCTGGTTTACATGCTGGTGCCTCGCAGACCGCTTGAGACACTTGTCGAAGAGCGCGCAGAAGTGCTCGCCAAGACGCGGTTGGCGGCAACCGGTCACAGCATGAAGCTCGAAGCCCAGGGCGTCGATGCACAAGATGAACGCGCGCAGCTAAAGGTGCTGACCGACAAGATCATCGCCCAAGGCGGCTCGGCGATTTGGGAGGATGAATGACGGACGATCCGCTGATCGAACGCGATGATGCATCGACGCCGCTGTCGCCTGAAGAGCAGGAGGGGTTAATCCCCTCCTACATCACGCTGCGCGCCGAACTCAATGAAGCCGAGCAGGCGAACATCCTTGATGCTGAGGAATGGGCATTTAATCGCAAGCGCGGTGTACTGGCCGAGAAATTCCTGAACGACCTGCACAAGCGGATGTTTGGCCGGGTCTGGAAATGGGCCGGTCAATATCGACGGACAGGTAAGAACATCGGCGTCGACGCTTACAAAATTCCGATGGAGCTACGAAACTTGCTCGACGATGTGCGCTTCTGGCTTGAGCACGGCACCTATGAGCCCGACGAGATCGCGGCGCGTTTTCATCACCGGCTGGTCTGGATACACCTATTCCCGAACGGCAATGGCCGTCATGCCCGCACGGCAACTGACCTACTGCTGGTCGCCATGGGCAGACCCCGCTTTACCTGGGGCCGCGAAAGTCTCATCGACGCCGGTGAGACGCGCCAAGCTTACGTCGACGCTCTGCGCGCTGCAGACGATCACAATTATGCACCATTACTTGCCTTCATTCGATCATAGTCGCCGATGAACTCACACGACGTACAAGGCCCGCACCGGTACCGCACCTAACCAAAGGTTATCCACGTCGCCGAATATTATTCGCGAGCTTTTCATTGATCTGCATTTTCTTCTGAAGCTGTTTTGTACTCAGTTTGCGCTTCTGCATGACCCTTGATATTTCACGTAGCGCGCTAAATCAAGCCCTCGCTTCCGCGCCATGTCCACCTTGTGGTGAAGGTTTACAACCGAGATTATTGACAAACAGGCCATTATGCCCATTATCTAGCTGTTAGCGTTAAAAGGAGAGATCTTAATAATGGCGTTCGTGCGTAGAAAATGTTTTATCTCTTATCACCATGCCGATCAGGCAGAGGTCAGTCAGTTCGTTCGAACTTTTGACCATTGGAAAAACGCATTCATCGCTCGTGGCCTCGGGCAAGAAATGTCAGAAGATATCATCGACAGTACTAACACTGACTATGTAATGAGAAGAATTCGGCAACTGTATCTCGGGGATTCTAGTGTCACTATAGTCATGCTCGGCAAATGCACATGGGCACGACGATACGTGGACTGGGAAATACAATCTTCTCTTCGTCAGGGTGATAGTGTAGCTCCGAACGGGCTTTTTGCACTTAAGTTGCCGAGCTTTACATATGGGAATCAATATTTTCCAGATAGGCTCACCAAGAATCTTAGGCAGTCTCATCTACAAGAAGACTGTTATGCGCGCTGGATCAATTATCCCAGCACAACCGATCAGCTGGTGAATGCGATTGAGGCTGCATATCAGAGG